>NZ_JBHUFU010000064.1:0-505 GCF_042681365.1 Streptomyces desertarenae | reverse complement strand
ACAGAACGCGGAAGATCCTGCACCACCAGTTCAGGGGACGGTAAGCGGTGATATTTCACTTCGATCGGGAGCGGGCTCCTACGGCCGGGAAGCTTCTCTACCTGGGAGACGAGCAGTCCTTCTTCTTCGAGGAGTACGGCGTCCCCGCGGGGCTTTCGGAGCAACAGAACCGGGCGGACATCACGGTGGGGCCGGTGGATCTGAGCGTTTCCCTGGCCACCGGCGCCCTGCTGTTCGCCACGGGGTACGCTCCGCGCCGGGCCTGGAAGTCCGGCGAAGTGACCCCACCCCCGTATCGAGCCGGTTCCGTCAGGGTCTCCGGGATGGATTCCATACCCGGCATGGCCGTGTCCGTCGACGACATGCGCCATGAGGTCGTCCTGGACGGGAGAACCGGCTGGGTGCTGGTGACCGGGGCCGCACCCACCAGTGATGCTCTTCTGTTCGCGGAGGGAACGGTGCTCGGGATCGATGGTGCCGGCCGCTTCAGCGGTCTGTGGATGAA
>NZ_JBHUFU010000063.1:0-509 GCF_042681365.1 Streptomyces desertarenae | reverse complement strand
TGCCCTGACCGCCATTGAGAACTTTGCCAGCAGTATTTTCAGTGCCGGAATGGATTTCCTGTTTACCTGGGGAGAATTCATCGGGGTGATCAGCATGATTACCCTGTTTGCCCGCGCCCGTTCAGCCGGTCCGGTAAAAATGTCTCCCGGAAAATTTATTGCGGGGATGTTAACCAGCTGCATGCTCGTATCACTCCCGGCAATGATTAACGCCGGAGGCGTACACATGGGATTCAGGGCTGACTCATGTGGCCCGATTGCATATGTACAACCTCAGACGTTTGGCGCTGCTGCTGGCGCAGCAAATGCAGTTCTGTCGCTGGCCAAGCTGGCCGGTGTTGGATTTGTAATGAACGGGATATCCATCTGGCGCAAGGCCGGACTCGATGGACATACCGCACTGAGTGCCAGTGAATCCGTCAGTAAGGGAAACGTCAAATTTATTGCCGGCGTCCTGCTGGTCTTTATCGATCGTGTCCTCAATGCCCTGCTGGCAAGCATTGGAATCG
>NZ_JBHUFU010000062.1:0-525 GCF_042681365.1 Streptomyces desertarenae | reverse complement strand
AATGTACCGGGGCTAAAGCCACATACCGAAGACGCGGGTGCATGCTTGCATGCGCGGTAGCGGAGCGTTCCGTAAGCCTGTGAAGGTCAGCCGTGAGGCTGGCTGGAGGTATCGGAAGTGAGAATGCTGACATGAGTAGCGACAAAGAGTGTGAGAGACACTCTCGCCGAAAGTCCAAGGGTTCCTGCGTAAAGTTAATCTGCGCAGGGTTAGCCGGCCCCTAAGGCGAGGCCGAAAGCCGTAGTCGATGGGAACCACGTTAATATTCGTGGGCCAGTGGGAAGTGACGAACGCCGAAAGTTGTCTGGGCTTATTGGATTGTCCAGGCCGCGTAGGAGTTCCAGGAAATAGCTCCCACATTAGACCGTACCCTAAACCGACACAGGTGGACTGGTAGAGCATACCAAGGCGCTTGAGAGAACGATGCTGAAGGAACTCGGCAAATTGCCTCCGTAACTTCGGGAGAAGGAGGCCCCATGCTTGGGCAACCAGGTGTGGGGGGCACAGACCAGGGGGTAGCGACTG
>NZ_JBHUFU010000061.1:0-533 GCF_042681365.1 Streptomyces desertarenae | reverse complement strand
GTCGTGGTCTCAGAACCCACACAGTGGACGCGAGCGTCTATGGTCAAGCCCTCGGCCTATTAGTACCAGTCAACTCCACCCATCACTGGGCTTCCATATCTGGCCTATCAACCCGGTCGTCTCCCGGGAGCCTTACCCCCTGAAACGGGGTGGGAGTCCTCATCTCGAAGCAGGCTTCCCGCTTAGATGCTTTCAGCGGTTATCCCTCCCGAACGTAGCCAACCAGCCATGCCCTTGGCAGGACAACTGGCACACCAGAGGTTCGTCCGTCCCGGTCCTCTCGTACTAGGGACAGCCCTTCTCAAGACTCCTACGCGCACAGCGGATAGGGACCGAACTGTCTCACGACGTTCTAAACCCAGCTCGCGTACCGCTTTAATGGGCGAACAGCCCAACCCTTGGGACCGACTCCAGCCCCAGGATGCGACGAGCCGACATCGAGGTGCCAAACCATCCCGTCGATATGGACTCTTGGGGAAGATCAGCCTGTTATCCCCGGGGTACCTTTTATCCGTTGAGCGACGGCGCTTCCA
>NZ_JBHUFU010000060.1:0-551 GCF_042681365.1 Streptomyces desertarenae | reverse complement strand
ATATTCAATATGGAAAGAATAAAAGAACTAAGAGATTTGATGTCACAGTCTCGCACTCGCGAGATACTGACAAAAACCACTGTGGACCATATGGCCATAATCAAGAAATATACCTCGGGGAGGCAGGAGAAGAATCCAGCCCTCAGGATGAAATGGATGCCCAATATCGTAAAACCACATGGTATTGAGGGGATTTCTGATTCTGGGCAAAGAAGACAAGAGATATGGTCCAGCATTGAGCATCAACGAATTGAGCAATCTTGCGAAAGGAGAGAAGGCTAATGTTTTGATAGGGCAAGGAGACGTGGTGTTGGTAATGAAACGGAAACGGGACTCTAGCATACTTACTGACAGTCAGACAGCGACCAAAAGGATTCGGATGGCCATCAATTAATGTCGAATTGTTTAAAAACTACCTTGTTTCTACTGATCACGCGTACATATGTACGCGTGATCAGCAAAAGCAGGTCAAATATATTCAATATGGAAAGAATAAAAGAACTAAGAGATTTGATGTCACAGTCCCGCACTCGCGAGATACTGACAAAAAC
>NZ_JBHUFU010000059.1:0-552 GCF_042681365.1 Streptomyces desertarenae | reverse complement strand
AGCGAAATTCCTTGTCGGGTAAGTTCCGACCTGCACGAATGGCGTAACGACTTCTCGACTGTCTCAACCATAGGCCCGGTGAAATTGCACTACGAGTAAAGATGCTCGTTTCGCGCAGCAGGACGGAAAGACCCCGGGACCTTTACTACAGCTTGATATTGGTGTTCGGTTCGGCTTGTGTAGGATAGGTGGGAGCCGGTGAAGCATGCACGCCAGTGTGTGTGGAGGCGCTGTTGAAATACCACTCTGGTCGTGCTGGATGTCTAACCTGGGTCCGTGATCCGGATCAGGGACAGTGTCTGGTGGGTAGTTTAACTGGGGCGGTTGCCTCCTAAAGGGTAACGGAGGCGCCCAAAGGTTCCCTCAGCCTGGTTGGTCATCAGGTGGTGAGTGTAAGTGCACAAGGGAGCTTGACTGTGAGACTGACGGGTCGAGCAGGTGCGAAAGCAGGGACTAGTGATCCGGCGGTGGCTTGTGGAAGCGCCGTCGCTCAACGGATAAAAGGTACCCCGGGGATAACAGGCTGATCTTCCCCAAGAGTCCATATCGACG
>NZ_JBHUFU010000058.1:0-553 GCF_042681365.1 Streptomyces desertarenae | reverse complement strand
AGCGAAATTCCTTGTCGGGTAAGTTCCGACCTGCACGAATGGCGTAACGACTTCTCGACTGTCTCAACCATAGGCCCAGCGAAATTGAATTCCCCGTGAAGATGCGGGGTTCCCGCGGTCAGACGGAAAGACCCTATGAACCTTTACTGCAGCTTCGCTTTGGCGTTAGCGGCAACATGTGTAGGATAGGTGGGAGGCTATGAACCCGGGGCGCCAGCTCCGGTGGAGCCAACCTTGAAATACCACCCTTGTTGCCGCTGACGTCTAACCGAGGCCCGTTATCCGGGTCCGGGACATAGCGTGGCGGGCAGTTTGACTGGGGCGGTCGCCTCCCAAAGTGTAACGGAGGCGCGCGATGGTGGGCTCAGAGCGGTCGGAAATCGCTCGTCGAGTGCAATGGCATAAGCCCGCCTGACTGCGAGACTGACAAGTCGAGCAGAGACGAAAGTCGGCCATAGTGATCCGGTGGTTCTGTATGGAAGGGCCGTCGCTCAACGGATAAAAGGTACCCCGGGGATAACAGGCTGATCTTCCCCAAGAGTCCATATCGACG
>NZ_JBHUFU010000057.1:0-569 GCF_042681365.1 Streptomyces desertarenae | reverse complement strand
CCGGAAGCTAAGCCTTTCAGCGCCGATGGTACTGCATGGGGGACCGTGTGGGAGAGTAGGACGCCGCCGAACAATCTTTGAAGGGCCCTTGGTCCCAGCGTGCATGCTGGGGCCGAGGGCCCTTTTCTTTTCTGTATCCGAGAATGAACGTGTACCACCCCATGACAGGAGCCACAGCGATGCCCAATCCACCTGAGGAACAGCCTGGTAGGCCTGAGCGGTCCGACAGGCCGCGGCGCCAGAACAGTGGTGAGCGTGGTGGGTTCCGCCGCGACGAGCGGTCCTCGTACCGTCGCGATGATCGGGATCGTGGTCCGGGTCAGGGGCGTGGTGGGTTCCGCCGTGACGATCGGCGGGATGAGCGTGGGGATCGTCCGCGTGGGTTCCGCCGTGATGATGAGCGCGGTGAGCGCGGTGGGTTCCGTAGGGACGACCGCCGGGATGACCGGCCCGCCTACCGCCGTGACGACCGCAGGGACGAGCGGCCGGCCTACCGTCGTGACGATCGGCGGGATGAGCGTGGGGATCGTCCGCGTGGGTTCCGCCGTGATGACGAGCGCGGTGAGCGC
>NZ_JBHUFU010000056.1:0-585 GCF_042681365.1 Streptomyces desertarenae | reverse complement strand
GCGTGCTCGACCAGGGTGATCAGCGTGCTCTTGGCCTCCGCCCGCCGCCGGGCGTCGGTGGTGATGATCGGCGCGTCCGGACCGATCTGCAGCGCCTCCCGCACCTCGTCCGGCGTGTACGGCTGCTGACCGTCGAACCCGTTCAACGCGATCACGAACGGCAGACCCGAGTTCTCGAAGTAGTCCACCGCCGGGAAGCAGTCCGCCAACCGCCGGGTGTCCACCAGCACCACCGCACCGATCGCACCCCGCACCAGATCGTCCCACATGAACCAGAACCGGTCCTGCCCCGGCGTACCGAACAGGTACAGGATCAGATCCTGGTCCAACGTGATCCGGCCGAAGTCCATCGCCACCGTCGTGGTGGTCTTGTCACCGGTGTGGGTCAGATCGTCGATCCCCGCGGACGCGGCGGTCATCACGGCCTCGGTGCGCAGCGGGTTGATCTCCGACACGGCGCCCACGAAGGTCGTCTTGCCCACGCCGAACCCGCCCGCCACCACGATCTTCGCGGAGGTGGTGGAGCGCGATGCACCGCTAGAGCTTGCGAAGTCCACTGAGCACCCTTTCGAGCAGTGTCACGTC
>NZ_JBHUFU010000055.1:0-595 GCF_042681365.1 Streptomyces desertarenae | reverse complement strand
TGGCCCGCGGCTACCTCGGCCGGCCGGGGATGACCGCGGAGCGGTTCGTGGCCTGTCCCTTCGGGGAGCCGGGGGAGCGGATGTACCGCACCGGCGACCTGGCCCGCTGGCGGCCCGACGGGAACCTGGAGTACGCCGGCCGGGGCGACGACCAGGTCAAACTGCGCGGGTTCCGCATCGAGACCGCGGAGGTCGCCCGCGCCCTGGAGAGCCACCCCGCGGTCGCCAGGGCGGCGGTGGTGCTGCGCGAGGACCAGCCGGGCGACCAGCGCCTGGTGGGGTATCTGGTGCCGGCGGCGGGGGAGGGGGTGCCGGACCGGGAGGCGGTGTCGGCCGCGGTCGCGGCGGTGCTGCCCGAGTACATGGTGCCGTCGGCGCTGGTGGTGCTGGAGGAGGGGTTGCCGCTGACGGCCAACGGCAAGCTGGACCGGGCCGCGCTGCCGGTGCCGGAGTTCGCGCCGGTGCGCGGGGCGGGGCGGGCGCCGCGCGGTCCGCGCGAGGAGATCCTGTGCGGGCTGTTCGCCGAGGTGCTGGGGGTGCCCGGGGTCGGGGTGGACGACGACTTCTTCGCCCTGGGCGGCCACTCCCTGCTGGC
>NZ_JBHUFU010000054.1:0-604 GCF_042681365.1 Streptomyces desertarenae | reverse complement strand
TCTAAAATTAAAACAAAACCAATTTATTAAACACGCAATTTTTTGAGAGTTTGATCCTAGCTCAGGATGAACGCTCGCTGTGTGCCTAATACATGCATGTTGAACGGGATGTAGCAATACATTCAGTAGCGAATGGGTGAGTAACACGTACCTAACCTACCTTTAAGACTGGGATAACTATTGGAAACAATAGCTAATACCGGATATAGTTATTTATCGCATGATGAGTAATAGAAAGGAGCTTCACAGCTTCACTTAAAAATGGGGGTGCGGAACATTAGTTAGTTGGTAGGGTAATGGCCTACCAAGACGATGATGTTTAGCCGGGCCGAGAGGCTGTACGGCCACACTGGGACTGAGACACGGCCCAGACTCCTACGGGAGGCAGCAGTAAGGAATTTTCCACAATGAGCGAAAGCTTGATGGAGCGACACAGCGTGCAGGATGAAGTTCTTCGGAATGTAAACTGCTGTTATAAGGGAAGAAAAAATAGAATAGGAAATGATTTTATCTTGACGGTACCTTATTAGAAAGCACCGGCTAACTACGTGCCAGCAGCCGCGGTAATACGTAGGGTGCGAGCGTTGTCCGGAATTATTGGGCG
>NZ_JBHUFU010000053.1:0-657 GCF_042681365.1 Streptomyces desertarenae | reverse complement strand
CGCCGACTCGCCGGCGCCGTTGACGGCGCTGACGCGGAACTCGTAGGAGGTGGAGGGCTTCAGCCCGGTCACGGTCGCCGAGGTGCCCGGGGCGGACTGGACCTTCTGGCCGTCTCGGTAGACGTGGTAGCCGGTGGCGCCGGCGGCGGCGTTCCAGGTCAGGGTGATCGAGGTGGAGGTGGTCTGGCCGACCGCCAGGCCGCCGGGCGCGGCCGGGGGCTCGGGGTCGGGCTCGCCCGGGTCGCCGCCGGGGCCGGTCAGCAGGACGTCGTCGACGTGGTAGGCGCTCTGCCCGTACCAGCCGTGGGTGTGGACGGTGACCGAGGTGGTGTTCGGCCCGGTTGTGAAGGAGGTCCGCAGCTGCTGCCAGCCGGAGGTCCCCGGGGTCCAGGTGGAGACGTCGGTGGTGCCGGTGCCGGTCGCGCCGAGGTAGACGTAGGAGCCCTGCACCCAGGCGCTGAGCTGGTACTCGGAGTTCGGCCGCACGGCGACGGCCTGGGAGCAGCGGGCGTTGTCCGAGCCCGCGGGCACGGCCCGGAGCGCGGACGCCCCGCCGTGCACCGGGGAGGAGACGACCGATCCGCTGCCCGCCGAGCACGTCCACCCGCCCAGCCCCGACTCGAAACCGGCGTTGCGCACCAGATTCGCCTCCGCGGC
>NZ_JBHUFU010000052.1:0-728 GCF_042681365.1 Streptomyces desertarenae | reverse complement strand
CTGGACTCAAACCGGACCAGACCACCTCAAATCTGTTTTGACTGGCTCAAACCGGACTCAAACCGGACCAGACCGGCTCAAACCGGTTTTGAACGGCTCAAAGTGGTTTTGACCGCATCAAACCAGACTCTACCGGCCCAGATGAGCTGAAAGCGGCTCAAACAGGACCAGACCGGCTCAAACCGGTTTGGACCGGCTCGAACCACACTCAAACGGGTTTTGACCGGATCAAACCGGACCAGACCAGCTCAAACCAGTTTTCACAGTCTCAAATCTCACCAGACCGGCACAAACCGGTTTTGACCGACCACTACCCGATCAGACCGTCTCAAAGCGGTTTGGACCAGCTCAAACCAGACCAGACCGGCTCAAACCTGTTTTGAACGGGTCAAACCGGTTTTGAACTGCTCAAACCGGACTCAAACAGGAACAGACTGGCTAAAACCGGCTCAAGCCACACCTGACCGGCTCAAATCGGCTCAAACCGGACCAGAACATCTCAAACCGGTTTTCACCGGCTCAAACTGGACTCATACGGGTTTTGACCAGATCAAACCAGGCCAGACCTTCTCAAACCGGTTTTGACTGGCTCAAAGCGGTTTTGACCGCATCACACCAGACTCGACCGGCCCAGACAAGCTGAAACCGGTCAACGCGGACCAGACCGGACCAGACTGGCTAAAACCGGCCACCAACCGGTTTTGACCGGCTGAAACCAGACAAGACAG
>NZ_JBHUFU010000051.1:0-735 GCF_042681365.1 Streptomyces desertarenae | reverse complement strand
CGCCGGTGAGACGTTGGCGGTGCTGGGGGAGTCGGGGTCGGGGAAGTCCGTGACCGCGCAGGCGGTCATGGGGATCCTCGACATGCCGCCGGGCCGGATCCCCCGGGGTGAGATCCTCTTCCACGGCCGCGACATGCTGAAGATGTCCGAGGAGGAGCGCCGCAGGATCCGCGGTGCCCGGATCGCGATGATCTTCCAGGACGCGCTGTCGTCGCTGAACCCCGTCTACAGTGTGGGGTTCCAGTTGGGGGAGATGTTCCGGGTGCACCAGGGGCTTTCGCGCAAGGAGGCGAAGGCCAAGGCGATCGAGTTGATGGACCGGGTGAAGATCCCGGCGGCGAAGGCGCGGGTGAACGACTATCCGCACCAGTTCTCCGGGGGTATGCGGCAGCGGATCATGATTGCGATGGCGCTGGCGCTGGAGCCGGAGCTGATCATCGCGGACGAGCCGACGACGGCGCTGGATGTGACGGTGCAGGCCCAGGTGATGGATCTGCTGGCGGAGTTGCAGCGCGAGTACCGCATGGGGTTGATCCTGATCACCCATGACCTGGGTGTGGTGGCGGACGTGGCGGACAAGATCGCGGTGATGTACGCGGGGCGGATCGTGGAGACCGCTCCGGTGCACGAGTTGTACAAGCGGCCGGCGCATCCCTACACCCGGGGCCTGCTGGACTCCATTCCGCGGCTGGACCGCAAGGGCCAGGAGCTGTACGCCATCAAGGGCCTCCCGCC
>NZ_JBHUFU010000050.1:0-761 GCF_042681365.1 Streptomyces desertarenae | reverse complement strand
TGAACTACGGCCACAACAACCCGGTCCTCAAACGCGCCCTGCTGGACTACCTGGAGCGGGACGGCGTCACCCACGGCCTGGACACCCACACCGTCGCCAAGCGCGAGTTCCTGGAGGCCTTCCACCGCACGGTCCTCGCCCCGCGCGGCCTGGACCACAAGGTGATGTTCCCCGGCCCCACCGGCACCAACGCCGTCGAGGCCGCCCTGAAACTGGCCCGCAAGGTCAAGGGGCGCGAGTCGATCGTCTCCTTCACCAACGCCTTCCACGGCATGACGCTGGGCTCCCTGGCCGTCACCGGCAACGCCTTCAAGCGCGCCGGCGCCGGCATCCCGCTGGTGCACGGCACCCCCATGCCGTTCGACAACTACCTCGACGGCAAGGTCGAGGACTTCCTGTGGTTCGAGCGGCTCCTGCAGGACCCCGGCTCCGGCCTGAACCGGCCCGCCGCGGTGATCGTGGAGACGGTGCAGGGCGAGGGCGGCATCAACGTCGCCCGCCCCGAGTGGCTGCGCGCCCTGGCCGACCTGTGCCACCGCTGGGACATGCTGCTCATCGTCGACGACGTCCAGATGGGCTGCGGCCGCACGGGCCCCTTCTTCTCCTTCGAGGAGGCCGGCATCACCCCGGACATCATCACCGTCTCCAAGTCCATCAGCGGCTACGGCCTGCCCATGGCGCTGACCCTGTTCCGCCCCGAGCTGGACATCTGGGAGCCGGGCGAGCACAACGGCACCTTCCGCGGCAACAACCCGGCCTTC
>NZ_JBHUFU010000049.1:0-775 GCF_042681365.1 Streptomyces desertarenae | reverse complement strand
CTACGGTTCGGTCCTCCACTTAGTTTTACCTAAGCTTCAACCTGCTCATGGATAGATCACCTGGTTTCGGGTATATGCCAATATACTAAAGTCGCCCTATTCAGACTCGGTTTCCCTACGGCTCCGCTTTTTTCTGCTTAACCTTGCATATTTTAACATAACTCGCCGGCCCATACTGCAAGATGTACGCCATCACACTTTAACGTGCTCTGACTACTTGTAAGTAAATGGTTTCAGAATCTATTTCACTCCCCTCTCGGGGTGCTTTTCACCTTTCCCTCACGGTACTTGTTCACTATCGGTCTCTGAGGAGTATTTAGCCTTACCGGGTGGTCCCGGCAGATTCAGACAGGGTTTCACGTGCCCCGCCCTACTCAGGATACATCTATGAGATTTTATGATTTCGTATACAGGAATATCACCTTCTATGTTGAAGCTTTCCAACTTCTTCTACTATCATAAAATTTTGTAACTCAATGTAAGATGTCCTACAACCCCTTTTTACAGGTTTGGGCTCTTTCGCTTTCGCTCGCCACTACTGACGAAATCATTATTTATTTTCTTTTCCTGTTGCTACTAAGATGTTTCAATTCGCAACGTGTCTCGCTAATTTGACTATGGATTCATCAAAATGCAACTGAGGTTTGCTCAGTTAGGTTACCCCATTCGGAAATCTCCGTATCATAGTTTATTTCCAACTCCACGAAGCTTATCGCAGGTAATCGCGTCCTTCATCGACTTTCAGACCCAAGGCATCCACCAAATACTCTTACTT
>NZ_JBHUFU010000048.1:713-835 GCF_042681365.1 Streptomyces desertarenae | reverse complement strand
CAGGCGCGGGGACCACCGGCACGGACTCCGTCCGGGTACATCCAGGCGGGGACCACCCCCGCAGGCGCGGGGACCACATACCGTTCACGGCCCTCAAGGGACGGGCGGAGGGACCACCCCCG
>NZ_JBHUFU010000048.1:0-613 GCF_042681365.1 Streptomyces desertarenae | reverse complement strand
CAGGCGCGGGGACCACAAAGCGGGGCAGGGTCAGGCGTCCCATGTCGGGGGACCACCCCCGCAGGCGCGGGGACCACAAAGCGGGGCAGGGTCAGGCGTCCCATGTCGGGGGACCACCCCCGCAGGCGCGGGGACCACGCCCCGTACCGGTCGCCGGGCAACTCGGCCACGGGACCACCCCCGCAGGCGCGGGGACCACGTCAAGCAGTTCGCCGGGTTCATCTGGGACCTGGGACCACCCCCGCAGGCGCGGGGACCACCACCCCCAGCCAGCGGCCGTCCTCGCCCTCCGGGGACCACCCCCGCAGGCGCGGGGACCACCGCTGCATCTCCACGTGCGCGCCGGCGGCGGCGGGACCACCCCCGCAGGCGCGGGGACCACTCCAGAAACTTGATGCGGGTGGTGCCCTTGCGGGGACCACCCCCGCAGGCGCGGGGACCACAACTCGGCGGGCCGCAGGATCGGTGATGCCGAGGGACCACCCCCGCAGGCGCGGGGACCACTACAAGGGCTTCACTTTCGGCGAGACGTGGGAGGGACCACCCCCGCAGGCGCGGGGACCACTGGCGGACATGCGCGGCATCTCCCTGAACACCGGGACCACCCCCGCAG
>NZ_JBHUFU010000047.1:0-866 GCF_042681365.1 Streptomyces desertarenae | reverse complement strand
GCCATCTGGACGCGCTGGAGTCGGAGGCGGTGCACATCTTCCGGGAGGTGGCCGGGGAGTTCGAACGACCGGTGATCCTGTTCTCCGGCGGCAAGGACTCCATCGTGATGCTGCACCTGGCGCTGAAGGCGTTCGCCCCGGCGCCGCTGCCCTTCGCGCTGCTGCACGTGGACACCGGGCACAACTTCCCCGAGGTCATCGCCTACCGCGACCGGGTGGTGGCCGAGCACTCCCTGCGCCTGCACGTGGCATCGGTGCAGGAGTTCATCGACCGCGGCGAGCTGCGCGAGCGCCCCGACGGCACCCGCAACCCCCTGCAGACCGTCCCGCTGAACGAGGCGATCCGCCGGCACCGGTTCGACGCGGTCTTCGGCGGCGGGCGGCGCGACGAGGAGAAGGCCCGCGCCAAGGAGCGGGTGTTCTCCCTGCGCGACGAGTTCGGCGGCTGGGACCCGCGCCGGCAGCGCCCGGAGCTGTGGCAGCTGTACAACGGCCGCCACGCGCCGGGCGAGCACGTGCGCGTCTTCCCGCTGTCCAACTGGACCGAGCTGGACGTGTGGCAGTACATCGCGCGGGAGAAGATCGAGCTCCCCGCCATCTACTACGCCCACACCCGCGAGGTCTTCCGCCGCAACGGCATGTGGCTGGCCCCGGGCGACTGGGGCGGCCCCGGGGACGGCGAGACCGTGGAGGTGCGCCGGGTGCGCTACCGCACCGTGGGCGACATGTCCTGCACCGGTGCGGTGGACTCCGACGCCGCCACCATCGAGCAGGTCATCGCGGAGATCGCGGCCTCCCGGCTGACCGAGCGGGGCGCGACCCGGGCCGACGACAAGCTGTCGGAAGCCGCCATGGAAGACCGCAAG
>NZ_JBHUFU010000046.1:0-915 GCF_042681365.1 Streptomyces desertarenae | reverse complement strand
ATAATCTTGAGTTGTGATGCATAGTGAAGACTTCGGTCGAGTAACGAATTGAATGATTTCATGTTTCCAAGAAAAGCTTCTAGTGTTAATTTTTTATCAACCTGTACCGAGAACGAACACACGTTCCCAAGATGAGTATTCTAAGGCGAGCGAGAAAACCAATGTTAAGGAACTCTGCAAAATAACCCCGTAAGTTCGCGAGAAGGGGCGCCTATTTTTAATAGGCCACAGAAAATAGGGGGGGCAACTGTTTATCAAAAACACAGCTCTCTGCTAAGTTGTAAAACGACGTATAGAGGGTGAAGCCTGCCCAGTGCCCGAAGGTTAAACGGAGATGTTAGCTTACGCAAAGCATTAAAGTGAAGCCCGGGTGAACGGCGGCCGTAACAATAACGGTCCTAAGGTAGCGAAATTCCTTGTCAACTAATTATTGACCTGCACGAAAGGCGCAATGATCTCCCTACTGTCTCAACATTGGACTCGGTGAAATTATGGTACCAGTGAAAACGCTGGTTACCCGCATCAAGACGAAAAGACCCCGTGGAGCTTTACTATAACTTCGTATTGAAAATTGGTTTAGCATGTGTAGGATAGGTGGGAGACTTTGAAGCTGGGACGCTAGTTCTAGTGGAGTCAACCTTGAAATACCACCCTTGCTAAATTGATTTTCTAACCCGTTCCCCTTATCTGGGAAGGAGACAGTGCGTGGTGGGTAGTTTGACTGGGGCGGTCGCCTCCTAAAGAGTAACGGAGGCGTTCAAAGCTACACTCAATATGGTCAGAAACCATATGCAGAGCACAAAGGTAAAAGTGTGGTTGACTGCAAGACTTACAAGTCGAGCAGGTGCGAAAGCAGGACTTAGTGATCCGGCGGTACATTGTGGAATGGCCGTCGCTCAACGGATAAAAGGTACC
>NZ_JBHUFU010000045.1:0-1012 GCF_042681365.1 Streptomyces desertarenae | reverse complement strand
CACGTCGCGTTCTTCGGCGAAGTGGCAGGCGGAGGGGTGGGCGGCGGGGGTGTCCCGGCCGGCGAACCGCTCGGGCACCGCCAGCAGCGGCACCTCCTGCGCACACCGCTCCTGCGCCTTCCAGCACCGGGTACGGAACCGGCACCCCGACGGCGGATCCGCCGGCGAGGGCACATCTCCCGACAGGATGATCCGCTCCCGCCGCTCCCGCACCTCCGGATCCGGCTGCGGCACCGCCGACAGCAACGCCTGCGTGTACGGATGCGTCGGATGGTCGTAGATCTCCACATCCGACCCGACCTCGGCCATCTTCCCCAGGTACATCACACCCACCCGGTCCGAGATGTGCCGCACGATCGACAGGTCGTGCGCGATGAAGATGTACGACAGGTCGAACTCGTCCTGCAACCGCTCCATCAGGTTCACCACCTGCGCCTGCACCGACACATCCAGCGCCGACACCGGCTCGTCGCAGATGATCACCTCCGGATTCAGCGCCAGCCCCCGCGCGATCCCGATCCGCTGCCGCTGACCACCGGAGAACTGGTGCGGATACCGGTTGACGTACTCCGGATTCAGCCCCACCACATCCAGCAGCTCCTGAACCCGCCGCCGCCGGTCCCCCTTCGGAGCCACCTCCGGATGGATCTCGAACGGCTCCGCAATGATGTCACCCACCGTCATCCGCGGATTCAACGACGTGTACGGATCCTGGAACACCATCTGGATGTTCCGCCGCACCGCCTTCAACGCCCGGCCCGACAACCGGGTGATGTCCTCACCCTTGTACAGGATCCGCCCCGACGTGGGCCGCTCCAGATTCATCAGCAACTTCGCCACCGTCGACTTGCCGCACCCCGACTCACCGACGATCCCCAGCGTCTCCCCCTGATGCAGCGTGAACGACACATCGTCCACCGCCCGCACCGCACCCACCTGCCGCTTGAACACCACCCCCTGCGTCAGAGGAAAATGCTTCACCAGATTCCGCACCTCGAGAATCGGCTCACCG
>NZ_JBHUFU010000044.1:0-1080 GCF_042681365.1 Streptomyces desertarenae | reverse complement strand
AGACAACCAGGAGGTTGGCTTAGAAGCAGCCATCCTTGAAAGAGTGCGTAATAGCTCACTGGTCAAGTGATTCTGCGCCGACAATGTAGCGGGGCTCAAGCACACCGCCGACGTCGTGTCATTCACACATACAGGTCCAACGGCCGTGTGGATGGGTAGGGGAGCGTCGTGTGCCGGGTGAAGCAGCCGTGGAAGCGAGTTGTGGACGGTTCACGAGTGAGAATGCAGGCATGAGTAGCGATACAGGAGTGGGAAACTCCTGCGCCGATTGACCAAGGGTTCCTGGGTCAAGCTGATCTGCCCAGGGTAAGTCGGGGCCTAAGGCGAGGCCGACAGGCGTAGTCGATGGATAACCGGTTGATATTCCGGTACCCGCTGTGGAGCGCAAGGGCCGAGCCCGGTGATGCTAAGTCCGTGAAGCCGCCCGCACCTTTCGGGGTGTGGTGTTGGTGGAGCCGACGGCCCGATCCGGTAGTAGGTGAGTGATGGGGTGACGCAGGAAGGTAGTCCAGCCCGGGCGGTGGTTGTCCCGGGGTAAGGGTGTAGCCCGAGGGGTAGGTAAATCCGTCTCTCATGTGGGTGAGACCTGATGCCGAGCCGATTGCGGTGAAGTGGATGATCCTATGCTGCCGAGAAAAGCCTCTAGCGAGTTTCATGGCGGCCCGTACCCTAAACCGACTCAGGTGGTCTGGTAGAGAATACCGAGGCGTTCGGGTGAACTATGGTTAAGGAACTCGGCAAAATGCCCCCGTAACTTCGGGAGAAGGGGGGCCACACCTGGTGATGGCACGTGCTGTCTGAGCTGGGGGTGGCCGCAGAGACCAGCGAGAAGCGACTGTTTACTAAAAACACAGGTCCGTGCGAAGCCGTAAGGCGATGTATACGGACTGACGCCTGCCCGGTGCTGGAACGTTAAGGGGACCGGTTAGTCACGATTCGTCGTGGCGAAGCTGAGAACTTAAGCGCCAGTAAACGGCGGTGGTAACTATAACCATCCTAAGGTAGCGAAATTCCTTGTCGGGTAAGTTCCGACCTGCACGAATGGCGTAACGACTTCTCGACTGTCTCAACCATAGGCCC
>NZ_JBHUFU010000043.1:0-1082 GCF_042681365.1 Streptomyces desertarenae | reverse complement strand
CGCAGAATCACTTGACCAGTGAGCTATTACGCACTCTTTCAAGGATGGCTGCTTCTAAGCCAACCTCCTGGTTGTCAAAGCAATCCCACATCGTTTCCCACTTAGCCGTTACTTGGGGGCCTTAGATGATGGTTAGGGTTGTTTCCCTTTTCACGACGGACGTTAGCACCCGCCGTGTGTCTGCCAGATAGTTCTCTTGGGTATTCGGAGTTTGGTTAGAATTGGTACAGCTCGCGCCGCCCGCATCCATCCAGTGCTCTACCCCCCAAGGAATTCGTCTGACGCTCTACCTAAATAGATTTCGCGGAGAACCAGCTATGTCCAGGTTTGATTGGCCTTTCACCCCTAACCACAGGTCATCCCAGACCTTTTCAACGGGCACGGGTTCGGTCCTCCAGCTGGTGTTACCCAGCCTTCAACCTGCTCATGGATAGATCACCTGGTTTCGGGTCGTCATGCGACGTACTTATTCGCCCTATTCAGACTCGCTTTCGCTGCGCCTACACCTAACGGCTTAAGCTTGCACGGCACATGAAGTCGCTGACCCATTATACAAAAGGTACGCCGTCACCACGCGTGGTGGCTCCGACTGCTTGTAGGCTTCCGATTTCAGGTTCTATTTCACTCCCCTCGTCGGGGTGCTTTTCACCTTTCCCTCACGGTACTTGTTCACTATCGGTCACTGAGGAGTACTTAGGCTTGGAGGATGGTCCCCCCATGTTCAGACAGGATTTCACGTGTCCCGCCCTACTCGAGTCTGTCGCTAATTGACGCCTACGGGGCTATCACCCGCTATGGCCGACCTTTCCAGATCGTTCGGCTTTATGTCACGACAGCACTGGCCTGGTCCCGGTTCGCTCGCCACTACTACGGGAGTCTCGGTTGATGTCCTTTCCTCCGGGTACTGAGATGTTTCAGTTCCCCGGGTTCGCTTCGTTACCCTATGTATTCAGGTAACGATAACCCTTGCGGGTTGGGTTTCCCCATTCGGAAATCCACGGATCAAAGCTTGCTCACAGCTCCCCATGGCTTATCGCAGCGTGCCACGTCCTTCATCGCCTCTCAGTGCCAAGGCATCCACC
>NZ_JBHUFU010000042.1:0-1229 GCF_042681365.1 Streptomyces desertarenae | reverse complement strand
CCGGACATGCCGGCGGTGAGGGTGGCGCCGTCGGCGGGGTCGATCAGCAGGAACGATCCGGTGCGGCGGGAGAGGGTGTAGGGGTCCAGGGGGAGGGGTTCGGCGGTGCGGATGCGGATGCGGCCGATGTCGTTGGCGGCCAGTTCGCCGGGGTCGGGGTGGGGGGAGAGGTCGTCCAGGGTGAGGCGGGAGGGGATGTCCTGCACGATGGCTTTGACGGTGCGGGTGGTGTGTTTGAGCAGGACCCGCTGTCCCACGCGCAGGGGGGTGTCGTGGAGGTGGCAGGCGGTGGCGGTGATCTCCTTGGTGGTGGCCGGGGCGGTGTCGGTGGGGGTGATCAGGTCGCCGCGGGAGATGTCGAGGTCGTCGGCCAGGTGGAGGGTGACCGATTGGGGGGCCCAGGCGGCCGGGACGGACTGGCCGAGCAGGTCGATGGCTTCGATGGTGGTGGTGCGGCCCGAGGGCAGCACGGTGATCCGGTCGCCTGTGTGGAAGACGCCGGAGGCGATCTGGCCGGCGTAGCCGCGGTAGTCGGGGTGCTGGGGGGTTTGGGGGCGGATGACGTACTGGACGGGGAAGCGGGCCGGGCAGGCTGCCAGGTCGTGGCTGACCTGGACGGTCTCCAGGTGTTCCAGGACGGTGGGGCCGCTGTACCAGTCCATGCGGGCCGAGGGGGTGACCACGTTGTCGCCGGCCAGGGCGGAGATGGGGATGGCGGTGACCTGGGGTACGCCCAGGGAGGCGGCGTAGGCGGTGAACTGCTCGGCGATGGGGGTGAAGGCGCTTTCCCGGTAGTGGGCCAGGTCCATCTTGTTGACGGCCAGGACCACGTGGGGCACGCGCAGCAGGGCGGCGACGGCGGCGTGGCGGCGGGTCTGCTCGACCACGCCGTTGCGGGCGTCGACCAGGATGATGGCCAGGTCGGCGGTGGAGGCGCCGGTGACCATGTTGCGGGTGTACTGCACGTGGCCGGGGGTGTCGGCCAGGATGAAGCGGCGGCGTGGGGTGGCGAAGTAGCGGTAGGCCACGTCGATGGTGATGCCCTGTTCGCGTTCGGCGCGCAGGCCGTCGGTGAGCAGGGCCAGGTCCGGGCCGGTGGCGCCGCGGCTGCGGGAGGCGTGCTCGACGGCTTCCAGTTGGTCGGCCAGGACCGACTTGGAGTCGTGCAGCAGCCGTCCGACCAGCGTGGACTTGCCGTCGTCGACCGACCCGGCCGTGGCGAAACGCAG
>NZ_JBHUFU010000041.1:0-1374 GCF_042681365.1 Streptomyces desertarenae | reverse complement strand
CTAGAAGAGCTAAGATCACTTTTTAGTTCTTCTAGGTCTTATCAAAGGATCCAGATCTTTCCAGACACAATCTGGAATGTGTCTTACAGTGGGACAAGCAAAGCATGCTCGGATTCATTCTACAGAAGCATGAGATGGTTGACTCAAAAGAACAATGCTTACCCTACCCAAGATGCTCAATACACAAATAATCAAGGAAAGAACATTCTTTTCATGTGGGGTATAAATCATCCACCCACCGATACTGCGCAGACAAATCTGTACACCAGAACCGACACAACAACGAGTGTGGCAACAGAGGAAATGAATAGGGTCTTTAAACCATTGATAGGACCAAGGCCTCTTGTCAACGGTTTGATGGGAAGAATTAATTATTATTGGTCGGTATTGAAACCGGGCCAAACACTGCGGATAAAATCTGATGGGAATCTAATAGCTCCATGGTATGGACACATCCTTTCAGGAGAGAGCCACGGAAGAATCCTAAAGACAGGCTTAAAAATGGGTAGCTGCACAGTGCAGTGTCAAACAGAGAAAGGTGGCTTAAACACAACATTGCCCTTCCAAAATGTAAGTAAGTATGCATTTGGAAACTGCTCAAAGTACATTGGTGTAAAGAGTCTCAAACTTGCAGTTGGTCTGAGGAATGTGCCTTCTAGATCTAGCAGAGGACTATTCGGGGCCATAGCAGGATTTATAGAAGGAGGTTGGTCAGGACTGGTTGCTGGTTGGTATGGATTCCAGCATTCAAATGACCAAGGGGTTGGTATGGCAGCAGATAGAGATTCAACCCAAAAGGCAGTCGATAAAATAACATCCAAAGTGAATAATATAGTCGACAAAATGAACAAGCAGTATGAAATCATTGATCATGAATTCAGTGAGGTAGAAACTAGGCTTAACATGATCAATGATAAGGTTGATGATCAAATCCAAGATATATGGGCATATAATGCAGAATTGCTAGTTCTGCTTGAAAACCAGAAAACACTCGATGAACATGACGCTAATGTAAACAATCTATATAATAAAGTGAAGAGGGCGTTGGGTTCCAATGCAGTGGAAGATGGGAGAGGATGTTTCGAGCTATACCACAAATGTGATGACCATTGCATGGAGACAATTCGGAATGGGACCTACAACAGGAGGAAGTACCAAGAGGAATCAAAATTAGAAAGACAGAAAATAGAGGGGGTCAAGCTGGAATCTGAAGAAACTTACAAAATCCTCACCATTTATTCGACTGTCGCCTCATCTCTTGTGATTGCAATGGGGTTTGCTGCCTTTTTGTTCTGGGCCATGTCCAACGGGTCCTGCAGATGCAACATTTGTATATAATTGGCAAAAACACCCTTGTTTCTACTGATCACGCGT
>NZ_JBHUFU010000040.1:0-2793 GCF_042681365.1 Streptomyces desertarenae | reverse complement strand
CTCCCCCGGCTCCCCGAAGGGACAGGCCACGAACCGCTCCGCGGTCATCCCCGGCCGGCCGAGGTAGCCGCGGGCCAGCCCGGCCCCGGCCAGGTAGAGCTCGCCCGGCACTCCGTCCGGCACGGGCCGGAGCGCGGCGTCCAGCACGTAGGCGGCGGTGTTGGCGATCGGCGTCCCCGTGGGCACCGAGCCGCCGCGCGCCTCCGGGGTCCCGGCGGTGATGTGCGCGGCGGTGGACCAGACGGTGGTCTCCGTCGGCCCGTACAGGTTGAGCAGGCGGTCGCCGGACGGCGCGCGGCCGGGCTCCAGGAGGGCGCGGGCCAGGGCCGCCGGCAGCGCCTCGCCTCCCACCAGCACGCGCAGGCCGGTGAGGTCCAGGCCGCCGTCCACGGCCATGGCGTGCCACCAGCCGGGGGTGGCCTGGACGACCGTCACGCCCTCGCGGGCGCACAGGGACCGCACGGCCGCGGGGTCGCGCTGGGCGGTGGCGTCGGCCAGGACGACCGAGCCGCCGGTGAGCAGGGGGGCGAAGAGCTCCAGGACGGCGATGTCGAAGGAGACCGTCGTGACCGCCAGCAGCCGGTCGTCGGGGCCCAGCTCCAGCCGCTCGGTCAGGTCGGCGAGGAAGTTCGCCACGCCCGCCCGGGTCACCATGACGCCCTTGGGGCGGCCGGTGGAGCCGGAGGTGTAGATGGTGTACGCCAGGTCGTCCGGGTGGCCCCAGGCGTGCGCGGCCCCGGCCGGTGCGGTGCCGGGCGCGGCGGCCAGGCGTTCGGCGGTGGCCGGGTCGTCCAGGACGAGCAGCGGGGCCGGGCCGGGAGGGAGGTCGCCGGCGAGGTCCGCGGTGGTGACCACGCATGCGGGCGCGCAGTCGGCGAGGACGTCCGCCAGCCGCTCCTTCGGGTGGCCGGGGTCCAGGGGCAGGTAGTGCAGTCCCGCCTTCCAGACGGCGAGCAGCGTCACCGGCAGCAGGGCGCCGCGCCGCAGCGCGACCGCGACCGGTCCGCTCCGGCCCGCGGCGCCGTCCGACAGCAGCCCGGCGAGCCGGTTGGCCCGTGCGTCGAGGTCGGCGTAGCCGATCCGCTCCTCGCCGGCGACCAAGGCCGTGGCCCGGGGGGTCCGGGCGGCCTGGGCCTCGAAGCGCCCCAGCGGTGAGGTCCAGGGCAGGTCGCGGGCGGTGTCGTTGCGCCGGACGAGCAGCTCGTGCCGCTCCGGCTCGCTCAGGACGGGGAGGCCGCTCAGCGGTGTGAGGGGCTGCTCGACCGCCGCACCCAGCAGCCGGAGGAAGTACCGGACCGCCCTGTGGGCCGTGCTCTCGTCGAACAGGTCGGTGCTGTACTCCAGTACGCCCCGGATCCCCGCCGCCGAGCCGTCGGCCGTCCGGTCCTCGTTGAAGGAGAGCGACAGGTCGAACTTGGCCGCCGCGGTCTCCACCGTCACGGGCCGGACCAGGACGTCCGAGGCCCTGTCGGCGGGTCCGTCGGCGGGCACCGCGCCGTTGTTGAAGGCCAGCAGCACCTGGAAGAGCGGGTGGCGGGCGAGCGAGCGCACCGGGTTGAGCACCTCCACCAGCCGTTCGAAGGGGAGGTCCTGGTGGGCGTAGGCCGCCAGGTCGGTGGCGCGCACCCGCTCCAGCAGCTCCGCGAAGCTCGGGTCGCCCGAGGTGTCGGTGCGCAGCACCAGCGTGTTCACGAAGAACCCCACCAGGTCCTCCAGCGCGTCGTCGGTGCGCCCGGCCACCGGCGAACCGATCGGCACGTCCGTCCCCGCCCCCAGCCGCGTCAGCAGCGCCGCCAGCGCCGCGTGCACCACCATGAAGGGCGTCGCCCGGTGCTCCCGGGCCAGCTCGGCCACCCGCCCGTGCACCGCCGGCGGGACGGTGAAGCCGACCCGGCCCCCGCGGTGGGAGGGGGTGGCGGGGCGGGGCCGGTCGGCGGGGAGGGCCAGCTCCTCCGGCAGTCCGCGCAGGGCCTCCCGCCAGTACCGCAGCTGCGCGGCGATCGCGCTGCCGGGGTCGTCCTCGGTGCCGAGCTCCTCGTGCTGCCACAGGGTGTAGTCGGCGTACTGCACGGGCAGTTCGGGCAGAGCCGGGGGCGCGCCCCGGCGCCGGGCGGCGTAGGCGGCCGCCAGGTCGCGCACCAGGGGGCGGACCGACCAGCCGTCCATGGCGATGTGGTGGACCGCCAGCAGCAGTACGTGGGCGCGCTCGTCGAGGGCGAAGAGCCGGGCGTGCACCGGCGGTGCCTGTGCGAGGTCGAAGGGACGGGCGGCCTCGGCCTCCAGGTCGGCCCGCAGGCGGGCCTCGGTGGTGGGGACCACCCGCAGGCCGGGCGCGCCCTGCCGCGGTCCCAGGACGATCTGGTGCGGGCCGTGCTCGTCCTCGGCGAAGACGGTGCGCAGGCTCTCGTGCCGGGCGACCACGTCCGCCAGCGCGGCGCGCAGGGCGGCCACGTCCAGGGGCCCGGTCAGCCGCAGCGCCAGCGGGACGGTGTAGGTGGCGCTCGGCCCCTCGATCTGGTGGAGGAACCACAGGCGCTGCTGGGCGTAGGAGAGCGGCAGCCGCCCGGGCCGCGGCACCACCGCCCGCACCGCGCCGGGGCGGCGCTGCGGGCCGTCGAGGTGCGCGGCCAGCCCGGCCACCGTGGGCGCCTCGAAGAGGGCGTCGATGGCCAGGTCCACGTCGAGCAGGGCCCTGATCCGGCTGATCACGACGATCGCCAGCAGGGAGTGGCCGCCCAGGGCGAAGAAGTCGTCGTCCACCCCGACCCCGGGCACCCCCAGCACCTCGGCGAA
>NZ_JBHUFU010000039.1:0-4220 GCF_042681365.1 Streptomyces desertarenae | reverse complement strand
TGCCCGAGCGGTTCGCCGGCCGGGACACCCCCGCCGCCCACCCCTCCGCCTGCCACTTCGCCGAAGAACGCGACGTGGTGCACGCGGCCTGACCGCGCGCCGTCGGGCACGCACCCGAGCGGACGAGGGGGCGCCCGGACCATCCGGTCCGGGCGCCCCCTCGCGTCCGTCCCCCGCTCCGCCGCCCCCGGCCGGACGTCCGGCATCCGGGGGTTTCTCGCGTCCGTTCCCGTGTTCGGTGAGGCATCGGCGGGGAAGTGACCCCTATGGGGTGATATGGGTCTTGTCGGAAGAACGACCAGGACCCAGGGAGGCACCCCATGCGCACAGCCTCGCGCTTCACCGGGGCCGTCGCGGCCGTGGCCGCGCTCGCCGCGGTGACCACGGCCTGCGGCAGCGGAGTGGCGGGCCGCGGCGAGACCGGAGTGGTCCGGGCCTCGTGGGGAGATCCGCAGCACCCCCTGGAACCCGCCAACACCAACGAGGTGCAGGGCAGCAAGGTCCTGGACATGATCTTCCGGGGCCTCAAGCGCTACGACCCGAGGACCGGCAGGGCCGTGAACGCCGTGGCCGAGTCGATCACCACCGAGGACCAGCGCACCTTCACGGTCAGGATCGGGAAGGGCTGGAAGTTCAGCGACGGCACGCCGGTGACGGCCGAGTCCTTCGTGGACGCCTGGAACTACGGGGCCCTGGTCACCAACAACCAGGTCAACTCGTACTTCTTCCAGTACATCGAGGGCTACGAGGACGTCCACCCCGCCGCCGAGGACGCCAGGCCCACCGCGCAGACCATGTCCGGGCTGGAGGTGAAGGACGAGCACACCTTCACGGTCCGGCTCAACCAGAAGTTCTCCCAGTGGCCCGAGACCCTCGGCTACAACGCCTACGCGCCACTGCCCGAGGCGTTCTTCACCGACCGCGAGGCGTGGCTGGCCAAGCCGGTCGGCAACGGGCCGTACAAGGTCGAGTCGTACACCCGGGGCCAGAGCATGAGGCTCTCCAGGAACGAGGACTACAGCGGTGCGGACAAGGCCCGCAACGAGGGCGTCGAACTGCGGGTCTACACCGACGTCAACACCGCCTACATCGACCTCCAGGCCGGCAACCTCGACGTCGCCGACGACATCCCCGCCTCCCAGTTGAAGAACGCCGAGCGCGACCTGGACGGCCGCTACGTCAACCAGCCCGCCGGCATCATCCAGACCCTCACCTTCCCCCTGTACCGCCAGGAGTGGCAGGGCGAGGAGGGGCGGAAGATCCGCCAGGGCATCTCCATGGCGATCGACCGGAAGAGGATCACCGAGCGGATCTACCACGGCACCCGCGTGCCGGCCACCGACCTCACCTCGCCCGTGCTCGGTGCCGAGGGCGGCTACAGCCAGGGGCTGTGCGGGCCGACGTGCACCTACGACCCCGAGCGGGCCGGGAAACTGATCGAGGAGGCCGGCGGCCTGCCGGGCGGGCGCGTCACCCTCACCTCCAACGTCGACACCGGCTCCCACCGGCAGTGGATGGAGGCCGTCTGCAACAGCATCAACAACGTCCTGGACGACAACGGCGCCTGCCGGGTGCGGCCGGTCGGCACCTTCGCGGACTACCGCAGGGACATCGCGGCCGACGAGATGACCGGGATGTTCCGGGCCGGCTGGCAGATGGACTACCCGCTGATCCAGAACTTCCTCCAGCCGCTGTACTACACGAACGCCTCCTCCAACGACTCCGGCTACAGCAGCGAGGAGTTCGACGAGCTGATGGACCGGGCCAACGCGGCCGAGCGGTCGGAGGCGGTGCGGCTCTTCCGGGAGGCGGAGAAGATCGTGCTGGAGGACCTCCCCGCCATCCCCCTGTGGTACCAGAACGGCACCGCGGGCTACTCGGAGCGGGTGAGGGGCGTGCGGCTCAACCCCTTCTCGGTGCCGGTCTTCACCGACATCGAGGTCGTCTGACCCCGGCGCCGCCCCGCCGATCCCGCCGACTCCGCCGATCCGCCGCACTCCCGCCCGACGAGGAGGCCCGCCCGTGGGGCGCTACGTCATCCGCAGGCTGCTCCAGATGGTCCCGGTCTTCGCCGGGACGACGTTCCTGATCTTCGTGATGGTGTACGCGCTGGGCGATCCGGTCGCCGGACTCTTCGGCGACCGGGCACCCGACCCCGCCACCGCCGCCCGGCTGCGCCGGGAGTTCGGCCTCGACAGACCGCTGTGGCAGCAGTACCTGCTCTACCTGGGCAAGGTCTTCACCGGTGACTTCGGCACCGCCTTCAACGGCAGGCCCGTCGCCGAGCTGATGGCCGTCTCCTTCCCCGTCACCGTGCGGCTGATGCTGGTCGCGCTGGTCATCGAGACGGTGGTCGGCGTCGTGCTCGGGGTGGTCGCGGGGCTGCGGCGCGGCCGGGGCGCCGACACCTCGGTGCTGCTGCTGACGCTGCTGGTGATCTCCGTCCCGACCTTCGTCACCGGCGCCACGCTCCAGTTCCTGCTGGGCGTCAGATGGCCGCTGGTCAGTCCGGCGGTCAGCGCACAGGCCCCCTTCGGCGAGCTGCTGCTGCCCGGTGTCGTCCTCGCCCTGGTCTCCCTGGCCTACATCGCCCGGCTCACCCGCACCTCGGTGGCCGAGAACGCGCGGGCCGACCACGTCCGCACGGCGGTGGCCAAGGGGCTGCCGCGGCACCGGGTGATCACCCACCACCTGCTGCGCAACTCGCTGATCCCGGTGGTCACCTTCCTCGGCGCCGACATCGGCAGCCTGATGGCGGGGGCCCTGGTCACCGAGCGGATCTTCAACATCCAGGGCGTCGGCTACCAGCTGTACCAGGGCGTCCTGCGGCAGAACTCCCCGACCGTGGTCGGCTTCGTCACCATCCTCGTGCTGGTCTTCCTGGCGGCCAACCTGCTGGTCGACCTCCTCTACGCCGTGCTCGACCCGAGGATCCGCTATGCCTGAACCGACCGTCCGCAGCCACCCCGAGGAGCCGCAGCCCGTGCCCTCCGGCGCCGGGGCCGGCACCGCGGCACCGGCACCGGCGCCGGCACCGGAGGACCCGGGGGCCGCCTCCCCGAAGGAGGCCGCGCCCGCCGCCCGCCCCCGCCGCAGGGGCGCCCACCGGCGCAGGCGGGAGCGGACGCGCGGCCTGTGGGCGGACGCCTGGTACGACCTGCGGCGCAATCCCGTCTTCACCGTCTCCGCCCTGCTGATCCTCTTCCTGCTGGCCGTCGCCGTGCGGCCGGAGCTGATCGCCTCCCGCGACCCGCTCTCGTGCGACCTGGGCCGGGCGCTGGGCGGTCCCGCGCCCGGTCACTGGTTCGGCTTCGACGCCCAGGGGTGCGACGTCTACACCCGCACCGTCCACGGGGCCCGCGCCTCCATCGCGGTCGCGGTGTGCGCCACGCTGGGGACCGCCCTGGTCGGCGGGGTGCTCGGCGGGCTCGCCGGATTCTTCGGGGGCTGGGCCGACGGGGTGCTCTCCCGGGTCACCGACGTCTTCTTCGGCATCCCGATCGTGCTGGGCGGCCTGGTCTTCCTGGCCATGGTCAGGGCCGAGGGCATCTGGCCGGTGGTCTGGGTGATCGTCGCGCTGGGCTGGCCCCAGGCGGCCCGCATCGCGCGCGGCTCGGTCATCACCGTCCGGCAGAACGACTTCGTGCAGGCCGCCCGGGCGCTGGGCGCCGGCAGCACCCGCATCCTGGTCCGCCACGTGCTGCCGAACGCCGTCGCCCCGGTGATCGTGGTGATGACCATCGCGCTGGGCACCTACGTGGCGTTGGAGGCGACCCTGTCCTTCCTCGGCATCGGCCTCCGGCCGCCCACGGTCTCGTGGGGCGTGGCCATCTCCGAGGCGTCCGACGGGATGCAGTTCCGCAACGCGCCGCACATCCTGCTCTACCCCGCCGCCGCGCTGAGCGTGACGGTGCTGGCCTTCATCATGCTCGGCGACGCCGTGCGCGACGCCCTCGACCCCAAGCTGCGCTGAGGGAGGCGTACCCACGTGACCACCGCGGAGGAGACCGACCCCGCCCCCGGACCGGGCGGCGGGGACGAGGACGGCGACGCGCCGCTGCTGGAGGTCCGCGACCTCCACGTGGAGTTCGCCGGCAAGGACGGCGCGGTGCGGGCCGTCAACGGGGTGAGCTACGGCGTGCGCGCCGGTGAGACGTTGGCGGTGCTGGGGGAGTCGGGGTCGGGGAAGTCCGTGACCGCGCAGGCGGTCATGGGGATCC
>NZ_JBHUFU010000038.1:0-4375 GCF_042681365.1 Streptomyces desertarenae | reverse complement strand
ACGACGGCGACGGCGACAACCCCCGCTGGATCGTGGAGGACACCGCCACCGGAGCCGTGAGCCGCAACGTCGACTCCGCCTCCGGCGACCTGGCCGCCGCCACCGGCAGGACCGGCGACACCGTCCTGCAGCTGTCCACCATCCCCGGCGGCATCGCCCTCCGGCTCCTGCCGGACACCAGCCAGGCGCCTGTCGCCCTGGACAGCGACGAGTACGGCAGCCCCCCCGCCCGGGCCGGCCACCCACCGCACCTGGCTTGGCGTCGAACACCGTTTCACCGAGACCCTCACCGGCCTCACCCTCGTGGGCGTCCGCCTCTACAACCCGGCCACGGGCCGCTTCCCGGCTGTCGACCCGGTCCACGGCGGCAATCCGAACGCCTACGAGTACGTCCACGCCGACCCGCTCAACCGCTACGACCTCGACGGCAAGTGGAGCTGGCGCAAGACGTGGCGGAGCACCAAGCGCTGGGTGAAGCGGCATCGCGGCGGGTCTGGCCGGACTCGGCTGTGGGTTGGTGACCGCTGGGGTCGGTGCGGCTGCTTGTGCCGTCGTGGCAGGCGGAGCGGCCGGCACCTGGGCGAAGTGGAACTGGAACCGCCGGGCCTCACGGCGGAGCATCTTCGTCACCGGCGTCCCAAGCGCCGCCGGATTTGGTGGTGGCGGCGCTGCCTTCGGCTCTGTGGGACGTCACTTCCTCAGGAAGGGGCCCTACCGTTGGTCCACGAAGCGGTACCCGGGCACTGGACGCCACCGCAAGACGGCGCCACGCCCTCACCGGAAGCGGTCGTGGCGGAGGTGGTGAACCTCTGGAAGTGATGCTCTGAAGTGTCGGGTGAATACCCAGCCGTACGTCAGGGTGTCGCCGAGCACGGCCGGGCCTGGAATATTCTTTCCGGGCCCGGCCCCGGTGTCCCTTCTCGCGCATTCGTTCCCGGTGCTCACAGCACCGCAGGTGCCGGTGGCACAGAATCTTCCCAGTAGTCTGGACGGCATGAATGACTGAGTTGCAGAAGAATGCTCGCGTATTTCCCGTTCTGGCCTTGATCGCCTTTATCGCCGGTGTGGCGTTCACTGTTTTCACCGGCCGCGAATCAGCCGCCTTTCTTTTTGCTGCTTCGGCGGTGATGTTCGCTGTTTCCTGGTACTTCGCCCGTGCTTCGCGCGATGCGTCCACCGAACAAGACGACCGGAGCGCCTCGACATGAGGTCGCGCCGGATACGGGGCATAGGTGTCGCAGCGGTGGCGGGGAGGTCGGAGCGTCGGTGACGACGTGAAGCCCGCAGGACCGGAAAACTGCTCCAGTCCTGTCTCCACCCGGCCACGGAGGCAACGCCAACGCCTACGAGTACTGCACGGCCGCCCCGGTCAACTGTTACGGCCTCGATGGACGGTTCGGCTGGAAGAAGTGGCTGGGACGGGCGAGCACGGGGCTGGCGGTCGCGGGCATGTTCGGCTGCGCCGTCTGCGCGGGGGCCTCGGCCGTCATCAGCCTCGGAATCGCCGCCCACGACCGGAGGCAGGGCAAGCGTCGTGAGGAGGTCACCGGCGACCTCACGGCATTCGCCCAGGGCGTCGGCCGACTGGTTTCACTCGGGCGCACCCGCGCGGTGAGGGCGGCCTACAGGTATGGCCGGAAGTACATGCAGAACTACCGGTACCTTCGCCAGTGCAGCGGCAAGCTGACCAACACGGGCAGGCAGAGAGTCTGCCGTAAATGCACCGGGTACCGAGGGCGCGGAAGCTGCGTCTGATCCAGTGGCCGCGTCAGCGAAACCGCTGACGCGGCCACGATCCCTGGAAAGGATAACCGTGGAGGATTTGGCAGGTCTTGCACTACGGGTACTGCGCGGCATCGGCAGAGGGGTGGCCGCCCTCCTCGAGTACATCAACCTCCGGGATGGCTATCGGGCTTTCAAGCGTGATGTTCAACACATGAAGAAAGGCAAGAGAAAATAGCATGCCCGCTGCGGCTCGGGTCCGCCGGTGAACCGGCAGACCCGAGCCGCATTTGCCCTGATCTTTTGTGGTGGCCCGCAGGGGATACAGCTGTGAACCCCGCGGCCCCTGCAGCAGTGGTGGTCACTCCCACCTCACCTGGCGCAAGAACGGCCGGCGGGGAACCATCCACTACCGCTGGCACGGCCGTGGCCTGGGACGACGAGGCCGACCAGGCCGCAGTCCTAAGCTGATTCATACAGCCCCCGTCGGGGGCAGGTGGCGAGGCCGCGCCGTGTGCGGCCTCGCCACCCTCACCGGAGGGAGTGAACGTGGGAAACATGGCCGCCAAGGCGCGAGTGGCAGACCTTGTCGTCGCGTACGCGGTCCTGGTCGACGCGACCAATGCGTGCGATGCCCTGGACGAGGTGGTGGTGGCCGCCGACACCTGGGCTTCGGCCACGGATCTCATCCGGGCCTGCGGCTACCTCAAGGTCCCCAGGCGGGCCATGAACGGCAGGATCGGGGCAGAGGCGGTCGAGGCGGCCCTCGCAGCCCCTGGAACGGTCTTCCGGAAACGCTTCATGTCGGACACACCGTGGGTACCCGCCGCGAGGTGAGGGGAAGGTCCGCCTCCGTGGGGCGGTGCGACGGAAGAAGCATGCGTCCCCGCGCCCGGACACGAAGTCCGCTGGAACGGTTGGAAACCACGAGTATTCAGGACTCCCTCGAAAGTCTCGTCAACGCGCTGCGCCGCCACGCCGAACCGATGTATACGCCCGACACCGCGGGAAACGTGAGTGTCGAAGCGTTTCAAGAGCTCAGGAGGGCCGCTGCGGCATGCAGCGGAAGTCCCGGCGGTAAGCTGAACCACAGGTTCACTCGTTGGCAAACTCTCTGGTGAAGGGCAGACATGTGGCGAAGGAAGGAGCGTTCCGCGCTCGAGAAGCTACTCCCCAGAGGATCCCGGCTCGACAGTCGCCCGGAGTTGAAGCAGCGTACAGACGTCAATGATCTCCTCATCGAGTTGGATGCGCTGGAAGCTGCCCTGACGGGAGTTCTGGGTGACGACCGTCGATTGACTGCCACGAAGGCCCTTGTCGAAGACCAGTTCCGCGCAGTGGAGGCGGAGCTGGGCAGGTTTCACGAGGACGCAGAAATCGGTGATCTTCGTGAGTATGTAGGAGAACTGCGGCTCGGGTACGCACGGCACCTCGCAGAAAGAGGTGTGGAGGGCTGACCCCACGCGGTCCGGGCCCCTCTCGGCTCCTCGCACTTATAGGCTGAACGGGGAAAGCCATGGGTCGATACGACCGTCGAAACCTTTTCTGATGGACCTCCGGCCGCTGGAACGCGAACGTCCAGGGGCGTACAGGCCGCAAGGGCACGTGGCCGAACAACTACCACGTGTACCACCGAGGCGTTGGAAGCGGTCGACTGAGCGGGGGCCGGGTCTGCTGGCCCCCCGCTGCACTCTCGCTGTGAGGAAGAGGGAATGTGAGTGGGTTCCAGCAGGTCGACGATCTGATCGGGATCGGACGGAACTCGGCGGGCCAGGAGTTCTATCTGCGCGTCAGAGTCGGCGAGTTCGCATGCGACGGCACGGACCGCGAGGAGTACGTCCAGACCCACCGGTTTCAGACGGCCGCCACGGGAGCGGAGGCCGACGTCACGGACGTGTTCGGGACCGACGATCTCGAGGCTCCGGCCCGGGATCTGATGGAGGGGCGTGTCTCCTGGCACGGCGAGGACCTGGCTTTCCGCCCCGCCACGGCCGACGGGCAGGCGCGGATCCACGCGGTGACCGGCTGGTGACCACGTTGCAGCGGATTCGCACTGCGCCTTGTGGGATCGGCGAACCGGTGCCGGCCGGCCACTGAGCACATCGCGTGGTCGCGAACTCCGCGGCGTACGTGTCCGCGTGTGGTTGGGGGTCGGCGCTGGACCCGGCCCGGACCGAGACGCGGCCGGGGCGTTTCCAACTGACTGCACCCTCCGGGGCGGCTTCCGCCGATTGCCGATCGAGGCTCTGACCTGCCATGGACCGGGTCGTCGGTCGCGGCCGGCCCTCGGCTCCGCTGGGACGGGCACAAGGGTTTCGCGTGCCCACCGGGGCCTGCCGATCACCGCCCACCACCACCTCGGTGGCTTCATCGTGTTCATCCGGGAGAGTCTCGACGTGCGCAGAGCTGCGGTGCAGAGCAGGTGGAGCGGGCCGTACATGCACTCGCACCATCACCCCCGCGGTATCACGGGGGACGGTCGATGCGTGGTCCGAGAGGCGCGCGCCCGGGCATCGCCTGGCGGGCCAAGGGATCGTTCAACGGCCGCCGTGGACACTATGGACCGGTGGTCGACCACAGAACGCGGAAGATCCTGCACCACCAGTTCAGGGGACGGTAAGCGGTGATATTTCACTTCGATCGGGAGCGGGCT
>NZ_JBHUFU010000037.1:0-4893 GCF_042681365.1 Streptomyces desertarenae | reverse complement strand
GACGCGCCGATCATCACCACCGACGCCCGGCGGCGGGCGGAGGCCAAGAGCACGCTGATCACCCTGGTCGAGCACGCCCTGCTGGCGCGGCTGCGCTGACCGGGCCGTCCACCCCGGGAGCGGGACCTGGACCTGTGGCGGGGCGATACGGGATGTCATGGATCAGTAGCCGGGATGGACGGGTTCTGTGCCCATCCGTCCCGGCCTTCATAACGTTTCGAAAGAGAATTGGAACGCTGATACCACTCGCCGCGAGCGGTTCGTCTCCCAGCGCGTACAAACGATCAACATTTTGCCGTCCTACAAGAGGAATGCCCGTTTCCTTCCCCTGGTGCGGGGGGCCGCCTTCACAGGTCCAGGTGTTTGGAAAGCTCCATCCTGACGTGCTGAAATTCGCTGAACTCAGCAGTAGTTACGGTTTCATCGAAGACGATGGGCTGAAGCCGAGAGGTTTGGTCGAGTGAGGCGAAGCAATTCGAGCGCCCCGTCCCGGGAGCCGCGGGGCAATTTCACGCCGCCGCAGCGTGCCGCGGAGGCGTCCTCCGACCTGCCCGGGGACGGCGGGGGAACGGGCGGAGGCGGCCGCTTCGCGGTGCGCAACTGGCGGGTGGCCACCAGGCTGAACGCCATCCTGCTCCTGCCCGTGCTCGTCGCCCTCGTCTTCGGCGGCTTCCGGGTGCAGAGCTCCCTGGAGACGCTGACCGAGGCCGAGGAGGCCGAGCGCACCGCCGAACTGGTCAGGGCCGCGGCCGCCTACGCCCACGCCCTGATCGACGAGCGTGACCGCACGGCCGCGCCGCTCCTCCAGGGCAACACCGAGGACCCGGTGATCAAGGAGATGCGCGACGTCACCGACGCCGCGCGCGCCGAGTTCCACCGGCGGGTCGAGGACATGCCGGACCACCAGGGCCTCAAGCGCCGGCTGGCGGCCTTCACCGAGGTCGAACCGGGCCTGACCGAACTGCGCCAGGCCGCCTACACCGACCGGCTGAAAGGCGTGGAGACCGAGGAGGGCTACGTCCGCATCCAGCACCCGCTGATGGAGTTCGCCAACGAACTCGGGCTGGGCACCGGAAACATCACCTCCTACGGCCGCACCGTCTACGCCGTCTCGCTGGCCAAGGCCGCCGGCTCCCTCCAGCGCTCCATCGGCACCCACCTGCTGATCAAGCCCGGCCCCGGCGCCGCGGACAAGCAGCGCCAGCTCACCGCCTTCAGCTCCTACGCCTACCTGGAGCGCATCGCCGTCGACGAGTACCGCGGCGGCGGCACCGAGGAGGACTGGAAGCGCCTGCAGGAGGAGCTGGCCAAGGGCAACGAGGACGTCCGCCGGCGGCTCGCCGAGGCCAGGGAGGAGGCGCAGGCCACCGGTGAGGCCTTCGTCGACCCGCCGGCCACCGACAAGATGGTCCAGGCGATAGCCTCCGGCGCCCAGCCCCGGGCGCTGCAGGCCCGCGGCATCACCGCCGAGAACTGGTACACCTCCGCCACCGGCAGGTTCAACGCCTACCGCGTGATCGAGAAGGAGCTGACCGACAAGGCGGTGGAGGAGACCGGGGAGATCGCCGCCGACGCCCGGCGCGACGCCATCGTCAACTCCGCCGTGGTGCTCCTGGCCCTGCTGGCGGCGTTCATCATCGCCGGGATGATGGCCCGCTCGATGAGCACCAGCATGCGCCGGCTGCGCGCCGCCGCCTTCGACGTCGCCCAGGAGCGGCTGCCGATGCTGGTGGACCAGCTCTCGCGCACCGACCCGGGCAAGGTCGACACCCGGGTGAAGCCCATCCCCATCGACAGCCGCGACGAGATCGGCGAGGTCGCCCGGGCCTTCGACCAGGTCCACCGCGAGGCGGTCCGCCTCGCGGCCGAGCAGGCGCTGCTGCGGGGGAACGTCAACGCGATCTTCACCAACCTCTCGCGCCGCAACCAGGGCCTCATCGAGGGCCAGCTCGCCCTCATCACGGACCTGGAGAACAACGAGGCCGACCCGGACCAGCTGGAGAACCTCTTCAAGCTGGACCACCTGGCGACCCGCATGCGCCGCAACGGCGAGAACCTGCTGGTCCTCGCGGGCGAGGAGCCGGGCCGCCGCTGGAACCAGCCGATCCCGCTGGTGGACGTGTTGCGTGCCGCCTCCTCGGAGGTGGAGGACTACGAGCGCATCGAGCTGTCCGGTGTCCCGGACAGCGAGATCCACGGCACCGTCGTCACCGACCTGGTGCACCTGCTGGCCGAGCTGCTGGAGAACGCCACCTCGTTCTCGTCCCCGCAGACCAAGGTCCGCGTCACCGCGACCCGGCTGCCCGACGGCCGGGTGGTGATCGAGATCCACGACAGGGGCATCGGCCTCACCCCCGAGGACTTCGCCGACATCAACCACAGGCTGGCCAACCCGCCGACGGTGGACGTGGAGATCTCCCAGCGCATGGGCCTGTTCGTGGTCGGCCGCCTGGCCAGCCGGCACGGCATCCGCGTCCAGCTGCGGCCCTCCGGCGAGCAGGCGGGCACCACCTCGCTGGTCATGCTGCCGGAGGAGATCACCCACGGCGGCGGCGGCGAGGAGCAGACCGAGGAGGACTTCACCGTCTCCCGGATCGTCCCGGAGCAGCCCCAGGCCGCGCAGCCGGTCTACGAGGACCAGAGGCAGCCGTCCGCCGCCGAGCTGGGCTTCGACGACTCCCGTTACGACTCCCCGCCGCAGGAGGACCCCTCCGTCCTCGATCCGGTCGGCCGCTCGCTGATGCGCGAGGAGCGCCGCGCGGCGCTGGAGGGCCGGCAGCCGCAGCACCAGGCGCAGGAGGACCGGCAGGAGCAGTACCAGGCGCAGGAGGACCGGCAGGAGCAGTACCCGGCCCAGCCGGCCTCCTACGACGACCCGCAGACCGGCCAGTACGCCGTCCCGCAGGACTTCGGCCAGGGCCCCCGGTACGGCCTGCAGGACGGCCTGCAGGACCAGGCTCCCCCGTACGGCCAGGACGTCCCGTTCGGCCGGTACGGCCAGGACGAGGATCCCTACGGCCAGGAGGTCCGGGAGCCCTTCGGCCGGGACGGCTCCCCCGGCCCGGACGCCTACGGGCAGAGCGGCCCGGGCGGTTACGGGCAGGAGTACCGCTCCGGCTACCAGGAGGGCCCGCAGGAGTACCGGGACGGCTACGGCTCCGGGTACGGCGGGGACGGCGGCGCCGGAAACGGCCCGGGGTCCTTCGCCGGAGCGGAAACGGAATCCGCTCCCGGCGCTCCCGAAGAGGGCCGGGAAAGCGTAGGCTTCGACCGACCGAGCCAGGACTCGAACGACTCTTCTTCCCTGACCGGCGCGGGACTTCCCCGCCGGGAGCGGAAGTGGCAGCCGTCCGAGGACGTGCCGGCCCAGCGGCACCAGCCGCAAGCGGAATCTCCGGAGACGCCCGGGCAGGAGGACCGTCCCGACGGATCCGCCTGGGGCGGAACGGCGAATGACGAACGCTGGCAGCGGGCGGAGCGGATCCGCGACCCCAAGGCCGGCGGCGTCACCCCCTCCGGCCTGCCGCGCCGGGTGCCCAGGGCCAACCTGGTCCCGGGCACCGCGGAGGTGGAGACGGAGGGGACGGCCCAGGGCGGCCCCCAGGTCTCCCGCTCCCCGGAGGACGTCCGCGGCAGGTTGAGCAACCTCCACCGCGGCGTGCGGCGGGGACGCACAGCGGGCGGCTCGGACGCCACCCAGAACGACCGACCGGGCTTCGGTCCCGGCAGCACCTACGATCAGGAGCGTTAGTGTGAGCCCGATGAGCCAGGCGGCGCAGAACCTGAACTGGTTGATCACCAACTTCGTGGAGAACACCCCGGGGGTGTCGCACACGGTGGTGGTCTCCGCCGACGGCCTCCTTCTGGCCATGTCCGAGGGGTTTCCGCGGGATCGTGCCGATCAGTTGGCGGCGGTCGCGTCGGGTCTGACCTCGCTGACCGCTGGTGCGTCGCGGATCTTCGAGGGGGGTGCGGTGAATCAGACGGTGGTGGAGATGGAACGCGGGTTCCTGTTCATCATGTCGATCTCCGACGGTTCCTCGTTGGCGGTGCTGGCGCACCCGGAGGCGGACATCGGTCTGGTCGGTTACGAGATGGCCCTGCTGGTGGACCGCGCGGGTACGGTGCTGACGCCGGACCTCCGCGCCGAACTGCAGGGAAGCCTTCTCAACTGACCAGCAGACCGTGCGCATCGCGTCTCCGCGCCATTAGGGTGCGGAGACGCGATGGGCTCCCGTCAGACCGCAGGTGATGGACCCCAGGCATGTCCGGCAGTGGAGGAGGAGACGTGGCAACGCCCCCAGGCGGCCCCTACGGCGGTGAACACCAGCCTCAGCCGCAGCACGACCAGTCCCAGCGGTTCAACTTCCCCTCCGCGCCCAGCCACCAGTGGCAGACGCCTCCGCCGCCCGCCGGGCCGGAGCAGTACCCGCCGTACCAGCAGCAGCCTCAGCCTCCCCGGCCCCGCCGGGCCGAGCAGACCGGTCCGCGCAGGGCCAGGCCGGCGGGCGGCAGCGGAGGCTCCTCGCCGCTGGTGCGGCCGTACGCCATGACCGGGGGCCGCACCCGCCCGCGCTACCAGCTCGCGATAGAGGCGCTGGTGCACACCACGGCGCAGCCCGCCCAGCTGATGGGCCAGCTGCCCGAGCACCAGCGGATCTGTCAGCTGTGCTACGAGATCAAATCGGTAGCGGAGATCTCCGCACTCCTCTCCATTCCTTTGGGCGTCGCCCGTATCCTCGTCGCCGACCTGGCCGAGGCCGGACTCGTCGCCATCCACCAGCCCGGCGGTGACGAGTCCGCCGGTGGCCAGCCAGACGTGACACTGCTCGAAAGGGTGCTCAGTGGACTTCGCAAGCTCTAGCGGTGCATCGCGCTCCACCACCTCCGCGA
>NZ_JBHUFU010000036.1:0-9234 GCF_042681365.1 Streptomyces desertarenae | reverse complement strand
GGCGGCGGGCGCACCGGCGGCGCCGGGCGCGGCGGGGGCGCCGGGCGCGGCGAGGGGGGCACCGGGGGCCGAGGGCGGGGGCGGTCCGGCCGGTCCGGCCAGCACCGTCGCGGCGTGGTGCACTCCGCCGCCGGGAGTGCCGGGCGCACCGGGAGCCCCCGGGGGCTTCGGCGCACCGGGGCCCTGCGCGACCACGTCGTCCGCCGACACCACCTGCGTCGGGGCGTACGCGGCACCACCGCCGGACGAACCGCCCGGCGGCACCGGGCTCCCGCTCCCCGGAGCGCCCGGAGGGCCGGGCGGGGGCGGCGCCGACGTGCCGCCGCCGCGCGACGGGCGCGCGCCGCGGTCCGCGGCGCCCTCACCGGGGGCGCCGGGGGCAGCGGGGGCCGGAGGCGGGGGCGGGGGCGGGGTGTCCGGTCCGCCCGCGGCCGGGGCGGCGTGGGGCGTGCCGCCCGGAGGCGCCGGGGGAGGGGACGGCGGGCCGGGGGGCGGGGTCCGCCCGGCACCGGAGTCCCGGTCCGCGTCCGGAGCGGGACCGGAGGGGCCGCGGTCCTGCGGGTCCTCCACGGCCGGGGCCACCGTCGTCCGGGGCAGCACGCCGCTCTCCGGCAGCAGCGCGGTCTTCGCCTCCGGGCTCGCCCGGGGCGGCTGCGGGGCGTCGTCGTCCTCGTCGCTGCCGCTGATCGGCGGCGCGAACACCGTCGCCGGGGGCGCCACCGAGCCCAGGTCCCTGCCGCTGCCGCTGGTGTCCGCCGCGTCCCACGGGGAGACGCCCGGAGGCGTCGCGGAGGCGGGCGGGGGCGGGGGCGCGGGCTCCGACGGGGGCGCGGGCTCCGGCTGAGGGGCGGGGGCCGCGGAGGCGGCCGGGGCGGGGGCCGGGGGCGTCTGCGGCTCCTCGCCCCGGCGGTCCGCGATGCCCAGCTGGTCCGCCGCCTCCTGCAGCCACTCCGGTGGCGTCAGCAGGAACGACGTCGCCTCCAGGTCCACCCGCCTCGGCGGAGCGGCCGGCGCCGGCTCCGCGGCCGGCGCCCCGTACTCCTCCTCGTACCGGCGGATCACCTCGCCCACCGGCAGCCCCGGCCACAGCGTCGTCTCGCCGCTGTCCCGTGCGATCACCAGCCGCTGCCGCCCGCCGCCCGTCGACGGGCCGTCGGCGCGGTCCTCCGCCCACGCCACGAAGCCCAGCCCGAACTCCCGCACCCGCACCTCGCGGTGCTGGTACGCCGGGACGCCGCCGTTGACCCAGCGCTCCGCGCGCTCCTGCGCCTGCGCGAACGTCACCACCGCGCTCACCCCTCCACCGGGACGGCACGGGCGAACCCGCCGTCCACCATCAAGCCCGCCACGGTCTCCAGCTCCGGCGGACTGCCCGCCAGCCGCAGCAGGAACTCGTCGAAGTCCGCACCGCACGGCAGCAACAGCTCGTCCACCCGCTGCTGCACCGTCAACCCGTCGCGGTCCCGCACGTCGTCGTAGGCGCAGAACCACACCGATCCCACACCCTCGCCGCGCACCTTCACCGCGACGATCCCGCCCTGCACGAACCCCACGCCCAGGTAGTCCTTCGTCAGGTGGTCCCGCAGGCACTTGTTCACGTACACCAGGTCGTTGACCGCCGCCTCCTCGCGCACCGTGAAGAACGGCTGGTCCACCAGCAGCCCCAGCTCCGCGTCCAGCGCCACGCCCACCGGCGCGCAACCGCCCGCCGCCTTCAGGAACGACCGGTACGCCTCCGGCAGCCGGTACCCCAGGGACTCCTCCACGTCCAGCACCTGCTCCTCGGAGACCGCCACCCGGTGCGGCACCTCGAAGTGCGCCGGGCGCGTCTCCTGCAGCGGCCGCGTCCCCCGCTTGCCGTGGTCCACCGCCGCCGTCGCCAGGCCGCCGTGGTGCCGCAGCAGGGCCTTCACCTCGGCCGGCACCAGCTCCAGCCGCCGCGAGTGCGCCACGTGGTGCCACGTCCAGCCGTGCGGCGTCGCCACCGGCGGCAGGTCCGCCCACAGCTCGTGGCCCTCCGCGTGCAGCGCCGCGTTGGCCGACACGTAGTCCGTCAGCCGCAGTTCGTCGACACCGAAGCCCTCCGGGGGCTCGGCGATCTCCACCGCGGCCCTCGCGTACGGGGAGAAGTCGGGGAAGCCCCGCTCGTCCACCCGCACACCTCCCGGATGGCGAGCGGCCCGCACCGGATCCGGGAAGTGCACGACCTGCCCCGAATAGGCCGTGTTCGGCGGCGCGGACTCACCCTCGAACCGGGAACCGGGAGAGACCCCCAGCCCGGGCCTGCCTGTCGTCATGGCGGTGCCCCTCTGCTGGCAACTGGCTGATGAGCGCCGAAGAGCGCTGACCCGCACAGCCTAAGCGCAACCTCCGCGGCCGGTCCCGCCCCGTCCCGCGCCCCCCGGCAGGCCCCCACCGCGCCGTCACCGGGCACCCACGGCACCACCCCCGCGCACCCCGCGGCGCACACCCCCGCCCGCACCACGGTCCGTCACGACGCGCCCCGACACACCCCGACACACGGCCGCGACATGCGCCACACGGCCCCAGCTTTCCCAACGGCCCGCCCGTTTGGCACTCTGAACCGACGCCATCGGGGGGATGCGCGGGGAGGAAGCCCAACCATGCACGCCACACAACACCACAGCGCAGCCCGCTCCGGAGACCCCCGCGTCAGCTGGGGAGCGGCCGACGACGCGGCCCCCGTCCCCGTCCAGCGCCGCGACGGCATCATGCCCACCGTCGCCGCCGCCCTCTCCGTCAAGGGCCGGACGCTCACCTGCACCGCCGGCAAGGCCGACCGGCCCCCCGTCCACCACCCCCTCGTCCAGGACTACCTCGACACCCTCACCGCCCCGCAGCGCGAACGCCACACCGGGCGCTGCCCCGAGGCCGTCCTGCTCTCCCGCTACCTCACCTCCGCCGAGGCCGCCCGCAGCAAGCGGGCCAGCCGCAGGCCCCTCTCCACCGGAGAGGCCCGCAAGGCCCTCAAGGGAGCCAAGATCACGGCCCGTCGCATCCGCGAGGACGGCGACCCGCGCCACGGCAGCTACGCACCGCCCTGCCGCTCCTGCACCGCACTCCTCGCCCACTTCGGCGTCCGCGCAGTCGACCCCACAGGAGAACGGTGACCACCACCCCCGCCCCCCGGCCCGTCCCCGGCCCCCGCGACACCAGCACGCGCTTCTCCGTGCCCGTCGACGCCGCGCTCCGCGCCGCCGGCTGGCGCCCCGGCCGCCGCGACATAGCGCAGGCCGAGGTCTGGGCCGACACCCTGCGCGACCACCGCTCCCCGGCCGGGCACCGCCACGCGATCTTCCCCGCGGCCGTCGAGGCCTGGGCCGAGTTCGGCGGTCTCCACATCGTCAGCGCCGAACCCGGACGCCACATCGCGCCCACACCGGTCCACATCGACCCGCTGCGCGGCCTCCACTGGCCCCGCACCCTCTCCGACCTCGGCCGCGCCCTCGGCACCCAGGTCGCGCCCCTCGGCGAGGAGGACAGCGGCAACGCCCTCCTCGCCATCGACGCCCAGGGCCGCGTCTACAGCATCGACCACACCGGCGACTGGTACCTCGGCCCCACCGTCGACGCCGCCCTCACCGCACTCGTCACCGGCACCCGGCCCGCCCGGCTGCCCCGCGACCCGGGCTGACCGGCCCGGGGCACCGGGCCCGCCGGGTCGGGAGCCGCTCACGCACGGCCCGGGGTCACCCCCGGTCCGGGATCACCGCCGACACCCGGAAACCCCCCGCCTCCGTCGCCCCCGAGACGAACCCCCCGCCGAGCGCCGTCACCCGCTCCCGCATCCCCACCAGGCCGTTCCCGCCGCTGGGCAGCCCCGCGTCGCGCACCCCCTCCGACGGCGCGTCGTTCTCCACCAGCACCGCCACCTCGCCCGCGCGGTGCGCCAACCGCACCCGCGTGCGCGCGCCCCCCGCGTGCTTGTGCACGTTCGTCAGCGCCTCCTGGACCACCCGGTAGGCCGTCTGCTCCACCCGCCAGGCATACGACCGCACCTCCCCCTCCACCGAGAGCTCCACGGCCATCCCCGCGGCCCGCGACTGGCCCACCAGGGCCTCCAGGTCCTCCAGGCACGGCCCCGGGCAGTCCTCCTCACCGGGGCCCGGCGCCGGATCCCCGGCCGCGCCGCCGGACGGACCCCGCACCGCGCCCCGCCCGGCGACGGCGGCCGCCGCCCCCGCGGCCTCCGCCACCCGCGCCAGCGGCCGCTCCTCGCGGGCGTCCCCGGACGCACCGCCGCCGCCGTCCCCGCCCGGGCCCCCCGGCGCCGCCGGCTTCGCCTCGTGCGACCGCAGCACCCCCAGCATCGTCCGCAGCTCCGTCAGCGCCTGCCGCCCCATGTCGCCGATCAGCGCGGCGTTCCTCGACGCCTTCTCCGGATCCTTCAGGGCCACCGCCTGCAGCGCCGCGGCGTGCACCACCATCAGGCTCACCCGGTGCGCCACCACGTCGTGCATCTCGCGCGCGATCCGCGTCCGCTCCTCGTTGCGCGCCCACTCCGCGCGCTCCTCCGCGCGGTCCGCCAGCAGGGTCAGCTCCCGCTCCAGGCCGTCCGCCCGTTCCCGCAGGCTCTCCACCAGCCGCCGCCGCGCCCCCACGTACAGGCCCAGCAGCACCGGCGGGGCCGTCACGCCCAGCGCCATCAGCAGCACCATCAGCGGCACGAACCACCACGACGGGTCGTAGTCCCCGTACGTGTCCGCCACCAGGCTCTGCCGCAGCCGCACCAGCGTGATGACCAGCGTCCCCGCGCCCTGCATGCCGGCCAGCAGCACGATGATCCGCCGCGGCACCTCCGACGCCGCCAGCGTGTACAGCGCCACCGTCCCCAGCACGTACCCCATCTCGGCCGGTGTGACGGCCAGCGCCACCAGCACCACCGCGATCGGCCACCGCCGCCGCAGCACCAGCGTCAGTCCGGCCAGGCCCCCCAGGCCCACCGACAGCCACACCGGCAGCCCGGTCTCGCGTGCGAACGGCACCCCCTGCGCCGCGCACTCCAGGCCCGCCACCACAGCGAGCACCACGTCCAGCACCGCGCTCCGCCGCCGCTCCCACCACAGCGGCCCCCGAGGCGCATCACCCTGGTCACGGGCCTCGACGCTTTCCCCCGTCTCGGTCATACCGCCCAGCCTACGACCGGTCGCCACCGGTTTTTCGGGCGCCACCACCCCAAAACCCCGCACGCGAGAGGGGGGCCGGGAGCGCGGCACCGCGCACGTGCGGGGCGGCGCCGGCCTCTGCCGTCGCGTCGGGGGCCGGTGGTGCGGCATAGTAGTGGGGGCCGCGCGGAAGCCTGAGGAGGCGTCTGATACGGCCTGAGTCGCCATCCCCTGTGGTGTAATTGGCAGCACAATGGTTTTTGGTGCCATTTGTCCAGGTTCGAGTCCTGGCGGGGGAGCTCGGAACTCCTGTGCGGGCCCCCGGTCTTCCGACCGGGGGCCTTCGTCGTGCCCGCCGCTCCCCGTGCCCCCCGGGGCCGCTCCGGCCGCCCCCACCTGCTCCACCCGGGGCCGGGGTAGGGGCAGGAGGCACCCTCGGGGCCGTTTCCCCTAAGGGGGAGGGCCCCCTTCCTCCTCCCCCCGTCTCGTCCCGCGGCAGGACGAGACGGGAGGGGGCCCGTCCCTAGCCTGAGGGAGGGCTGCCGGAGCGGCGCGGTGGGGGTAGCACCCCCGCGGGCACGGTGCCCGGCCCCATCGCGGCGCCGGCCCGCGTGCACCAGGCTCGTGCACGACGGCTCCGCGGCCGTCCGGACGACGTCGTGGACTTCGGGGGCGTTCCGACCCCCCGCAGGCGATATGAGGAGACATACCGTGACAACGGCTGTAGCGAATCCCAGGACCGGGGGCAGTGGAGGAAGCACGGCCGTGGCCGCGCGGGCCAGGCAGGTGGTCAAGGCGTACGGCGCCGGCGAGACGCGGGTGGTGGCGCTGGACCACGTGGACGTGGACATCGCGCGGGGTGCGTTCACCGCGATCATGGGGCCCTCGGGCTCCGGCAAGTCCACGCTGATGCACTGCATGGCGGGGCTGGACTCGGTGACGTCCGGGCAGGTGTGGATCGGCGGCACCGAGCTGTCCTCGCTGAAGGAGAAGAAGCTCACGCAGTTGCGCCGGGACAAGATCGGCTTCATCTTCCAGGCGTTCAACCTGCTGCCGACGCTCAACGCCCTGGAGAACATCACGCTGCCGATGGACATCGCCGGCCGGAAGCCGGACCGGGAGTGGCTGGACAGGGTCGTGGAGACCGTCGGCCTGTCCGGGCGGCTCAAGCACCGGCCCAACCAGCTCTCCGGCGGGCAGCAGCAGCGCGTCGCGGTCGCCCGCGCCCTGGCCGCCCGCCCCGAGATCATCTTCGGCGACGAGCCCACCGGCAACCTCGACTCCCGCGCCGGCGCCGAGGTCCTGGGCTTCCTGCGCAACTCGGTGGACGAACTGGGCCAGACGATCGTGATGGTGACCCACGACCCGGTGGCCGCCTCGTACGCCGACCGGGTGCTGTACCTGGCGGACGGGCGGATCGTGGACGAGATGCAGCGCCCGACGGCGGAGGCCGTCCTCGACCGGATGAAGGCCTTCGACACGTTCGGGCGGGTGTCGTGACCGTTCTGAGGACATCGCTGCGCAACTTCGCGGCGCACAAGGGCCGGATGCTGCTGAGCGGCGTCGCGGTGGTGCTGTCGGTGGCGTTCGTGTGCGGGACGCTGGTGTTCACCGACACGATGAACACGACGTTCGACCGCCTGTTCGCGCAGACGGCCGCGGACGTGACGGTCTCGCCGGAGGCCGCGCGGAACGACGAGCTGCCGGACACGGGGAAGCCCGCGACGGTCCCGGGATCGCTGCTGGAGGAGCTGGAGGGGGTCGAGGGGGTCTCCTCGGTGGCCGGCGGCGCGTTCAGCATGAGCGTGACGGTGGTGGACTCCGGCAACGAGAACATGGGGTCCTCCACGGGCGCGCCGACGATCGCGAGCAACTGGACGGAGATCGACCGGCGGTCGATGGAGGTCACCGAGGGCCGGGTGCCGCGCGGCCCGGGGGAGGTGATGGTCGACGCGGACACGGCCGAGCGGCACGGGCTGGAGCTGGGCGAGGAGCTGCGCACGATCTCGGCACTGGGCGACTTCCGGGCCCGGATCGTGGGCACGGCGGCCTTCCGGTCGACCAATCCGGGCGCGACGGTGGTCTACTTCGACACCGAGACGGTGCAGAAGAGGCTGCTGGGCGAACCGGGCGCGTACACGGCGGTGTCGGTGACGGCGGCCGAGGGCGTCGGCGACGAGGAGCTGAAGAGGAACGTCGTGGCGGCGCTGGGCCCGGGGAAGTACAAGGTCCAGACGCAGCAGGAGTACGCGGCGGAGAGCAAGGAGGGCATCGGCTCCTTCCTCGACGTGATCAAGTACGCGCTGCTGGGCTTCGCGGGGATCGCGCTGCTGGTCGGGGTCTTCCTGATCGTCAACACGTTCTCGATGCTGGTGGCGCAGCGCACCCGGGAAATCGGCCTGCTGCGGGCCATCGGTTCCAGCCGCCGCCAAGTGAACCGCTCGGTGCTGGTGGAGGCCCTGCTGCTGGGCGTGCTGGGCTCGGTCCTGGGGGTCGGCGCCGGGGTGGGGCTGGCCGTCGGGCTGATGGAGCTGATGGGCCTGGCGGGGATGAACCTGAGCACGGACGACCTGACGGTGGTGTGGACCACGCCGGTGGTGGGCGTGGCGCTGGGCGTCGTGGTGACGGTGCTGGCGGCGTACCTTCCGGCGCGGCGCGCGGGGAGGGTGTCGCCGATGGCGGCGCTGCGGGACGACGGCCTGCCGGCGGCGGGCAGCCGGGTGGGCCGGGTCCGCTCGGGCATCGGCCTGGCGCTGACGCTGGCGGGCGCGGGCGCGCTGGCGGTGGCGGCGGGCTCGCAGGAGGCGTCGAAGGGGTCGGCGTTCCTGGGGCTGGGCGTGCTACTGACGCTGGTGGGCTTCGTCCTGGTGGGCCCGCTGCTGGCGTCGCTCCTGGTGCGGGTGCTGGGCGTGGTGCTGCTGAGGGCGTTCGGCCCGGTGGGACGGATGGCGGAGCGGAACGCGCTGCGCAATCCGCGCCGTACGGGGGCGACGGGTGCGGCGCTGATGATCGGCCTGGCGCTGGTGGCGTCGCTGTCGGTGGTGGGCGCCTCGCTGGTGGCGTCGGCGGGCGAGGAGCTGGACCGCTCGGTGGGCGCGGACTTCATCGTGCAGTCCACGTCGGGCCCGGTGGTGCCGGAGGTCGTGGAGAGGATGCGGGCCACGGAGGGCGTCGAGCACGTCACGGAGTACCGCGTGCTGGAGGCGGAGCTGACGCCGCCGGGCGGCGGGCCGGTGCGGGAGGGGCTGACGGCGGCCTCCCCGACGTACGCCGGGGACCTGCGGGTGGAGACGGTCGAGGGCGAGCTGCCGGCGGCGTACGAGCGGGACTCGATGTCGGTGCCGGAGGACTTCGCCGAGCGCCACGGCGTGGGCATCGGCGACCGCGTCGAGGTGGACTTCGAGCGCGGCGGCACGGCGACGCTGACGGTGCGGGCGATCACGGCCGCGGACACGAGCGTGGACCGGGGGGCGCTGTACCTGAGCACCGAGACGGCCGGGGCGTACGTCCCCGGGGACCGTATGCCGCTGAACACGATGCTCCTCGCGAAGGCGGAGGAGGGGCGGGCGGACGCGGTGTACGCGGCGCTCAAGGCGGAGCTGGAGCCGTTCCCGCAGTACGAGGTCCGCAACCAGGCGGACTACAAGGAACTGCTGGAGGACCAGGTCGGCCAGCTGCTCAACATGGTGTACGGACTGCTGGCGCTGGCGATCGTGGTGGCGGTCCTGGGCGTGGTGAACACCCTGGCGCTGTCGGTGGTGGAGCGGACGCGGGAGATCGGGCTGATGCGGGCCGTCGGGATGTCGCGGCGGCAGCTGCGGCGGATGATCCGGATGGAGTCGGTGGTGATCGCGCTGTTCGGCGCGGTGCTGGGCCTGGGCCTGGGGCTGGGCTGGGGCGTGGCGGCGCAGCGGCTGCTGGCCCTGGAGGGGCTGAGGGTCCTCCAGGTGCCGTGGCCGACGATCGCGGCGGTGTTCGCGGGGGCCGCGCTGGTGGGGCTGGTGGCCGCGCTGGTGCCGGCGTTCCGCGCGGGCCGGATGAACGTGCTGGGCGCGATCGCGACGGAGTAGCGGCGCACCGCGGGCCCGGGGTACGCCCCGGGCCCGCG
>NZ_JBHUFU010000035.1:0-9762 GCF_042681365.1 Streptomyces desertarenae | reverse complement strand
TGGCCCTCCGCGCGCAGCCGGTCGGCCAGCGCCCGGGCGATGGTGGTCTTGCCCGCGCTCGGCAGGCCGGTCAGCCACACCGTCGCTCCCGGCCGGCAGGTGCAGACGGCCTGTGGTGTCCGGCTCTTTCCGCCGGAGGGAAGGTCATGCATGGGCGAGGTCCTTGCCGGTGCGGGACGAGGTGCTGCCGGGGCCGACGGCGCTCTCGGGGGACCCCTCCCGGGGAAGCCGCATGGTCAGCACGCCGAGGACGACCGTGGTGGCGGCGATCACGACGTAGTACCACATGAAGTCCCCGGTCAGCGTCTTGAGGAAGCCCGCCGTGTAGTTCCCGACGATGCCGCCGAGACCCTGGGTGACATTGGTGACGCCGAAGATGACGGTCGCCGCGGCGCCGGAGGCCGACTTCGAGACATAGGCCGGGACCAGGCCGTAGATGGGGTAGAAGGCGAGGGCGAACAGGACCCCGGAGACCATCGGGAGATACCCCACGGGCGCGAGCACGAGCAGCATCGCGGAGACGAAGAACATGCCGTAGCACAGCAGCATCGAGGTCCGCACCCCGATCCTGTCCGAGAGCCACCCCACGGCGAAACCGGCGAGCATGCCGATGACCCCGATCGTTCCCCAGACCTGCGCGGCGAAGCCGATGTCGAACCCGAGGCCCTCGCGCAGGTACGGCGAGAGGTAGTTCTGGAAGGGCATGCAGGCGAAGCCGTTGAGGAACTTCATGATCCAGACGATGACGACCCAGCGGACCAGCACCATGCGCCAGCCCGCCCGGGCGCTGTCGTCGCGTGCCGCCGGCCGGTCCTCGGCGGCGCCGGAGGAGTCCTCCGCGGTGGCGCTCCGGGACCTGAACAGCCCCAGGCGCAGGAAGGTGAACGCGGCGACCCCGGTCACCATCAGGGTGCCCAGCCCGACGCTGTACCACAGCCCCCGCCAGTTGCCGCTGCCCACGAACGACGGGACCAGCAGGCTGTTGACGAAGACGCCGTAGCTGGTGCCACTGGAGATCAGCCCCAGGGCCTTGCCGCGGTGCTCGTAGTCGATCACCCTGCCGACGATCTCGACCAGGGGCACGTAGACGGACGCCGCCGTCCCGCCCATGATCGTGAGCAGGATGCCGATGACGAGGATGCTGTCGGTCAGCGGCACGAGGACCAGGCACAGGCCGCACAGGGCCGCCGAGCCGATGGTCACCTGTCCGCCGCCCACGCGGGTGGACAGCCACGTGCCGAGCAGCGCGAACAGCAGGAAGCCCAGTTGCCCGGCCGCGGTGACCGTTCCCACCACGGTGTAGCCGAAGCCGAGGTCCTTGCGCATGTCCGTGACGATCTGCGCGAAGAGGTAGAAGCCGAATCCGTAGGTCGCGGCCACGAAGCTGGTCAGCAGCACCGTGATGACGAATCCGGCGGCGGCCCGCGAGCGGAGGACGCTCGCCGGTGTCTTCCGTACCACGTTGGGGGGTCCTTCCGTTTCCTTCCGTTCCGCCGCGTCCGACGGCCTCCTCACGGCTTCCTGCCGACGTGGATGACGAAGTCGACGTCGTCCTGCCGGAACTCCTCGCGGAAGTCGCCGAAGCGCTGGAGCGACTCGAAGCCGGCCTCCGCGAGCAGCGACGAGAGCTCGGCGGTGAGGATCGGGTACACCTCCAGGTGGTGGACGCCGCCGTCGGGGAAGTCGTACCGGAAACGGCACAACCGGTCGTCGACGTGCGCGACCGACACCGACGCCTCGTTGCCGCAGTAGTAGTAGTTGCCGCTGCTCTGGTAGCGGTGGCGGCGGATGGAGTCGAAGTTGCGGTGGTCCACGATCAGCATGCCGCCGGGGTTCAGCGCCTCGTGGAACTCCGCGAGGACCGCTCGGCGGTCCTCCTCGGCGAACAGGTGGGGGAAGGAGCTGCCGAGGCAGACGATGGCGTCGTAGCGGCCCTCGACGCTCTCGCGGAGACGGCGCCAGTCGGCCTGGACGGTGGGGAAGGAGAGCCCGTGTCGGGTGGCGTTGAGGCGGGTGCGCGCGATCATCTCCGCGCTGCCGTCGGCCGCGGTGACGTCGAAGCCCTGCTGGGCCAGTGTGACGGAGTGGTAGCCCGTGCCGGCGGCGACGTCGAGGACGCGGTGCGCCTCGGCGCCGGCGAGGAGCTCGGTGAAGAAGCCCTGCTCGCCCTGGCGGCGCCGGTCCCAGTCGATGAGGTAGTCCCAGCGGTCCACCAGCGGGCGGACGTACTGCCCCGCGTAGTCCCCGGCGGTCTCGGTGTCGGTCGTCATGTGGTGTCTCCGGCTGTGGTGAGGGGGCGGGACGCCGCCGGCGGGCGGGCCCGGCCCCGTGGCGGCCCGGACGGGAGGTCAGTCGAACTTCGCCGCGAACTCGCGGTACTTCCGGCCCAGCTCGTCGGCCCATTCGGCGCAGTCGCCCAGCTTCATGCTCGGGCAGTCGTAGCCGAGCAGGCGGCGCATGACGGACATCTCGCGCTCGGCGAAGTGCACGGTCCCGTCGTCGTCGATCCGGTCGATCCCGTCGGCGCGCTGGCAGTCCTCGTTGATGCGGACCGCATCCCGCAGCGCGAGCCCGCCGGGGAGGTCGACCCTCCCTCCGTCCCGGTGGACCCGGACGGGGTAGCCACCGGGCAGCCCGCCCGGGGCCGGGGCGTGGGCGAGCACACCGCTGTCGGTGGCCATGCCGCGCAGCACGCGCACGGCGGACGACGCGGTGAGGAGCTGGCCGTCGACGCCGCCGAGCCGCTTGAGCCGGTTGTCGAGCTGGGCGAAGAGCGCCCGGTGGTCGATCTCGTCGGACCTGTCCCGGCCCGCGACGGACACGCCGAGGTGGTAGGCGCCGCGTCCCGCGTCCCCGAACCGGGGGACGTAGTGGCTGAAGTAGTGCTGGGCGGTCAGCCGCACCTCCACCTCGCAGGGGCGGACTCCCAGCAGGTGCGCGGATCCGTGGGTCAGCGCGGGAACGATGTTGGCGACGTTGCCCACGCCGATCGTCGGTGCCAGTCCGACCTTGTCGAGCACGGGGCCCACGGCGTCGGGGAACGCGGCGTTCACCACCCGCGCGCCGATGCCGGCCGCCCGTACGGCCTGCATCAGCAGGTGGTTGAGGGTCAGGTGCATGGGGAGCCACGGCCCGAACTGGGCCTCGTCCAGCTCCTCGAAGACCTGCCGGGGCAGCTGGGTGATGACCCGCCACGATTGGAGCGACGCGCCCGTGAAGACGATGTCGGGCCGGACGCGTGCCAGTGTCCGCGCCGTCGCCTCGACGTTCCGGAGGTCGACGTGCTCGACGTCGACGCTGCCGTGGTGGCCCAGGTTCGCCGCGGTGAACAGGGCGAGGTTGCCGCGCCTGCGGATGGCCTCGGTGTTCCGCCCCGCCAGGACCACGCGGCTGGTCGCCGGGTCGTCCAGGAGCATGGTGAGGACCCTGGCGGACAGGTCGCCCATGCCCACGAGCATGATCAGCGGCCGGTCGCCGCCGAGGGCCGGCGCTCCTGCCCGCTCCGAACGGGATGAGGTCATTGGTGGGTCCTTTCTGGCGGTCAGCGCGGGTAGCAGCCGTTGTCGGCGCGCAGCAGGGCGCCGGTCAGGGTGCGGGAGGCGTCACTGAGGAGGTAGGCGCAGACGTCGGCGACGTACTCGGGGAGGATGTCGCCGTCGAGCTGCTCCTGCCGCTTGTACTCGGCGTAGCGGTAGCCGGGTATCCGGTCCGCGATGGCGGTGTTGACGATCAGACCGGGGGAGACGACGTTGACCCTGATGTACGGGGCGAAGTTCATGGCGTTGGACTTGGTGAGTCCAATGACGCCCGCCTTCACCGTGCCGTACAGCGCGTCGGAGCTGCCCACCTCCCCGGCGACCGAGGCGAGGTTGACGATCGCGCCGCGCCGCTCGGCGGGCAGCAGGTGGCCGGCGAACCGCCGGGACAGCCACACGGGGCCCTTGACGTTGACCCCGATGACGCGGTCGATCGTCTGGTCGTCGTACTCCCAGACGGGCTGACCCAGGTAGAGGCCGGCGTTGTTGACCAGGCCGTCGACCTCGGGGTGTGCTGCGATGACCCGGTCCATGAACGCGTCGCAGTCGTCGTGCGAGGCGACGTCGCAGACGTGTGTCTCCAGCGGCCGGCCGTGGTGCTCCTCGGCCAGCGACTTCAGGCCGCTCTCGTCGATGTCGCAGGTGATGACGGTCATGCCGTCGTCGAGCAGCCGCTTCACGAGGGCGCGGCCGACGCCGCTCGCCCCGCCGGTGACGATCACGGTGCTGACGGTCATGTCGCTGCCTCCTTCGCCGGCGTCAGCCGGTACTGGTCCAGGTGGTCGTAGTAGGGCCTGCAGTGCCGTACGAAATCGCGCAGGTGGGGCATGTCGTCGTAGCCGAAGCGGTACCTGCGGCGGGGGGCCCGGATGCCGCTGCTGGCCGCCACGTCGGTGTGCCACCCGCTCCAGGTGGACCACTCCGGCCGTTCACCCGCCGGCCACCGCAGGGCCTCGGGCATGAAGGGGATGCCGACCGCCTCGCAGTAGGCGGAGATGGTCCTCTCCGGCGAGGCGGCCAGGTCCGCGGCGTTGATCACCAGCGGCGGGCGGCCGGTCAGGTCCTTGACGAAGTCGAAGAGCCGGGCGAGTTGCTCGTAGCCGAGCACCTCGCGGGTGAGCTGCGGGTGCACGGTGGCGTGGGAGAGGACCGCCTCCTCCGGGTCCCGGATCAGGAAGGTGTTGACCTGCCCCAGGAGGTACTCGGGGTCGTTCAGCAGGTGGTCGATGCAGTGGTAGGGGAAGTCCTTGTGGAACACCTGCCGTTCCAGCCGGGCCTCCTCCATCATCGCCCTGATGTCGGGGTAGGTGACCGGGTGGCCCGGCTGGGGGTTCTTGTGCGGGATCGCGGCGCGTTCCTCGTGCATGAAGAAGACGTAGGCGAACTCCTCGTGGAAGACCCTGAAGTCGCCGCGCTCGATGAAGGAGCGTTCGAGCGCCGTCGACATCGACCTCGGATGGCTCCACAGAGCGATGGACTGGTGCATGGGCGCGGACTTCCTTCCTCTGCGGGTGGCCCCGGCTCAGCGCGTGCCGACGGACAGCGGCAGCGCCGAGGCGGACAGCGTCTGGAACTGGTGGGCGATGAAGTCGAGCAGCTTGCGGGTGTTGCCCAGCACCTCCGTGTAGGTGGAGACGAAGGCGCCGTAGTGCGCGAACTCCTCGACGCCCATCCCGTGCGGGTCGTAGGCGCGGTGGAAGGAGGGAAGCCACATGAGCCTCTCCAGGACCCGCTCCGGCACCTCCTGGTCGATGGCGTCGGACGTGAAGCCGGGCAGGTCGGCCTCGCGCCGCATCACGTCCGCCAGGAACTGCGGCTTGCAGGTGTACGCGATCGCCCCGCCCGCGCTCTGCTCCAGGTGCATGCTCAAGGTGCCGGTGCCCATGGCCGGGTCGTCGACCTCCAGGCTGGAGACCAGCGGTTTGACCGGGTGGCCGTGCTCGCGGACCATTCGGTGGATGCGCTTGAGGATGGCCACTTCCGCCCAGCGGATCTCGGCGGGGGTGAGCTCCAGCTCGCGGATCGCCGCCTCGTAGCGCAGGTCGGTGTTGGCGCCGAAGCGCCCGATCATGTGGGTGAAGACCGCGCGCCACCGGTCGGTGGCGATCCCCTGACTGCGGGCGTGGCGCAGCCCCGACTCGACGGCGTCAACGCAGGCGAGGAACTGCGGGACCGTGTACGAGAGGGTGTTGTTGACCGAGATGCCGCGCCCCACGAGCCGGCGTATCACCTCGTAGCCGGCCGCGGAACCGGGCACCTTGACCATCAGGTTCGGCGCTATGCGCGCCAGGCGGAGCGCCTGTTCGAGCATCAGGTCGGCGTTGAACACCAGGCGGGGGTCGAGCTGGCCGGAGACCCACCCGTACTGTCCCCGGCTCCACTCCCACATCGGGAGCATCCGCGCCGCCGCACGGCGCAGGGCCTCCTCGTAGACGAGGGTGAAGGTGCTGTCCACGTCCGGGAGGCGCTGGGAGCCGATGATGTCCCGGATCTCGCCGCTCCAGGCCTTCGGCGAGGCGAGGACGCTCTGCGCCACCAGGGAGGGGTTGGTGGTGACGCCGCGGACGAGCGAGTCCCCGGGGCTGTCGGGCTGCAGGAACAGGTCCAGCTGCCGGGACCACCGGTGTCGGGTCCCCTCGTCCGGCGCTGTTCCCAGGATGTTCTTCCGCCAGCGCGGGAAGTCGAGCGGTGAGGAATCCCACCAGATTTCAGCCGATGGGCTCACGCCCTGGAATTCGTGGAGAACGATCGGCATGCGAACCTTCCAATCCGTCTCGAGATTGAGGGAGAAACGGACCTGCCAACTGAAGCAGGCCGCCCTATCGAACCGATACCGATGTGCTGACGCGTCGTGTCCGGGGAAGGCTCGCGAGTAGTTCCGGAAGATCGTCCATCGACTCGAACGTGATGGCGCCGGCCTCGGTGAGCGCGCTCGACGTCCCGTTCTCGCTCGGGGCGTATCCGAAGACGGTCATGCCGGCGGCGACTCCCGCCTGTACGCCCACCAGGCTGTCCTCGACGACGATGCAGCGGTGGGCCGGGGCCCCCATCTCGCGGGCGGCGTGCAGGAACAGGGCGGGGTCCGGTTTCCACGCGCCCACCTCGTAGGCGCTGTAGATGCGGCCCTCGAAGAGGTGGAGCAGCCCCGTCAGCCCCAGGGTGTGCAGGATCTTCTCCCGCGGTGCGCTGGAGGCCGTGCAGTACGGCAGGCGGAGCCCGTCGAGCAGTTCCCTGACGCGGGGCACGGGCTCGAGCCCGGTGTCGAAGCGCTCGGCCGCTCGGCGGCGGAAGGACGGTATGAAGTCCGCCGGCAGGTTCCGGCCGAGCCGCTCCTCCAGTTCGCTCACCCAGGTGGCGACCTTGCGGCCGCGTATGAAGGCCAGCGCCGCGGCCGGCGACAGGGGGAGCCCCTCCTGCGCCGCCATCTCCCGCAGGGCCTCCGCGCTGTGTCTCTCGCTGTCCACGAGAACGCCGTCGCAGTCGAAGATAACCAGGTTCCGCTCCATGGACGGCCTTTCTCCAAGGGGTGTGGGAAACCAGGAGAGCACCGGGTCCTCACGATCCCCTCATCGCTCGGTATCGATGGAATGAAGTGCTCAAAACCGCACAAAACGGACTGTGATGACAGAGTGGCAATTGATCTTCCGCTTCTTCTGGAGATCGGCGCCGGGCCGTGGCTAGGTTCGTTTCCGGGAATCGACCGCTCACCTTCGATGCCGCCCGCACGAGAGGAATTTCCATGCAGTTCGGAGTGCTCGGGCCGCTTTCTGCCGCGGATTTTCACGCAGGGCCGGAAACAGAGGACGGAACCCGAGCCGATCCGCACGACGGCGACACCTGGCTGCCGTCCGCCCCCAAGACGCGGCAACTGCTGGCGCTGCTGCTGCTCCACGCCGGCAGGCAGGTGTCACTCACCACCTGTGTACGGGAGTTGTGGGGCGAGGACTCGCCCCGGAGCGCCGTACAGAGCGTGCACACCAGGGTTTTCCAACTGCGCCGGGCGCTGGCGGGCCGGCCCTCGGTCGGCTCGGCCGAGGCCGCCAAACGCATGCTGGAGACGCGCCACCAGTGCTACGTGCTCCACGTGCGGGAGGGGGGCCTCGACCTGCACGCACTGGACGGCCACCTGGCCGAGGCGCGCAGGGGGCAGGAGACCGGCGACGACGCCCGCACTTCCTCCGCCCTGCGGTCGGCGCTGGGGCTGTGGCGGGGGCCGACTCTCGACGGCCTCGAGACCGGGCCCCACCTCCAGGCCCAGATCATGGGACTCGAAGCCGCCAGGATGACGGCCCTGGAGCAGTGCATCGACGCCGAACTGCGACTCGGGCTCCACCACCGGCTGCTGTCGGAGCTCGGCCTCCTCGTCTCCCGCCACCCGACCCACGAGAACCTGCACGCCCAGTACATCATCGCGCTCTACCGGTCCGGCCGCACCGCGCACGCGCTCGAGGTCTACCGGCGGCTGTGCCGGCGCCTGGTCGACGAACTCGGCATCGAGCCCTCCCACCGGCTCCGCGACCTCCACACCGCCGTACTGGCCGAGCGTTCGGAGCTCGACGTGACTCCGCCGGGAAACCTGCGCCTCTCCCTCGACCTCGTGGCGGGCCGATGAGCCGTACGTCCCCCGCCGCGGCGAAGGGCGCCGGGGCCGCAGCCCCCGCACGCCCACCGGAGGCGCCCCAGGACGTGCCGCCCGCCGTGCGGCGCTTCCAGAACCGCATCACGCTCTGCGCCGGAGGCGGCGAGGTCTGCGACGGCTGGGTGCTCGGCGTCGTGGGGGCCGCCCTGCCGCTCGCCCGCGACGACCTCGCCATGAGCCCTCTGTGGGTCGGACTGGTGGGGGCCTCCTCCCTCGTGGGCATCCTCGTCGGCGGCCTGTTCTTCGGCTGGGTCACCGACAGGATCGGCCGCCAGCGGATGTACCTCTTCGACCTGGCCGTCTTCCTGGCCGGATCGGTGCTCCAGCTCACCGTCGACAACGCGCTCCAACTCCTGGCCGTACGCCTGGTCATGGGCGTCGCGGTCGGCGCCGACTACGCCATCGCCGGAGCGCTCGTCGCGGAGTTCGCCCCTCCCCACAGGCGGGGGCGCCTGCTGGCGTCGCTCATCGCCTTCTGGTACGTCGGCTACACGTTCGCCGCGGCCTTCGGCTTCGCCCTGGCCGCCTGGTCCGACGACGCCTCGGTGTGGCGCTGGATCCTGGCCAGCAGCGCGGTGCCCTCGCTGGTCGTGCTCCTGGCCCGGCTGGGGACGCCCGAGTCCCCGCACTGGCTGGCGAGCAAGGGCAGGTACGACGAGGCCGACGCGATCTGCCGACGGTGGCTCGGCGCCCCCTTCGACCGGGCCGGTGCCCGGGAGGCGGCGGGAGAGAGCGGGTACACCACCCTCTTTTCGCCCCTCTACGTGCGCAGGACCTTGTTCACCAGCATCTTCTGGCTCTGCCAGATCACCCCGTTCTTCGCGATCTCCACCTTCTCGCCGCAGGTGCTGGCGTCCCTGGGCGTCGCCTCCGGCGGTGTCGGCGAGGTGGTGCTCAACCTGTTCCTGCTGATCGGCTGCGTCGCCGGAGTCTGGCTCATGAACAAGGTCGGCCGGCGCCCCCTGCTCATCTGGCCGTTCGTGGTGGCGGCGGCCGCTCTGCTCGTCCTCGGCCTCTGGCCGTACGGCCCCCAGTGGGTCGTCATCGGCTGCTTCGCCGTCTTCGCCCTGTTCCACGCGGGGTCGAGCACGCTCCAGGCGGTCTACCCGAGCGAGGTCTTCCCCACCGAGATCCGCGCCAGCGGCATCGGTTTCGCCGCGGGCGTCAGCCGTCTCGGGGGAGCCGCCGGTACGTTCCTGGTGCCGATGGGGCTCCAGGCCTGGGGAGCCGGCCCCGTCATGGTGGCCGGTTGCGCGTTGTCACTGCTGGGTGCGCTGGTCTCGGCCGCCTGGGCCCCCGAGACGAAGGGCCTGGAGCTGTCACAGGCGAGCACCCCGTACGAGGCGCTGGACCGCGACCGCGGCACGGCACCCCTGTCGACGACCCCCTGACACCTCCCACACCCTCCCGCCATCTCTCGAAGGAGAGGCCATGTCCCGCCGCTTGTTCACCTCGGAGTCCGTGACCGAGGGTCACCCCGACAAGATCGCCGACCAGATCAGCGACACCGTCCTCGATGCCCTCCTGGCCCAGGACCCGGCCTCCCGGGTCGCGGTGGAGACGATGATCACCACCGGTCTGGTGCAC
>NZ_JBHUFU010000034.1:0-10869 GCF_042681365.1 Streptomyces desertarenae | reverse complement strand
CCCGGCCGGCGCGGTGCGCGGCCGGGCGGCCGGCGGACCGCCCGCGCCGGGCCGGGCCCGGTCAGCGCGCGCCCGGGCGCGGCATCCGGGTGAGCGGATTCAGTCCCGGCGTGTCCTCCGGTCGGCTGTCGGCCAGCGCCCTGATGACCTCGGCCAGCCGCACCACGCCCACGCACCGCCCGGCCTCGTCCACGACCGCCACGTCGTCCGCCGTCCGGCTGCCGTCGTCGGCGGCCACCACGTCCAGGACCTCCCAGGCGGTGGCCCCCACCCGGACCGTGCGCGGCCGGTCCGCGAGCCGGACCGCGGGACGGTGGGCGTACAGCGCGTGGCCGTACCGGCCCGACATCGCCAGCAGGAAGCGGTCCCGGTCCACCGCGCGCACCGGCACCCCGTCGGGGTCCACCAGCAGCACCCCGGTCACCTCGGGCGAGCCGGTGAGCAACGCCCGCACCTGGGAGGCGGACGCGGACAGCGGCAGCACCGTCGCCGGGTGCAGGAACTCCGACACCGGGGGACCCCCCGTGCCGGCGCCCTCCGGCGGCGCGGCGGGCGGACACACGGGGCGGTGGACGTCGACGGCGGTCCGCCGGGCCGGAGGGGCGAACAGGTGCCCCTGGCCCAGGTGCGCCCCGGCCGCCCGCGCCGCCGCGTACTGCAGGTCGGTCTCCACGCCCTCGGCCACCAGCAGCGCGCCGATGCCGTCGCAGAACCGCCGCAGCCCGCCGACCGCCGCCCGGTGGGCGGGCCGGTGCGGCAGTCCGGCGACGAGTGCGGCGTCCACCTTGAGCAGGTCGGGCGAGAGGTCGGCGAGCAGCAGCACCGGCAGGTTCCCGTCGCCCACCCCGTCCACGCAGATCCGGAAGCCCTCCCCGCGCAGCGCGCCCACCGCCTCCACCAGCGCCTCGTGCGGCATCCGCGCGGGCGCGGGCACCGGGGTGACGTCCAGCGTCACCTCCCAGGGACGGCGTCCCGCGTCCCGCACGGCCCTGCGCAGCGCGGTCAGGTCGCCCAGCTCCGCGAGGGTGGTGGCGAAGACGTTCACGTGGAGGGGCAGCACCCCCTCCTGACGGGCGGCGGTCCGCACCGCCAGGGCGGCCAGCTCGGCGTCCAGCTCCGGATCGCGGCGGGCTTGGGCCACCACGTCGCCCTGCTGCGGGCGCGCCAGTACCTCCAGGGCCGTCACGGAGCCGGTCGCGAGGTCCACGACCGGCTGGTAGGCGAATCGGAGTAAGTCCGTCCAGGCACGCACACCACCCAGCATGCTGCCCGTCGGCGCCCCCCGAGCCGGTGTTCGCGCAGAGTTCACGGGCATTTCCCGATGCCGGATCCGGCTCCGCCCGGGCCGGAACCGGGCGGAACGTCAGCGGAAGATCATCGGTATGTCGCGAACACGTGACAGGACGTCCGGGGGCGAACCGCCCCCGGACGGGCCGCGTCCCCACCACCGGACGGCGGTACGGGACCCACGGGGGTGGATCCGTGCCGCCGTCCGGCCCCGGCCGGCGCGGCGGGGCGCCGGGGCAGGTGCCGGCTCAGCGCCCGGTCAGCGACCTGCGGTGCACGGGGAAGTCGAAGTAGGTGTCCGGGAAGGGCTCCGACCGGAAGGTGTAGTGCCACCACTCCGAGGCGTAGTTGACGTAGCCCACCCCCTCCAGGGTCTCCTTCAGCAGCAGCCGGTTGGCCCGCTGCTCGCCGGTGACCCTCGGGTCCAGGGTGTGCGACAGGGTGTCGAAGCAGTCGTAGCCCGTGCCCATGTCCACCGAGTTGTCGGGGAACCGCTGCTCCTGCGGCGCGTGGCACGGCGTGAGCGGCTCGCCCGGCACGTACGGCCGGGTCGGCCACGCCGGCAGCCGCACCAGGGTCAGGTCGACGGTGCTGCCGCGGCTGTGACCGGACCGCGCGGCGATGTACCCGTCCTCGAACAGCCGCGCCTTGTCCACCCGCGGGTAGAACTCCTCCTTCATCCGCTGGTCGGCCGGGTCCTCGGCCCAGGCGACGAAGTGGTCCACCGCCCGCTGCGGGCGGTAGCAGTCGTAGACCTTCAGCGAGTACCCCTGCCACAGCAGCCTCCACTGGGCCCGGCGCAGGGCCTCGGCGGCCTCGCGGGTCAGGATGCACATCGGCTTGCGGTAGCCGTCGATCGGCTCGCCGACGAAGTTGTGCGCGGTGGTGTAGCGGATCTCCTGCAGGATCGTCGGGTCCACGTCGGCCAGCGACACGAACTCCGGCGGGGCCTTCGGCTCCGGCTCGGCCCGCGCGGTCGGCGCCGCGGCGAGGAGGGCGGCGAGGACCGCGAGGACGAGCAGCGCGGCCGCGACGGGCGAGGACGCCCGGAGGGTCGCACCGCGGGGCCTCCCGGGCGGTGCGGCCGGCGGGCCGCCCGGGGAACCGATCACCGAACCGAACAACGAACCGATCACCATGGCCTCCGTCTACCAGGAACCGGAGCGGCGCGGAAGACCGCCTCGTGCGCCCCCGCACCCCGTCCCGCGCCCCTCCGGCCCTCGCGCCCTACCTTCCGTGCTGCTCCGCGCAGCCCTCCGCGCCCCGCACCCGCACCGGGTACCCCACATCCTCGGCGCCCTCCCGCGCCACCACCACCGCACGCCCCTGCAGCCGCACGGAGAACCGCTCCAGCTCCGCCCGCCCCCAGCCGTCCCCGGACTCCACCGCGACCACTCCGCCGCCGGTGCGCCCGGGCACCGGCGCCCACACCTCCAGCTCCACCCCGCCGTCCGGCCCGGCCACCGGCACCACCGCCCCGGCCCGCGCCAGCACCGGTATCCGCGCCGGCGGCGCCTCCACCACCGCCCGGCCCGGCCCCTCGTACACCCCGCCGCCGGCCGTGTCGTACCACCGCCCGCGCGGCAGCCGCACGGTACGGCGCGTCACTCCCGGCTCCAGCACCGGTGCCACCAGCAGCGCGTCCCCGAGCAGGAACGCGTCCTCGCACTCCCGCAGCCCCCGGTCCCGGGGCGCCCCCCACCACAGCGGCCGCACGTACGGTGCGCCCGAGCGGTGCGCCAGCCGGGCCAGCGTCGCGAAGTACGGCAGCAGCCGCTCCCGCTGCCGCAGCGCCGCACCCGCGTGCTCCAGCACCTGCGGCCCGAACTCCCACGGTTCGCGCCGCCCGCCCCCCGGCCCGCTGCGGACGCGGAACAGCGGCAGGTACGCCGCAAGCTGGAACCAGCGCAGGTACAGCTCCGGCGACGGACGCGGCGACCCCGCCGGGCCCCCGACGTCCGTGCCGCAGTACGGCACCCCGCACAGCCCCAGGCCGATCACCTGGGCCAGCGCGTCCCGCAGTCCCTCCCAGCCGGCCGTCCTCTGGTCCGTCCAGGTGCCGCCGTACCGCTGGGAGCCCGCCCACCCCGACCCCGACAGCAGGAACGGCCGCTCGTGCGGCCGCAGCCCCCGCAGCCCCTCGAACCCCGCACGGGCCATCGCCAGGGCGTAGACGTTGTGCGCCTCGCGGTGGTCGCCCCCGCGCGCCTCCAGGGCGTGCCGCGCCGACCGCGGCAGCGTCGCGTCCCCCGCGAAGGCGGGCGAGAACGGCTCGTCCAGCTCGTGGCAGACCCCCGCGAAGCCCTGCTCCAGCCGCTCCGCGTACAACCCGCTCCACCACTTGCGCACCCGCGGGTCGGTGAAGTCCGGGAACACCGCGCCGCCCGCCCGGCCCACCCCGCGCACCGGCGCACCGCCCGGATCCCGCACGAAGGCGTCCTCGTCCCGCCCGCCGTCGTACACCGCGTCCCCCGGCTCCGCCCGCACCGCCGGCTCCACCACCGACACCAGGCGCACCCCCTGCCCGCGCAGCGAGGCCGCCAGTCCGGGGAGGTCGGGGAAGCGCTCCGCGTCGACCGTGAACCCCCGGCCCCGCCGGTGGTGCCCCGCGCCCAGGTGCACGGCGCTCAGCGGCAGCCCCCGCCCGGCGTACCCCGCCACCGCCCGCCGCACCTCGGGCTCGCCCCCGGCGCCCCACAGGCCCAGGTGGTGGCCCAGCGCCCACCGCGGCGGCACCGCAGGCGCCCCCGTCAGAGCCCGCCAGCCCGACAGGATCCGCGACGGCGCCCCCGTCAGCACCCAGTAGCGCAGCGGCCCGCCCGAGAACCGCACCTCGCACCGGCCCGGCCGGTCGTGCCCGGAGCCCGCCCCCTCCAGGCCCTCGCGCAGCACCACCAGCCCGTCCCAGGAGTCGTCGTGGAAGACCAGGTGGTTGCCCGCGTCCGCCACCACCCACAGCACCGGCATCGTCAGCGCCCGCTCGCCGCGCCCCGCGCCGGACGGCCCCGGACCGGCGTTCCACAGCCGGTACGCACCGTCCCGCAGCCGCGGCCCCGGCGTCCGGCCCCCCAGCCCGAAGAACCGCGCGTCCGCCGGCACCTCGCAGCGCTGCGTCCAGCGGCCCCCCGCGCCGTCCTCCGGCTCCCACCAGCACGGCGGCAGGTCGCGGCGCAGCACCACCCCGCCCGGGGTGCGCACCTCCACCGCGCCCTGCCGGGTCACGGTCACCAGCACCCGCTCCGAGACCACCCGCCAGCCGCCGTCCTTGTCCGGCTCCAGCGCCGCCCGCGCGTCGGCCTGCGGGCAGGCGCCCGACAGCGCGTACGAGGGCTCGGGCGCGGCACCGTCCCAGCCGCAGAACACCACGCCGCCCGCCGTCACCCGCACCTGCAGCGACGACCGCTCGAAGCGCACCACGCCGCCCCCCGGCCGGGGCTCCGCACCCGTGGCCGCACCCGGCACCCGGGCCCGCTCCCGGACCCCGCGCGGCAGCGCGCGGGCGTCCGCCCGCCACCCCCGCCACGACGACCGCGCCGCACCCAGCCCGCGCACCGCCCCGAACACTCCCACCGACCGCACCAGGCCACGTGCATCCATGCTGCTCAGAGTGCCATCACCGGCGCACGGGAAGTACCACGTTCAACTTCCGTTCACCCAACGGCCCCCCGTGGTTGGACCACACCCTCCGGCCCCCCGATATGGAGGGTCGGCCCTGGTGCGCAGACCGATCGCATGGCATCGTCCTGCACAGCCGCCGCGCACGCGACGCCCCCGGCCACCATCCCAGGGGCCGGGCGCGCGGGAAGGCGAACGCACACGAAGCGTGGAAGACAGCCCGGGAGCCGCCATGAACGCCGCGCACAGCGCCGCACCGACCACCGACGACCAGCCCGAACCCCTGTGGCGGCCCGGCCCCGACCGGATCGGGGGCGCCCGGCTCACCCGCTTCCAGGCGTGGGCCGCCGAGCGCTTCGGTGCCCCGGCCGCCGTCCCCGGCGACGCCGCCGCGAGCTACGCCGCACTGCACCGCTGGTCCGTCGGGGAGCTCGCGGCCTTCTGGCAGGCCGTCACCGAGTGGTTCGACGTCCGCTTCGCCACCCCCTGGGAGACCGTCCTGGCCGACCCGGCCATGCCCGGCGCCCGCTGGTTCCCCGGCGCCACCCTCAACTACGCCGAGCACGCCCTGCGCGCCGGCGAGGACCCCGCCCGCGCCGGCACCCCCGCCCTGCTCCACGTCGACGAGAGCCACGAGCCCGCGCCCGTCACCTGGGCCGAGCTCCGCCGCCGGGTGGGCTCGCTCGCCGCCGAGCTGCGCCGCCTGGGGGTGCGCCCCGGCGACCGCGTCAGCGGCTACCTGCCCAACACCCCCCACGCCGCCGTCGCCCTCCTGGCCACCGCCGCCGTCGGCGGCGTGTGGACCTCCTGCGCCCCCGACTTCGGCGCCCGCAGCGTCCTGGACCGCTTCCAGCAGGTCGAACCCGTCGTGCTCTTCACCGTCGACGGCTACCGCTACGGCGGCAAGGAGCACGACCGCACCGGGACCGTCGCCGAGCTGCGCCGCGGACTGCCGAGCCTGCGCGCCGTCGTCCACATCCCGCTGCTCGGCACCCCCGCCCCCGAGGGAGCCCTGGAGTGGGACGCCCTCACCGCCGCCGACGCCGAGCCGGTCTTCGACCCCGTCCCCTTCGACCACCCCCTGTGGGTGCTGTACTCCTCCGGCACCACCGGACTGCCCAAGGCCATCGTCCAGTCCCAGGGCGGCATCCTCGTCGAGCACCTCAAACAGCTCGGCCTCCACTGCGACCTGGGCCCCGGCGACCGCTTCTTCTGGTACACCTCCACCGGCTGGATGATGTGGAACTTCCTCGTCTCCGGCCTGCTGACCGGCACCACCGTCGTCCTCTACGACGGCAGCCCCGGCCACCCCGACACCGCCGCCCAGTGGCGCGTGGCCGAACGCACCGGCGCCACCCTGTACGGCACCTCCGCCGCGTACGTCATGGCCTGCCGCAAGGCCGGCGTCCACCCCGGCCGCGACTTCGACCTCTCGAGCGTCAGGTGCGTGGCCACCACCGGCTCCCCGCTGCCGCCCGACGGCTTCCGCTGGATCCACGACGAGGTCGCCGAGGACATGTGGATCGCCTCCGTCAGCGGCGGCACCGACGTGTGCAGCTGCTTCGCCGGAGCCGTCCCCACCCTCCCCGTCCACGTCGGCGAGCTCCAGGCCCCCTGTCTGGGCACCGACCTGCAGGCCTGGGACCCGCAGGGCAGGCCGCTGGTCGACGAGGTCGGCGAGCTGGTCGTCACCAACCCCATGCCGTCCATGCCGATCCGCTTCTGGAACGACCCCGACGGCACCCGCTACCGCGAGAGCTACTTCGAGATGTTCCCCGGCGTGTGGCGCCACGGCGACTGGACCACCCTCACCTCGCGCGGCACCGTGGTCATCCACGGCCGCTCCGACTCCACCCTGAACCGGCAGGGCGTCCGCATGGGCTCGGCCGACATCTACGAGGTCGTCGAACGCCTCCCCGAGATCCGCGAGTCCCTCGTCATCGGCGTCGAACAACCCGACGGCGGCTACTGGATGCCGCTGTTCGTCCACCTCGCCGAGGGCGCCGCACTCGACGACGCCCTGCGCGACCGCGTCAAGCGGGCCATCCGCGAACACCTCTCCCCGCGGCACGTGCCCGACGAGATCATCGAGGTGAAGGGCGTCCCCCACACCCTCACCGGCAAGCGCCTGGAGGTTCCGGTCAAGCGCCTGCTCCAGGGCACCGAGCTGGACAAGGCGGTCAATCCCGGCTCGGTCGACGACGTCGGCCTCCTCCGCTTCTACGAACGCCTGGCCCGCGAGCGCCTCACGGCCTGACCGGGCGGCCACCCGCTGTCAGACCCCCCGGTTACGGTGAGTGACCAACCGGACCCACCGTGACCGAGGGGGAGACATGGCACCCACCAGCAAGCGCCGGCACCGCCGGGGCCCGCACCGCGAGCCGTCCGTCCGACGCCCCGGCGGCCGCCGGGCGGCGGCGAGCGCGCGCCGGTCCCTGCGCCGCGAGGCACCCGGCACGGTCGCCGTCGTGGCCGACCCGGCCGGCTTCGCGGCCATGCGCCACCGCTACACCACCTTCCTCTTCGAGGACCACCCCGCCTACCTGAGGCAGGTGGAGGAGCTGCTGCGCTGGCTCACCGCCCGGGGGGTCCGCACCAGCGTCGGCCTGTTCGACCCGGACGACTACGCGCGCTTCTGCGTCCGGGAGCACATCGATCCCGACACCTCCGACAGCCGCGCCCGGTACGCCGCGGAGCTCGCCGCCACCGGCGCCACCGTGCGGTACCGGGGCCGGCCGCTCGTCCGGCTCCTCCCCCTCCTGCTCGCCGGCCGGCGGCCCCGGGACGCCCGGGGGCGCACCGCCGCCCGCCCCGGGGAGGGCGGCACCCGCGGGGCGCTCGAGGAGGCGGGGGACACCGTGGCGGACCTCCTCGGCGCGGCGGGCCCCGGCACCCACCACCTGGTGTGCAGCGTCACCGGGACGGCGGGCCCCCTCGTCGCGGTCCTCCACGCCGAGGCCGAGCCCCCCGCACCGCCCCGGACGGACCCCGCCCGGGAACTGGTCTTCCGCGCGGTGCTCGCCGCGGGACTCGCCGCGGGGCGGCCCGGGGGAGTGGTGATGCGCACCGTCCGCGGCGGGCGGGAGGAGGTCCGGGGCTGGAGCCTGGCCGGCGGCCGGCTCCGCCCGCTCACCGAGGCGGAGGTCTTCTCCGCCTACTGCACCGACGTGGAGACGGGGGAACCGGTGCCGCCCGAGCCGGGCCTCGCCTACCGCGCCGGCTTCCCCCTGCCCCGTCCCTCCGGATCCCCCGGCGCGGCAGAAGGCGAGGAGCGGGGGAAACGGAGGGGAGGGGAGGGCTGACCGCCGCACGCCGCCGCGGGCCCGCCCGCCGTGGGGAAGGGCGGCCCGCAGCGGCACCGCACCCGCGCGGGTCCCGCGTCACTCCCCGGAGAGCACCGACTGCGCGGCCGCCCGCGCCCGGTCCGCGCTCTCCGAGGCCCGGGCGGCCGCCGCCGCGCGCTCGCACTGGGCCATCGTGTGCTTGGCGAGCGTCGCCCGCACGTACGGAATGGCCGCCGCTCCCATGGACAGGCTGGTGACGCCCAGCCCGGTCAGCACGCAGGCGAGCAGCGGGTCGGAGGCGGCCTCGCCGCAGACCCCGCAACTCTTGCCCTCGGCCCCGGCGGCCTCCGCGGCCGTCGCCACCAGGTCGAGCAGCGCGGGCTGCCACGGGTCCTGGTAGCGCGCGAGGGCGCCGACCTGCCGGTCCGCCGCGAAGGTGTACTGCGCCAGGTCGTTGGTGCCCAGTGACAGGAACTCCACCTCCTGGAGGATCGACCGGGCCCGCAGCGCCGCCGACGGCACCTCCACCATCGCACCGAACTTCGCGCGCAGCCCCGCCTCGCGGCAGGCGTCGGCGAACGCCCTCGCATCGGCCCGGTCGGCCACCATCGGCGCCATGACCTCCAGGTAGACCGGAAGCCCGTCGGCAGCCCTGGACAGGGCGCGCAACTGAGTCCGCAGCACTTCCGGGTGGCCGAGCAGGGTCCGCAGGCCGCGCACTCCCAGGGCGGGGTTCGGTTCGTCGGCGGGGGTGAGGAACCCCAGCGGCTTGTCGGCGCCCGCGTCGAGCACCCGCACCACCACGCGGCCCTCCGGGAACGCCTCCAGGACCTGCCGGTACACCTCGGCCTGCTTCTTCTCCGACGGCGCCTTCCGACCGCCGTCGAGGAACAGGAACTCCGTCCGGAACAGGCCGACGCCCTCGGCGCCCGCCTCCAGCGCGGCCGCCACGTCGGCCGGACCGCCGATGTTCGCCAGCAACGGCACCTTGTGCCCGTCGGAGGTGGCACCGGGACCGACGGCGGACGCGAGCGCGGCCTTCCGCTCCCGCGCGATCCCGGCCAGCCTCTCCTGCTGCTCCGGGCTCGGGTCCACCGAGACCTCCCCGGTGCTGCCGTCCACCGCGACGACCGTGCCCTCGGCCAGTTCGACCGCGCCCTCCAGCGCCACCACGGCCGGCACCCCCAGGGCACGGGCCAGGATGGCGCTGTGGCTGGTCGGACCGCCCTCCTCCGTCACGAACCCCAGCACGAGGGAGGTGTCCAGCAACGCGGTGTCGGCGGGTGCCAGGTCCCGTGCCACCAGCACGAACGGCCTGTCGCTGTCGGGCACCCCCGGCATCGGCACCCCCAGGAGCCGGGCGACGATGCGGTTCCGCACGTCGTCCAGGTCGGCCACCCGGCCGGCGAGGTACTCACCCGCCCCGGCCAGCAGGGCGCGATAGGCGCAGAGGGAGTCGTGCACGGCTCGCTCGGCGGTGCTGCCCACGGCGATGCGCCGCTCGACGTCGGCGCTCAGCTCCGGGTCCCTGGCCATCATCGCCTGGGCCTCCAGCACGGCCTGGGCCTCCCCGCCGGCCAGGTTCCCCCGCGCGACCAGATCGGCGGCCACCGCCTCCATCGCCTGCCGGGCCCTCTCCCGCTCGTGCGGCACCCTCTCCCGGGGGATCTGCTCGGTCGGCGGCTCCAGCTCGGCGGTGCGCATGTGCCGCACCTCGCCGATCGCCACCCCGTGGCTCACGCCGACGCCTCGAAGCGTTGTCTCCATCTCACCGTCTCCGGTCGGTTCCGTCTGTGGGTGGATACGTGCTCGCCCCGTGAGCCTCTCACCGCCGACGCGGGAGCGGCGGCTTCACCGCCAGGTGAACAGGGTCCCGCCGAGGGGGACGTCGACGTCCTCGGCGACGTTGCCCAGTGCGTCGGGCACGGCCTCCAGCGCGACGACCGGGCAGACCGGCGACTTGCCCTCGGCCTCGACCTCCGCCGGGTTCCAGCGCACGATGGGCGCTCCCCGGCGCACCGTGTCCCCCTTGGCGGCCACGAGGTCGAACCCCCGGCCGTTGAGCTGCACGGTGTCGATCCCCAGGTGCGTCAGCACCCCGTGCCCCTCGTCGTCCACGACGACGAAGGCGTGCGCGTGCAGCGAGACGATGATGCCGTCGACGGGCGCGACGGCGACGGACGGTCCGCGGACCGGGTCCACGGCGGTCCCGGGACCCACCATCACACCGGAGAACACCGGATCGGGCACGGCCGCCAGGCCGATGGCACGTCCGGCCAGAGGTGACGTCACGACGGTCATGGGAGCCTCCCGAGGACGGAGAGTCGAGTAGTCGCGGTCGTCATCGTTTGTCCCGACCTGCGCACTGACCAGAAGCGTAGGTCATGGGGGGCGACCGGGCCCGGGCGAGCACGCGTGTGGCGTCCCGTCCGGGGGCGGTCGGGCGGATTTGCCTCCGTTCCGGACCGCATGTACTCTCGTACCTCCGTCCGGCGCCCTCGGGTGCCGGCGACGTCCGGCAGAACACCCCACCGACAATCCGGCTCGGTTCCGCGTTTCCATCGGGAAGCACGGGAAAAACCGAATTTCGGAACACGGCGGGAGTGCTGATAGAGTCGGAGACACCGAAGGGAAGCGCCCGGAGGGGCCCTGGGAAGGGGTTCCGAAGGAAGCGTCCGTTCCT
>NZ_JBHUFU010000033.1:0-13070 GCF_042681365.1 Streptomyces desertarenae | reverse complement strand
ACCGGGCGCCCCCGCCGCGCACGGCGCCGCCGGCACCCCCGCTGCCCCCGCCGCGCCCGCCGCGCCCGGCACTCCCGGCACTCCCGGCACTCCCGGCGGCGGAGTGCACCACGCCGCGACGGTGCTGGCCGGACCGGACACCCCGCCCCCGCCCCCGCCTCCGGTTCCCGGCGCCCCCGGCGCCGCGCCCGGCGGGCCGGGGTACGGCTACCCCGGCCCGCCGGGCGGGCTGCCGATGGTGGGCCCGGGGTACATGGCCGTGCTGCGCTACCGGGCCCAGGACGGCTCGGAGCAGCAGCTGATCCGGCGCTCGGCGCCGGGCCTGCCGCACCCGGAGTGGCAGATCCTGCACGAGCTGCGGGCGATGAACGTCCCGCCGCACCAGGTGCTGGAGCTGCACACGGAGCTGGAGTGCTGCGACGCGCCGGGCGGCTACTGCGCGCGGATGGTGCGGGAGAGCTGGCCGCAGGTGCGGATCAGCCACACCGCCCCGTACGGGCGCGACGTGGCCTCGCGCCAGCAGGGGGTGCGCCACCTGATCGAGCACCAGGGCGAGCTGCACCAGGTGGCGGACGGTCCGGCGCGCCCGGCCCCGGTGCGGGCCCCGCTGCCGCCGCCGCACCAGATCCGGCCGGCCCCGCCGGTGCCGCCGCAGGGACTGGCGCAGGAGTTGGCGGAGGCGTTCGGTCCGCAGGGGGTGTTCCGCTTCGACCAGCGGGCGGTCTCCCGCCAGGGCGTGCCGGACGTGGTCGGGCAGACGCTGGTGTGGGCGGGCCTGCCGCTGGAGTTCGGCCCGTTCTTCTGGGCGCAGGCGCAGCCGGGACGGCCGGTGCCGACGCTGGCGGAGCTGGCGCAGGAGCGGGGGGTCCGCCCGGGACCGGACGCGGCGTCGTACCTGGTGATGGGGAACGACTACGGGCGTCAGCTGTGCGTGCAGTACGGCACGGCGCACATCGTGGCGGTGCCCCTGGAGGGCGATCCGGGCGGGCGGCCGGCGGTACCGCAGTTCGTGAACAGCGGCCTGCCGGAGTTCGTGCGGTGCATGGCCCTGCTGGGGCGGATGTGGCGGCTGCGGTTCGGGCTGACGCCGGAGCAGGCGGGCCGCTGGACGGTGGACTTCCAGGGGATGCTGGCCTGTCTGGACCCGGCCGCGCTGGCCGGCCCGGAGAACTGGTGGTCGGTGCTGCTCGAGCAGATGTGGGACGGCCTGCTGTAGCCGGCCGTCCCGTCGTCCGCGGTGCCCGGTCCCCGCTCGGCGGGGCCGGGCACCGCGGTCTGCGCACACCGCGGTCTGCGCACATCGCGGTCCGCGCGCGCCGCGGGCGCGGGCCCCGGCACGGCTCCGGGCGCTCCGCGCGGATGAGGGAGTGGTGGCGGGGGGAGTGTCTCTCGGGGGGGGCGCGCGTCAGGTGCCACGCGCCTCCGCCATCGTTCGTACGGTTTGTGTCGTTTACGGCCTGTCGCGCCTCATGGCGCATGCTGGGTGGGATGTCCGCCGGATCGCGTGGAGGTAAGCGTTCACCATGTCTGTGTCACATTCGCCGCACGGCTTCGCCGTCGTCCGGGGCCGCGGTTACCGGCCCGAGCAGGTGGACCGCGTCACCGACGGGTTGCACCGGGAACTGGAGGAGGCACAGGAGCGCCTGATCCGCCTGGGGGTGCTGGTCGGCGAGCTGGAGGGGGAGGCGGACCGGCTGCGGTCGGCGGTGGCCGCGCTGCCCCCGCCGTCCTTCGAGGCGCTGGGCGAGCGGGCCGGCCGGCTGCTGGCGGAGGTGGAGGCCGAAGCCGGTGAGCTGCGGGCCCGCGCCGAGGCGGAGGCCGGCGAGGCGCGGGAGCGCGCCGAGGCGGAGGCCAGGGCCCGGCGGGAGGCCGCGCACGGCGAGGCGGTGCGGCTGCGTGCCGACGCCGACGCCGAGGCGGAGGCGGTGCTGGCCGGGGCGCGCGAGGAGGCCGCGGAGGTGCGGGGCGCCGCGCGCGAGGAGGCCGGACGGCTGCGCGAGGAGGCCGAGCGGGAGCTGCGGGAGACGGCCGAGCGGTGCGACGCGCTGCTGCTGTCCCAGGAGCGGAAGCACGCCGAGGACACCGAGGCGCTGGACCGCGCGCTGGAGGCGCGCGAGGCGGCGGTGGCGGCCCGGGTGGCGGACCTGACCGGGCGGGGCGAGGCCCTGCTGGAGCGGGCCCGGCGGAGCCAGGCCGAGGCCGAGACCGAGGCGCGGCGGCTGCAGGAGGAGGCCGACGCGCAGGCGGCGGAGCTGCTGGCGCACGCGCAGCTGCGGCAGCAGCGGATCGAGCGGGACACGGAGCGGATCGTGCGCGCCCACGAGCAGCGCGCGGAGGCGGTGCGGCGGCACATGGCGCACGTGCGGGCCAGTCTGGCGACGCTCACCGGACGCGGCGCGGACGAGGGCGACGACTCCGGCGCGGGTGCCGGCTCCGCGGAGCCGGGGCGTCCGGCGGCGCCGGAGGGCGGGGTGCTCCCCGGGCAGGCGACGGGCCAGGTCCCGGGCCAGGGGGCACCGGCGGAATGACCGGCTCCCCCCGGTATCCTGCCCAGGACACCGCACCCTCCCCCGCGGTCCCGTCGCGGTCGTCCCGTGAACCGGCGGTGTCCGCCGGTGATGCTTGAGGTGTACGCGGGATGGGCGCCGGGTCCGCCCGGTGCCGTCTCCGCCGTCCGTTCCACCGTTCCGTCCCGAAGCCGAAGGGCACACCCGTGAGCGCCAACCGCCCGGCAGCCGTCGTCGTTCTCGCAGCGGGTGAGGGCACCCGCATGAAGTCCGCCCGGCCCAAGGTCCTGCACGACCTGTGCGGCCGGTCGCTCGTCGGCCACGTGGTCGCGGCCTCCCGCGAGCTGGACCCGCAGGAGCTGGTCGTGGTCGTGGGCCACGGCCGCGAGCAGGTCACCGAACACCTGTCCGCGGTGGACCCCAAGGCGCGCACGGCGGTGCAGGCCGAGCAGCGGGGCACCGGGCACGCGGTGCGCACCGCGCTCCGGGCGCTGGCCGACGACGGCGTGGAGCCGTCCGGGACGGTGGTGGTGACCTGCGGCGACACCCCGCTGCTGACCGGGGGGACGCTGGGCCGGCTGGCCGCCCTCCACGAAACCGAGGGCAACGCGGTGACGGTGCTGTCGGCCGAGGTGCCGGACGCCACCGGGTACGGCCGGATCGTGCGGGCCGGCGACGGGTCGGTGACGGCGATCGTGGAGCACAAGGACGCCACCGGGGAGCAGCGCGCGATCCGCGAGATCAACTCGGGCGTCTTCGCGTTCGACGGCCGGCTGCTGGCCGACGCCCTGGGCAGGCTGGACACCGACAACAGCCAGGGCGAGGAGTACCTGACCGACGTGCTGGGCATCCTGCGCGCGGACGGGCACCGGGTGGGCGCCTGCGCGGCGGCCGACCACCGGGAGATCGTCGGCATCAACAACCGGATCCAGCTCGCCGAGGCGCGCAGGCTGCTGAACGAGCGGCTGCTGGAGCGGGCGATGCTGGCCGGGGTGACGGTGGTGGATCCGGCCACGACGTGGCTGGACGTGACGGTGACGTACGAGCGGGACGCGGTGGTGCACCCGGGCACCCAGCTGCTGGGCGGCACGCACCTGGGCGAGGGCTGCGAGGTCGGGCCGAACTGCCGGCTGTCCGACACCCGGGTGGGCGCCGGCGCGGTGGTCTCCAACGCGGTCACCGACTCCGCCGAGATCGGCCCGGGCGCGTCGGTGGGCCCGTACGCGTACCTGCGGCCCGGGACGCGGCTGGGTGCGAAGTCGAAGGCCGGCACGTACGTGGAGATGAAGAACGCCGAGGTGGGCGAGGGCACGAAGGTGCCGCACCTGTCGTACGTGGGCGACGCCACGATCGGCGAGTACAGCAACATCGGCGCCGCCAGCGTGTTCGTGAACTACGACGGCGTGAACAAGCACCACACGACGATCGGCTCGCACTGCCGGACCGGTTCGGACAACATGTTTGTGGCTCCTGTCACGGTCGGGGACGGCGCCTACACCGCCGCCGGGTCGGTGATCACCAAGGACGTGCCCCCCGGTTCGCTGGCCGTCGCGCGCGGCCAGCAGCGCAACATCCCTGGCTGGGTGGCCAGAAAGCGCCCCGGGAGCGCCGCTGCCCGGGCGGCCCAGGCCGCCTCCGAACGGGACGGTGGCGCCCCGGCTGCCGAGGGATGACCTGGTGGAACGGAGCCGGGCAGGGCGTACGGTGTGAAGCGCACACCCCTGGTGCGCCCCGACGAAACGATGCTGGCAAGGAGATTGTGTTGTGACCGGGATCAAGACGACCGGCCAGAAGAAAATGATGTTCTTCTCCGGCCGCGCCCACCCCAGGCTGGCGGAGGAGGTCGCGGGGCATCTCGGTGTCAGCGTGGTCCCGACGAAGGCGTTCGATTTCGCCAACGGTGAGATCTACGTGCGCTTCCAGGAGTCGGCCCGCGGCGCCGACTGCTTCCTGATGCAGAGCCACACCGCTCCGATCAACAAGTGGATCATGGAGCAGCTGATCATGGTGGACGCGCTCAAGCGGGCCTCGGCCCGGAGCATCACCGTGATCGTGCCGTTCTACGGGTACGCGCGGCAGGACAAGAAGCACCGCGGCCGCGAGCCGATCTCCGCGCGGCTGGTCGCCGACCTGCTGCGCACGGCGGGTGCGGACCGGATCCTGACGGTGGACCTGCACACCGACCAGATCCAGGGCTTCTTCGACGGCCCGGTCGACCACCTGTTCGCCCTCCCGGTGCTGACCGACTACGTGGGCCGCAAGGTGGACCGCAGCAAGCTGACGGTGGTCTCGCCGGACGCGGGCCGGGTGCGGGTCGCCGACCGCTGGTGCGACCGGCTGGGCGCGCCGCTGGCGATCGTGCACAAGCGCCGCGACCCGGACGTGGCCAACCAGGTCACCGTCCACGAGGTCGTCGGTGACGTGCGGGGCCGGGTGTGCGTGCTGGTGGACGACATGGTCGACACCGGCGGCACGATCTGCGCGGCGGCGGACGCCCTGTTCGCCAACGGCGCCGAGGACGTGATCGTGGCGGCCACGCACGGCGTGCTGTCCGGCCCGGCCGCGGACCGGCTGAAGAACTCGAAGGTGAGCGAGTTCATCTTCACCAACACCCTGCCGACGCCGAGCGAGGTGGACGTCGACAAGATCACGGTGCTGTCGATGGCGCCGACGATCGCCCGCGCGGTGCGCGAGGTGTTCGAGGACGGCTCGGTGACCAGCCTCTTCGACGAGCAGGCATAGCAGCGCTCGTGCGGGGCGCCGCGCCGGACGGTTCCGGTGCGGCGCCCCGGACGCGTTCCGGACCGGCGCGCCGGAGGCGGTAGACTCGTGGAGTTGCTCGGCGAGGGAGCCGTGCCGGTGCCGGCACGGTGTCCGTAATCGACGCGCTCTTCGCAGCAGGTCAGTCGTGGCCGAGTAGCTCTGGCAACCGCCACAGAACCGACATGAAAGACGAGGAGTGCGTCATGGCTGACGTCAAGATCTCCGCCGAGATCCGCAAGGAGTTCGGCAAGGGTGCTTCCCGCCGTCTGCGCCGCGAGGACAAGGTGCCCGCGGTCGTCTACGGCCACGGCGGCGACCCGGTCCACGTGGCCCTTCCCGGCTACGACCTGATGATGGCCCTGAAGAACTCGAACGTGCTGATCACGCTCGACATCGAGGGCCGCCAGGAGCTGGTGATCCCCAAGGCCGTGCAGCGCGAGGCCATCCGCGGCTTCCTGATCCACGTGGACCTGCTGGTCGTCAAGCGGGGCGAGCAGGTCACCGTCGAGATCCCGGTCCACACCGAGGGCGAGCTGGCCCCGGGCCAGTTCCTGCTGGAGCACGTGCTGAACACGCTGTCCGTCGAGGCCGAGGCCACCCACATCCCGGAGTCGGTGACCGTCTCCATCGACGGCCTGGCCGCGGGCGACTCCGTCCTGGCCAAGGACATCCCGCTGCCCAAGGGCTCCTCGCTGGCCATCGACGAGGACACCGTCGTCCTCAACGTGCTGGCCGCGCAGGCCGCCGAGCCCACCGCGGGCGAGGAGGGCGAGTCCGCCGGGGAGTGACCCGGGCGGGCACCTCGCCACCCCACCACCGGTCCGCCTCCGGTCTCCGGCCGCCGCCCCGCCCTCCGGCGCGGGGCGGCGGTCTTCCGGGCCCGCCGCCGTGCGGGCCCGCACCCGGTCCCGCCCCCCACCGGCCCGATCCGGCCGCCGCACGCCGCGGCCGCCCCCCTAGGAGAGGACGACGATGAGCGACGCCGACGCCCCCTGGCTGGTGGTGGGCCTGGGCAACCCCGGTCCGGAGTACGCGGCGAACCGGCACAACGTGGGCTTCATGGTCGCCGACCTGCTCGCGGAGCGGATCGGGGGGAGGTTCAGGACGCACCGGGCGCGCGCCCAGGTGCTGGAGGGCCGGCTGGGGGCACCGGGAGCGGGCAGCCGCCGCGTGGTGCTGGCCAAGCCGATGTCGTACATGAACCTCTCGGGCGGCCCCGTCACCGCACTGCGCGACTTCTACAAGGTGCCGGTCGACCGCCTGGTGGTCGTCCACGACGAGCTGGACATCGACTACGGGACGCTGCGCCTGAAGAAGGGTGGCGGCGACAACGGCCACAACGGCCTGAAGTCCCTCACCAAGGCGCTGGGCCCGGACTACCACCGGGTGCGGTTCGGCATCGGCCGTCCGCCGGGGCGGATGCCGGTGGCCGACTTCGTCCTGAAGGACTTCTCCTCCGCCGAGCGCAGGGAACTGGACTACTTCGTGGACCGGGCCGCCGACGCCGTGGAGTGCCTGCTGACCGACGGCCTGGAGCGGGCGCAGGGCACCTACAACTCCTGACGGCGCGCGGGGATCCCGTCCGGGAGGCCTTCCGGGAGGTCGGTCCTCCGCTCCCGGCGCTCCAGGACCGCCGCCCTGCCCCCCGCCTCCCCGGCGCCGCGGTCGTGCGCGCTCCTACCGGCCCGGCGTGCCGGGCCGGTAGGAGCGCGCACGGTCTGCCGCTGCCTGCGGGGGGCCGCCCCGACGGGCATGGTCGCCGCGGCCGCCGCGGACCGCGACGGCCCGTCAGGGACCGGACCGAGCTGCGAGTTCCGCGCATACGGCGGTTCAATCCCGCCGGACCCGGTTTTAACCCGATCGTTATCGTCCCGCTTTCCGGGGCGAGTGCGGCGTAAGCGGACGGACGGGACGGATCTCGCTTGACCGGACCGGTGGGGCGGTGGAGGCTACCGCCACCCACCCCTCACACGTCCCTGATGTCCCCCGCCACCGAAGGTGGTAGTCCCATGCGCACCCTTACCCCGACGCGTGCTGCGGCGGTGGCCGCGGCGGCCGCCCTGCTGCTGGCCCCGGCCGCCCCCGCGTTCGCGACCGACACCCACTCGCCCGAGCTGCGCCAGCCGCTGCCCCGCACGGCCACCGAGAACGACGGCGCGGCCCCGCAGGAGAGCAACTGCCCCACCGTCCCGGCCGACAAGGACGGCTGGCACTTCGTCCTGCCGGGCAACAAGGCCGTCTTCGTCAAGCTGACGGTCACGTTCGAGCCCGGCGGCACCCAGACGATCACCGACTTCGGTCCTCCGTCCGACAAGCACGCCTACGTGGCGTCCGAGCCCGGGGCGAAGCTCGTCGCCATCGACGCCGAGGTGAAGGGCTCGCTCCCCGGGGACAAGTTCAACCTGTCCCACACCTGCCCCGCCTCGGAGACCGACGGTGGCGCCACCGGCGGCTCGACCGGCGACACCACCACCGGCGGCTCGACCACCGAGGGCGGCACCTCGGGCGAGACCACCGGCGGCTCGACCGGTGACACCACCGAGGGCACCACCTCGGGTGAGACCACCGGCGGCTCGACCACCGAGGGCGGCACCACCACCGGCGGCTCGACCACCGAGGGCACCACCGGCGACACCACCGAGGGCACCACCTCGGGCGAGACCACCGGCGGCTCGACCACCGAGGGCGGCACCACCACCGGCGGCTCGACCACCGAGGGCACCACCGGCGGCTCGACCGGCGACACCACCGAGGGCACCACCGGCGAGGCCCCGGGCGAGCAGCCCGACGGCGACGGCAACCTGGCCGAGACCGGTTCCTCGGCTCCGGTCGCCGCGCTGGCCGCGGCGGCCGCGGCCCTGCTGGGCGCGGGCGCGTACCTGACGATGCGGCGCCGCAAGGCGGCCCAGGGCTGACCGGACGGCACCGCGCGGCCCCACCGGGGACGAACACCAGGGGCCCCTCTCCCGACCGGGAGAGGGGCCCCTGGGCGTGTGGGCGCGCCGGGTGCCGCCGAGCGCGTCAGCCGGTGTTGCGCAGACCCGCCGCGACACCGTTGACGGTCAGCAGCAGAGCGCGGTTCAGCTGCGGGTCGGGCTCCTCGCCGCGCTGCACCGCCTCCCGCTGCCGGGCCAGCAGCGTCACCTGGAGGTAGGAGATCGGGTCCAGGTAGGCGTCGCGGATGGCGAAGGTCTGCTTGAGCACCGGGTTGGCGTCCAGCAGCTCCTTCTCACCGGTGATGCGCAGCACCTCGCGCACCGTCAGCTCGTGCTCGGCCTCGATGGTGGCGAAGATGTGCCGCAGCTCGGCGGGCACCAGCGTCTCCACGTAGTGGCGGGCGATCCGCAGGTCCGTCTTGGCCAGCGTCATCTCGACGTTGGACAGGAAGTTGCGGAAGAAGTGCCAGCGCCCGTACGCCTCGTCCAGCACGCCGTCCAGGCCGGCCTCGCGGGCGGCCCGGAGCCCGGAACCGACGCCGAACCAGCCGGGCACGATCTGCCGCGACTGCGTCCAGCCGAACACCCACGGGATCGCCCGCAGGCCGTCCAGGCCCGCGCCGGAGTCGGGACGGCGCGAGGGGCGGGAGCCCAGGTGGAGTTCGGCGAGCTGGTCCACGGGCGTGGAGGCGAAGAAGTACGCGGGCAGGTCCGGGTCGTCCACCAGCCTCCGGTAGGCGGCGTGGGCGGCGTCGGAGACCACGTCCATCGCGGCGTCCCAGCGCGCCAGCGCCTCGTCGGACTGGCGCGGCGCGGTGTGCAGGGCGGACGCCTGGAGGGTGGCGGCGACGGTCTGCTCCAGGTTCTCCCTCGCCAGCGACGGGATGAGGTACTTGTCGGAGATGACCTCGCCCTGCTCGGTGACCTTGATCTCGCCCTCCAGGGTGCCCCAGGGCTGGGCGAGGATCGCGTCGTGGGTGGGGCCGCCGCCGCGGCCGACGGTGCCGCCCCGGCCGTGGAAGAGCCGCAGCCGCACCCCGTGCCGGTGGGCCACGTCGCGCAGCCGCCGCTGGGCCCGGTGGATCTCCCACTGGGAGGTGGTGATGCCGCCGAACTTGGAGGAGTCGGAGTAGCCGAGCATGACCTCCTGGATGTCGCCCCGCAGGGCGACCAGCCGCCGGTAGGAGGGGTCGGACAGCATCTGGTCGAGCAGCTCGTCGGCGATGCGCAGCTCGTCGGTGGTCTCCAGCAGCGGCACGATGCCGATGCGGGCCCAGCCGGCGTGCAGGTCGATCAGTCCGGCCTCGCGGGCGAGGACGGCGACGGCGAACACGTCGTCGGCGCCCTGGCACATGGAGATGATGTAGGACTCGATGACCTCGGGGCCGAAGGTGTCCAGCGCCCTGCGGACCGTCTCGAAGACGCCGAGGGTCTTGGCCCCGGCGGCGTCCAGCGGCGCGGGGGTGGGAGCCAGCGGGCGGCGCGAGCGCAGCTCCTTGGCCAGCAGCCGCCGCCGGTAGTCGCGCGGCATGTCGGCGTACCGCCAGGACTCCTCGCCGAGCCGGTCGAAGAGCTGCCCGAGGGCGTGGTGGTGGGCGTCGGCGTGCTCGCGCACGTCCATGGTGGCCAGCTGGAGCCCGAAGGCGGCCAGGGTGCGCAGGACGCGCTCGAGGTGGCCGTCGGCGACCAGCGAGCCGCGGTGCTCGCGCAGCGAGGTCTGGACGACGGCCAGGTCCTCCAGCAGCTCTCCGGTGCCCAGGTAGTCGCGGCCGGGCACGTGCGGGGCGCCCTCGGCCAGCCGCTCGCGGGTGTTGATCAGCTTCTGCCGGATGCAGGTGATCTTGAGCCGGTAGGGCTCCTCGGCGTTGAGCCGCTTGTAGCGCGGGCTGATCTCCGGCAGGAGTTCCAGGTCGCGCCGGAGGGAGTCCTGCAGCTCCTCGGTGGCGCCGCTGACCCGGATGGAGTTGGACAGGGCGGCGCGCAGCTCGTCGATGTGCTCCAGCGCGTCGGTGATGCCGTGCTCGTGCTGGAGCAGCAGCACCTCCCAGGTCACGTCGGGGGTGACGTTGGGGTTGCCGTCGCGGTCGCCGCCGATCCAGGTGCCGAAGGTCAGCGGGCGGGTGGCGGGCGGCAGCGGGGCGCCGGCGCGCTCCAGCTCGGCGGCGAGGTCCTCCAGGACGTCGCCGACCGCGCCGCGGTGCAGCTCGTCGAGGTAGTAGATGGCGTTGCGCGCCTCGTCGGCCGGCTCGGGGCGGACCACGCGCAGTTCGTCGGTCTGCCAGATCAGGTCGATGTTCTCGGCGAGCCGCAGGTCGGTGCGGCGGCGTTCGTTGGGGTCGGTGTTCTCCAGCAGCTCCGCGACCTTGCGGAGCTTGGTGAGCACCGAGCGGCGGGCGGCCTCCGTCGGGTGTGCGGTGAACACCGGGCGGACGCCCAGGTTCGCGGCCGTCGCCCGCAGGTGCTCGGGGTCGGCCTCCTTGAGCATGTCCGCCGTCCGGGCGAGGTTGCCGCCCTCGGCGGCCCGGCGGGCACGCAGTTCGCGGCCGCGGTGCACCTGCTCGGTGACGTTGGCCAGGTGGAAGTAGATGGAGAAGGCGCGGACCAGCTTGGTCGCCGTGGCGAGGTCGGTGCGGCTGAGCAGCGCGGCGGCGGCGTCGCCGTCCGTCCTGGTCAGGGCGCGGACGCGCTCGACGAGTTCCAGCAGTTCGGCGCCCTCTTGGCGGACCAGGGTCTCGCCCAGGAGGTCGCCCAGCCGGCGGATGTCGGCCCGCAGGGCACTGCTGGTTTCGGAAGTGGTTGTGGGATCGCTGGATTCCCGGGCGTTCTCCGGGGTACCCGGAACGCCCGGCGTGGGGACCTCCCCACCCGGTACGGGGCTGGTACCACCGGAGGTCGAGGAGGTGTCGGCACTGCTCACAGGTGCGGCTCCTTGCGGCGATGCTTCTGGCAGGTCACGGACCGCGTTGTCCGACGGCCACCAGGATATGCCGGTGGCGGGGCGCGTGGATCATCCCGTCCATCATGCGGCCCCCCTTGTCCCCTTCTGCGCGACTGCCATACTTACGAGGCCGTAGGTTACGGCACCGTAGGTACCGTGGCAGGTATCGCCGTCCCCCGTCCCCAAGCGTCACGCGAGAGACATCTATGACCATCAGTCCGGACGTACTACGCACATCGTCCAACGGCCAGGGCGACTCCCCCGCGCCCTCCGGCCAGACCCCGCTCCCCTCGGGCACGCTCAGCGGGGAGCAGCGCCGTTCCGTCGAGCAGATCACCCTGCTGCTGTTCATCACCGTCCCCTTCATCGCCCTGGTGGCCGCGGTCCCGCTCGCCTGGGGCTGGGGGGTGAGCTGGCTGGACCTCGGGCTCCTGGTCGGCATGTACTTCCTGGGCTGCCACGGCATCACCATCGGCTTCCACCGCTACTTCACGCACGGTTCGTTCAAGGCGAAGAAGCCGCTGCGGGTCGCCCTGGCGATCGCCGGGTCGATGGCGGTGGAGGGCCCGCTCGTGCGGTGGGTCGCCGACCACCGCAAGCACCACAAGTTCTCCGACGCCGAGGGAGACCCCCACTCCCCCTGGCGCTACGGCGAGACCGTCCCCGCCCTGCTCAAGGGCCTGTGGTGGGCGCACATCGGCTGGATGTTCGACGAGGAGCGGACGCCGCAGCACAAGTACGCCCCGGATCTGATCAAGGACCCGGTCATCCGGCGCATCTCCCGCCAGTTCGTGCTGTGGACGGCCGTCTCGCTGCTCATCCCGCCGGTGGTCGGCGGGCTGGTGACGATGTCCTGGCAGGGCGCGCTGACGGCCTTCTTCTGGGGGTCCCTGGTCCGGGTGGCGCTGCTGCACCACGTCACCTGGTCGATCAACTCCATCTGCCACGCCGTGGGCAAGCGGCCCTTCAAGTCGCGCGACCGCTCGGGCAACGTGTGGTGGCTGGCGGTGCTCTCCTGCGGCGAGTCCTGGCACAACCTGCACCACGCCGACCCCACCTGCGCCCGGCACGGGGTGCTGAAGGGGCAGATCGACTCCAGCGCCCGGCTGATCCGCTGGTTCGAGAAGGCCGGCTGGGCGTACGACGTGCGCTGGCCGTCGGACAGGCGGATCAACTCCCGTCGCCAGGAGGAGCCCGCTCAGGCGGCATGATGGAGGAGTGGCGACCGACGACAGCAGTACCAAGGGCAGGAAAGCGGGCTCGACCCGGCGGGGGCGCCGCCGCATGACGGGGAAGGAGCGACGCGAGCAACTGCTGGACATCGGTCGCACGCTCTTCGCCGAACGCGGCTTCGAGGGCACCTCGGTGGAGGAGATCGCGGCCAAGGCCGGGGTCTCCAAGCCGGTGGTGTACGAGCACTTCGGCGGCAAGGAGGGGCTGTACGCGGTCGTGGTCGACCGGGAGATGCGCCGGCTGCTGGACATGGTGACGGGCGCCCTGACCGGCGGCCACCCGCGTGAGCTGCTGGAGCAGGCCGCCTTCGCCCTGCTGGACTACATCGAGTACTACACCGACGGCTTCCGCATCCTGGTGCGGGACTCCCCCGTCGCCCAGTCCACGGGCACCTTCGCCTCGCTGATCAGCGACATCGCCACCCAGGTGGAGGACATCCTGGGCCTGGAGTTCGAGGCGCGCGGCTTCGACCCGAAGCTGGCCCCGCTGTACGCCCAGGCGCTGGTCGGCATGGTGGCCCTGACCGGGCAGTGGTGGCTCGACGCCCGCAAGCCGAACAAGTCCGAGGTCGCCGCCCATCTGGTGAACCTGGCCTGGCACGGGCTGGACGGGCTGGAGCAGAAGCCCCGCCTGATAGGTCACCGGCGCAGCTGACCCCCGTCCCCGCGGAAGCGGTGGCGGCGCGGGGCGCCG
>NZ_JBHUFU010000032.1:0-26200 GCF_042681365.1 Streptomyces desertarenae | reverse complement strand
ACGGCCGCCGCGAGCACCCCTCGGTGCTCGCGGCGGCCGTCCGCCGCCTCCCGGACCGTGCCCGTGCCGTCGCCGCGCCCGCCTCAGGCGGCCGTGCGCTGCGCCCCGCGCAGCAGCCCGGCCAGGGCGTCGGCCAGGAGCACCGGGTCGACCGGGTGCGGGACCGCGGCCTCCGCGCGGCTCCAGGTCGCCAGCCAGGCGTCCTGCGGGCGGCCGATCAGCAGCAGGACCGGCGGGCAGTCGAAGACCTCGTCCTTGATCTGGCGGCACACCCCCATGCCGCCGGCGGGCACCGCCTCGCCGTCCAGCACGCAGACGTCGATCCCGCCCTGCTCCAGCGCGCCGAGGACCGCGGGGAGCGTGGCGCACTCGAGGTACTCCACCGGCGGCACGTCGGCGGCCGGCCGGCGTCCGGCGGCCAGCCGCACCTGCTCGCGGGTGTTGGCGTCGTCGCTGTAGACCAGCACCGTGGCGGTCGGCTGCATGGTTCCTCCATGTCCTCGAAGGCCCAGGGTCCACGCGGCGGGGCCATGGGTCCGGGTCTGCCGTAACAAGCCGTCGTTGGCGGATGCTACTCCCTCCCGCCCCCGCCCGTCAGGGATCCGCACGGTCCCGCGGATGGGCCGTCTGAGCTGGACACGGGCCGCTGACACACCGAACGGGACCCCCCGGGGTGAGGGCGGGATAAGCGACCGACATAATGTCGGCGTGGCGACAGCAACAGCAGTAGATACCGGGCACGCGCACCCGTCGGTCAACCGGCCGAATCTCACCAGCGTCGGAACCATCATCTGGCTGAGTTCCGAGCTGATGTTCTTCGCGGCCCTCTTCGCGATGTACTTCACCCTGCGATCGGTGACGGGAGCCGAGTACTGGGGGGAGCAGGCCGACATCCTGAACCTCCCGTTCGCGCTGACGAACACCACGATCCTGGTGCTCTCCTCCCTCACCTGCCAGCTCGGCGTCTTCGCGGCCGAGCGGGGCGACGTGAAGAGGCTCCGCCTGTGGTTCGTGATCACCTTCGTCATGGGGGCGATCTTCATCGGCGGCCAGGTCTTCGAGTACACGGAGCTGGTCCACGAGGGGGTCTCGATTTCCTCCGGGCCGTACGGGTCGGCGTTCTACCTGACCACCGGCTTCCACGGCCTCCACGTTACGGGCGGTCTGATCGCGTTCCTGTTCGTCCTCGGCCGGACGTACATGGCACGGCGGTTCACGCACCACCAGGCCACTGCGGCCATCGTGGTGTCCTATTACTGGCACTTCGTCGATGTGGTCTGGATCGGCCTCTTCGCCACCATCTACCTGATCAAGTGATCCGGTAGTCCAGACAGAAGCATCGACGCAGAAGATCCTGACACCGGGGTAATCCGTGAAAAAGCTCTCCGCACGACGGCGCCATCCGCTGGCGGCGCTCGTCGTCCTACTCTTCGCGCTGGCGGCAACCGGGGGGCTGTACGCCGCGTTCGCTCCCGCGGACGAGGCGAAGGCCGACACCTCGGCCCAGTCCCTTGCCATCGAGGAGGGCAAGAAGCTCTACGCCACCGGCTGCTCCAGTTGCCACGGCACCGGCGGCCAGGGCACCACCGACGGTCCCAGCCTGGTGGGTGTGGGCGCCGCCGCCGTGGACTTCCAGGTGGGCACCGGCCGCATGCCGGCCCAGTCCCCGGGCGCCCAGGCGCCCAAGAAGCCGCAGGTCTACACTCAGGCGCAGATCGACCAGCTCGCGGCCTACGTCGCCTCGCTCGGCCCCGGTCCCAGCATCCCGACCGAGGAGCAGTACGACCCGGCGGGCGCCGACGTCGCCGCCGGCGGCGAACTGTTCCGCACCAACTGCGCGCAGTGCCACAACTTCACCGGTGAGGGCGGTGCCCTCACCCACGGCAAGTACGCTCCCGACCTCGGCGGCGTCTCCGACAAGCACATCTACGAGGCCATGCTCCACGGCCCGCAGAACATGCCCGTCTTCCCCGACACCGTGCTGCCGGAGAAGGAGAAGAAGGAGATCATCGCCTACATCAACGAGGTCAACGGCGAGAACTCCGAGTCTCCCGGCGGCTTCAAGCTGGGCGGCTTCGGTCCCGTTGCCGAGGGCATGTTCGCGTGGACGATCGTCCTCGCGCTTCTGATCGGCGTCGCCGTGTGGGTCGCGGCACGTACCGCCAAGGCCAGGAAGTCATGAGTAGCCACACCGGATCCCACGAAGACGTGCCAGACGAGAACCTGCCGGAGCAGCGCTCCGGGCACGGCAAGGTCGCGGCCAGGGACGAGAACCCCTTCGCCGACCCGGGCCTGCCGCCCCACGAGCCGCGCATCCAGGACATCGACGACCGGGCCGCCAAGCGCTCCGAGCGCACGGTCGCCCTGCTGTTCACCGTCTCGATGCTGGCCACCCTCGGCTTCATCGCCTCGTACGTGATCTTCCCGGTCGACCAGTACATCCACGTCTGGCCGCTCGGTGAGATCAGTGCCCTGAACTTCACCCTGGGCATGTCGCTGGGCATCGCCCTGTTCTGCATCGGCGCCGGCGCGGTCCACTGGGCCCGCACGCTGATGTCGGACCACGAGCTGATCGGCGAGCGCCACCCGGTCGAGGCGGACACCGAGACCAAGGAGAAGGTCCTCGCCGACTTCCACCAGGGCGCCAAGGAGTCGCAGATCGGCCGTCGCAAGCTGATCCGCAACACCATGTTCGGCGCGCTGGCCGTGGTGCCGCTCTCCGGTGTGGTGCTGCTGCGCGACCTCGGCCCCCTGCCCGAGGACAAGCTGCGCCACACGGCGTGGAGCAAGGGCAAGCTGCTGGTCAACCAGAACACCGGCGAGCCGCTGCGTCCGGAGGACGTCCCGGTCGGCTCCCTGGTCATGGTCCAGCCCGAGGGGCTGGAGGAGGGCAGCCACGACTTCCAGAAGGAGATCGCCAAGGCTGCCGTCATGGTCATCCGGCTGGAGCCGAAGGACATCAAGGACAAGCGGGAACTGGACTGGTCCCACGAGGGCATCGTGGCCTTCTCCAGGATCTGCACCCACGTCGGCTGCCCGGTTACCCTGTACGAACAGCAGACCCACCACGTGCTGTGCCCGTGCCACCAGTCGACCTTCGACCTGGCCGACGGGGCACGTGTGATCTTCGGCCCGGCCGGCCACCCCCTGCCGCAGCTGAAGATCGGTGTCAACGACGACGGCTTCCTCGAAGCGCAGGACGACTTCAAGGAGCCCGTCGGCCCGAGCTTCTGGGAGCGCGGATGAGTACTGCAAGCGACGCCCCGAAGCGCCGGGGCAAGGCGCCCGCCGGCGAGCGGGTCGCTGACTGGGCCGACGGCCGCCTGGGCATCTACACCCTGGCCAAGGCCAACATGCGCAAGATCTTTCCGGACCACTGGTCCTTCATGCTCGGAGAGGTCTGCCTCTACAGCTTCATCATCGTCATCCTGACCGGCGTCTACCTGACGCTGTTCTTCCACCCGAGCATGGCCGAGGTGACCTACCACGGCTCCTACGTGCCGATGCACGGCGTGCACATGTCGGAGGCGTACGCCTCGACGCTGGACATCAGCTTCGACGTCCGCGGCGGTCTGCTCATGCGGCAGATCCACCACTGGGCCGCGCTGGTGTTCCTGGTCGGCATGTTCGTGCACATGATGCGCGTCTTCTTCACCGGCGCGTTCCGCAAGCCGCGCGAGATCAACTGGCTGTTCGGCTTCCTGCTGCTGGTGCTGGGCATGTTCACCGGCTTCACCGGCTACTCCCTGCCGGACGACCTGCTCTCGGGCACCGGCCTGCGGTTCATGGAGGGCGCGGTCCTCTCCATCCCGGTGGTGGGCAGCTACATCGCCATGTTCCTGTTCGGCGGCGAGTTCCCGGGGACGGAGATCATCCCGCGGTTCTTCGTGATCCACGTCCTGCTGCTGCCCGGCATCATGCTGGGGCTCGTGGTGGCCCACCTGATCCTGGTCTTCTACCACAAGCACACCCAGTTCGCCGGTCCCGGCCGGACCGAGAAGAACGTCGTCGGCATGCCGCTGCTGCCGGTCTACATGGCCAAGGCCGGAGGCTTCTTCTTCCTGGTCTTCGGCATCATCGCGGTCATCGCCGCGACGGTCACCATCAACCCGATCTGGGTGCTGGGCCCCTACCGGCCGGACCAGGTGTCCACCAACGCGCAGCCCGACTGGTACATGGGCTTCTCCGAGGGCCTGGTCCGCGCCATGCCGGGCTGGGAGATCGTGCTGCCGGGCGGCTACACGCTCGCCCTGGGCGTGCTGATCCCGCTGATGATCTTCCCGCTGATCCTGGCGGCCATCGCCCTGTACCCGTTCATCGAGGCCTGGGTCACCGGCGACAAGCGCGAGCACCACATCCTGGACCGCCCGCGCAACGCCCCGACGCGCACCGCGTTCGGCGCGGCCTGGATCGCCCTGTACTTCATCTGCCTGGTGGGCGGCGGGAACGACCTGTGGGCCACGCACTTCCACCTGTCGATCAACGCCATCACCTGGTCGGTGCGCATCCTGTTCTTCCTGGGGCCGGTGATCACCTTCATCGTCACCAAGCGGATCTGCATGGGCCTGCAGCGGCGCGACCGCGAGAAGGTGCTCCACGGCCGCGAGAGCGGGATCATCAAGCGGCTGCCGCACGGTGAGTTCGTCGAGGTGCACGAGCCCCTCTCGCAGGAGCGGCTGCACACGCTCACCGCGCACGAGCAGCACAAGCCGCTGGAGATCGGCCCGGAGAAGGACGAGAACGGCGTGGTCCGCAAGGTCGGCCCCCTCCAGAAGCTCCGCGTCAAGCTCAGCCACGGCTACTACGGCGAGGGCAACCAGGTCCCCAAGCCGACGGTGGAGGAGTACAAGGAGCTCACCAGCGGCCACGGCCACCACTGACGGAACACCCGACGTCGCCACACACGGGCCCCGGTCCTCCCCAGGGAGGGCCGGGGCCCCGGCGTGTCGGGGGGCCGGCGCGGCGCCCGGGGCCCTCCGCGCGGGCCCGCCGGCCCGCGCGTCCGGAGTGCGGGCGCAGGCCGTGGCCGGGGCGGTGCGCCCGCTAGGCTGACGGCGGGCCGCCGCGGAGATCCGGCCCCCGTATCCGAACACGCCAGGAGTGATCCCATGAGTGCTGCTACCCCCGCCGGAGGCGACACCGTGGCGGCCCGCACCTGGCCGGACGTGCTGAGCGCGCTGCTGGCCGGTGAGGACCTGTCCGCCGACAGCACCGCCTGGGCGATGGACCGCATCATGCGCGGCGAGGCGACCGACGCCCAGATCGCCGGTTTCGCGGTGGCGCTGCGCGCCAAGGGCGAGACGGTCGACGAGGTGACCGGCCTGGTCCGCGCGATGTACGAGCACGCCAACGTCATCGAGGTGCCCGGTCCCTCGGTCGACATCGTCGGCACCGGCGGCGACCGGGCCAGGACGGTCAACATCTCCACGATGTCCTCCATCGTGGTGGCCGGCACGGGCGCGCGGGTCGTCAAGCACGGCAACCGCGCCGCCTCCAGCGCCTCCGGCTCCTCGGACGTGCTGGAGAAGCTGGGCGTCAACCTGGACCTCACCCCCGAGCGGGTCGCCGAGGTCGCGGTCGAGGCGGGGATCAGCTTCTGCTTCGCGGTGAGGTTCCACCCCGCCCTGCGCCACGTGGCCGCCGCCCGGAAGGAGCTGGGCATCGCGACCACCTTCAACTTCCTCGGCCCCCTGACCAACCCCGCCCGGGTGGGCGCCCAGGCCACCGGGGTCGCCGACGCCCGGATGGCGCCGATCATGGCGGGCGTGCTCGCCGAGCGCGGCACCTCCGCGCTGGTCTTCCGGGGCGATGACGGCCTGGACGAGCTGACCGTGACGGGCACCTCGACGGTGTGGTCGGTGCGGGACGGCCAGGTGCGCCGGGAGGTCTTCGACCCGCGGGAGGTCGGCATCGAGCCGGTGCCGCTGGAGGCGCTGCGCGGCGGGGACCCGGCCCACAACGCGGACGTGGCGCGCCGGCTGCTGGACGGCGAGCGCGGTCCCGTGCGGGACGCGGTGCTGCTGAACTCCGCCGCCGCGCTGGTCGCGCTGGAGCCCTCCTGCGACGCCCCGCTGACCGAACGCATCGCGGCGGGCATGGCGCGGGCCGCGGAGTCCCTCGACTCCGGCGCCGCCAAGGCGGCCCTGGAGCGCTGGGTGGCCGCCAGCAACGCCTGAACGCGCGGTTCCGGCCTTTCCGGGCCGGGCTGGTCCGCTCCGCCGCCGTACGGCCGCGGAGCGCTCCGGGCCGCCGTACGGCCCGCAGCGGCACGGGACACGGCGGACCCCGGCACCATGCCTGCGGTGCCGGGGTCCGCCGCGTCCCGCGGACGGCCGTCGCGCCGGTCCCGGTCCGGCCCGGGAGCCCTAGGAGTCGAGCCCGATGGCGAAGGCCGCCTCCAGGTCGTGCTGGGAGTAGGTCCGGAAGGCGATGTGGGTCTCGGTGGCCTCCACCCCGGGGACCTTGCTGATGCGGCCCGGGATGACCTCGGCGAGATCGTCGTGCCGGGCCACCCGCACCATGGCGATCAGGTCGTGGGCACCGGTCACCGAGTAGACCTCGCTGACCCCCTCCAGCGCGGCGATCTGCTCGGCGATCTCCGGGATGCGGTCGGTGCTGGTCTTGATGAGCACGATCGAGGTGATCACGGTCTTCCCTTCGTCGGGGGGGCGTCTGGCGGGGGCGGGCCGCGGCGGATCCGCCGCTGGCGGCGCCACCCGGGAGGCTCCGGTTCCCCTGGCCGCCGGATCCGGCCCGCTCACTGTAGCCCGGTGCCGCCGCCGGCCCGCTGTGCGCGGGGGCCTGCGGGGCCCCGCGGCACGGATGATGTCGGCTCGGATACGGGCCGCACGCCGCGGCACACCCTGCCGTCCCCAGGCCGTAGGGTTGCGTGGATACCCCAGGTCATGTGACGGCCCGGCCCTGCGGCGCGGAGATAACCGGATCATACGGGGGCACCCGGAACATCCGGGGCGCTGGACGCGGCGAGGACAGCGGAAGCAGAGGACGACCACGCACGACAGCAGGAACGCCCGGGTCGGCGGCGCCGAGGACGCCGGCGCAGGGAAGACCGAGGAGAGGACGACACGATGCCGGTTCCCCAGCCGAACGAAGGAACGCGCTGGCGCTGCACCATGTGCGGCAACCTCACCCGCTTCGACGTGACGCGCTCCAGCAAGGTGGTGGAGTACGTCCATCTGGACTTGGCCGGGGAGCCGAAGGTCGAGGAGCGCGAGGTGCTCAGTGAGACGATCGAGTCGGTGCGCTGCCGCTGGTGCAACGCGGTGGACCAGGTCGAGCTGGTGGACCGTCCCAGCGCGCAGGTGTGACGACGGGCGGGTGTGAACCGTGGTGGAACGGACGGGCGGTGAGCGCGAGCCCGCCGACGACGAGGCGCTGGACCGCCCCCTGCCGGAGAAGGTGCGCCGCCGGGTGGTGGCGCTGACGGGGGACGCGCTCGGCGGGTTCGGCATCGCCGAACTCCCCGCTCCGCTGCGGCAGTACGCCCGTTTCACCCCCCAGCGGCGGGTCCGGTTCGCGGGCAACGCGATGGCCGCCGCGCTGGAGGGGGATCCGGTCTTCCGGCAGCGCGTCGCCGAGCGGCTGCGCGAGGCGCTGCCGGAGCTGACCGAGGCGGTGGAGGAGGGCACCTTCCCGGCCGCGGCCGACCCGGTGGACGTGGCGTCGGTCGCCTACGTGCTGCGTCCCCAGGGCTGGACCAAGCTCGTCGCCGCGGCGGGGGAGGAGGCCCAGCGGGCCCAGGCGGAGCGCGCGGGCGAGGAGGCCCAGCGGGAGACGGCCCGGCTCCGCGAGGAGCTGGCGAAGGCCAGGGCCGCCGCGCGCGCCGACGGCGAGCGGCTCCGCGCGGAGCTGGAGGCCGCCCGCAAGGAGGCCGACTCCCTGCACCGAAAGCTGCGCAGCGCGCAGAGCGACGTCAAGCGCGGCGAGGCGGCGGTGCGCAAGGCGCGCGCCGAGCTGGAGGAGGTGCGCTCGGCGGCCGCCGCGGAGAAGGCGGCCGCCGAGAACGAGGCGCGGCGCCTGCGGGCGCGGCTGGCGGAGGCGGAGTCGGCCCTGGAGGCGAGCCGCCGCGCGGTGCGCGAGGGCCGCAGCGTGGAGGACATGCGGCTGCGCCTGCTGCTGGACACCGTGCTGGACGCGGCCCAGGGGCTGCGGCGCGAGCTGGCCCTGCCGCCCGTCACCCACCGCCCGGCGGAGACCGTGGAGGCGGTGGAGCCGGGCCGCATGACGCCCCGGGACATCGCGCGGCGCGCCCTGTCCGAGGACGACCCGGCGCTGCTCGACCAGTTGCTGGCGCTGCCTCAGGCGCACCTGGTGGTGGACGGCTACAACGTCACCAAGACCGGCTACCCCTCGCTGCCGCTGGAGAAGCAGCGGCTGCGGCTGCTGGGCGGGCTGGCGGGGCTGGCCGCCCAGTCCGGCGCCGAGGTGACCTGCGTCTTCGACGGCGCGGACCTGGCGGTGCCGGTGCTGCTGGCGCCTCCCAGGGGGGTGCGGGTGCTGTTCAGCAAGCAGGGGCAGACCGCCGACGAGCTGATCCGCAGGCTGGTGCGCGCCGAGCCGCCCGGCCGCCCGGTGGTGGTGGTCTCGGCGGACCGGGAGGTGGCCGACGGGGTGGCCGCGGCCGGGGCCCGCCCGGTGTCGTCGGTGCTGCTGCTGCGCCGGCTCGGCCGCACCTGAGCCCCGTCCGGCCGGCCCGTGGGAGGCGGAGGTGTGGCGGGGGCACGCCGGGGGTACGATCCGGCCGCTTCCGACGCTCCGTCACCACCGCGCGGGGTGGTCCGGAATGTCCGCCGGCCGGGAACGCAGCGTCAGCACCCGGTCGCCGGGAGTGGGGTGATGGTAAAGGATGTGGCCGTACGGCGAGATTTTTCCTATGAGGATTTGAAGCGACCACGGCGCATGGCTAGTGTCTGGCCCGAACCTCCGCGCGGTTGATCACCCAACCGGGGTGGCAGCGGGGGTACCGCCGAATCCGCGGCGCTCATCGCGGAGCCGGGTGGCCCCAGCCACCCCTGGCAGGCGGCTGAGGAAGAAGGAGCTCGCCCCAGTGGCGTCCCACCGTCGACCCAAGCAGCCGAACCGCACCCGGGTGACCGTGCTCACCGCGACCGCAGCAGCGGCGGTCGCGCTCACCTCCCAGGCGGCCCACGCCGACCCGAAGCCCACCAAGAAGGAAGTCAAGGCCAAGGTCGACAAGCTCTACGAGGAGGCCGAGGCCGCCACCGAGAAGTACAACGGGGCCAAGGAGAAGCAGGAGAAGCTGGAGAAGCAGATCAGCAACCTGCAGGACAGCGTCGCCCGCAGCCAGGACGAGCTCAACGACCTGCGCGACGGTCTCGGTTCGATGGCCACCGCCCAGTACCGCGGCGGCGGCATGGACCCCTCCCTGCAGCTGTTCCTCTCCGCCGACCCCGACAGTTACCTGGAGAAGGCTTCGGCGCTCGACCAGCTCGGCAGCAAGCAGAGTTCGGCCCTGAAGAAGATCCAGTCCAAGCAGCGGACCCTCTCGCAGCAGCGCGACGAGGCCTCCGGCAAGCTGAAGGACCTGGAGGCCACCCGCAAGGAGCTGGACAAGAAGAAGAAGGAGGTCCAGGGCAAGCTCGCCGAGGCGCAGCGGCTCCTCAACTCCCTGACCGCGCAGGAGCGCCGCCAGATGGCGGCCGAGGAGACCCGCGCCAGCCGCGACTCCGCCGCCCGCGTGGACCTGGGCAGTTCGGCCTCCGCCAGCCAGCGGGCCTCCGCCGCCCTCCGGGCCGCCCAGTCCAAGATCGGCACGCCCTACGTCTGGGGCGCCACCGGTCCCAACTCCTTCGACTGCTCGGGCCTGACCTCCTGGGCGTACGCGCAGGCCGGCGTCTCCCTGCCGCGCACCTCGCAGGCCCAGGCCAACGCCGGTACCCGGATCTACTCCCAGAGCCAGCTCGCCCCGGGCGACCTGGTCATCTTCTACAGCGACCTGCACCACGTCGGCTTCTACGCCGGCAACGGGCAGGTGCTGCACGCCCCCAGGACGGGTGCCAACGTGCGCTACGAGTCCATCAACAACATGCCGTTCATGTTCGGCGTGCGCGTCTGACGGGCGCCCGCCTCACCAGACCAGGTCGCGGCCTCCTCCGTCCGGGTGAATCCGGGCGGGGGAGGCCGTCGCCGTTCCCCCGCCCGCCACCGCCGTGTGACCTGCGCCCGGAGCGGGCGGGGCGGGGGTCCGGCGCGCCGCCGGGGAGCAGAAACGGTCCGTGAACCCGGTGTGCCCGTGCGGATACTCTCGGCGGCCACCGCCCCGGCGGCCGCCGCGCACCCGTGCTCCCGCACCCGCGGCGTCCCCGGACGTCCCCAGAGGAAGGGAGAACGGCTCCACCGTGGTCTCGCACCGGTCCCCCCGACACGCCCCCCGACGGCACGGCTCCCCCCGGCGCGCCCCGCGCGCCGGGGCGTTCGGCCTGGGCGCCCGGGTCACCGCGCTGTCCGCCGCGGCCGGTGCCGCCGCGGTCCTGACCGCCGCCCCGGCCGGGGCCGACCCCGACGGCGAGGGCACCGCGGCCGCGCTGAACGCCCGGGTGGACCGGCTCTACACCGAGGCGGAGCAGGCCACCGAGGAGTACAACGCCGCCGCCGAGCGGGTGGAGGAGCTGCGCGGCCAGGTGGAGCGGGCCCAGAACGCCGCCGCGCGCGACCAGGCCAGGGCCAACCGGATGAGGGACGACCTGGGGGCCCTGGCCGCCGCCCAGTACCGCGGCGGCGCGGTGGTCCCCTCCCTCGCGCTGCTCCTGTCCGACGACCCCGACGAGTACCTCGCCAGGGCCTCCGCCCTGGACCGGATCGGCAGCCGCCAGGCCGCCCGGCTCCAGGCCTACCGGCACACCGTGCGCTCCCTGGAGCAGCAGCGCGCCCGGGCCGGCGGGAAGCTGGCCGAACTGAGGCGCCAGCGCGAGACCCTGGGCCGGCACCGCGCGGCCGTGCAGCGCAAGCTCGGCGCCGCGCGGCGGCTCCTCAACAGCCTTCCGCCCCAGGAGCGCGCCGCCCGTGAGCGCGCCGCCCGCGGCACCGGGCGCCCCGCCGTGCCGGAGGCCGCCGGCTCCTCGCCGCGCGCCTCCGCGGCGGTGGCGGCCGCGCGGCGGGCGGTCGGCGCGCCGTACGCCTGGGGCCAGGCCGGACCGCACGCGTTCGACTGCTCGGGCCTGACCTCCTGGGCGTACGCGCAGGCGGGCGTCTCCCTGCCGCGCACCTCGCAGGGGCAGCTGCACGCCGGTCGCCGGGTGCCGTTCGAGGAGGCCCTCCCCGGCGACCTGGTGGTCTACGGGCCGGACGCCGGCCACGTGGGGATGTACGTCGGCGGCGGCCAGGTGGTCCACGCCCCGCACCCGGGGGCGCGGGTCAGGTACGACCCGGCCGGGATGATGCCGGTGGCCGCCGTGGTCCGTCCCTGAGCCCTGCCGCCCGGGCCCCGCCCCCGGCCCCCGTACGATCGGCGGTGTGGGACGGCGGCGGCGGAGCGCGGCGGCGGCACTGGCGGCCGCCCTGCTGGTGTTCCCGGCCGCCTGCACGGGACCGGGGGGCGGCGGCGCCGAACGGGCGGCCGCCCAGGCGGTGCTGGACCGCCAGGCCGCGGCCGTCCGGGACGGCGACGCGGGGGCGTACCTGGCGACCGTCGACCCCCGTGCGCGGGAGTACCGGGCCGGTCAGCGCGGGGTGTTCCGCAACCTGGCCCGGCTGCCGCTGGACCACTGGTCCTACCGCGTCACCGCCACCGGCGACGACGCCTTCCCGCTCCCGGCCGGGGCACCGCGCCGGCTCGCGGTGCGGGCCGAACTGCGCTACCGCGTCGGCGGATACGACTCCGTGCCGGTGCGGGACGTGGAGTACCTGACGCTCACCGAGCGGAAGGGCCGCTGGTACGTCTCCGGCGACGGCGACGGGGAGCCCCGGGGGCGCCGCAGCGCCGAACAGCCGTGGGAGCAGGGCGAGCTGACCGTCGTGCGCGGCGCGCGGAGCCTGGTGCTGGGATCGGGGCGCCCGGAGGCGGACCTGCGCGCCCTGGCCTCGGCCGCCGACCGCGCGGTGCCCGCCGTCGACGCCGTCTGGCCGCGGGACTGGCCGCGCCGGGTGCTCGTCCTGGCGCCCGCCTCGCTGGAGGGCATGGCCGGGCTGCTGGGCGGCGAACCCTCCTCCTACCGGGGCGTCGCCGCCGTCACCACCGGTGAGGCGGGCGGCGGGGGGCGGACGCCCGCCGAGCGGGTCGTGGTCAACCCCGGCACGTACTGGCTCCTGGGGGAGGAGGGCCGGCAGATCGTCATGACCCACGAGGTGACCCACGTCGCCACCCGCGCGCACACCACCGGCTCCACCCCGATGTGGCTCTCGGAGGGATTCGCCGACTGGGTCGGCTACCGGGGCACCGGGCGGCGGCCCGCCCTGGTCGCCCCCGCGCTGGCCGCCGCCGTGCGCGGGGACGAGGTGCCCCGGCGGCTGCCGGAGGACGGGGACTTCGACTTCGCCGGGGACGCCGACCGGCTCGCCCTGGCGTACGAGGGGAGCTGGCTGCTGTGCCGGATGGTGGCGGAGCGCTGGGGCGAGGAGAGGCTGGTGGAGCTCTACCTGGCGGCCGGCCGGGCCGGTGGCGGGGAAGGCGGCGGACCGCGGCAGGCGGCGGAACCGGCGGTCCGCGAGGTGCTCGGCGTCGGCGTGGCCGAGCTCACCGGGCACTGGCGGGCCTACCTGCGACGGGAGTTGGCGCGGGACCGGGGGACCGGCACGGGCGAGGGGTGAGGCCGGCCGTCCTCAGCGGACCGGCAGCCGGCCGGGCGGAACCGTCCCGGCGGCCTCGCCGCCGGCTCCCCCCGCGGTGCTGCGGCGCCCCTCGCCGGCCTCCGCGCCGCCGTCGCCGCCGTGTCCGCCACCGGTGCGGAGCAGCGGCTCGGTCACCGTCGTCCGCCACAGCCGGGCGCAGGCCAGCGCGGCGGCGGCCAGCAGCAGCCCGTTGCGCACCACCAGCAGCGTGATGCCCAGCGCGTCGCTCGCCACCACGTTCCCGAAGTACAGCGGGAACTCCAGCAGCGTCACCCCCGTCGCCGCGACCACCAGCAGCGCGGGCGTCCCCTGGCGGCCGGTGCGCAGCACCACGCACACCGCCGCCAGACCCACCAGCCAGACCATGTACTGCGGGCTGATCACGCGGCTGGTGACGGTGAACAGCAGCACGGCGGCGAACGCGGCGTCCGCCGCCGTGCTCGCCGTCCACTCCACCGCCCGCAGCCGCCACCGCAGCAGCCAGCCGAAGGCCGCGGCCGAGCACACCAGCGCCGCGGTGCTCACCGTCTCCACGTGGGGGCCCAGGAACTCCACCGAGCCGTAGTTGAGCAGCACCTGCCCCTCCCAGCCGAAGTGCCGCGCCACGTGGAAGACCAGGGCGCCCACCGACTCCACCTCGGTGCCCCGGTCCCGCTGGTGGGTGAGGAACTCCAGGGCGCCGGGCATGGCGGCGGCGAACGCGGCGGTCAGCAGCAGGGCCGCGGCCAGCGCGGTGCCCCACACCGCCTTGGTGGCGCGCCCGCGCGGGGTGCCGACCAGCAGCAGCGCGGGCCACACCTTCAGCAGCGCGCCGAGGGCCACCAGCGCCCCGGCCGTCCGCGGCCTGCGGGCCAGGGCCAGCAGCGCGGCGACCGCGACGGCGGTGACCATCAGGTCGTAGCGGGCGTAGACGGTCGGGCCCAGCAGCGGCACCCCGGCCACCCACACCCACGCCCCCGCGTACCGCCGCCGAGCACCGCCGGGCGCGCGGCGGGAGGCGCGCAGCAGCAGGGCGAAGGCGGCCGCGTCGGCCGCGCAGGCCAGCACGTAGAAGGCCGCCGCGTACTCCAGGAACGGCAGCAGGGCGGGGGAGAGGACCGCCAGCGCGGCGGCGGGCGGGTACTGCCAGGTGACGTCGCCCTGCGGGAAGGCGCCCGTGCGCAGCACCTCGTACCAGCCGCGGTAGATCACCGACACGTCGCTGGTGACGTCCGGTCCGGGCACGGTGATCACCTTGAACACGCACAGCAGCAGTACGGTCCGGGTGGCGGCCCAGGCCGCGACGGGAAGACGCATGCACCGACCGTACCGGGTGCGGCCCGCGGCCCCCCGGGAGCACCGTTGTACTGTCGGCGGCGATGGACAAGACCCTGATCGTCACCAACGACTTCCCGCCGCGTCCCGGCGGCATCCAGGCGTTCCTGCACAGCATGGCGCTGCGGCTGGACCCCGAGCGGGTCGTCGTCTACGCCTCGACCTGGAAGAGGAGCCGGGAGGGCATCGAGGCCACCGCCCGCTTCGACGCCGAGCAGCCCTTCACCGTCGTCCGGGACCGCGCCACCATGCTGCTGCCCTCCCCGCGCGTGACGCGCCGGGCGGTGCGGCTGCTGCGCGAACACGGCTGCACGTCGGTGTGGTTCGGGGCCGCGGCCCCCCTGGGCCTGATGGCGCCCGCGCTGCGTCGCGCGGGCGCGGAGCGGCTGGTGGCGACCACCCACGGCCACGAGGCCGGCTGGGCCCGGCTGCCCGCCGCCCGGCAATTGCTGCGCCGCATCGGCGAGGGCACCGACACCCTCACCTACCTCGGCGAGTACACCCGGTCCCGGATCGCGGGCGCGCTCACCGGCGAGGCGGCGGCCCGGATGGTCCACCTGCCGCCCGGCGTCGACGAGAAGACCTTCCACCCCGGCTCCGGCGGCAACGCCGTCCGCGCCCGGCTGGGGCTGGCCGACCGGCCGGTCGTGGTGTGCGTCTCCCGGCTGGTGCCGCGCAAGGGCCAGGACACCCTCATCCGCGCCATGCCGGCGGTCCTCGCCGAGGTCCCCGACGCGGTGCTGCTGGTCGTCGGCGACGGGCCGTACGGGCCGGCGCTGCGCAGGCTCGCGGAGGAGACCGGGGTCGCCGGCTCGGTGCGCTTCACCGGGGCGGTGCCCTGGGAGGAGCTGCCCGCCCACCACGGGGCCGGCGACGTCTTCGCCATGCCCTGCCGGACCCGCCGGGGCGGGCTGGACGTCGAGGGGCTCGGCATCGTCTACCTGGAGGCGTCGGCCACCGGACTGCCGGTCGTCGCGGGCGACTCCGGCGGCGCGCCCGACGCGGTGCTGGAGGGGGAGACGGGCTGGGTGGTGCGCGGCGGGGCTCCGGGCGGCGCCGCGGAACGGGAGACCGCCGAGCGGATCGCCGCCCTGCTGAAGGATCCCGGGCTGCGCCGCCGGATGGGCGAGCGCGGCCGGCAGTGGGTCGAGGAGCGCTGGCGCTGGGACCTGCTGGCCGAACGGCTCCGGGCCCTGCTGTGACCGGGGCGGGCGCCGCGCGCGGGTGCGCGGTGCCCGCCCGGGGCGTACGCGCTAGGCGTACAGCGCCTCGATCTCCTGCGCGAAGTCCCTGGCGACGACGGCGCGCTTGAGCTTGAGGGAGGGCGTCAGGTGGCCCGACTCCTCGGTGAACTGGTGCGGCAGGATCCGGAACCTGCGGACCGACTCCGCCCGGGAGACCGCCGCGTTGCCGTCGTCGACCGCCCGCTGGACGGCGGCCAGCAGCTCGGGGTCGGCCAGCAGCGCCTCCCGCGGCAGGCCCGCCTTGCCGTGCTCCTCCGCCCAGCGCGGCAGGAACTCCTCGTCCAGGGTGATCAGCGCGCCGACGAAGGGGCGGCCGTCGCCGACCACCATGCACTCGGCGACCAGGGCGTGGGCCCGGATGCGGTCCTCGATGACGGCCGGTGCGACGTTCTTGCCGCCCGCCGTCACCAGGATCTCCTTCTTGCGGCCGGTGATAGTGAGGTAGCCGTCCTCGTCGAGGGTGCCGATGTCGCCGGTGCGGAACCAGCCGTCCGCCATCGCCTCGGCGGTGGCGGCCTCGTTGTTCCAGTAGCCGCTGAACAGGTGTTCGCCGCGCAGCAGCACCTCGCCGTCGTCGGCGATCCGCACCGCCGAGCCCGGCAGCGGCTGCCCGACCGTGCCGATCTTCGGCCGGTCGTAGGGGTTGAAGGCGGTCGGCGCGCAGGACTCGGTGAGGCCGTAGCCCTCCAGCACGGTGAAGCCGATGCCGCGGTAGAAGTGGCCCAGCCGCTCGCCCAGCGGGGCGCCGCCGGAGATGGCGTGGGTGGCCCGGCCGCCCAGCACCGCGCGCAGCTTGCCGTAGACCAGCTTGTCGAAGAGCCTGTGCCGCAGCCGCAGGCCCAGTGACGGGCCCGAGGGGGCGTCCAGGGCGCGGCTGTAGGCGATCGCGGTCTCGGCGGCCCGGTCGAAGACCTTCCCCTTGCCCTCGGACTGCGCCTTGGCGCGCGCCGCGTTGTAGACCTTCTCGAAGACCCGCGGCACGCCCAGGATCAGCGTCGGGCGGAAGCCGGCCAGGTCGTCGGTGAGGTGCTTGATGTCGGGGCTCAGCCCCAGGCGGATCGGCGCCATGACGGCCGCGAGCTGCACCATGCGGCCGAAGACGTGGGCGATCGGCAGGAAGAGCAGCACCGACCCCTGGCCGGGCACGAAGAGGGGCCTCAGGCGCTCCACCACGTTGCCGCAGTCCGCGAAGAACGCGCGGTGGGACAGCACGCAGCCCTTGGGGCGGCCGGTGGTGCCGGAGGTGTAGACGATGGTGGCCGGGGCGTCGGCGTTCGCGGCGGAGCTGTGCTCGTCCAGGACCGCGTCGGCGACCTGCGCGCCGGCGTCGGCCAGCTTCTGCACCGCGCCGTCGTCGAGGACCCACAGGTGCTCCAGGGACGGCACCCGGTCGCGCACGGACTCCACGGCGGCCGCGTGGGCGCCGGTCTCCACGATGCAGCCCACCGCGCCGGAGTCGTCCAGGATCCACTGGACCTGCTCGGGGGAGCTGGTCTCGTAGACCGGCACGGTCACCGCGCCGGCGCTCCAGACCGCGAAGTCCAGCAGCGTCCACTCGTAGCGGGTCCGCGACATCAGGCCGATCCGGTCACCGGGGCGGATGCCCGCCGCGATCAGTCCCTTGGCCGCGGCCCGCACCTCCGCCAGGAACTCCCGGGCGGTCAGGTCCCGCCAGGAACCGCCGGAGTCCTTGCGGGCGATGACGGGAACGTCCGGGTGCTGCACGGCGTTGCGACGGACGAGGTCGGTCAGGTTTCCGTCCGCGGGCACCTCGTACAGGGCCGGAAGACTGAACTCGCGCAAAACAGATGCTCCTCATCGGCACCGCCACGGAACCGCTGGGGAACGGCCTCCGTCGGCTCTGGCCACGAGACGGGGGAGTCTCGGGGGTCGGACGGCCACGGACGTTACCCACCGGTACGGGACTCGGGGTAGGGGGTGGCGCCGATCTGTTCGGTGCGTCACACACCACGGGTCTGTCTCCGTGCAGGGTAGTCCACGCTCCGCGGGCCCACCGAACCGGCGGCCGCGCCCGGGGCGCCGGGAACGCCCGCCGCGGGGGAGCGGGACGCGGGCCGTAGGGTGGTCGCCATGCGAGTCCACGTGGTGAGCGACGTGCACGGCAACAGCCGGGACCTGGCCGCGGCGGGGGACGGCGCGGACGCGCTGGTCTGCCTGGGCGACCTCCTGCTGTTCGTCGACTACGCGGACCACACCCGCGGCATCCTCCCCGACCTGTTCGGCGCCGGGAACGCGAGCCGCTACGTGGCGCTGCGCACCGCCCGCCGCCACGAGGAGGCCCGCGCCCTCATGGCCGGGCTGTGGGCCGGGGACGGCGAAGGCGGCGAGGACGGGGCGGACGGTGAGGACGGAGCCGGGGGCGGCCGGCGCGCGGCCCTCCTGGAGGAGGCCGTGCGCCGCCAGTACGCCGAGCTGTTCGCCGCCTTCCCCACCCCCACCTACGCCACCTACGGCAACGTGGACGTCCCCCGGCTGTGGCCCGAGTACGCCGCCGGGGGCACCACCGTCCTGGACGGGGGGACCGCGGAGATCGGCGGGTGGCGCTTCGGCTTCGTCGGCGGCGGACTGCCCAGCCCGATGCGCACCCCCTACGAGGTGGACGAGGAGACCTACGCGGCGAAGGTCGCGGCCCTCGGCGAGGTCGACGTCCTGTGCTCCCACATCCCGCCCCTGGTGCCCGAGCTGTGCTACGACACCGTCGCCCGCCGCTTCGAGCGGGGCAGCGAGGCGCTGCTGGAGGCGGTCCGGGCGGTGCGCCCCCGCTACGCCCTCTTCGGCCACGTGCACCAGCCGCTGGTCGGGCGGATGCGGATCGGCCGGACCGAGTGCGTGAACGTGGGCCACTTCAAGGCCACCGGCAGGCCCTGGGTGCTGGAGTGGTGAGGGGGCGGGGAGCGCACGGGGCGGGGTCCCGGGCGCGGTAGCCTTCCCGCAGACGGCAGGCAGCGGGGCACGGGCACGGACCACCGCGGGCCGGAGAGCACGAGCCGGGCGCGGCAGCGGCGAGCGGAGGAGCCACAGGGATGGCCGAGCACACCAGGTCGAGCATCATCGTCGAGGCGGAGCCCGCCGAGGTGATGAGGGTGATCGCGGACTTCGAGCGCTACCCGGAGTGGACCGGCGAGGTCAAGGAGGCCGAGGTGCTCTCCCGCGACGACCGGGGGCGCGCCGAGCGGGTCAGGCTGCTGCTGGACGCCGGGGCCATCAGGGACGAGCACACCCTCGCCTACGAGTGGGCCGGCGACGGCGAGGTCCGCTGGTCGCTGGTGAGGTCGCAGATGCTGCGCACCCTGGACGGCGTCTACAGCCTCAGGGCGCTCGGGGACGGCGGCCGCACCGAGGTGACCTACCAGCTCACCGTGGACGTGAAGATCCCCATGCTCGGCATGATCAAGCGCAAGGCCGAGAAGGTGATCATCGACCGCGCTCTGGACGGGCTGAAGAAGCGCGTCGAGAGCGGCGCACGCTCCTGAGCGCCCCCGGCGCGCCGCGGATGCGCACGCTCCTGGTCACCGGTGGCGGCGGCAGCGGCCGCACCACCGTCGCCGCCGCCACCGCGCTGGCGGCCGCCCGCCGCGGGCACCGCACCCTGCTGCTCGGCGCCGGGCCCCCCGGTGCCCTGGAGGCGCTGTTCGACGGCGGCCGCGGACCGGGCGGCGGGGCGCCGGAGGACGGAGGCGCCCGGCCCCGCGAGGCGGCCCCCGGCCTGTGGCTGGCCCGGACCGACTCCGGCGCCGCCTTCCGGGCCCGGGCCGTGGCCCTCCAGGAACGCGCCCGCTCCGCCCTCGACCTGCTGGGCGCCGACCCCCTGGACGACGACGAACTGGCCGAGCCGCCCGGCGCGGACGCCCTGGCCCTGCTGGGCGCGCTGCGCGCCGCGCACGCCCCGGCCGGGACCGGCGGGGCGGCGTACGACCTGCTGGTGGTCGACATGCCGCCGGCCGAGCAGGCCGTGCGGACGCTGGCCCTGCCCGAGCTGGTGCGGCGGTGGCTGCGCCGGCTGCTGCCGCCGGAGCGCCAGGCCGCCCGCGCGCTGCGGCCGGTGCTGGCCCAGCTCGCCGGGGTGCCGATGCCGGCCCGCTCCCTGTACGAGGGCGCCGGACGGCTGGACCGCGAACTCGCCGCGGTGCAGGCGGTGATCGAGTCGCCGGGGACCTCGGTGCGCCTGGTGGCCGACCCCGGGCGCGCGGCCGCCCGCGCGCTGCGCGAGGCCCGTGCCGGACTGGCGCTGCACGGTCTGGCGGTGGACGCCGTGGTCGTCAACCGCCTGCTGCCCGCCTCCTCCGCCGACCCCTGGCTGGCGGACCTGGCGGCCCGGCAGCGGGAGGCGGCCGAGGCGATCGCCGCGGAGTGCCGGGAGGGGGCCGCGGCCGTGCCCGTGCACGGGCTGCCGCACCTGGGCCGGGAGCCGGAGGGCCCCGGCGACCTGGAGAAGCTGGCCGGGCTGCTCCCCGGTGGGCCGGAGGAGGTCGGGGCGAGGGCCGGCGGCACCGGGGCGGGCGCGCCGTGGACGGTGGAGGACCGGCTGGCCGCGGACGGCGTCCTGCTGTGGCGCCTCCCGCTGCCCGGCGCCTCCCGGGACTCCCTGGCGCTGGTGCGGCGCGGCGAGGAGGTGGTCGTCACCGCCGGGCCGTTCCGGCGGGCGCTGCCGCTGCCTCCGGCCCTGCGCCGCTGCACCGTCACCGGTGCCCGGCTGGCCGACGGCGAGCTGTCGGTGCGCTTCGAGCCCGAGCCCGGCCTGTGGCCCGTGCGCGGCTGACCCGCACCCGGCGCGGCGGGGCGCGCCGCTTCACCGCCCGTCCGCCCGTGCCGCCCGGCGGCACCGGGGCGCTCGGGTAACGTCGGGAGTGGGGAGACCCGGTACGGCAGTGCCCGTCCGGTCGCCGCCCGCCGCGGTCCGCCGTGGTCCCCGTCCGCAGTCCACCGCCTCAGGAGCCCGCCATGAGCGATGCCAGCGAGCGTCACTCCGACCCCGACCCCGACCCCGACGCCTGGGCCGCCGCCTGCGAGGAGGACCTCGCCGCCGAGCGGGAGCGCCGCCGCGAGCGGTACGGCACCCCGCCCGGCAGCGCCGCCGAGGAGCTGCGCAAGCTGGCCGAGGCGGTCACCGGCAAGCTCGCCGAGCTCGGCGCGCCGCTGGCCGGACCGGCCGCCGCGGGCGCCGTGCGGCAACTGGCCGAGCAGGCCAGGGCCGCGGTGGAGCCCGTCGTGGAGCGGAACCCCAAGGTCTTCGAGCACCTGGCCGCCGCCGGCGGCGAACTCCTGGCCGCCTACCGGGCCGCGGTCACCGGCCAGGAGGGCCGCTGGACCCGCGGCGGGGCGGACCGGGACGTCCCGGAGGCCGGGCAGACCCCGCCCGCCCGGGGCGGCGGGGACCCCGGCGGGTCCGGCGGAGCGCCGCGGGCCGCGGACGGCGAGCGGGACGATTCCGGGGGACACGGCGGGACGGAACAGGACGGAACCGGCGCCGACCGCCGGGAGGACGGCTCCTCCGGCTCCCAGCGGATCGAGCTCGACTGAGACTCCGCACGCTTCCGCCCGCGTTCGGAACCCGTTCAGTTCTTGTAGGGGCCGGGTTCGGTTTCCCAGTCCGTCCGTTCAAGCCTCCGCCCTCCGGTACCGTTGGGCGCAGCGGGGATCGACCGAGTAACTGAGGGACACATGGGACTCACCATCGGCGTCGACATCGGCGGTACCAAGATCGCGGCCGGCGTGGTCGACGAGGAGGGCGCGATCCTCGAAACCAGCACGGTGCCCACCCCGCCCACGGCCGACGGCGTCATCGACGCCATCGCCGAGGCGGTCCGCGAGGTCAGCACCGGGCACGGGGTCGAGGCGGTCGGCATCGGCGCGGCCGGCTACGTCGACGACAAGCGGGCCACCGTGCTCTTCGCCCCCAACATCAACTGGCGGAACGAGGCGCTCAAGGACAAGGTCGAGCAGCGCGTCGGCCTCCCGGTCGTCGTCGAGAACGACGCCAACGCCGCCGCCTGGGGCGAGTACCGCTTCGGCGCGGGCAAGGGCCACGACGACGTCGTGTGCATCACCCTGGGCACCGGGCTGGGCGGCGGCATCATCATCGGCGGGAGGCTGCACCGCGGACGCTTCGGCGTGGCGGCGGAGTTCGGCCACATCAGAGTCGTCCCCGACGGCCTGCTGTGCGGCTGCGGCAGCCAGGGCTGCTGGGAGCAGTACGCCTCCGGCCGCGCCCTGGTCCGCTACGCCCGGCAGCGCGCCGCCGCCACCCCGGAGAACGCCGGGATCCTGCTCTCCCTGGGCGACGGCACCCCCGAGTCGATCGAGGGCCGGCACATCAGCCAGGCCGCCCGCCAGGGCTGCCCGGTGGCGGTCGACTCCTTCCGGGAGCTGGCCCGCTGGGCGGGCGCCGGACTGGCCGACCTGGCCTCCCTCTTCGACCCGTCCGCCTTCATCGTCGGCGGCGGCGTCTCGGACGAGGGCGACCTCGTCCTGGAGCCCATCCGCAAGTCCTTCCGCCGCTGGCTGGTGGGCAGCCAGTGGCGGCCGCACGCCCAGGTGCTCGCCGCCCGGCTCGGCGGCCGGGCCGGGCTGGTGGGCGCGGCCGACCTGGCGCGCCAGGGCTGACGGCCGGCGGCCGGCGCGCGGCGGGCGAAGACGCGGGTGAGCACGGGGTCCGCGGGGAACGGTCCACGGGAGACGGCGGGAACACCGCCCGGCACACCACCGGTCACCGGAACACCACCGGACCGACGGAGGACGACCGCCCCATGACGACCGATCCGCTCGAGGACCTGCCCGCGTCCCGCACCGAGCCCGACGGCTCGGCCGTGGTCCGGCTGCTCAGCTACAACATCCGCTCCCTGCGCGACGACGTGGGGGCGCTGGTCCGGGTCATCCGGGCCTGCGCCCCCGACGTCGTCTGCGTCCAGGAGGCGCCGCGCTTCTTCCGCTGGCGCAAGTACGCCGCCCGGCTCGCCCGGGCGACCGACCTGGTCCACGTCACGGGCGGGGCGACGGCCACCGGGCCGATGATCCTGTCCTCGCTGCGCGCCCACGTCGAGCGCACCGAGGACGTCCTGCTGCCGCGCACCCCCGGCCTGCACCGCCGCGGGCTGGCGACGGCCGTGCTCCGCTTCGGGCCGGCCGCCCGGCTGGCGGTGGTCAGCTGCCACCTCAGCCTCGCCGAGTGGGAGCGCCACGAGCAGGCGGGGATGGTCCTGGAGCGGCTGGCGGGAACGGGCGAGGACGCGGCGGTGGTGGCCGGGGACCTCAACGACGAGCCCGACGGCCGGGCCTTCCGCCGGCTCGCCGCCGAACTCCAGGACGGCTGGGCCACCAGCCCCTGGGGCGGCGAGAACACCTCCCCCGCGCGCGGGCCGCGCAAGCGCATCGACGCGGTGCTGGCCACCGGGGCGGTGGAGGTGCTGGGCTGCGGGGTGCCCGCCGGGCTCCCGGGCGTGACCGAGGCGGACCTGCGGGCGGCCACGGACCACCTGCCCGTCCTGGCCGCCCTGCGCGTGCCCGCCGCCGGCCCCGGGGGCGCTCCCTGAGGGGCGCCCCCCGGATCCGGCCGGCCACCGCGCCCCCCGCCGGGCCGCGGGTCAGACGACCGCGCCCCGCCCCGGGTCGTCGAAGTCGTCGTCATCGTCGTCGCGCATCCGCGTCACCAGGGTCGCGAAGCCGCCCAGGAAGCCGCCGATGCCCAAGGTGGCGATCCACCACGTCACGTCCTGCTGGAACAGGACGGTGAGCACCAGCAGCAGCGGCCCGCCCAGGGCCGCCGCCCAGGCGAACCGGCTGGTGGTGTCCCCCCGGGGCAGCGGAGGGGGCTCCGGGGGGACGAAGTGGCCCTCGTCCTCCTCGTCGGCGCCGTCGCCGGACGGCTCCGCCGGGCTCCAGTCGCGCGGCCCGGAGCCCGCGGGGAGGACGGTGAAGCTGCGCACCGCGGCCTCGCCCCCGGGACGGCCGCCCTCCGGCGCCCCGCCGTCTTCCCGGTCGCCGCTCCGGCCGGTCCCCCCGTCCCCGTCCCAGTCCTCGTCCCCGTCCGTGCCGCGGTCCGGCCCCGGGCCGGTGGCCGGACCGCCGCCGGAGCCCGGGGGCTCCGGCGGCTCCTCGCCGTAGGCCGCCACGATCTGCGCCCAGGCGGCCTCCTCGTCCAGGGGCTCGGGGCCTTCGCCGCGGTCGTGCTCACGCTCCGTCACGTGCCGTCTTCCTCGCTGTGAGGCGGGTGATGAATCCGTACGAGTCCGCGAAGATCCGCTCCGCGTCGTGGTCCAGTGTGGCCACGTGCAGGCTGCGTTCGAGAACCGTCTCGGTGACGTCGCGCGAGGAGACCCGGCTCAGCACCAGCGCCGAGTCCGAGGGCGACACCACGTGGTCCACCCTGCTGTGCAGGACCATCAGCGGCCGGGTGACCCGGGGCAGGTCGGCGCGCACCTCCCGCAGCAGGCGCCACAGGGAGTGGGCGGCGTGCAGCGGCACCCGGTCGTAGCCCACCTCCGTCACCCCCTCCCTGGCGATGTCGCCGGCGACGCCCGGGACCGAGGGCACCAGGTGGCGCAGGACCGGCAGTACGAAGCCCTGGATCCGGGGCATCGTCACGGCCGGGTTGACCACCACGGCGCCCGCGACCGCGTCGCCGTGCCGGGCCGCCAGCCGCAGCGCGAGCGCCCCGCCCATCGACAGGCCGCCCACGAAGACCTGCCCGCAGTGCTCGCGCAGGCGGCGCAGCTCCAGGTCGACGGCGGCGTACCAGTCCTCCCAGCCGGTGACGGCCAGGTCCTGCCAGCGCGTGCCGTGGCCCGGCAGCAGCGGCAGGGAGACGGTCAGGCCCCGCTCGGCCAGGTACTCGGCCCAGGGGCGCAGCGACTGGGGGCAGCCGGTGAAACCGTGGCACAGCAGGACGCCGACCTCGCCGCCGTCGCGGCGCATCGGTTCGGCACCGGGGAGCAGGGGCACCGTTGGTCTCCGTTCGGGGGGACGGGCTCGGACGGTCCGGCGGGCGGCCGGGCGCCCCGCGCGCCGCGCGGAACGGGGCCGCGGAGCGACGGGCGGGGGTGCTGACACCCTACGCGCACGCCGCGTGACCGGGTAGGCCCGGCGACCCGCGCGGGTACCGGAACGGCGGAAGGCCCCGGGCGGCGGCGAGATAAGGTCTTCCCCGTCGGATACAGGAGGTTCCTCGGTTGTTGTACGGCGTCATGAAGCTCTCCCTCGGGAACGGGCTCAAGCTCGCGTTCCGTCCCTGGGTGGAGGGGCTGGAGAACATCCCGGCCGAGGGGCCGGCCATCCTGGCGAGCAACCACCTGTCGTTCTCCGACTCCTTCTTCCTGCCGGCGGTCCTCGACCGCAAGGTCACCTTCATCGCCAAGGCCGAGTACTTCACCACCCCGGGCCTCAAGGGCAGGCTGACGGCGGCGTTCTTCAAGGGGGTCGGCCAGCTCCCGGTGGACCGCTCGGGTGCGCGCGGCGCGGGCGAGGCGGCGATCAGGAGCGGCATCCAGGTGCTGGAGCGCGGTGAGCTGTTCGGCATCTACCCCGAGGGCACCCGCTCCCCGGACGGCCGCCTCTACCGCGGCAAGCCGGGCGGCCTGGCACGGGTGGCGCTGGCCACCGGAGCGCCGGTCATCCCCGTCGCGATGATCGACACCGAGAAGATCCAGCCGCCGGGGAAGGTCCTCCCGAAGCTGATGCGCCCCGGCATCCGGATCGGCAGGCCGCTGGACTTCAGCCGCTACCAGGGCATGGACGGCGACCGCTTCGTCCTGCGCTCGATCACCGACGAGGTCATGTACGAGATCATGAAGCTCTCCGGCCAGGAGTACGTCGACATGTACGCGACGGCGGCCAAGCGGATGATCGCGGAGCGGGAGAAGGCGGAGAAGGCCGAGCGGGCCCAGGCGCAGAAGGCGCGGAAGGCCGCGGCGAAGGACACCGACCGGGACGGCGCTCCCGGCGGCGGGGACGGCGGGACGGACGAAGCGGCGTAGGAGCCGGCGGGGGATCGGGGGAGGCGCGATGGCCGCGGGGATGTCGGTCGAGCAGCCGCTGTGGAGCGCGCTGACGGCCTACCGGGTGCTCACCATGGGGTACGCGCTGGCGCTGTACGCCGTCGCGTACGGCGAGTACGCCCACCCGCTCGGGGCCGGCGCCTACCTGGCCGTCCTGGCCGGGTGGACCCTCGCCACCGTCCGGCGGGTCTCCTCCGCCGAACGCTGCACCCTGCCCTTCCTGGCCGCGGACCTGTCCATCGCCGTCGCCGGCATCCTGATCACCCCCCTGGTGGACACCCCGGCGCGCATCGAGGCGGGCGGCCCCACCCTGCCCACCATCTGGACGGCCGGCGCCGTCCTCGGCTTCGCGATCAAGAAGGGGTGGCGCTGGGCGGCCGGCGCCTCGGCTCTGGTGGGCGCCGCCAACGTGGTCGAGGTCGGCGGCTTCGAGCGGGACAGCCTGCACGACGTGCTGCTGGTGTGCATCGCCAGCATCGCCATCGGCTACGTAGTGGAGGTCGCCCGGGCCAGTGAGCGCACCCTCGCCCGCGCCCTGCGGATCGAGGCCGCCACCCGGGAGCGCGAGCGCCTGGCCCGGGACATCCACGACAGCGTCCTGCAGGTGCTGGCCATGGTGCAGCGCCGGGGGGCCGCCATCGGCGGCGAGGCGGCCGAGCTGGGGCGGATGGCCGGCGAGCAGGAGGCGGCGCTGCGCACGCTGGTCTCCAGCGGGGTGGTGCCCGAGGCCGACACCGCCCCCGCCGCGGCGCCCCCCGCCGCCGCTGCCGCGCCCGCCCTCCGCGCCGCAGCGGCGGCCGGGCGGCCGCCGCTGCGGCGCGGAGG
>NZ_JBHUFU010000031.1:0-26348 GCF_042681365.1 Streptomyces desertarenae | reverse complement strand
CCGCTGCCCGCCGAGCACGTCCACCCGCCCAGCCCCGACTCGAAACCGGCGTTGCGCACCAGATTCGCCTCCGCGGCGTGTGCGGTGCGGCCGTCGAGCGCGGTCGCGCCGCCGGCGAGGAGGGCCGCGGACGCCACGAAGGCGAGCCCTGTGCGGATGCGGGGGTGTCTCGCTCTGCTGACCTGTGCGGAGGTGCGGTCCACGGCTGTCTCCGTACGTCGGGGGCGGTGGGGGGTGGGGCGCGTGCGGGGCGGCGCGGCGGTCACCGGGCCGCCCCGGAAGGCTGGTCCAGACCAATCCCGTTGTCAAGAGGCCCGGCCCCCGGCCACCGGCACGGGAGGCGCGGGGGCGGCTCCTGGCGTACCGTCTTGTCAGGGGTCCGGCCGGTGGCGCTCCGGCCGGAAGCCCCGCGCGGGCCACCCGTCGCGGTGGGGCCCTCGGGCCGCCCCGACGACGACGCCCGCATGCCCGCACGCGCGGCGCCGGCCCGGTGGCGCGCGGCGCCGGCGCCCCGTGGCCTCCGGGCATCGCATCGGTACCGCGTCCCCGGGCGGTCCGCAGGGCCGGGGCTTGGTCTCTTGCCTGGAGGAACCCATGGCGGACGTTCTGCGCGGCGGGGTTTCGGAACCCGGTGAGCGGGGGGGTGCCGGGCTGCTGTACATCCCCGTCCGGCCGGGCCCCCGCGGTTGTGTGACCCGGCTCTTCCGCACGCCCCGCGGGCAGCGCACCGCGGTCGCCTTCACCACCCCCGCGCGGCTGACGGCGATCCTCGGTCCGGAGCACCCCTGGATCAGGCTCTCGGTGTCCGCCCTGCGTTCCCTGACCGCACCGCTGGGGTGCACCGCCATCACCGTCGATCCGCAGGTGGTCGGGGCCGCCGGCCGGCAGCCGCTCCGGAAGCGCAGCCGGGCCCGGGCCGGCAGCCGGGCCGCGACCCGTCCGGATCGGCCGTGGAGAGTCCGCTGCCGCAGGCGGGCCGCACTGCGCGAAAGGGCCGCCGGAGCACGGTAGGGGCCCCGGGGAGCCGCCGGCGCCCCGCGCGGAGGCGACGCGGCCCGTGCCCGCCCCACCGTCTCCGTACCCGCCGCCGGAGGTGTCCCCTCGCCGCCGCGGGCTGCGCTGCCGGCCGCTTCCCGGCGGCCGGCAGCGCGCGTCAGTCCTGGTCCGGGGAGGGTTCCTGCCGGGAGGGCTCACCCGGTTCCCGCTCGGCGGGCTCGCCCGGTGCCCGGAAGCTCGGCGCCAGGGGGCCGCGGTCCTCCTGCTCCTCGCCGGTGAGGGCCGTGGCGGTGTTGTCGTCGGCGAGTGAGCGCTGCACCGCCGGGTCCTCCTCCACCGGGTTCCGCTCGGTGTACCGCGGCCGGTCCTCGTGCCCCGGCCGGTCCGGCGGGTCCGGGGGGCCGGAGGGTGTCGTGTCCTGGTCGGGCATGGGGTGCTCCCTTCTCGTCCGCCTGCCGCGCGGCGTGCGCCTTCGGCGGGTACCCCCGCCCGGGGCGCGGATACCGGTGGCCGGAGCGGCGGGGCGCCGGCGCACCGGTCCCGCGGTGTCCGGGGCGGAGCGGCCGACGGGCCCGGGACCAGGCCCGGCGCCACCGCTCCGGGCGGCCGCGGCGGTGCCGTGCGGCGAACACGTTTCCGAGGAATTTCGACCGTCCGATTCCAGGTACGTACCGGAAGTGCGACCATGGGCGGGCCATGGGTACGGGAGTCGTCCTGCGTGCGCTGCGCACCGCGGTGTTCTCGGTGGTGTGCGTGCTGTCCACGATGCTGGGGCACACCGCGGTGTCCGGCGCCCCCATCTCCCCGTGGGCCGTGGCGGGCGCCGTCTGCGTCACGGCGGTGGGCGTGTGGGGGCTGACGGGACGTGAGCAGCGGCCGCTGTCGGTGGGGGCGGCCGCCCTGGCCTCACAGGCTCTCCTGCACACGGGGTTCTCGCTCGTCCAGGCGGTCCGGTGGCCGCCGGCCCCCGAAGGCCTCCGCCTCGCCGGGGATCCCGCGAGCCGTCCGTGGTGCGGTTCGCCGGCCGAGGCCGGGTGCCTCCCGCATGCCGGCCACACCGTGGCGCAGGCCGCGGGGGGCCCGTCCATGGCGGGCGGAGCCGCCGGCATGCTGGCCGTCCACCTGCTGATCGCCCTGGCCGGCGCCCTGTGGCTGTCGGGCGGTGAGCGGGCCGCGTACCGGCTCGTCCGGGCGCTGTCGGCATGGCTGCGCGCGCCGCTCGTCCTCCTCGCGGCCGGTGGCGCACCCGTGCCGTGCCCGCGCCCCGGGCCGGTCCGGAGCTTATGGCGTCCGCTCCGGCGGTTCGTGCTGGTCCACGTCGTCTCGTCGCGGGGTCCGCCCCGGCCGGCTGCTGTCGCGTGACAGCACGGAGCCATCGGCCGGGGGCCGGAGCGCGGTGCCGCTCCCCTCCGGCCGCCCGTCCACCGGCCGCCGACGGCCGGTCCACCCGGAGGACCCCAGACGATGAACCCTGTCCACGACCACGACCACGGGCCCGCGCCGGCCCGGCCCGCCCCGGACGCGGCCGCACGGCGATGCGGTCCGCCGCGGCCCTCAGCCGGCCCGCGTGCCGTTCCACCCCCGCCCGCCCTCGGCGTGCCCCCGGAGGTCCGCCCGCAGACGCGCGAGCAGCCGGTCGGCACCGCAGGCGTCGCCGTCGTCCGCCGGGAGCGTGGCCTCCCGCAGCCGCCGGGCGTCCTCCTCCCACCGGCGGCACGGCGCGCAGGACGCCAGGTGCGCGTCGAGAGCCGGGCCGGTGGTGTCCGGCGGCAGCGCTTCGCCGTCGACGCGGGCGGAGAGGGCGGTGCGGAAACGGGAGCACGGCATGGCCCCATCCTCCCCGATGGGCCCGGACGGCAGCGGCGTGTTCGGGAGGAGGGCCGTGCGTGACGACGAGCAGGTGACGGCGTGGGCCCTGGCGGCGCGGTTCGGCGACCCGGTGGCGACCGAGTCCTTCGTGCGGGGCACCCTGCGCGACGTCCGCCGGTACGTCACCCACCTCAGCGGTGACGCGCGGGCGACGGACGACCTGGTCCAGGACACCTACCTGCGGGCCCTGCGCGGCCTTCCCGGGTTCCAGGGGCGCTCCCCCGCCCGCGTCTGGCTGCTGGCGATCGCCCGCCGGGTGGTGGCCGACCGGTTCCGCGCCGCCTCCTCCCGCCCCCGGATGGCGGACGTCGAGGACTGGCAGTCGGCGGTGGAGGGTGAGCAGCCCTGCGGGCTGCCGGGGTTCGAGGAGGGCGTGGCGCTGTCGGAGCTCCTCGCGGCCCTCCCCGCGGACCGGCGCGAGGCGTTCGTGCTCACGCAGCTCCTCGGCCTTCCCTACGCGGAGGCGGCCGCGGTGACCGGCTGCCCGGTCGGTACGGTGCGCTCGCGGGTGGCCCGGGCACGCGGGACCCTGATCGATCTGCTGGGCGCGGCGGAGTCGGACGGGCGGCCGGGGCCTCACCGCGAGGGGGGTGCGGCGGCGGAGGCGCCGAGCCTCGCCGGTCCCCGCGTCTGAAGCGGAACGCGGACCGGGCCGGCGCGGCGGGGAATCACCCGCCGCACCGGCCCCGGCCCCGGCGGCCGGCTGCGCGGGCGGGGCGCAGGCGGGGCGCCGCGGCGAGGAGCACGGGCGACAGCGCGCACTGGAGGGCCACCGCGGCCCAGAAGAGACCGGGCCGGCCCGCGTGTTCGGCGAGCCGGTAGCCCTCGCCCCCGGCGACGCCGCTGGCGAAGGCGCCGATTCCCGCCGCGAGCCGCTGGTGGCCGAAGACCACCGCGGGCGTACGCGGGGACCGGGCGAGGGCTTCGAGGTCGTTCCTGAGGAAGAGGACGGTCTCGCCGAGGCAGATCAGCAGCGCCCCGGCCAGGATCGCGGCGTGGTTGCCGACGGCGAGGACGGCCATGCCGGCGCCCATCGCGGCGAAGCCGACCCGCAGCGCGCGGCCGTAGGGCAGGCGGGCGATCCGGTCCGACAGGACGGGTTGGGCGACGACGAGGAGCAGGGCGTAGAGGGCGAGCACCAGACCGTGGAAGAACGGCGAGGTCCGGGGCACCGAGTAGACCGCGGCGTAGTGCTGGAAGAACATGAACACGTACAGGCTCAGCACCGTCGCGGCGAAGGGCAGGACGGCCAGTCCCGCGAACGGTCCTTCCCGGCGCGGTGGCCGCCGCCCGGGGTCCCCGGTGTCCCCGGGCGGCCGGTCGGGTGCCTCGGCGGGCAGGAGGGCGTGGCCGGCGGTGACGGCCGCGAACAGCGCGGTGACCGCGCCGAGGAGCACGGCCGGGGAGCCCAGGACGAGGGGGGCGGCGGCCAGGGGCCCCAGGGCGATGCCGGCGTTGAAGGCGGAGTTGCCGGCGGACAGCAGCAGCGGGCGGTGCTCCTCGGCCACCCGGTGCACCAGGTAGCCCTTGTTCGCGGGCAGGTAGAGCGCCGCGCCGCAGGAGACGAGGAGGAGCGCGGCGACGGCGACCGGGGGCCGGTGGAGTCCGGGCAGGAAGGCGGCGAAGCCGGCGGTGCGGACCACCAGGGCGAGCAGCATGGTGCGTTGCAGCCCGAGCCGTTCGGCGATCGCCGCCCCGGCCACCCCGCCGGAGAACTGGACCAGCGACGCGACGGCGAGGACCACCCCGACGGTGCCCAGGTCCATGCCCATCCGCTGGTGGAGCAGCACGGACACGAACGGCAGGACGGCGAAGCTGCCCAGGGGGATGAGGAAGGAGCCGGCCAGCAGGAACCGCTGCGGCCCGGTGAACCGCGGCCGGCCGGTTCCCCGTCTCACTCCCGGTGCTCGGCCGTGCGGCCGGGCGCGACGAGCGGCCGTACGCTTCCCGCGGCGCTCAGCGCCCGGTGCAGGGCCAGCTCCGAGGTCGCGCCCTCGGCCAGGACGATCCCGGTGCAGCCGCGCTGGTCGCCCAGGTGTTCCACGCGGTCCCCCGGGGCCGCGGTGGGGTACCACCGGGGGGATCCGGGGAAGTCGGGCAGGTGCTCCAGCCCCGACCAGCCGGTGAGGGTGCCGGGCCGGTCGGGGTAGAGGAGGACGAAGGCGGTGGCGGGACCGGAGGGGGCCGGTGCGTCCAGCAGGGCGGGGCGCCGGCCGAGCGCCGTGTCGACCACGGCGTCGTAGACGTTGGTCCCCAGGGCGCGGCACAGCGCCTCGCCGACGAGTGCGCCGCCGATACGGCGGTTGATCTCCACCAGTTCCGGGCCCTGCGCGGTCAGGACGAACTCGACGTGCGCGAAGCCCCGGTCGTGGCCTGCGGCCTCCAGTACCCGTCCCACCCACGTCTCCAGCGCGGTGGACTGGGCGCCGGGCAGGGCGACGGGGAAGGCGGCGGCCTCCTCCCGGACGGAGGGTTCGCGGGACATCTGGCGGCTGAGCACGCCCAGCAGCCGCGTCTCGCCCTTCCAGCTCAGGGTCTCCGCGCTGTAGACGGGTCCGGCGAAGAAGGGCTCGGCGAACAGCTTTCCGGCGAAGGAGCGCTGCGCGGCCTCGGCGAGGGCCTCGCGCAACCGCCGCTCGTCGCGCACCACCCAGACGTTGCGGGAGGAGGTGCCCGCCGAGTCCTTCAGGACGGCCGGCAGGCCGACCTCGGCGAGCACCTCGGCGGCGGCCGAGGGGCCGGGGCGCACCGCGAGGGCTCGGCCGCGGCTCAGTCCCCGCTCGTGCAGCAGGTTGCGCACCCGGTGCTTGTCCCGCAGCAGGCGGACCGCCGCCGGGTCGGGGCCCGGGAGGCCGAACTCGGCGGCGAGGTCCGCACCGGGGACGCTCCAGGTGTCGGTGGAGTTGACCAGGCCGCACAGGTCGGGCAGTTCCGCCAGCGCGGCGGCGGTGGCGGCCTCGTCGCGGGTGTCGACGTCGACGGTGTCGAGCGCGTCGGGCGCCAGCCGGGCCAGCTCGTGGCGGTAGACGTCCCGGTTCCCGGTGAGCAGGCACAGCCGGTGCCCGGCCCTCCCGGCCGCCTCCACCAGGCGTCCCAGGCCGAAGGTGAGCTCCTCCAGGGCGGCGATGGTCATGCGGTCCGCTCCTTCGTGGTCGATGCCGCCGCGGCCTGCCGCGCGGGCGCGGAGGGCACCTCGTGGCGCCGCCGCCCCCACTCCATGGCCGACCAGGGCAGGGCGAGGTCGGCGAGCGAGGTGATCTGGTGGGGTTTGAGGCCGCGGGGGTCGAGGGCCTCGCGGTGCCGGGCGAAGACGCGCTCGGTGTAGCGGTGGCCGGTGTCCGCGCCGATGACCAGGTGGGGGCGCTCGGGGTGCCGGGCGGCCTCCCAGCCGGCGACCAGGTGGGCCGCACCGGTGGACAGGCCCGCGAACACCGCGTGGTCGCGCAGCAGGCCGACGGCACCGGCCATGGCGTGCCGGAAGTCGACCCAGTGCAGGGTGTCGTACAGGTCGTGGCGGACGTTGCCGAAGGGGATCGAGCTGCCGATCCCGGCGATGATCGCCTCGGGGTCGCTGAAGCGCTCGCTGCCGAAGGTGACGCTGCCGAAGGGCTGCACCGCCACCGACCGCACCTTTCTGCCGCGTTCCCGCAGCGGCTGGACGAGCCCGCCGGTGGAGGAGCCGGTGCCCACGGCGCCGACCACGGTCAGCGGCGCGCCGGGCAGTGCGGCGTCGACCAGGTCGGCGAACTCGCGGTACCCGGCGTAGTGCACGGGGTCGTGGTACTGGCGCATCCAGTGCATGTCGGGCCGGTCCGCGATGAGCTGCCGCACCCGCCGCACCCGCCGCTCCTGGTCCAGCCGCAGGTCCTGGGAGGGCGGCATCTGGTCCACGGTGGCGCCGAGGATCTCCAGCTGGGCGCGCATGGTGGTGTCGACGGTGGTGGAGGCGACGATGTGGCAGCCCAGGCCGTAGCGGTGGCATGCCAGGGCCAGGGCCAGGGCGTAGATGCCGCTGGAGCTGTCGACGAGGGTCTGGCCCGGTGCCACCGCGCCGCGCTCCAGCAGGGCGCGGACGGCCCCGAGCGCGGCGTAGACCTTCAGCGTCTCGAACCGGGCGAGCACGACGTTGTCGCCCAGCCGGATCAGGTCGGGGGCCTTCAGGGCGTCGGTGATGTGCTCGTGCACGGGGGGAGCCGGTGCGGTGCTCACGGGGGTCACCGCCCTTCCGCCGGTGCGGGGGCGCCCGGCCGGGTGCCGCGCACGACGAGCCGCCGCGCGTGCTGGTCGTAGGGGGCGCCGTCGAAGTCGCCGTAGCACTCCACGTCGGTGAAGCCCGCCGCCGTGAAGAGCTCCCGCAGTTCGGCCGCGCTGTAGACGAAGGAGGTGATCGACGCCTCCCGGGCCGCCCGGCCGCGCACCAGCGTCCAGTCGGTGCGCAGCCGCGTCCAGTCGTCCAGGACGGTGTCGCGCTGCACCACGTAGGCGCCGTCGTCGAGTTCGACGAGCTGGGGGCGGCCGATCCAGCCGGCGAGGACCTCCTTGCCCATCACGTCGACCAGCAGCCGCCCGCCCGGCACCAGCGAGTCGTGGGCGTTGCGCAGCACCCGGAGGTTGTCGCGGGGGTCGTCGAAGTAGCCGAAGGACGTGTAGACGTTCAGCACCACGTCGTAGGACTCCGGCTCGACGTGCTCCAGCATGTCCGCCCGCACCAGCCGGACCCGGGCCCCGGCCTCCTCGCAGACGGTGCGGGCCCGCTCCAGCATGAGAGGGCTGAGGTCGACCCCGGTCACCCGGTACCCGCTGCCCGCGAGCGGCACCAGGTACAGGCCGGGACCGCAGCACAGGTCCAGCACGCGCGCGCCGGCGGGGAAGTCGAACAACGGGGACTTCGCGACGACCGAGGCCACCTCGGCGCGTCTGCGTCCCGAGAACATCGTCTCGGAGAAGTCGGACCAGAGCGTGTCGTCCTCGTACCAGTGCATGGTGCCGCCACCTCGATTCCGGGGCCGACCGGAGCCGGACGGCGCGGCGCCCGGCCCGGTGGGCGCATCTGCCCACGCATCAGGCGTCGGACGCGCCCCCGCTCCGGTTCCCGCCACGGAAGTGAAGAAGATGTGAAGGAACAGTCGGCGCGGGCGGGAGGGCCGCCACGCCGCACGGGCCTTTGCCGGGCTGCGGCTTGTGGTTACTCTCGGGGCGCCCGTGATGGATTCCGCGCCCCCGGCGTGCGGACACCCGACCGGGAAAGTCGTCCACCCCCCACGAGAAAGCGGTGCCCCTACGATGGTGGAGCCCCCTGCCCCGGTGAAGCGACGTCAGTGGTTCGACCGGTCCGCGCTGCGAGCGGACCTGCGGGCGGCGGTGCCCGACGCCACCGCCGCGCTGGTGATCACCGCGGGCGTCTTCGCCTGGCTGTACGCGCGCGTGTCCTCCGGGACGTCCATGACGCTCCAGGTGATGCCCGACCTGGCCGACGCCGACCGGTACTGGATGTACTGGCTGTGCCAGGCGTTCGGCTGGTCCGGGCTGTTATGGGCGTGGATCACGGTCGTGCTGGGCCTGGTCAGATCGAGCGCCCGCCCGGGGTGGCTGCGGGTGCCCGCGGCACGGATCGAGCGGTGGCACCGCACCACCAGCCTGACCACGATCGGGCTGATGTTCGCGCACGCCGCGATGTTCTTCGCCGAACTGGTGCGCACCAACCAGGACGGGCTGGGCTGGGCCGGGCGGCTGGGCACCTCCTTCGCCGAGGTCTTCGTCCCCGGCTTCTACTCCTCCGGGACGGGCCGGATCGCCATCCTGATCGGCCTGCTCGCCCTCTACCTGGCGATTCCGCTGGGTCTGGCCTACTACCTGCGGCGGTCCACCGGGGCCCGGCTGTGGCGGGCCCTGCACCGGTTCGTCATCGTCGTCTACGCCCTCAGCGTGTGGCACACCCTGCTGTACGGCACCAACGTCTGGTACGACGGCGCCTTCCGCACCCTGGTCTGGCTCCTTCAGCTCCCCGTCGCCGCCCTGCTCCTGGCCCGCCTGCTGGCCCCCGCCCGGCGCGGCGAGCGCCTGCACCTGCGCGACGCCGCCGGCCGCCCCGGAGCGGTGCCGCTGGCGGCCCGCCTGGCCGGCCGGATCGCGGCCGCGTCCGTCGTCGTCGGCCTGCTCGTGGTCGCCGCCACCGGCCGGGACGGCGGCCGCACCCCCGGTGTCGCCGGCGCCGGGCTCAACGTCAGTCAGGCCCAGGTGTGGGCGGGGCTGGTGGTGCTGCTCGTCGCCCTCTGCGCCGTCACCTACCGCCTCCGCCCCGCCCGGCGCGCTCCGGCGCCCGAAGACGCCGGGGCCGCCGCCGGCTCCGGGGCCGCGGCCCCCGGCGAGGGGCGCGAGCGGCACTGACGGCCGCGCGGGGGCGCGGCCCGCTCGGGCAGCCGGCCCCGCGCCCGGCGCCGAGGCACCCGTCCGCGGGCGCCCCGGCCGCACCGGCCCCGGAGGAGGACGTCCGCGCCGGGCGCGCGGCCGCCCGTCCGGACGCGGCGGCGGAGGTGCGGTCGGCGGCCCTCGTCACCGGGGCCCTCCGGACCGGTCGGCGTCCGCTGCCCCTCCGGGCGGACGGGGTGGAGGCAGGGCCAGCAGCCGGCGCGTCCGCTCGTCGGCCCCGGCGCCGGAGGCGACCGAGTGCCGGATGCCGTGGTACACGAGGTCCCACAGCCGCTGGTTCCCCTCCAGCAGGCCGCAGGGGACGACAAGGCGGCGGTGGCCGTGCGCGAGGCGCAGGCACGGACCGACCCGCGCCCGGTCGACCACCGCGACGGCGGTCAGCTCGTACAGCGGCATCTCGATGCTGTCGCCGGCTTCCACCTCGGCGAGTGTGCGCGTCCCGACCTGCACGACGACGTCGCGGTGCTGGAGCCCGTAGCACAGGGTGAACAGCAGCCACCCTCCCCCGAGGACCAGGCCCGTCGTCGTGAACGCCTCGCGCCGGCCGCCCTCGCCGACGGCCGCGATCAGGACCGGCACGAGCACGGCCATCGGCAGGACACCCACGAACGCGGCCTTCGCGGCGTACCGCCACCGGTCCGGACGGCGCGCGGAGACGGTCCCGAGCAGTGGGTCCCTGCCTGTTCTCCCCGCGACCCACCTCCCGTCGGCCGCCGTGGCGTGACCGCTCCTCACCGCGTGCCGGCCCTGCCAGGGCCCGGCCACCCGCGGCGCGGCCGGCGGGCGGGGCTCACCCCGCCCGTCCGGCGGGGGCGGCAGTCCCGGGAGCGGGCTCGTCACACCGCGACTCTGCCCAGGGCGCGCCGGGGGCAACCCCCCGCTCCCGCCGCGCGGCTGCTCCCCTGCCGGCCGCTGCCGCACCGGCGGCAGCCGCTCCGCCTGAGGCCACAAGGAACACCTCATCGATCACCTGGGATGTCGCATGACCACCATCAGTGACAGGAGCGGCCCCGCGGTGGGAGGCTCACGAGCGACGTCCCGGCATCCGCGCGCCGCTCGCGGGCTCCCGCCCCCGGCGGGAGACCGCACGGGGAAGGGCTCCTCCCGGGAGGGAGCGCCGACCGCGGCACACCGGCCCGGCGGCGGATCCCCGACGGGGCCGGCCGTGCGGGACGTGAGGAGCCGTCGGATCCCGTCGAACGGGGGTTGGAGCATGTCCGCGAGAAGGGCCGCGGCAGCGGTCGCCGTCCTCCCCGGCCGTGGTGTTCGGCGGAGACGCCGTCCAGGCATCACCACGGCCAGCCGACGGCACGCGAGCCGCACCGGCCGGTCCCCGGCCCGGCACGGCGGAGTGCACCGTCCCCTGATCCCACGGGACGTGTCCGCCGCCCCGCCGCCCCGAGCGGTGCCGCCTGCCGCGCGGGCACACCCCGTCGCGCGACCGAGCACCGTGGTTCCGTGAACGCCCCGCCGTCCCACCACTCGAGGATGGGTGACGATATGCGCCGCACCACCGCCCCCCGATCCGCCACGGGCCGCGGGCCCGGGCGCCTTCTCGCCGCGCTGGCGGCACTGTTCTCCCTGGCCTTCACCGGTGCCGCCCTCCCGCAGTCCGCGGCTGCGGCACCGGAACGGGCCGGCGGCACCTCGCCCGCCGCGGGGCCGGACGCCCAGGTCCCCGCCGGCGTGACGGCCGGGATCGCCGTGTTCGACCGGCAGACCGGCGGCTTCACCGAGCAGCTGAACGCGGGGGCGCAGTTCCGCTCGGCCTCGATCGTCAAACTGCTGCTGGCCCTGGACTTCCTGTGGAACCGGGGCCCCGACTACGCGGTCCCGGCAGCCGACCGCACCCGGCTGAGCGCGATGCTCCGCAGCAGCGACGACGGCGCGGCCGGCCACTACTGGTCGACGTACGGCGGATCCGCGATCGTCCACCGCATGACCGCCCGGCTCGGGCTCACCGACACGGCCCCGCCCCCCGCCGGCCGCGAGGGGTACTGGGGCTACACCGCCATGTCGGCCCGCGACACCGTGCGGGTCTACCGCTACCTCCTGGACACGGCGCCCGCGCCCGTGCGCGACCTCGTCATGGGTCATCTGCGCCAGTCGACGCGCTGCGCGTCGGACGCGTTCGACCAGCACTTCGGGATCGCGGCCGCGTTCGACCGCCCGTGGGCCGTGAAGCAGGGCTGGTCGGGCCGGTACGCGGCGGGCACGTGCGGTCCCGCCGGCGCCTCCCCCGCCCCGGCGGACGGTCCCGGCCCGGGTGCCCCCGCCGCCGCAGACGTGGACCTGGCCCGCCCGGCACTGCACACGACCGGCACCGTCGGCGCCGGCGACCGCTCCATCGTGGCCGTGTTCACGCTGCACCCGGACGGCACGTCCTACGGCAGGGCCTTCACCGACCTGGGCCGTCTGACCCGCTCGCTGGACGTACCCGGTGGAACCGCGCCCTCCGGGACGTGGTACGGAACCTGGGGTTCGGGCGTCAACGTCCGCAGCGAGCCGTTCATCGCGGACAACTCGACGACGCGGCTTCCCGCCGGCGTGGAGGTGCTGGTGGGCTGCCAGCGGAAGGGACAGGTCGTCTCCGTCCCGCCGTACACCAACGACTGGTGGGCCTACCTGCCCCAGTACGGCGGCTACGTCTCCAACATCTACATCAGCCATCCGGACGACCGGTTGCCGGACGTTCCGCTGTGCGGGGGCTAGGAGGGCTCGGTCAGGTTCGTATGGGTGTGGGTACGTCGCGGTGGCAGGTAGGGCAGGCGCCGGTACAGGTGCGGCCCTCGAAGTGGGCCGGGCCCAGGGCTTGTTCCGTCTCGCGGTAGTCGTGCTCGATGCGCCAGCTGAGCTTGGCCAGCCGCACCAGGGTGGCCAGCGGCATGCCGAGGGCAGGTTCGACAGCCAGAACCGCACCGGTTCCGGCTCGGTGGCCGGCCACTCCGCCAGCAGCCACCGTTCGGGCAGCTCCGGATCATTGGCGGCCCTGCGGACGCGCGTCCGGCCGGGCGGATGCGCAGGGCGACGAATCGCGGGTACATGCGCTCGACGCCACTGCGGCCGGTGCCCGGACGGGAGCCCTCCCGCCAGGACACCGGCCGGGCCGCCGCCTTCCCGGCCGCGACGACCAGGCCCTTCACGGTCTGCGCAGGCTCGGGGTACCGGGCTTTTGGCGGACGCCCAGCACCCGCGTAAGCGGGCTGAACGGGCCGCGCCTCGGCCGGATGAGCGGTGTGACGGGAGGAGATGCCCACCGCATGGGTGAGGCCGCGTTCCTCCAGCCCGTGGCGGAAGGCGGCGGCATCGCCGTAGCCGGCGTCCGCGACCACCGGCGGGATGCCGATGCCCCACGAGCGGGTCTCGTCGATCATGTCCAGAGCCAGCTGCCACTTCTCCACATGCCCCACGTGGTCGGGAATCCCGCAGCGAGTGCGGCGGGCGGCCTTGTCCGCATCGGCCCGCGGCGAGGCCGGATCCCAGGAGGCGGGCAGGAACAACCGCCAGTCGATCGCGGCCGGGGCACGGTCGGTGGCCAGGTGCACCGAGACGCCCGCCTGGCAGTTGGTGACCCTGCCCGCGGTGCGGGTGTACTGCCGGGCCGCACATGCCGAGGCGTCCCCGTCCTTCAGGAAGCCGGTGTCGTCGGTGATCAACGCCTCCGGGCCGATCGCCTCGTGCATCCTCCAGGCCGGCCGGGCCCGCACATGGGCCGCATCCCACGGGCTGGAGGTGATGAAGTGGGCCAGTGCCTGCCGGTTGCCGTCCTCCCCCAGCCGGGCCGCCATCGGCTCCACCGACTTGCGCCGCCCGTCCAGCAGCAGCCCCCGCACATACGCCTGCCCCCACCGCCGCTGATCCGCACGGAAGAACCCGTCGAACAACTCCGCCGCGAACGCCTCCAGGTCCTCCCGGACCCCGGCCGACTCCTCAGATGTCACACCAGCCCGACGGCACCGACGAACAAGCAGACACGCCACCCACGAATAGAGATGACCAAGCCCTACTAGGGCATAAGCGGCAATTCGGCTACATCAAACGCCCTCTGAGAGCCACCGGTCGGGTCTCAGCACTGCCCCGGTACTGACGTAAGCGAGCCGTCGGCCGGATGTCAGTCAGCTGACGGAGGCTGTCGGCACGGTGGCCGAGCCATTCTCGTGGAGACATCGAATCCGCCCGGTACCCGGGTGGGACCACGAGGAGCGGACCATGAACACCATCGCGCAGCACTGGATCAACGGACAGTGGACCGGCTCCGGCTCGGTTCTGGAATCGATCAACCCGGCCGACGGCACCGTCGTCGGCTCGTTCTACGACGGTGGCGAGGCAGAGGCCTCGGCCGCCGTGGACGCAGCCGCCGCCGCGTTCGAGACCACCGAATGGGCGCGCACTCCCTCACTCCGGGCGACCGCCCTCAGCCGGCTGGCCGACGCCCTCGAGGCCCGGGTACCCGAGGTTGCGGCCATGTTGTCCCGGGAGAACGGCAAGCTGCTGGGTGAGACCACGTGGGAGGTCAGCGGTGCAGTCGGGTGGCTGCGGTACGCGGCGGCCTCTGTGCGCACCCAGACCGCCGGGCGCGCCGCCGAGACGGCACCCGGCCAGTACACCCACTCGGTGCCCGAGCCGCTCGGCGTCGCCGGGATCATTTCTCCCTGGAACTCCCCCATCATGCTGACCGTGCGGGCGCTGGGCCCGGCGCTGGCCGCCGGCTGCACCGTCGTGGTCAAACTTCCGGCTCAGACGGCACTGACCAATGAGCTCTTCGCGCAGGCCCTGGCCTCGGTCCCGGAGATCCCGGCGGGCGTGGTCAGCGTGTTCACCGAGTCCGGCAACACCGGGGCCCCGTTCCTGGTCTCCTCGGACAAGGTCGACGTGATCAACTACACCGGCAGTACGCCGGTCGGGCGCCACATCGCGGCCGCGGCCTCCACCACACTCAAGCGGCTCGGTCTGGAGCTGGGCGGCAAGGCGCCCATGGTGATCTTTCCCGACGCCGATCTGGACATGGTGATCCCCACCGTGGTGCAGTCGCTGGTGCTGATGAACGGGCAGTTCTGCTGCACCGGCTCCCGTGTACTGGTTCACCGGGACATCGCCGACCAGGTGCGCACTCGGCTTACCGCCGCGCTCGCGCAGGTGCGGCTCGGGTCGGGCGACGACGAGAAGGCCCAGCTCGGCCCGGTGATCGACCGGGCGTCCGCCCAGCGGGTGGACGCGATCGTCGAGGAAGCCACCTCGTACGGCACGGTACTGCTGCGCGGCGGTGTGGTCACCGACGGCCCGCTGGCCGCCGGCGCGTTCTACCGGCCGAGCCTGATCGAGGTGGACCGCACCGACGTCCGGATCGTGCAGGAAGAAGTCTTCGGCCCGGTCCAGACGTTCGAGATCTTCGACGACGAGGACGACGCCGTGGCCAAGGCGAACGCCACCATCTACGGCCTGGCCGCCTCGGTGTTCAGCTCGGACTCGATGAAGGCCCGCCGGATCGCCCGGCGCGTCCGCACCGGCACGGTATGGATCAACACCTGGGGAGCCATCAGCGAGGACTTCGAGGAGGGCGGCGTCAAGGGAAGCGGTTACGGCTACCTGTGCGGCCCGCGAGCGATCGAGGAGTTCCAGGCCCTCAAGGTGTACGTGGAGCAGGACCACACCCAGTCCGCTCACTGATCAGATCATCACCTGGCCCGGCGCCCACCTGGGCGCCGGGCAGCCCTCCTGCACAGGAAGGGTGCACCATGGCCTCGATTCTGATCACCGGAGCGACGAACGGTCTTGGTCCCGCTCTGGCTGAGGAGCTTGCGGAAGCCGTGCACCAGTTGCTTCTGCACGGTCGTGCCCCGCAGCGGCTGATGCCGATCGCGCAGCGTTTCGGAACCGAGCAATACATCGCCGGCCTGCCTGTTCTGGCCGGGACTCAGCGACTCGCGGCCGAAGTGGCGGCACGGCACGATCCTCGACGTGCCGGTCAGCAACGCGGGTGTGGGCTTCACCTGGAACGGCACCATCCGAAGCATGCCAGCAGACCGATACCAGCAGCGGCCGGCGGTGAACCATCTGGGCCCTGTGCTGCTCACCCGGCAACTGCTGCCGCTGTTGCGCGCGGGCAGCCCATCACGCAGCGCCGACATCGCCTCGGTCGCGCAGGAACCGATGGAATCAAAACGATACGCAACGTTTCGATTTGGAGTGGTCCATGAACGAGGGAGTTGTTTCCCATGCCTACGGTGCCGACGATCCTGGACTGCCAAGCCCACCGGCAGTGACCGGCATCCGGCACACGCTCCGGGAGCAGAGCCGGAACGCGTCCGCGAACGCCGAACCCCGGCTCGGCCCCACCGTTCCGGCCGCCGTCCGGCGCTGGAAGCTGTGGCTCCTCACCGTGTGCGGTATCTACCCCACCATCGTCCTGCTGGGCCTGGCCACGAACCCTGTTCTGGAGGATCTGTACCTGCCGGTGCGACTCGCTGTACTCGTCCCGGCGGCGGCAGCAGCGATGGTCTGGCAGATCAATCCCCGACTGCAGCGGCATTTCGGAGCTTGGCTCACCAGATGACAAACAGCCCGGCTCCGCCGCCGGTGTGCTCCGCGGCGCCCGCACACCACAGACCACTGCGCAGGCTCACGGCACGAGGCCGCGACGAGACCCGCCGCGGCGTCTCCCAGGCGTTCGGGCAACACGCGTACCCGGTCGTCACCCTGGGCTCCACGTAGGCCCCGCACACCAGCGCACCCACGACAAGGAAGCCTTCTTCGAGCAGGTCGACAACGAGACCCTCGACCGCTTCGAGACGGTCTTCAAGAAGCTCACGGCCTGAATCTGCAGGCAGCACGAGATCTCGGGATCTGCATGACGGCCCGGGGCCTCGCGCGTGCGTGGATGCGTCCAGATGGGTGACCGCCTGGGGACTACCGGCGTCATACCCACTCAACCCCCAGCACCCACAGCGCTTCCCGCTGCTCTTGGCTGAGCCCGTCTCGCCTCGCATGGGTGTTCGATGTCCACGCATCCAGTTTCACGACCACCGGTTCTGTCTCGCCGTCGACCGTGATCTGTTCGCTGTTGTCGCGCGGGACCGGCCGGCGGGCGCCTTCCCGTTCAACCCATTGCGCGAGGGCTGCCAGGCCGCGTCGGAACGCCTGCTGCGCGTTGCTCGGGCCCCTTTTCGCCACATGCGTTGCCGCCGGGGCGCCAAACGGAGCCTCGACGGGCTTGATGCCCAACCTGGACAGTCGCTCCTGCTGTTCGGCCGACAGCTGCGCCCGTGTGCCCGGTTGGGTCTGCCGCTGGAGCCACCGTCCGATGTCGTCGCCATCCATCAGCACTCCGGGCCGGATCTCGGGAAGGCTGCCGTCGGCGTCGACCAGGTCGGCGAGGACACGGTGGTGGCATTGCCAGTCCAGGGCCAGGGGGGCACCTCCGGTCCGGGGCGATCGCGGCGAGCTCGGCCTCCCGGGCCTCTTCGCCCGGTTCCCAGACCATCCCGGCCTCGCGTGCGTCGAGCAGCTCTTTGCGCCGCGGTTCCAGCTCGCCCGCCCGCAGCGCCTTTCCCTGCTGGTGAAGCCACTCCCAAGCGGAGAAGCCTTCGTCGCGCCAACCCCGGTCCCGTGTCGTACGGGACGGCGTAGAGGCCGGTGATCTCGTTCTCGGCTCGCCAGCGCCGCAGGGCTTGTCAGCCCTGCGGCCGGATCCGGGATCCGGGTCGGTAGACCCGGGTGCGCAGTAAGGCCGCGATGGTCGCTGGGTCGCGCGAGGTGGAGAAGCGGAGCAGGGCGGACTCGGCAGCGGCGTCGGCGCCGGCGTCGGCGTCGGCGTCGGCGTCGTAGTGTGCCTGGTCTTCGCCGTCGTCCTTGCCGCCGGTGCCGGCGCCGATGATCCGTCGTCTTCGTCGCGTCGGACGTGGATCGTGCGCTGTCCGCTGGTGTGGGCGCGGGAGGCGAACTGCTCGACGAGTCCCATCGTGACTGCGCAGACCTCTGGAGGACGGCGACGAGGGGGCGGTAGCCGGCGGAGGCGACCGTGTCGGCCGGTCTTTGCCGGGCGGGAGGAGGACCGGCACGATGATCCGCGCGCCCTTGGTGCTGTCGTTGCGGTGGGGCTGCGGCGCCCGACGGGTGCTCTGCACGATCTTCGTCTGGGAGCTGGGGGTGTCGGCGAAGCAGATGGCTTCAGGCTCCGTTTGCCGGTGGGTGCAATACTTCCTGGCCAGGTGCGTGGCTAGTGTTTCGACTGCTTCGCGAGGCAGGACGAGGGACGCGGCGGATGTGGGCGAAGTCAGGGACAGGCATGGGCGTCGGCCCGACCGGGCTGGTCGGCCGGGAGGGCGAGCTCGCCGAGCTTGCGGCGTTCCTGGACATGGCCGTGATGGACGGAGCTGTTCTGCTGCTCACCGGTGATCCGGGCGTGGGGAAGACGGCACTCCTGGACGCGACCGCCGAGCTGGCGGTGGCGAAGGGGGTGCGGGTCGTCCGCGGCAGCGGTGTCGAGTACGAGACGGACATCAGCTTCGCGGGGCTCCATCAGCTCGTCGGCTCGCTGCCGGACGAGCTCGGTCGTCTGCCGCGTGCCATGCGGGAGGCCCTCGAGGTCGCCCTCGGTCTCGGCGCCGGTCCCGCGCCGAGCCGGATCGCCGTCCTGAACGCGGCACTGTCCCTGTTCGACGAGGCCGCGAAGGAGCGGCCGTTGCTCCTCGTGGTCGATGACCTCCATGTCGTCGACCAGGCGAGCCGGGCCGCGGTGGGTTTCGTCGCCCGAAGACTGGGGGGCCGCCGCATCGGGCTGCTCGGAGCGCAGCGGGCGGAGTCCGGCGAATCCCTCCGGTCCACCGGTCTGCCGGAGCTCGAGGTCGCGCCGCTGGGTGACGCGGACGCCCTGCGGCTGCTGTCCCGACGCTTTGCCCACCTTCCCCGCCGGGTTCTTTCGACCGTGGCCCACGAGGCGCAGGGAAACCCCCTGGCGCTGCTCGAGTTCGCCGGGTCCACCGGGGTGTCCGGCGACCAACACGGCCAAGGGGCGGGGTGGGCGAGCGGCCCGGGGCGGGATGTCCGCGCTCTGTACGGCGCCCGCGTCGGACGACTGCCGCGGGGGACGCGTGAGGTACTGCTGCTCGCGGCTCTTGAGGGCTCCGGCGACATCGGCGTCCTTGAGGCGGCCGGCGGGCCGGGCAGCCTTGAGGAACTCGCTCCCGCGGAGCGCGACCACCTGGTCATGGTCACGGAGAACGGCCGCGCGGTGCGCTTCAGGCATCCGCTGGTCAGGTCCGCGGTAGTCGACGGTTCCACCGGTGAACAGCGGCGCGGCGCCCACCGCCGGCTGGCCGACGCGCTGGCCGACCAGCCCGAGCGGCGCGGTGATCACCTCGCGAGAGCCACGACGGCGCCCGACGAGGCGGTCGCCACCGTCGTGGAGTCGGCGGCCCGGAGCAGCCTGCGGCGCGGTGACGCTGACGGCGCGATCGCGAGATTGCGGCGCGCGGCCGAGCTGAGCACCGACCGGGCGGACCGCAGGCGCCGCCTGTCGCAGGCCGCCTATGCCGCCGCCTGGGTCACAGGCCATCTGGAGGTCAGCCACGAGATCATGCGTGAGGTCGAGGGCAATCCGGCGGCCCGGTCGCTCTCGGCGGCCGCGACGGCCGGCTTCCTGGTGCTCGTCACGGAAGGCGACGCCGATACGGCCCAGGCACTCCTGGTGGAGGCGGTCGAGCAGGCCCCGGTGACGCCCGGACCTCCGCATGAGGAGCTGGAGACCGCGCTGTTCACCCTCACCCTCGTCAGCCAGTACTCGGGCCGGCCCGAGCACTGGCAGCCTCTGGTCGACGTGCTCGCCCGGTTCCCCGAGGCGGCGCCCGCCGCCGCGGCGTCGCTGGGGCGCGTCCACCACGACCTCGGCTCCGTCACCGACGGCATGCTGCGCCGCCTGGACGAGGAGATCGCGCGGCTGAGGGACCAGAGTGACGCCGACGTGGTCATCCGCACCGCCCTGACCGCCTCGTACCTCGACCGGCTTCCGGGCTGTCGCGAGGCCGTGTCCCGGGTCATACGCGACGGCGGCGCGGTGGGATCGAGCATGCCGGCCCTGATGTTCGTCGCCCTGGACGACCTGTACGCCGGCCGGTGGCAGGCGTCGGCCGGCGCCGCGGACGAGCTCATCGCACTGTCCGAGGAGACGGGGTACCACCTGTTCGCCCAGGTGGGGCACTACGTCGCTGCAATGGCCGCGGCCCAGCGCGGCGCCCTGGACGCGTGCCGGGAGCACTGCGAGGACATCTGGGGGTGGTCGGGTCCCAGGGGCCTGCGGCGGCTGGAGAACTGCGCCCACCAGGCGGCGGCCCGGGCGGCCCTCGGCGCCGCCGACTTCGAGACGGCGTTCCGGCACGCCACGGCGATCTGCGCCCCGGGGGCGCTGCCGGCGTTCAACCCCGAGGCCGTGTGGTCCGCGCCGGACCTCGTCGAGGCCGCCGTGCGCTCCGGGCGGCACGCGGAGGCGCGACGGCACGCGGACGCGCTGCGCGACGCCGGTGTCGGTCACCTCTCGTCGCGGTTCGCGCTGAGCGCGGCCACGGTCACGGCGATGACATCGGCTGCCGAGGACATGGTCCGGTGCTTCGAGGAGGCGCTCGGGCTGCCGGGCATCGAGCAGTGGCCCTTCGAGGTCGGCCGTGCTCATCTGGCGTACGGCGAGAGGCTGCGCCGTCAGGGGCTCAACCGCGAGGCCCGGGGGCAGCTGGCCGCCGCCCGCGGCCGCTTCGAGGAGCTCGGGGCCCGTTCGTGGGAGGCCCGGGCCGCGGCGGAGCTCCGCGCCACCGGGATGACGCGGACCGGCCGGGGCAAGGCCGGCGAGACCCTCACCCCGCAGGAGCTGGAGGTCGCCAGGCTGGCGGCGACGGGGCTGTCGAACCCGCAGATCGCGTCGCGTCTGTTCCTTTCGCCGCGGACCGTGTCGTCGCATCTCTACCGTGTGTTCCCGAAGCTGGGGATCACGTCGCGGGCCGGGCTCCGCGACGCTCTGGAGGCGCTGCCTCCCGAGCCTCCGGCCACCCGGCTGTGAGAGCCACCGGTCGGGTCTCAGCACTGCCCCGGTACTGACGTAAGCGAGCCGTCGGCCGGATGTCAGTCAGCCGACGGAGGCTGTCGGCACGGTGGCCGAGCCATTCTCGTGGAGACATCGAATCCGCCCGGTGCCCGGGCGAGACCACGAGGAGCGGACCATGCCGTTCGTCACCACCGGCGACGGAGTCGAGATCTTCTACAAGGACTGGGGCTCGGGCCGACCGGTCATGTTCCACCACGGCTGGCCGCTGAGCTCGGACGACTGGGACGCCCAGTTGCTGTTCCTCGTCCGGCGGGGCTACCGCGTCGTCGCCCACGACCGCCGCGGGCACGGGCGCTCCGCCCAGGTCGGCCACGGGCACGACATGGACCGTTACGCGGCGGACGCCGCCGCCGTGGTGGCGCACCTCGGTCTGCGCGACGTCGTCCACGTCGGCCACTGCGCCGGTGGCGGAGAGGTCACCCGGTACGTCGCCAGGCACGGTGCCGGCCGGGTTGCCAAGGCCGTCCTCATCGCAGCGGTCCCGCCGCTCATGGTCCAGACGAAAACCAACCCCGCAGGGCTGCCGGTGGAGGTCTTCGACGGCTTCCGCGAGGGCGTGGCCGCCGACCGCTCCCAGTTCTACCTCGACATCGCCTCCGGGCCGTTCTACGGGTTCAACCGTCCGGGCGCGGACGTCTCCCAGGGCCTCATCCAGAACTGGTGGCGCCAGGGGATGGCCGGCAGCGCGCAGGCGCACCACGAGGGGATCGGAGCGTTCTCGGAGACGGACTTCACCGACGACCTCCGGGCGATCGACGTGCCCACGCTCCTCCTGCACGGCGACGACGACCAGATCGTCCCGATCTCCAACTCCGCCCGGTCGGCGGTCACGTTGGTCGAGCACGTGACCTTGAAGGTCTACCCGGGCCTGTCGCACGGCATGTGCACCGTCAACGCCGACACCGTCAACGCCGACCTCCTCGACTTCATCAAGAGCTGACCCGGCTCGGTACCGGCACACAGCCCGTCAGCACGGAACACGACACGGAACAGAGCAGGAATCACCATGACCGCAGCACCCACCGGCTACGTGACCGCCGTCTGGGACGCGAAGGCGAAGGCGGGCAGGGAGGACGACCTCAAGGCGTTCATCACCGCCGCCGTCACCCCTCGCGCAACGACCCCGGCAACATCGACTACGAGTCCCACGAAGTCGAGGGCCGACCCGGCGAGTTCGTCATCTACGAACGCCGGGAGACACGCGCCCACCTCGACGCACACCTCGCCGCGCCCCGGATGCGGGAACTCGTCCCGCAGATGCTCGAACTGATCGACGGATCCATCGAGGACGGCATCCGCTTGCCGCGTCCGTTCCGCCCCGCCCCGCCCCGCCCATTACTGATCTTTTCGTAAGTTCGGTGGGTGTGCCGGCCTTGCGAGTGGGAGGCTTTCGGGGTGGCTTATCAACCCTCACCTTCGGCTGCCGGCTCGTCTCCTCCTCCCTTGTCGCGGCCTCAGTTGGCGGAAGCACGGCGCGTTCGGGCGGTCGAGTTGTTCGAGGAGGGTGCCTCGAACGTGGCGATCGCGCGGGCGGTGGGTGTGTGTGCCGGGAGTGTGCGGCGTTGGCGTCGAGTGTGGGAGGAGGGCGGCGTTTCGGCCCTGCGGCGGCGTGCAGCCACCGGTCGCCCGCCCAAGCTGGACGACGCCCGGGTCGAGACGGTCCGGGCCGCGTTATCGCGAGGAGCTCAGGCTCATGGTTTTGAGGCCGACCTGTGGACCCTGGAGCGAGTCGGCCTGGTTGTCGAGCGGGTGACGGGGGTGTCGTTGTCGAGGGCGTCGGTGTGGCGTCTGCTGACCGGTCGGCTGGGGTGGAATCTGCGACGTCCCGAGCGGAGGGCGGTCGAGCGGGACGAGTCCGAGACTGCCCGCTGGATCGCGCACGAGTGGCCGCGCATCACAAGGGGGCGGTGAACACACGTGCCTGGACCGTGTTCCTCGACGAATCGGGCGTTTCTTTGCTCCCCCGGATCCGCCGAACCTACGCACCCCGCGGCCGGACCCCACTGCTGCGGCACCGCCTGAACCGGAAGCGGGCGTCGATGGCCGGGGCCTTGGGCTACCACTCCACTGATCCCGAACGCGGGGCCCGCCTCTGCTTCCACCTCAAGCCCGGCAGCTACGACACCACCGCCCTCATCGAAGTCCTCGAGCAGATGAAGGCGTTCTACCGCGGCGAGCAAGTGGTGCTGGTCTGGGACGGCCTGTCCGCCCACTGGAGCCGGGCGATGCGCGCCTGGGTCGCCGAGCAGGACTGGCTCACTCTGGAGCGATCACCCGCCTACGCTCCCGAGCCGGACCCGGTGGAACTGCTGTGGTCCTCGCTCAAGGAGCGCGAACTCGCCAACCTCGCCGACGACCACCTCGCAGACGTCGCCGACGCCACCGAGCAAGGCATCCACCGCATCAACCACAATCCACAACCGCCATGGTCCTTCCTCGCTCACACCGGCCTGACCATCCACCCAGCACACCCACCGAACCTACGAAAAGATCAGTAGTGCTCCGACCGGGAAGGCTCGCAGGGCTGCTGTTGGTGTGCAGTGCTCGATGGAGCGGGTGTGCTGGTATGCCTCAGCGGTGGTCGGCCAGGCCATCCCCGAGTTCTTCCTTGTCGCCGTCGCGGAGTGCGGTGAGGACTTGCTGCAGGGCGAATGTGCCGCGGATCGCGGCGATGCGGGTGAGGAGTCCGTGGTGTGACCAGTCGCCCAGGGTGAGCACTCGCTCCAGGAGCTCAGGGCCGTAGCCGGCGCCGATGGCCGCGAGGTCCTCGGCCGGGTCGCCGAGTGTGACGTCGTCCCAATCGACCAGCGGGTGAAGGACTGGCCGAGCCTGGCGGGACGGGTGGTGGCCGTCTGGACGACGAAGTCCTCGCCGTCACGGCTGAGTGGGCGGGGACGGCCTCCCGCTCATCGAGGATCCGGGCAGGCCGGGCCGATCCCGTCGAACCGGTGGATCACATCCCGCACCGTGTCCTCGTCGGCCGGGACCGGCCGGGCGATCACAGGGACACGGTTCCCGCCGGCGGACGCAAGCGGCATCACCGCCCTGCGACAGCACACCGCACTGGTGCTGCCCCGGAGCACGATCTGCTGCAACGTCCGCCCCTCCCGGTCGGTCAGTCCGCGCACCCGCACCGGCTCAGCCACCGCACCTCCAGCGATCGGAGCGGACATCACCGCCCGTCCGACCGCTCCAATCGCCGACCCGGCGAACCTTCCCGTTCGGAGCACCGGCTGCGGCTCCCCGCGGACCGGACGGGAGGAGCCGCCGCGGGTCCGCCGCGACGGCTCCCCCCGCGCACCGGCCGCGGAGGGCACGGACGCCGGCCCGACCGGACCCCGCCGGAGAGCGCGGGGTGCCTCAGCCGCGGACGCGCTGGGTGACCGCGATGCAGCACAGGACCACCAGGGCGGTCAGGGGCGCCAGGGGGGAGAGCCGCTCGCCCATGAGGAGGACCGACCAGACGAGGGTGACGAGGGGCTGGGCGAGTTGGATCTGGCTCGCCCTGGGCACGCCGATGAGGCCCATGCCCCGGTACCACAGGACGAAGCCGCCGAACTGGGACACGGCGGCGAGGTAGGCCATGCCGACGACGGCCTCGGCGGTCGGGCGGACCGGTTCCCAGGGCAGGGCGAGGGCCGTGACGAGCGCGGAGACGGGGAGGGCGGCGACGACGCCCCAGGCGATGACCTGCCAGCCGGGCAGGTGGGAGGTGAGCCTTCCGCCCTGGGCGTATCCGGCGGCGCACACCAGCAGGGCGCCGAAGAGGTACAGGTCGCCGGACGTGGGCAGGCCGCCGCTCTGCTGGAGGGCGAAGGAGGCGACGGCGGCGGCGCCCAGGACGGCGGCCGCCCAGAAGGCGCGGGGCGGGCGCCGGCCGGTGATCGCGGCCGAGACGGCGGCGGTCGCCAGGGGGAGGAGGCCGATGACCACGGCCGAGTGCGCGGTGGTGGAGACCTGCAGGGCGAGGGTGGACAGCAGGGGGAAGCCGATGACGCATCCGCCGGCCACCGTCAGCAGGCCCGGCCAGTGGCGGCGTTCGGGTACGGGCACGCGCGCTCCGGCCAGGCACGCCGACGCCAGGAGCCCCGCCAGCAGCCCCCGCACACCGGTCACCGTCCACGGACCGAAACCGTCCAGGGCCCACACCGTGGCGGGGAAGCTGAGCGAGAAGGAGACCACTGCGAGTGCCGCGAGCGAGGTGCCCCGGCTCGCCGCTACTGCCACAGGATGAGTAGCGCTATCTTGTGCTGTCATGCAAGACAGTAGCAGCGTCGCCCAGTTGGTCGCATCCCTGCGAAAGGACCTGCACCGCTACTCCGAAGGCGAAAAGCTGCCCTCCAGCAGGGAACTGGTGAGCCGGTACCGGGTGAGTCCGGTGACGGTCTCCCGGGCCGTCTCCGCCCTGGCCGCGGAGGGCCTCGTGGTCTCCCGGCCCGGAACGGGCGTCTTCCGCTCGGTCCCCCCGCGCACCGCCGGCCCGCCGGGCGACGTCTCCTGGCAGGACGTCGCGCTCAGCGCGGACCCCTCCCCCGCCCCCGTCGACGCGAGTTCCCGCAGCGCCGGCGCCGAGGGGCTGCTGGCCACGCTCACCCCTCCGCCCCCCGAGGTCATCGACCTGGGGGGCGGGTACCTGCACCCGGTCCTGCAACCCGAGTCCGCCCTGGCCGCGGCCCTGGCACGCGCCGGCCGCAGGCCCGGCGCGTGGTCCCGGCCCCCTGTCGAGGGGATCACCGAACTCAGGCACTGGTTCGCCCGCGACATCGGCGGGCCGGACGGCCGTCTCGGCGCCTCCGACGTGCTGATCACCGCCGGAGGCCAGAGCGCGCTCACCACCGCCCTGCGGGCCCTCGCCTCACCCGGCGCCCCCGTCCTCGTCGAATCCCCCACCTACCCCGGCCTCCTCGCCGTGGCCCGCGCCGCCGGCCTGCGCCCCGTCCCCGTACCGGTCGACGCCGACGGTATCCGCACCGATCTGCTCGCCGAGGCGTTCCGGGCCACCAGGGCCCGGGCCTTCGTCTGCCAGCCGCTGTTCCAGAACCCCACCGGTGCCGTGCTGTCCCCGCAACGGCGGCGGGAGGTGCTGCGGATCGCCCGGTCCCACAGCGCCTTCGTCCTGGAGGACGACTTCGCCCGCCGCCTGGTCCACGCCGACACGCCGCGCCTGCCGCCGCCGCTCGCCGCGGACGACCCGGACGGACTCGTCGTCCACGTGCGTTCGCTGACCAAGGCGACCTCCCCCAGCCTGCGGATCGGTGCCCTCGCCGCCCGCGGACCCGTCTACGAACGCCTCCGGGCCATCCAGGTGATCGACAGCTTCTTCGTTCCCCGCCCCCTGCAGGAGACCGCGCTCGAACTCGTCGGCTCTCCCGCCTGGTCCCGCCACCTGCGCTCCCTCGCCGCCGCTCTGCGCGACCGCCGGACCGCCGCCCTCGCCGCCCTGCGCGAGGTCCTCCCCCGCCTCCTCCCCGACCGGCCCCCCCACGGCGGCTACCACCTGTGGCTGCGGCTCCCCGGAGGCACCGACGAGAACGCCGTCGCCGCCGCGGCCCTGCGCGCCGGAGTGGCGGTCACCCCCGGCGGTCCCTACTTCGCCGCCGAGGCGCCCGGCCCCCACCTGCGGTTGAGCTACGTGAACACCCCGGGGGCCGGGCAGTTCGAGGAGGGGGTCCGCAGACTCCGCCGGGCCTGTCCCCGGCTCGGCGGCACCCCGGACGCGGAGGAAACCCCCGGCGGCCCTGCCGCACCCCGGCCGGGCTGCGCCGGGCCGTCCGCCTGAGAGCGGGCCGGTCGGGCCGCCGCCCCGGTGCGGCCGGCCGCGCCCGGACGGCGGCCCGACCGGCCCGTTTCGCCGACGGCCCCGCCATGCCGTACAGTTCAGACATCGCCGCGGGGTGGAGCAGCTCGGTAGCTCGCTGGGCTCATAACCCAGAGGTCGCAGGTTCAAATCCTGTCCCCGCTACTG
>NZ_JBHUFU010000030.1:0-31185 GCF_042681365.1 Streptomyces desertarenae | reverse complement strand
ACCCTCTCCCGCCGCACCGGATCGTTCCTGCTGATCGACCCCGCCGACGGCGCCACCCTCACCGCCGGCATGTCCGGCCGGCAGGGCGTGTGAGCGTTCCGTCCTGCCGGCGCCCGCACACCGGAGCGGCACGGTCCCAGGCGGCCCCGCCGGTCCGGTCCACCTGTCCGCGCGCCTCACGCCGGGGGCCTTCGCGCCCTGCGCGCACGGTGGTTGGCGACGTTCAGGCGGTTGCCGCACAGGTTCGGCATGCAGTACCGGCGCCGTCCGGCCCTGCTGACGTCGACGAACGTCCCCTCGCAGTCAGGTGATGCGCAGCGGCGGAACCGCTCGTGCCCCAGGGCCCGCAGGGCCCCGAGCATCCCGACGCCCGCCAGAGCGGCCAGTTCGCCGGCGAGAGGGACGCCGGGGGGAACAACCGCGCACCACTGCCAGCGACCGTCACGATCGCGCCGGAGGAGCGGTCCGGCCCCCGATCCGGTGATCAGCGTGTTCGCGCGCTCGACCAGTTCCTCCTCGTCCGCCTGCAGGGCGGCGCGCACCTCCCCCCGCAGCGCGTGGACCTGTTCCAGGTCGTTCCGGGAGGGGCGTCCCGTGTGCGCGAGGATCCCGCCGCCCGTCCCGTGCTCCGCGAGGAACCGTTCGAGCGCCGCGGGGTCGGGCAGCGCCTCCCCGGTGGTGTGGCGCACCACCGGGGAGGTGTTCGCCAGATCGGTCGCCAGGACAGCCCCCACAACGTAATCGGAAAAGGGTAGATTCACGCCTTACACTCCCCTACTGTAATCGGTGAAAGTCAATCACATCGGTTACTGAACCGGCCGATGGCGATCCTCCCATGCCCTCCCGCACGCGCCCGCCCCATCCGGCGGAAGCGACCGGGGCGGCGCGGGCAGCGGTCACCGCCGACCGGAACCGCCTCCGAAGGGACTGCCATGCGGCTCCTGTTACGGCACGCACTCCACGTGGTGCGGCAGATCGCCTACGGCATCGACGCGGGAAGCGCCATCAGGCACGGCCTGGAGCCTCCCGCCCCGGTGACGCCGGCGCCCCGCCGGCAGCCGGTTCACGGGCAGCTGAGCCCCCCTCGTCCGAACGGGGCCCGCGCGGCGGGGACGCGCCTTTCGTATCCGCGCTGAACCGGGCACCGCCCCGCGGGGACCGTCCGCCGCCCCGGGGAGGTCACCGGCCGGGCCCGCGGGTCCGGCCGGTGACCCGACAGCGGCCGAGCGGCACCCGCGGGACCCTCGGCCCCGCGGCGCCGCCCGCGCCCTTGACCTCAACCTTGGTTCAGGTACGACGCTCGGCTCATGGAGATCACAGGCAGCACCACCATCCTCTTCCGCAACACCATGCGCATCACCGACGGCCACCTCGACGGCTTCCGGCACGCCATCGCGCGGGCGGTGGCGTTCGCCCGGGAGAACGGCCCCCAGCTCATGGTGGAGGTCTTCATCGACGAGGAGCGGATGCTGGCGCACAGCTTCCAGCTCTACCGCGACTCCGAGGCCGTCCGCACCCACTGGCGGCTGTCGGACCCGTACATCCGCGAAGTGATGGAGCACTGCACCGTGCAGCACTTCGAGGTGTTCGGCGAACCCGACCACGACATCGTGGCGGCCCTCAAGGCCCCCGGCGGCGCCTCCTTCCCCTTCACCGTCTCGCCCCGCCTCGCCGGTTTCAACCGCCTCGGGACGCCCGGCCGGAACGAATCCTCCCGTCAGCCCGGTTCGCAGACCGACACCCGCTGACGGAGGCGGGGACGCGCGCTCCGGCCCCGGAGCCCGCGGGGGCGGTGGCGGAGGAGGCCGGGAAGTGCGCCGCCTCCGGGCGGATGGCCCGACGGTCGACGAGTGCGTGGGTCGGCTTCCCTGTCCGGGCCGTTCCAGCCGCTCGGAGGCGGCTCGCGAGAATGGGCGAAAGAAGTCGCCGCCGGATGTCGAGGACCTGTTTCCCGCTCCGACTGAAGGGTGACAGCGCGCCGGCGGGGCGCGCGGGACGAGGAGGACGCACGGGATGAAGTACGTCGCGATGATCTACGGCAACCAGGCCAAGTGGGACTCCTTCCCGGCCGAGGCGTGGCCGGAGGCGATCGCCAGGCAGGAGGCGTTCAACGCCAAGTACCGGGAGACCGGCGAGCTGCTGGGCGCCTACGGCCTCGCCGATGCCGCCGCCGCCCGGCTGGTGCGCCGTGAGAACGGGGTCCCGGTGGTCACCGACGGACCGTACCTGGAGACCAAGGAGTACATCGCCAGCTTCTACCTGCTGGAGTGCGAGAGCCTCCAGCGGGCGCAGCAGATCGCAGCGGACATGCCGTTCGCCGACGTGGAGCCGGTGGAACTGTGGCCGGTGCTGCACGAGTCCGCGGCGGACCTGTGAGCGGCGCGCACCACGGGTTCGAGGACCTGCTGCGCGAGCTGGCGCCGCAGGTCCTCGCCGCGCTCGTCCGCCGCCACGGCGCCTTCGACGCGTGCGAGGACGCTGTCCAGGAGGCGCTGCTGGCCGCTGCGCTGCAGTGGCCCGAGGCGGGGGTGCCGGACAGTCCGCTGGGCTGGCTGGTGACCGTGGCCTCACGCAAGCTGGTCGATCAGGTGCGCAGCGAGGCGGCACGCCGCCGCCGTGAGGACGCCCTCGCGCTGGCCACCCCGCAGTCCGCGCTGCTGGCCCACGCCGCCGATGCCGTGCCCGCCTCGGACCGGGACGACTCCCTGGCCCTGCTGTTCCTGTGCTGCCATCCCTCGCTGTCCGCGCCGAGCCGGATCGCGCTGACCCTGCGTGCGGTCGGCGGCCTGACCACCGCGCAGATCGCCGCCGCCTTCCTGGTTCCCGAGCCGACGATGGCCCAGCGCATCAGCCGGGCCAAGCAGACCCTGAAGTCGGCCGGCACCGCCCTGTCGCTGCCGGAGGGACCGGAGTGCGCCGAGCGGCTGGCCGCGGTCCGGCACGTGCTCTACCTGGTCTTCAACGAGGGCTACACCACCACCGGTGGAACCGGGTTGACCTCGCTGGAACTGTCCACCGAGGCGATCCGGCTCACACGGCTGCTGCACCGCCTCGTGCCCGAGGACACCGAGACCGCGGGGCTGCTCGCCCTGATGCTGCTGACCGACGCGCGCCGGCCGGCGCGCACCGGCCCCCACGGCGAACCGGTGCCCCTGGCGGAACAGGACCGCCGCCGGTGGGACCGCCGGCTCATCGCCGAAGGCGTGGACCTGATCAGCCGCACCCTGCCCCGCGGGCAGGTCGGCCCCTACCAGCTCCAGGCGGCCATCGCCGCCGTGCACGACGAGGCCGAGGACACCGACTCCACCGACTGGCCGCAGATCCTCGCCTTGTACGACCTGCTGGAGCAGTTCGGACCGAACCCGGTGACCAGTCTCAACCGCGCCGTCGCGGTCGCCATGGTCCAGGGTCCGGCCGCCGGCCTCGACCTGCTGGCGGAACTGGAGGGCGACAAGCGCATGGCGCGCCACCACCGGTTCGTCGCCACCCGTGCCCACCTGCTGGAAATGCTCGGCCGGCACGAGGCCGCCGCGCTCGCCTTCCGCGAAGCCTCCCGCCGCACCGCCAGTGCGCCCGAGCGCCGCCACCTCACCCGGCGCGCCCGCCGCCTGGAGAGTGCGATGTGACGTGGAGCGCGCCGCCCGCGCCGCCGCCAGGGCCGTGACGGGACGGGCGGGGCCGTGGCCCTGGCCGTTCGGTCCGCGGCGCCGTCCGGTCCGCGGCGCCGTTCGGTCTGCGGCGCCGTTCGGTCCGCGGCGCCGTTCGGCCGAACCGGCCGGGACGGTCCGCCGGGCTCGTGCGGCAGACGCCCCGCCGGGTCGTCCGGCCGTGTGTACCGGTCCGGGTGGCGCGGGCAGTAACAGGACGGCGGTGCCCGGCGTCCACGGGGTCCGGTGCCCGCCGTCTTCCGTCCGTGCCCGCTTCCGTCCTGGGGGAACCGTGCGCATCATGACCGTCCTCGCCGTGCTGGGCGCCTTACTGGCGGGCGCACCCGCCGCCTCCCACGCCGCGCCGGCGGCCGTCTTCCGCGCCGCGGAGCCGGTCCGCGCCGCCGGGACCCCCTGGACGGAGGCGGACGCCCTGGCCCCCGCCCGCACCTCCGGCGGCTCGGGTGCTTCGGGTGTCTCGGGCGGCAGGGCCGGCAGCATGAGCAGCGCGGGCGGCATCGGCGTTGCGAGCGGCATGGGCGGGGTGAGCGGCATGAGCGGTGCGGCCGGCGCGGTCTCCGCCGGCGGTACGGTCTCCACCGGCGGTACGGGCGGCGCACGGGGGTCGTCCGGCGGAACGTGGACCGGGCTCGCCGCGGGGGCCGCCATCGTGCTGCTCTTCATGGCCGGCCCCGCGCTCGTCCACCTCCTGGCGGTGCCCTTCCACCGGTACGCGAGGCGCGGCGGGCGCCGCGGGCGGTGACCTGCGGGCCGGCGCCCCTCCCCCGCGGCCGGACGCGGCTCGCAGCGGCCGCGTTCCCGCTCGTGTGCGTCCGGTTCGGCGCAGGCCGCCCGGCGGCCGCTCCGCCGCGGACCGGGCGGGAGGCGAGGCGCACCGCGGGCAGGCCGGCCCCGTACGGGTCCGCGGACCCGGCGGACGAACCCCGGCGCCTGCGCCGGTCAGTCACCGCGCGCTCTGCTGAACTCCTCGATCAGTACGGGATACTGCTCCCCGCCGTGCCCGGCGGCGATCGAGCGATCGGCCATCGCCTTGATCAGCTTCGGCAGTTCGGCGTTGACGCCCACCGCCTCGCTCTCCTCCACCAGGTGTGCCATGGCCCGCGCGTCGGTCTCCAGGGCCGACACCTCGGCGGGGAAGGATCCGCTGTCGATCTGCTCGGCGTACCCGGGCAGCCACTCGGCCACCCCGGCCGCGATCTGCCGCGCGAACGGCGCATACGTCGCGGCGTCGACCCCGGCCGTCCTGAGCAGGGCGGTGCCCTGGAGCCAGGCGTTCAGGACGCTCCACATCATGGCCAGTCCGGCCACGTCGTACAGGGCCGCCAAGCCGTGGTCCGCACCGAGGTGGGTGACGGTGCCGAGCGCTTCGAGTGTCGCCTTGTGCGCCTCGAAGTCCGTCTGCGGCCCACTGTGCAGGATCACCGCCTCGGCGGTGCCGATCGCCGGCGGGACGGCCATGATGGCGCCGTCGAGGTAGCGGGCGCCGCGCCGCCGGGCCCATCGGGCGGTTTCCCGGGCCTGAGCCGAATCGCCCGAGGTGAGGTTGACCAGCATCGTGCCGTCGAGTTCGACGTCGCTCGCGCCGAGGAGTTCGCGCACGGCCGGGTAGTCGGTGACGCAGACGACCGTCAGGGAGCCTGCCTTGAGCGCGTCGCCGACCGTCGGCGCCGGCCGTGCGCCGTCGGCCACCAGCCGGTCGGCCTTGGAGACCGTGCGGTTCCACACGGTCGTGGGGTGCCCGGCTCTCAGGAACGCGCCGGCGAGCGCCCGGCCCATCAGTCCGAGTCCGATGACTGTCACGGGTGTGTCGGTTCTGTTCATGGCAGCATCGTCGACGTTGATACCGGTGTGAAGGTCAAGCGAGGTTTCGATGCGAATCGGGGAATTGAGCCGCCGAACGGGCGTCAACGCCCACCAGTTGCGCTACTACGAGGCCCAGGGCCTGCTCGAGGCGGACCGCGGCGCGAACGGCTACCGCGAGTACGACGAGAACGCCGTACTGCGGGTGAGGCAGATACGCCACCTGCTCGGCGCCGGCCTGTCCTCCGAGGACATCGCGTACCTGCTGCCCTGTGCGGTCGGGGAGGCCCCGGAGCTGCTGGGGTGCCCCGAACTGCTGGCCGCGATGCGGTCACGTCTGCGGCGGCTGGACGATCAGATGGACAGGCTCGCCCGGTCCCGCGAAGCCCTCGCCGACTACATCGACGCGGCCGAGCGCGTGGGCAGCCGGACCTATCCGCCCTTCGACGGTACCGGCCTGGAGTCCGTCCCCGTCTGAGCGGCCCGGGTGCCGGCCGCCGTGCGCGGGCGGGGCCCGGTTGCGCACGGCGGCCGCTCGGCGGACTGCCCACGGCGACGGCGTCCCACCTCCGTCGGGCGCCCCCTCCGGTGCCGTGATGCAAGGGGTGTGCTCGGTCGTGTACCGCTCGACCCGCGCCGCCGGAGAGGGCCGCAGCACCGAGGCGGCGAAGGCGTTGCCGCCCTCACCCGTCGCGGCCGCCACCGCGTCGAGCGGAACGGCCGCTCTCGCCGCGCCCGCGAGCGCCGCCGGCACGGCCAGTCCCGCCCCTGCACGGACGAGCAGGCCGACGGTTCCGGCTCCTCGCCCCTCGCGGTGTCCTCGCACGGCGCCTCCCGTCCCGCAGTGGATCGGCCCTCATCCTGCCAGGTGCCGGCGGAGGGCCGCTCGTCCCGTCGCGGCACCGCGCGCGGGACCGCGGCCCCGTGCTCCGGCGGGTCACGGCTCCCCCGTGGCGTCGCGCCATCCGTCGCTGTGCAGGAAACCCCGCACGGCCCGCCTCCGCCGGGCGTGCTCCCGGACGCCCGCGGCGTACTCCTCCCCGTCGACGGTGGGGATGCCCGCCTGCCGCAGCACCGACAGCGGCGGGGCGGGGCGCTCGTGTTCGGCCCGGGTGAAGAACTGGCCCTGCAGGGTGTCCAGCACCTGGTCCAGGGCGGACGTCAGAGGCCCGGTGGCCGCCGGGTCGGGCCGGACGCCGGGATCCGTGCCGGTGCGGAGCAGCAGCAGGGCGTCGTCGAGGGCGGCCAGCGCGGGGGCGGGGGCCTTGTTGCGCGAGGCCGAGTGGAAGTAGTGGACGACCGGGTAGGCCAGGTGCTGCTCGCCCAGGCGCAGCAGGGGGGCGACCAGGGAGGTCAGGTGCTGTTCGAACATGGGGCTGAAGCCGTGCCCGGTCCACCCCCCGGCGACGATGCCGGCGGCGTCCCGCCCCAGGGCGTGGATCTGCTCGGCCAGGACGCGTTTGTGGACCACGGCCTGGACCACCTGGACCAGGTAGGTGATGGCCAGGGTGACCAGGAACAACCCGGACAGGCCGGCGACGGCCGTGGCCGTCTGGGCCCAGGCGGTTCCGGGGACGTAGTCGCCGATGCCCAGGGTGAAGACCGTGTAGCCGGTGAAGTACACCCGCGCCCACCCGTCGGCGGGCACGGAGGCACGGGAGGTGACGACGGCCGCGTCGTGGGAGGCGAACACCAGCCACCATCCGGCCCACAGCAGCACCGTCCACGTCAGGAAGGTGGCCAGCAGGGTGAGGGTCCCGCTCCACTCCAGCAGCCGCGTCCCGCGCGGCACCCGGGCGTGGAGGGCCAGGAGCGTCCGCCATGTCCCCCGGGCCACCCGACCGCCGACCGGGCCGGTGCCCGTCACCAGGGACAGTGCGGTGATCACCGCGTCGGCCAGCGCCACGGCGACCAGGGCGCAGCCGGCGAGCGCCGCCAGTACGCTCATCGCGCCGGCTGCCCCTCCCGCTCGCCCGCCCTGCGGTAGAGGGCCAGGCCGGGTGCGGTGGTGACGCCGTGCGCGAGTGTGCTGGCCGCGATGATCAGGGTGCCGGCGGCCAGCACCCGCGGGTCGGCGCCGAGCCGGTGGGCCTCCATCGTCAGGTAGAACAGGGCGGAGACGCCGATGGGCCCGAACCAGCCCAGGAAGGCCGCGTCACGCCAGGTCAGCCTCAGGGGCCGCTTGAGGGCGAGCAGGATCGGCAGGCGGCGCAGCAGCAGGGCCCCCAGGACCAGCAGGGCGCCGCGCCACCAGCCCAGTTCGCCCCACTCGCGCCAGGGGACCATGGCGCCGAACACCACGAACAGCGGCAGGACGACGAAGCGGTTGACGGCCTCGTCGATCTTGTTCTCGTCCGCCCGCTCGTCCACCGGACTGGTCGCGTTGAAGGCCAGACCGGCGACGAAGACGGCCAGGACGCCGTCGACGCGCAGCAGCCCGGAGACCCCGAGGACGAGGAGGGCGAGCAGCAGGGTGTAGACGAGCAGGGGGCCGGACTGCATGGTCCGGTGCCGCTCCGCACCACGCAGCACCCTGCCGCCCGACCAGCCGGCCGCCGCGCCCAGCACGACCGCACCCAGGACCTGCCACAGGGACTCCACCAGCGCCTCGCCGCCGCTCAGGGGTCCGGCGATCGCGACCGCGGCGAGGACCAGGGGCAGGGCGAGGCCGTCGTTGACGCCCGACTCCAGGGAGAGCAGCTGCCGGGTGCGGGCGGCGATCCCCTTCTCGGCGGGTTCGCCGGTGACCACGCTGGAGGCCAGGACCGGGTCGGTGGGGCACAGGGCCGCGCCCAGCAGCGCCGCCGCACCCAGGCCGACGCCCAGGGCGGCGGCCGACACCGCCGTGGTGACCAACGCCATCCCCGCCATGGCGGCGACCAGCAGGACGGCCACGGGTTTCGCCCGCGTCCGTACGGCACGGAACGGATAGCGCAGGGCCACCGCCATCACCGAGACCGCCAGCAGCAGCCGGGAGACCTCGTGCAGTTCCTTGTGCCCCTCCACCACGGTGGGCAGGTCGATGACCCCCAGTGCCTCCGGGCCGAAGAGGACGCCGGTCAGCAGGGCCAGCAGCGGTGCGCTCAGCGGTGCCCGCTGGATCCACCGGGAGAGAGCGGCCACCACCAGGGCCAGGACACCGACCACGGTCAGCAGAACGTCGAGCATGACGGTGCGGCTACCCGACGGCGGTCACGGCATGTCCGCCGGGAGCCCGAGCCCCCTGACGGCCGAAGCCGGCGGTACGGCAGGGCCCGGCCGTCCGGACGGGCGGACTCCCCCTTCGCACCGGCGCGCGGCCGGGGTTTCCAGGGCAGACCCCTGCGGGAGGGGCGTACAGGGGTCTGCCCGGCGGGTGGCGCCTCTGTCACCAGTGGGGGTGCATGCCTCCGCGCCGTGTCGACCATACGACCGGCCGCTCCCCCGCCCCGGCGCGACGGCCTGGGCACGGCCCGGTTCCACCCGCACAGCGCAGCCCGGCCGCCCGGCACCGGCGGTCGCGTACCGGCCGCGCCGGGCAGCCGGACGAGGCCGAGCCGGTCCCGCCCGCTCCTGCTACCCTCTGCCGGGTGCAGCGGCACCGGACCGGTCCCCCTCGCCCCGCCTCCGTCTCCGCCTCCGCCGACGGCCGCCGCTCCGGAGCGCTGCCGCCGGTCGGCGTGGTCGTCCTGGCCGCGGAGAAGGACATGCCCGGGCTGGACGTCTGCGTGCGGGGCATACGGGCCCACTGCCTCAACCCCGTCGCCATGGTGCAGGTGATCGCCCAGCGCGTGCCGGCGCGGCCCCGCGACGGCGTCGACCCGCACGTCGTGTGGTGCGACGAACGCCGTTGCACCGTCGGCATCCGGGAAGTGCGCGCGTACCTGCGGGACTCGGGCAGGGATCCCTCCACCGCCTCGTGGTACTTCCAGCAACTGGCGAAACTGGAGTGCTTCGACGTCCTGCCCGCCGACGCGCCCGAGCACGTGCTGGTGGTCGACGCGGACTTCGTGTTCCTGCGGGACACGGCGTTCGTCGACGCCCGGGGGAGGTCCCTGCTGCCGTACGGGTACCCGCTCTCCTGGCACCCGGGCACCCGGGCACACCGGCTGCCGGCCCGCCACTCGGCGCTGGAGGCCGCCGGGAGGCTGGTACCGGGCTGGCTGCCCGTGGACGCGTACAGCGGCATGCAGCACCACATGGTCTTCGACCGCACCGTCCTGGGCGACCTCGTCCGGCGGGCCCGCAACGCCCACGGCATGCCCTTCTGGCAGGCGTTCCTGCGCACCGCCGATCCCGTCAAGTGGACCGGAGCCTCCGAGTACGTCCTCTACCGGCACTTCGCCGCGCGCTTCTTCCCCGAGCGCGTGCGCCACCGGCACGTCGACGCCGCCGACGTGATCCAGGCGGAGGGGCCGGGCGGCTTCGCCCTGCCCGAGGTGGTCGCTGCCGCACGGGGCACCTCCCTGCGGGCCGTCGGCTGCCACCGCTTCCTGAACTACACCGAGCGGCTCGCGACCATGGACTACGTTCCCCCCGGCCTGCGCCGCGCCCTGGGCGCCGCCCCCGGGCCCCTCCGGTTGCGGCTGGACGGCGGGATGCTGACGGTCGGGCAGGCGGTCCCGCCCCTCACCCTCACCTGAAGGCCCCGGCCGCCGTCGGGGCCGGGTGGGCCCGGGGCGGCCGTGTGGTGCCGCCGGCCTCCTGCCCCGGTACACGGGTGCGGGCCGGGGCCTCCCCGGGGAGCCGCCCGGCCGGACGGCGACCGGGCTCCCCGCCCGCCCCCTCACCCGGGTTGCCCGCCGCCCGTGGGGCGGACGCCGCCGCGCCGGCCGGACAGGGGCGTCAGCAGGCCCAGTTCCTGAGCGCGGAGCACCGCCCTGAGCCGGTCCGGGGCATCGAGCTTGCGGTACAGGTTCTGCAGGTGCTTGTGCACCGTCCTGACGGACACGTGCAGGCGACGCGCCATGCCGTGGGCGGTGTGGCCTTCGGCGAGGAGGTGCAGCACTGCGGTCTCCCGCGCCGTCAGACCGTGGCGGACGGCCCGCTCGTCGGCGCCCCGGAGCCGGGCCAGCAGGACGCGCTGGGTGGCGGCCGCGCGCAGCAGGGGCTGGATCCGCGTCGCGTACGTGCGTTCCCGGTCGGTGAAGTCGCCGCCGGCTCGATGGACGACGAACCCGCGGACGGGGCTGTCGGGTGTGGGCAGGGGGATGCCGAGCAGGTGGTCGCTGCCGAAGGACGCCCGCATCACGCTCGCCGTCTCGCTGTGCCGCCACGTCCGCGCCCCCACCAGCTGGGCGGCCGTCCGCGGGCTGCGGTCGGCCGTCGCGCCGTAGTACCCGGCGAAGGGGTATCCGATGCGGACGATCCGGGTGGCCTCCTCGTCGGGCGGCCGGACGTGCTTCCCCTCCCCCGGCCACACGGCGACCTCGCCTTCGTGCTGTGTCCACTCCGTGTCCTTGGCGACGATGACGTCACCGCTCAGGGCGCGCATCAACTCCCGTGTGACGGGGCGCCAGACGGCGTCCGCCGCCGGCGCCTCCAGCAGGCTCACGGCGAGGTTCACCATGCGTGCGTAGTCGTTCCCGGCTGAGTCGAGCATCTCTTCCCGTCCGTCACCGTCCGGCCGGCCCACACCGTGCGCACACGGCAGCGCGATGTTGTCCATACGTATTTTCCCCCATGGCCGGCCGCCCTTCCGTCGAGCATTCTTTCGAATGTCGGATCAACGCGGGCGGGGCTTCCGGCCCCGTCCGCCGGGAAGGAAGACGATGAAGAGAAGAATCGGCATCGCCTCGGCCGTGATGGCCGCCGTGGTTCCCGCCCTCATGCTGGCCACCGCGAGCCCGGCGTCAGCCGACGCCCGTCAGTGCACCCTCGCGCCGGGCCCCGGGGACACCAACGACAGCTGCATCCAGGTGTGGGGTGACGGCACGTGGGTGGGAGAGGTCGAGGTGTGGCTGTCGTCCTCCAAGTACGCCTTCCCCTTGCCGGGGCTCTACCCCGCGGACGTCTGCAACGTGAAGCTGGACGTCTGGGGGCAGGGGAAGTACGGGGGGCACTTCGAGCAGACCTACACGAACACCGGCTGCGCCAAGGGGACGCTCGGAGCCAGGTTCAACATCTCCAGGACCGCCGTGGACGGCTCCTACCTGTGCGGCAGGACGACGTGGAACGGGATGGCCTCCAAGGCCAACTGCGTCATCGTCCACAGCTGACGGCAAGGCGCGCGTGAGTGCCTCCCGGCCGAGTCGACCGATTCCCGGCGAGACCCGGACTCCCCGCGGGGCACGGGGCCCGCTGGTGGGTCCCGGCGACTGCCGCACCTCGGAATCGGCGCCGGGTGCCGTCCCCCGCAGGGCGGGGGACGGCACCCGGCGAGACTGGGAAGGCCCCGGCCCGGTGCCGCTCCCGCCGTGGCGGGCCACCGGCCGCCGCATGGCGGCTCCCGTCCACCGGCGGCCGCCGCGGCTCCGCACCCGGCACGGACTCCCCGGCGGGCGGTGAGCGGACAGCGTCCGGTGCGGAAACGGCAGGGGGGCCGGCCACCGACCCGTTCGGCAGGCGCCGGATGATCCGGTGCAAGCACCGCTCCAGGGGGCGGACGGGGCGGCGGTCGGCACCCCCGGAACGCTCCGGGGCGGCCCCACGGGGATCCGCGACTGCGCGCGGCACCCGGTGCACGGGCGACCAGGGAGGCGGCACGGCCGGGAGCGGGACGGCGACCGGGACCGACGCCGTCGCGCCGGCCGTGGCGGACCGGGGCCGGGAGCGGCCCCGGTCCGGGCACCGGCCCGCTGGAGGTCGTCGCTCGGCTGCGCCGCTCCCCTGCGCTACAGCGCCGGACCCGCAGCCGGCTCCGGGCGGCATCCGGAGCCCGACAGGACGCGGAAGGGGCTGAACGGGCCGTAGTAGTGGTAGGAGACGTCGTCGCACCAGAAGAGCTCGCCCGTTCCGGGGTTCCTCACCCACGCCGGCCCGATGTCCCGCGAGGCCGGACCCAGGAAGCAGTTCGGGGAGAACACCGTGCCGGCTTCGGCGTCGAAAGCGACCGAGCACGTGACCGTGGGGAAGGAGGTGTCGGACGGGGCGGCCGAGGCCGGTCCGGAGACGGCCGTCCCCGCGAGACACAACGCGGCGGTGAGGAGAGCCGGTCTGACAACGCGTGAAAGCATGCGTCCGCCTTCGTGTGGGGGGGGATCCGCCCGGTCGCAGGGATCCCGTGAACGGAAGGTGCTCTTCCCGAAGGTCTGGGCGGCGCCGACGGCGACCGCGGCGGGTCCGCCCCGGACCCCTCCTCAGTCTGCGCGGACGAAGCCGGCCGGACAAGGCCGGTTCCCGCCACTCGGCCGCCACCGCGCCGCTCGGCCGCCCGGTCCGCGGTTGTGGCCGGGAGTGCGCGGCCATTGCCCTCCCGGATCCGCCGCCCCTACCATGACGATGGCTCGTCGAAACGATTCGACGCAGCGTTCCGGACGGCCGGCGCGGGATCCACGAGGGGGTGGGGATGGCCACGATCAAGGACGTCGCCGCGCGGGCGGGCGTGGCCCCCAGCACCGTCTCGTACGTCCTGACCGGTTCCCGGAAGATCTCCGACAGGACCCGGGAGGCCGTGCACGCCGCGATCGCCGAACTCGGCTACCACCCCCGGGCCAGCGCCCGCACCCTGCGCGGCGCCCGTACCGACGTCCTGGTGCTGGCGGTTCCCCGCAAGCCCGGCAGGTACCGGGCCGTGGACGGCCGTTTCGCCATCGAGATCAGCGACGCCGCACGCGCGCACGGCTACGACGTGCTGATGACGACCGAACCCGACGGTGTGGACGGGCTGCGCCGGATCGCGCGCAGCGGACTGGCCGACGCCGCCGTGCTGATGGCGGTCCGGGAGCGGGATCCGCGCATCGACGCCGTCTCGGAGCTGGGCTTCCCCACCGCGCTGCTCGGCCACGGGGACGAGCCCGGCCTGCCGTGGGTCGATCTGGACTGGGAGACGGCGGTCCGGCTCGCCGTCCGGCGGACGGCGGCGGCCGGCCACCGGCACATCGTCTTCCTGGCCTGCGCGGACCACGAGATCGACGCGCGCCGCGGTTACGCGCTGCACGGCCTGCGAGGAGCGCGTGAGGCGGCGCGGGAGACCGGCGCGGAGGTCCGGATCCACCCTTCCACCGGCGCCGAGGAGCGGCTCGGCGACCGCCTGCGCACCGCGCTGGCCGCCCGGCCCGCACCGACCGCCATGGTCGTGCAGCATCTGGTGCTGCTCCCGCGGCTGCTCGCGGAGGTGGCCGCGCTGGGGCTGCGCGTCCCCGAGGACCTGGCCGTGGTCCTGGTGGGCAGCCTGCCGGACGATCCGGTGGCCGAGCCGCTCCCCCGCATCGAGCTGCCCGTCGGCCGGATGTCCCGGGAAGTGGTGCGGCTCGCCGTGGAGTCGGTCGGGGCCGCCTCCGACGCTTCCGGCGGCCCGGAGGGCACCCGGCAGCTCATCGCGCCGCACATGGCGCCCGGCCGCCCGGTTCCCCCGCCGCCGCCCGAGCGCCCCGGCTGAGGCGCACCGTGCCGTCGTTCCCCGCGCGTGTCCGTCCCGCCCGAACCGCATCCACACCCGGGAGAAGCCGCTCATGCACCTCCGCCAAGGGCACGGTCCGCTCCTCGCCATGGCCGTGGCGGGAGCCGCGGTCGCGTCGGTCCTCACCGGCTGCGCGGCCGATGCGGACCCGGGCACCGTCACCGTGCTCAACTCGGCCACCGACACCGCCGAACACGAGGCGAACCAGCAGTTCTTCGACCGGTGCGCCAAGCCTCTGGGACTGAAGGTCGAGCAGATCAGCGTCCCGGCGCCCCAGGTGGCCACCAAGGCGCTGCGGATGGCCTCCTCCGACTCCCTCCCCGACATCCTGGAACTGGACGGCTCGGAGCTGCCGCAGTTCGCCGAGACCGGAGGACTGCGGCCCCTGGACGAGCTCGGCGTCACGACCGGGGGCCTGACCGGCAGCGCCGTCTCCCTGGGCTCCCACGAGGGAACCGTGTACGGCGTCGCCCGCTCGGTCAACTCCCTCGCCCTGTTCTACAACACCCGGTTACTGGCCGAGGCCGGTCTGGAACCTCCCGCGACCTGGGACGAGCTGCGCGCCACGGCGGCGGCACTGACCCGGGGCGACACCTACGGCATGGCCTTCAGCGCCAGCCCCGACGCGGACGGGGTGTACCAGTTCCTGCCGTTCTTCTGGTCGGCCGGCGGTGACGAGTCCCGGCTGGACGGCGAGGCCGGCGTCGCCGCCCTGCAGCTGTGGCGGGACCTGGTGGAGGGGGGATCGGCGTCGCGGGCGGTCGTCAACTGGAACCAGCAGGACGTCAACGACCAGTTCCTCGCCGGCCGCGCCGCCATGATGGTCAACGGGCCCTGGCAGGTGCCGTCCCTCAGCGGGCAGGACGAGGTGGACTGGGCCGTGGCGAGCATTCCCGTACCCGCGGCGGGCCGGAAACCGGTGCCCCCGATCGGGGGGACCGTGATGACCGTGCCCAAGGGCGACGGCGAGCGGGAGAAGCGCGCCGCCGGAATCCTCACGTGCCTGAACTCCGAGAGGAACCAACTGGCCTGGGCCGAGCGGGTGAACAACGTGCCCACCCGGGCCGCCGCCGCGCGGGCCTACCGCGAGCGGCACCCCGAACTCGCCGCATTCGCCGATCTGGTCGCCACCGCCCGGTCCCGCACCTCCGAGGTGGGCACCCGCTGGCCGGTGGTGCAGGACGCCATCGCGGGCGCCTTCCAGTCCGCGCTGACCGGCCGCGCCGGCCCGCGGCAGGCACTGGAGCGGGCGCAGCGGCAGGCGGGGACCGGGGAGCAGGGGGCAGCCGGCCGATGAGCATCCTCACCTCCGGCACGCCGGCGAAGGAGACGGGCTCCGTCCCCGCCCCGGGCGGCGCCCCGCGCGCGGGCACGGGCGGCGGCCGCTCGCGGCGGCGGCTCCTGGGGTGGCTGTTCGCCGCCCCCGCCGTCGTCTACATGCTGGCCTTCTTCGGCTATCCGCTGGTGCGGAACGTGCTGATGAGCTTCCAGGAGTTCACCCCGCGCACCTACTTCACCGGCGAGGCCCCCTTCAACGGGCTGGAGAACTGGCGCGCGGTGTTCTCCGACGACCTGTTCGGCGACGCGCTGTGGCAGACCCTGCTGTTCACGGTCGGCTCCCTGGCCGGGCAGTTCACCATCGGGCTGGCCCTGGCGGTCTTCTTCTCCCGCCGGTTCGCCCTCTCCGGCTTCGTCCGGGCCGTGCTGCTGCTGCCCTGGCTGGTGCCGATGGTGGTCTCCGCCGTCGTCTGGCGCCGCCTCCTGGACCAGGAACACGGCGTCCTCAACGGCCTCCTCACCGCCCTGGGCCTGTCCGACGGCGGAGTCCCCTGGCTGAGCAGCCCCGACCTCGCCCTGCTGTCGGCCGTCCTGGTCAACATCTGGATCGGGATCCCCTTCAACATGGTGATCCTCTACGGCGGGCTGCAGGAGATCCCCCGCGAACTGCACGAGGCCGCGGCGCTGGACGGCGCGGGCGCCTGGCGCGCTTTCCGCAGCGTCACCCTGCCGGCGCTCCGCCCGGTGGTCACCGTCGTGCTGGTGCTGGGCTTCATGTCCACCATCAAAATCCTCGACCTGATCCTGGCCCTGACCGGCGGCGGGCCGGCCGACTCCACCCAGACGCTGGGCACGATGACCTACCAGTTGTCCTTCCTCGAACTCGACTTCGGCCAGGGCGCCGTGATCGGCAACGTCCTCATCCTCATCAGCGCCGTGTTCGCCGTGCTGTACCTGCGCACCGACCGCGGCGACCTCGGCAGGGGGAAGTGATTCACGATGGACCGCACACCGGGCCGCACCCGGGCCGGCGGCGCATGGAACACCGCGGCCGCGCTCCTGATCCTGGCCGTTCTGCTCTTCCCGGTCTACTGGATGGTCGTCACGGCGCTGCAACCGGGCTCCTCGGTCGCCGACGCCGGCCTCCTGCCCTCCTCACCCGGTCTGGACAACTTCGAGACGGCTCTCGGCAGTCAGGGCCGGCCCCTGCTCACGAGTCTCGTCGTCGCCTCGGGGGCCGCCGCGGTCTGCCTGGTCCTGGCCGCCCCCGCGGCCTACGCGCTGGCGCAGTTCGGCCTGCGCGGCGGCCGGACCGTCGTGTTCGGCACCCTGATCACCCAGATGGTGCCCGGCATCGTCGTCGCCAACGCCCTGTACAGCGCCTACGCGCAGCTCGGGCTGGTCAACTCCCTCCTGGGGCTGGTCCTGGCGGACGCCTCGCTGGGACTGCCGTTCGCGATCGTGCTGCTGCGGGCGTTCATGGTGTCCATCCCCTCCCAGGTCGTCGAGGCGGCGCTGGTCGACGGCGCCGGCCGTCTGACCGCCTTCGTCCGCATCGTGCTGCCGATGAGCCGCAACGCCCTGATCACCGCGGGCCTGTTCGCGTTCCTCTTCGCCTGGGCCGACTTCGTCTTCGCCCTGACGCTGAACACCACCGACGACGTCCGGCCGGTGACGCTCGGCATCTACCAGTTCATCGGGGCCCACGTCAGCGACTGGGGGGCGGTGATGGCCACCGCCGTGCTGTCCGCCCTGCCCGCGGCGGCGCTCCTGGTCGTCGCGCAGAAGTACATCACCGCCGGCATCACCGGCGGATCCGTCAAACAGTGACCGGCGAACGCGCCGCCTCGGGCCTCGCCGACCGAAGGAGCACACACCCACGTGAAGTTCACCGATGGCCAGTGGCTGACGCGGGAGGGTGTCCAGACCTCCTACGCCAAGCAGATCGTGGACACCCGCCTGGAGGACGGGCGGCTCACCCTGTTCGCCGCCGTCCGGTCCGTCGAGCACCGCGGCCACACTCTCAACTCCCCGCTGCTCACCGTGGAGTGCTGGTCCCCGGCCGAGGGGGTGATCGGTGTGCGGACCACCCACCACGCCGGGGGCTCCGGCCCCGCCGCCGGCTTCCCCCTGAACCTCCAGGAGGGGCACGGGGCCGCGGCCACCCGCGACGGCTCCGTGGTGGAACTGTCCGCCGGGCCGCTCGTCCTGCGGGTGGACACGGCGCTCCCCTGGCGGCTGGAGTTCCTCTCCGGCTCCCGGCTGCTGACCGCGGCCGGGAGCCGGGGCACCGGTTTCGCCACCGTCGCCGACGGCACCCACCACATGCTGGCGCAGCTGTCGCTGGGCGTCGGCGACCTGGTGTACGGACTCGGCGAGCGCTTCACCCCGTTCACCCGGAACGGCCAGTCCGTGGACATCTGGCAGGCGGACGGCGGCACCGCCAGTGAGCAGGCCTACAAGAACATCCCGTTCCACCTCACCAACCGCGGTTACGGCGTCTTCGTCAACCACCCCGGCAGGGTCTCCTACGAGGTCGGCTCCGAGGCGGTGGGTCAGGTGCAGTTCAGCGTCGAGGACCAGTCGCTGGAGTACTTCGTCGTCCAGGGGGAGGACCCCCGGCAGGTCCTCGACCGGTACACGGCGCTGACCGGGCGTCCCGCCCTGCCGCCGGCCTGGTCGTTCGGCCTGTGGCTGTCCACCTCGTTCACCACCGGCTACGACGAGGAGACGGTGGGCCGCTTCGTGCGGGGCATGGCCGACCGGGACATCCCCCTCAGCGTCTTCCACTTCGACTGCTTCTGGATGCGCCCGTACCAGTGGTGCGACTTCACGTGGGACCCGCAGGTGTTCCCCGACCCCGGCGGGATGCTGCGCCGCCTCAAGGAGCGGGGGCTGCGCGTGTGCGTGTGGATCAACCCCTACATCGGTCAGAAGTCCCCGCTGTTCGCCGAGGCCGCGCGCGAGGGCCACCTGCTGCGCCGTCCCGACGGCGGCGTGTGGCAGTGGGACATGTGGCAGGCCGGGATGGCGCTGGTGGACTTCACCAGCCCCGCGGCCCGCCGGTGGTACGCCGGCAAGCTGCGCGCCCTGGTGGACCAGGGGGTGGACTGCTTCAAGACCGACTTCGGCGAGCGCGTCCCCACCGACGTCCTCTGGTACGACGGCTCCGATCCGGAGCAGATGCACAACCACTACACCCAGTTGTACAACCGGACGGTCTTCGAGGTGCTGGAGCAGGTCCGCGGCGAGGGCGATGCGGTGCTCTTCGCCCGCTCGGCGACCACCGGCGGCCAGCAGTTCCCAGTCCACTGGGGCGGCGACTGCGAGTCGACGTTCGAGGCGATGGCCGAGTCACTGCGCGGCGGTCTGTCGCTGGGCCTGTCGGGCTTCGGTTTCTGGAGCCACGACATCGGCGGCTTCGAGGGCACCCCGACCCCGGCGCTCTTCAAGCGGTGGGTGCAGTTCGGTCTGCTCTCCTCGCACAGCCGCCTGCACGGGAGCGGCTCCTACCGGGTGCCGTGGCACTACGACGAGGAGGCCGTGTCCGTCACGCGCGACTTCACCCGCCTCAAGCACCGGCTGATGCCCTATCTCTTCCAGGCCGCGCGGCAGGCCCGGGAGCGGGGGGTCCCGGTGATGCGCGCGATGCTGCTGGAGTTCCCCGAGGACCCGGCGTGCCACACCCTGGACCGGCAGTACATGCTCGGTGACGACCTGCTGGTCGCCCCGGTCCTCTCCGCCGACGGCACCGTCGAGTACTACGTTCCGGCGGGCGAGTGGACGCACGTGCTGACCGGCGAGCGGATCGGCGGGCCGGGCTGGCGCCGGGACCGGTTCGGCTTCGACAGCCTGCCGCTGCTGGCCCGGCCGGGCTCGGTCGTCCCCTTCGGGGCCCGGGACGAGCACCCGGTGTACGACTGGGCCGACGGTGTGACGCTGCGGGTGCACGCCCCCGCCGACGGCATGGAGACGGTGACCGAGATACCGGCGCCGGACGGCTCGACGGCGGCCACGTTCCACACCCGGTGCTCGAACGGCACGGTGACGGTCCGGACCGACGACGCGCCGGGAGAGTGGCACGTCCTGCTGGCCGGGGCGGCGGCATCCGGCGACCGCGCGCGGAAGGCCGGACCGGGCATCCGGGCCGGCGCGTCGGCGGGCACCCGGGAACTCGTCCTCCGCCTCCCCGAGTGAGTTCCGCGTCCCGGCGGGGGCGGGTGGGGCGGGCGGCCGTCGGCATGCGCCTGCCGCCGGCCGGCAGGTGAAACGGGGCACCCGCGGCCCCGTCCCCGGCAGGCGGAGGCAGGACCGCGGGTGCCCCTTCGAGCGCTCCGGTGCGGAGCGGCGGTCACCGCTCGTCGCGGGCGCGGCTGCCGGACTTGGCCAGACCGCGGCTGATCATGTAGCCGATGGTGAGGAGGGTGACGTAGAGCCAGGCGCGGTCGGCGGCGAAGTAGTCGCCGTGGCCGTCCTCGGCGCCCACCACGGCGGAGGCGATCAACACACCCACGACGGCGGTCAGGTAGGTGAAGAACTCCGTCGTCTTGAACGCGGCCTTGGTCTCGGTGCCCAGCCGGTGCGCGGTGCCGTCGTGCCGGGCGGCGGTGTCCGAGGTCGTGCCGTAGTAAGTGCCGTGAGCCCCGGAGGTGGTGGTGGCCATGACGTGCCCCTCTCGTCGAAATGCGGTGAAATGCCGGTCAGTTGGCATTTCGCTTGTTTCGTAACCACCGGCTTTCCCTTGATCCGGAAGGCAAACATCCGCATTACCGCGCGACCGGCCGCCGCCGTCGGGAACGACGGCGAAGGCGCTGCCCGCCGCGACCCGCCGGAGACGCTTCGGCGGCGCGGCACCCCCTGCCCGCCACGGCACCCTCGGACCGCGGCCCGCACCGGGGCGGGCGCGGAAGGCTCCGCACCGGGCCGAGGATACAGATTCTCCTGAATTCAGACTTCCATGTATTGTCAGGGGGTGCTGACTCTCGCTTCCGACGTCGAGGTGCTGGCGCGGTTCGGCCGCGCCCTCGCCGACCCGATCCGGTGCCGGATCCTCCTCGCGCTGCGCGAGGCCCCGGCCCATCCCGCCGATCTGGCCGAGGCCCTGGGGGTCTCCCGGACCCGGCTGTCGAACCACCTGGCCTGCCTGCGCGACTGCGGTCTGGTCGTCGCGGTGCCGGTCGGCCGCCGCACCCGCTACGAACTCGCCGACGAGCGCCTGGGGCACGCGCTGGACGACCTGCGCACCGCCGTGGTGGCCGTCGAGGCGGACCGGACCTGCCCGGACGCGGACGAGAAGGGGTGCTGCTGACGATGTCCGCCGGGATGCCCGCCGGTCCCGCCCCGGCCCGCCGGGACGCCCTCGCCCGCCGGATACGGCTGCTGGTCGCGGCGACGATCGCCTACAACACCGTCGAGGCGGTCGTCGCGATCACCGCCGGGACGCTCGCCTCCTCCACCGCGCTGGTCGGTTTCGGGCTGGACTCGGTCATCGAGGTCTCCTCGGCCGCTGCGGTCGCCTGGCAGTTCTCGGCGGCGGACCACGCCGTCCGCGAGGCCCGGGAGAGGACCGCCCTGCGGATCATCGCGGTCTCCTTCTTCGCGCTCGCCGCGTACGTCGGCGTCGACGCGGCGCGGGCCCTGGCCGGCACCGGGGAGGCCGGACACTCCGTTCCCGGCATCGTGTTGGCCGCCCTGTCCCTGGTGGTCATGCCGTTCCTGTCCGCCGCCCAGCGCAGGGCCGGGCGCGAGATCGGCTCCGCCTCGGCGGTCGCCGACTCCCGGCAGACCCTGTTGTGCACCTACCTCTCCGCCGTGCTGCTGGTGGGCCTGGTCCTCAACGCCGCCCTCGGCTGGTCCTGGGCCGACCCGGCCGCCGCCCTCGTGATCGCCGCCGTCGCCGTGAAGGAGGGCCGGGACGCCTGGCGGGGCGAGGGCTGCTGCGCGCCGGCGGCCGGCGCTGTCGCGGCGGTGCCGGCCGCCGGCGCCGAGACGGGGGCGTGCGGCTGCCGACCGGGCTGCGACTGCTGCTGACCGGGCCGCGCCCCGCCCGGGAGTCCGGGCGGGCGCAGCGGACCGCCGGTAAGCTCACCGATCATGACCGTCGCACGCTCCGTCGCCCTGTTCGCCGTCGCCGCCCTGTTCGAGATCGGCGGCGCCTGGCTGGTCTGGCAGGGCATCCGGGAGCACCGGGGCTGGGTCTGGATCGGCGCCGGCGTCATCGCCCTGGGCCTGTACGGCGTGGTGGCGACCTGGCAGCACGACGACGACTTCGGCCGTGTCCTCGCCGCGTACGGCGGGATCTTCGTGGCCGGATCGATCGTCTGGGGCATGGTCGCCGACGGCTACCGGCCCGACCGCTACGACGTCGTCGGCGCCCTGGTCTGCCTCGCCGGGATGGCTGTGATCATGTACGCGCCCCGCAGCCACTGACCCGCGCGCTCCCCTCCCCCGCCCGCCCTCCGCCGGCTCCTCACGCCGGGCGCAGTCCGGGCGGCAGGCGCATCTCGGTGACCGTGCCGTCGCGGTCCACCGCAACGTCGAGCGTGCCGCCGGCCAGCGGGAGGCCGGACACCCGCAGCGCCCCGACCGGGCTCGGCCGGGGCGGGGCGAGCGTCACCGTCCCGGCCGGAACGTCCGCCCGCAGACCGAGGAAGGCGCTCAGCAGGGCCACCGCGGCGGCCGCCGACCACGCCTGCGGGCGGCAGGAGGCCGGGTAGGGGACCGGCACCGGAGTCTCCTCGCTGCCGTACCCGGCGAACAGTTCGGGCAGCCGGTCGCCGAACGAGCCCGCCGCCCGCACCAGTTGCATGCCGAGTTCCGCGGCGCGCTCCGGCTGGCCCGCGTCGGCCAGCCCGCGCACCACGATCGCGGTGTCGTGCGGCCAGACGGAGCCGCAGTGGTAGCTCAGCGCCGAGTAGCCGCCGGCCGCGTTGGACATGGTCCGCAGCCCGAACCCGGCCGCGAGGTCCCCCCCGAGGAGGCGCGCCCCGATGCGCTCGCTCTCGGCCGTGTCGACCAGTCCGGTGCCGAGCAGGTGCCCCATGTTGCTGGTCGGCGCGTCGACCGCCGCCTTGTCGCCGTCCAGGGCCAGCGCCGGGTAGCCGGCCTCTTTGGTGCCCACCCAGAACCGCTCGCGGAACCGGCGCGCGAGGTCCCCGGCCCAGGCGTCCAGACCGCCGGGGTCCTCGCCGAACGCGGTGAGCAGCGCCGCTCCCTTCAGGGCGGCCTCGTACTGGTAGCCCTGCACCTCGGCGAGCGCGACCGGGGGACGGGCCTGGCTGCCGTCGGCGAACCGCACCGCGTCGCCGGAGTCCTTCCAGCCCTGGTTCGCCAGCCCCCGGCCGGATTCGTCGAGGTACTCGGCGAACCCGTCGCCGTCGGTGTCGGAGTGCTCGGTGATCCACTCCAGCGCCGCGCGCAGGTTCGGCAGCAGCGCGCGCACCTCGTCCTCGGGCAGGCCCCAGCGCCAGGCGTCGTGCAGCAGGCAGACCCACAGCGCGGTGGCGTCGACGGTGCCGTAGTAGAGCGCGGGCAGGGACATGCCGGTCAGTTCGAAACCGCCGCGCCGCCGCTCGTGCATGATCTTGCCGGGTGCCTCCCCGGTGGCCGCGTCGAACGCGGTGCCCTGGGCGCGGGCGAGGGTGCGCAGCGTCCCCGCGGCCAGCCGTACCGACACCGGCAGCAGCAACCGGGCGGCCCAGATGCTGTCCCGGCCGAACAGCGTCAGGTACCAGGGCGCCCCGGCCCCGACGAAGACGTCCTCCGGGTGATCGAGCTCGGCCAGCAGCAGTGCCTCCAGGTCGGTCAGCGACCGCCGCAGCAGCGAGGTGAACCGGCGGTCGTCGGCCTGCACCCGGGGAGCGCCGAGGCGGACGGCGTCACCGTGCACGAACAGGGCCTCCGGATCGGAGGCCGTCACCTCCCAGCCCAGCCGCACGCTGGACGCGGGCGGCAGGTCGACGGTCCAGCGGGCGACGGCCCTCGGGGGCCGCACGGTCACGGCGGCGCCGCCGGCGCGCAGGGTGCTGGTGACGCCGCCGCAGGACCAGCGGACGGCGTCCCCGCCCGCGGGCTCGGGTGCGACGGCCTCCCGGCTGCCGCCGTCCTTGATGAGCTCGATGGGGGCGAAGTCGGCTGCGGCGGTGAGTTCGACGGTGCACCGGCGCGCGTCGCCGGCGGTGCTCACCAGCTCGATCTCCTCGGTCATCCCGGTCGCGGTGACGGTGCGGTGGCGCCGCAGCCACACGGTGGGGTCGGGTCCCGGATCGCCGAGGTGGCGCAGCAGGCCGGTGAAGTCCCCGCGTCCGGCGGTGGGTTCGGCGGTGCCGATCGGCTCCGGCTCCCGTCCGTCGACGGTGACGACGGCCTCGCTGAGCACGCGCAGGTCACCGTGCAGGACGCCCTGGGTGCCGTCGCCGCGCAGTTGTCCGTCCTGGCCGGAGAGCACCACGGTGGGCGCGCACAGCGCGATCGCGAGGTCGTGAAGCAGCGGTTGCCGTCCGGACATGGGTGGTTCTCCCGCAAGATCGTCGCCCGGGTGCCGACGTGGTCGTTCGGCCCCGATTCTGCCAACGTGCCTGCACTGCCCGGTTGCCCCCGCGCGGAGCGCTCGAATCCGAAAGCCGCGGGTCCGGCCGGACGGTCCGGCCCGGGTGTCCGGCCGGTCCCGGCCGTCCCGCACCGGGGCGGCCGGGACCGCCGGAGCGCGAGCGGCGCCGCCGCGCGCGCCGTGGCATCGTGGTGGCATGACCATCGAGGTTCGCCCGGCTTCGGTCTTCGAGGACGTCCGTGCCGTGCTCGGCCCGAAGACCCCCGGGGCCAACGTCTGCTGGTGCCTGAGCCACCGGATCCCGTCCAGGCTCAACAGCGAGCTCCGCGGCCCGGACCGCGGTGAGTACGTCGCCGGGCTGTGCCGTGCGGAGCCCCCTCCGGGGGTGCTCGCCTACGACGGTGACGAGCCGGTCGGCTGGGCCGCCGTGGCGCCGCGCTCGGACACCTCCTTCGCGCGCAACCGCAAGATCCCCCACGTCGACGACCTGCCGGTCTGGTCGCTGTGGTGCATCCGCGTGCGCCCCGGTCACCGGAGGAAGGGGATCTCGCACGCCCTCATCGCCGGCGCGGTGGAGTTCGCCCGCGCCCACGGCGCACCGGCGATCGAGGCGTACCCGCTCGACAACGGCGGCGCCAGGGTCGACACGACGATGGCGTACGCCGGGATCCGGAGGAACTTCGAACGCGCCGGCTTCACCCGCGTCGCCGACACCACCTCGGTGCTGGCCGGCCACCCCCGGGTCCTGATGCGACTCGACCTGCGCTGACGGACCGGCCCCACGGGCCCGTCATCGTGCGCCGCGCAGCCTGAGGACGCAGGTCGCGGTCAGCGCGACGGCACGGTCCTCGTCGTGCGACAGGTCTGCGAGGGCTTCCGACGCCGTGGCCCCCGGGATGTCCGCGAGCGCCTGCGTCAGCCGTCGGCGGGCGGGCGGTTCGGCGGCGCCGCGGGCGAGGCGGTCGACGAGCCCGGCGGCGATCCGGTCCGCCAGCGCGGGGTCGTCCGCCAGTGCGCTCAGCGCGTCGGCTGCATCGACGTCGTTCACCTCCTCGACGATCATGTCGACGAGCACCGGGACCGCGTCGGCTCCTCCGCGCGCCCCGAGCGCCAGTGCCGCACACCGGCGGACCACGGGGTCGGGGTCCGCGAGGGCGTCCCGCAGCAGTGCGACCGCCCCGGCGTCCGGGATCTCGGCGATGGACTGGACGGCACGTTTGCGCACCTCGGCCACCGGTGAGCCGAGGCCCTCCGCCAGCAGCGGCAGCCCGCTCCCGCCCGATCGGGCCAGGGCCCAGCGCAGGGCTCCGGCGACGTTCGGGTCCGTCTCGCTCAACACCGCCTCGACCAGGGCCTCCACCGGCACCGGTGACCCCTCGGCCGAGGACAGGGCCGCGCGCTGGCGCTTCCCGGCGCTCTCCGCCCCCAGGGCCTGGAGGAGCGCGACGATCCGCAGGACGCCCTCCCAGTCGGCGGGTTCCGTGGCGCCGATCCGACGCAGCCGCGTGAGCAGCTCCATCTCGTCCGCGATGCGTTCCCGCGTCCGGCGGACGAGGTCGTCGACGAGCTCCGAGGGTTTGAAGCCGGGATCGTCCAGCGCGCGCCCGACCTCGCGCAGCGACAGTCCCAGCGACCGCAGGCTCTCGACGTGGAGGATGCGCCGGATGTCCCCGCTGGAGTACTCCCGGTAACCGGCCTCGGTGCGCCCCGTCGGCCGCACCAGGCCGAGCGAGTCGTAGTGCCTGAGCATGCGGGCGCTGACCCCGGACCGCCGTGCCACCTCACCGATCAGCACGGCCCGTCACCCCTTCCGGCCGATCGCGCCGAGGGCCGTGATGCGCCTCGCCTCCTCGACCGCGGACTCGAACCCGGCCTCCGGGTCGCGCAGCAGCCGTTCCGTGGCGGCAGCGTGCCGGCGCACCCGGGGGTCGGGGTCCGTCACCGCGGCGCGCAGGGCCGGCACGATCACCTCGCCGAGCGCGGTCAGCGCCCGGCTGAGGCTCGACTGCGTCCCGCGCCCGCCGCGTCCGAGCTGTGCCGCCAGCACTGCGGCCAGCTCGGGTTCCCCGCCTTCGGGCACGAGGGCGACCGCTGCCCGCCAGGCGCTCCGCGCCACCTCGTCGTCGGCGTCGGTCAGAAGCGCCCGTGTGATCGCCGGCCACGCCCGCCGGTCCCCGATCTTGGACAGCGTGTGCAGTGCCTGGCTTCGTGCCCGCGCACGCTCCGAGCGGAGTTCGCCGATGAGCCTGGGGACCGTCATCGAGGACGAGTGGCGGGTGAGTGCCCACGTGAGCATCTCCCGCACGGGGAACTCGGGCTCGACCGCGCACCGTTCGACGAGCCTGCCGACGAACCGCGGGTCCGGGGCCGTGCCGGCCGCCAGCGCCGCCCTCAGCCGCACCGACGAGCTGCCGTCCTCCAGTCCCCGGAGGACTCGCGCCGCTTCCGTGTCCTCATCCGGCATGGTCATGGGGACCACCTCCTCGGCCACAGTGAAGACCTTGTCACCGTGTCAAGGTCAAGCACGTCACGCCGGGGACAGCCGGGCACCCCCTGCCCCGGGACGCGAGCGGGGCCGAAGGGACGCGGCGGCCCCGCCGCGCGGGACGGCGCGGCGGGGCGCGGGGCCGGTGTGCGGTCTCCCGGGGCCACCGCCCCGCGGGCCTACCGGGCCTGGCAGCTCAGCGACGGTGACAGCGCTTCCGGTTCGGGGGCGTCCCACTTGAGGTAGAACGAGGCCTCCTGACCGGGCCGGAGCGCGCTGTTCCAGCCGAGGCTCCCGGCGGACCAGCCGCTGTCCGTGACGTCCAGCCGGGCGTTCCAGTGGCGGTCGAGCGGCACGTCCGGCGCGCGGTTGGCCCCCACCCGCCAGCCGGACAGCGGCCCGCCGCCGTCGTTGGTGACGGTGACCCGGACCAGGTGGCCGTCCGCCCAGCCGCCGACGACCTCCCAGTCGGCCGTGCAGCCGCCGTGACGCGTGACGTCACCGAGCTCGTCGAGGGTGAGGACGTCCTCGTGGCGGTAGACGTGGTCCAGGTGCTCCCGCGCGTTGTGGGTCCCGCCGTCGACGAAGTCGCCGGACCAGGTGGTGAAGTAGCTCCAGTCCACCTGGTAGGCCTCCATCAGGTCGGGGTCCGGGATGGACCCGTTCTCGCTGAGGGCGACCAGCTTCCCGTCGTCCACCAGTTCCAGCAGCCGCTCGTACGCCTGGCTCTGCGGGCTGTGGTCGCCGGCGGGCGGGTACAGGTCGGCGCTGACGATGTCCACGACGTCGTCGCCCGGGTACCAGGCCGGGTCCAGGGAGTTCCACACCCACAGCAGGTTGTGCAGTCCGTGGTGGCCGACCATGCGGTCGTACATCAGCCGGTACAGCTCCTTGGCCGCCTCCGGTCCCTTCGCCCCCCACCAGAACCAGCCGCCCTCGGCCTCGTGCAGCGGCCGCCAGAGCACGGGGACTCCCGCGTCCTGGAGCCGGGAGAGCTCGGCCGCGACGGCGTCGATGTCCCGGATCAGCAGCGCGTACTCCTCGGACTGCGGGTCGGCGAGGGCGGCGGCCACGTCGAAGGTGGTCGCGTCGGTGTAGAAGCCGCGCCACCATTCGCGGCCGCCGGGCTCGTCGATCAGGCCGGTGGGGGCGTTCCAGTGCCAGACGAAGGCGTTGACGCCGCCCCGCTCGTGCCAGGCCAGGGCGTTCTCCACCTCCCGCGACGAGGTGCCGCGCTCCACCCGGCTGGGCGAGTAGTCCATCATGTCCAGGCCCGCGATGGCCGGGGCGCGGCCCACGTTCTCCTCGACCCAGGCGACGGAGGCCGTGTCCTGCTGGCCGCTGAGCGTGTACTCGCCGTAGTTGTCGGTGAGGTAGCGCAGCAGCGACCGGGCTTCGGGCGTGGCCCGGGGGTCCGAGGGGGTGCCGTCGACCCGGTGCGGACCGCGCGGCGGCGTGGGGGCGATGCCGACGGCGTCGATGTGGTACCAGCCCCAGTTGCTGCGGAAGGTGACGGTGTTGTCACCCGGTTCCAGCAGCACGCGGCCGGCGTCGGCGGTGGTGAAGGCGTCCGACGCGGGCAGCGGCACGTCGCCCGCGCCCTTGCCGTTGAGCAGCATCGACGTGACCTTGGCCCCGAAGGGGGCGCGGTAGTGCACCGTCACGTCGAACAGCCCGCCGGGGCTGTCGGGAACGGTGATGGTGACCTGGTCGCCGGCCGCGTCGAAGCCCTCCACGTACCCGGCGCCCGAGAAGCCGGTCCCGGCCGACCCGACGGTGACGCCCTGGAGTTCGCCGTCTTCCGCCTCGTAGACCGCGGGACCGCCTTGCGGGGCCCGGGTTCCGGCGTGTGCCGCGGCGGGCAGCCCGGCGGCGAGCAGGCAGACGACGAGCGCGGCGACCAGCCGCCGGAGGCCGTGGCGCCCCCGTCTCGGGTGGGGTGGCGGGGGGTGCCGGTCCGCCCGGACGCGGCGTGGGGACGGTGTTCGCATACGTGCGGATCCTCCTGGGTCTGATGGAGCGGGTTGACTTTGGGAGCGCTCCCATTGACGAGGAGCGTCCCGTGCGTGTCAATACCGGGGGCGACCCGTTTCCCGGAGCCGACGGGAGCCGCCCGGAGGCCGCCGTCCCCCGGCCGCGGCGCCGGGCACGGGCAGGAGCGGTTTCTCCCACCGCCGGGAACGCCGGGTACGGGCGACGGCGATGATTCCGCCGCCTAGGGGTGACATCCGGCCACACCGACACCGGACGCCGAACGGAGTGCGAGCGGCGGCGGCCGAGGAACCCGAGAGCACCTCGACCCGGGGTGTGCACGCCCGGCGGATCGCCGCCGGCCTGGAACGCAGCCGCGCCGAGCAGGAGGGGATCGGCGAGCGGATCACGGCGCTCCAGGCCCGCCTGGAGCAACCGAGGGCGGACCGGCGGTGGTGGTCCGGCCTGCAGCAGGGCACCGCGGCCTCGCCGAAACCCCCTGTCGCGGGAGGGAGCGGCCGTGCCGAGCCGGCGGATCCCGGTACCGGCGGTGAGGCCGCTGCCGCGGTGGAGGACGCCGCGGTCCCCTCCCCCGGCAGGAGGAACCCGCCGAGGGGGTCGGCCGGGGCACCGGGGTCGGGCAGCCCGCCCCGCCCGGCGGGGGACGCCCGCGGACGCCGGCGGACGCAAGCCCGCCGGGAAGGCCCCCGCGCAGGCCCGGGAGCGCCCGGCTGCGCCCCTGTGGCCCCTCCCCGCCGGAGCGGCCGGGCCTGCCGTCCCGGCGGACCGCCGCCTCGGCCGGAGGGCCTCTCAGGGGGCAGGGGCCGGGGTGGCGCCGCGCTTCCGGGAAGGGCCCCGGCCGCACACCGGGAGGGACGGTGGGGTCAGCCGCGGGAGCGGGAGCGGCGGCGCGGGTGCCGCGCGGCCCGGCCCCGGCGGCGCGGCGTGCCGGAGGGGGCGTCGGGCGGCGCGGCGCCGGCGGAGGAGAACCCGCCCGGCACCGCGGGGGGCGCGGAGAACCCGCCGGGCACCGCGGCGGGAGGGGGGGCCGGGGCCGCGGTCGTGGGGGCCGGACGGTCCGGACGGGAGTCCCGCCGGGCGGCGGGGACCGCGCGGGTGGCGCGGGCGACGACGGTGGCGTGCGGGATCAGCGGCGCACAGACCGCGCAGACCTCCTCCACGCTCCACACCCGCCCCACCACCGGATCGTGGCGCAGTACCAGCAGCACCTCGCCCGCGCAGGCCACCCGGGTCTCCTCGTGGGCGGTGCAGTGCCGGGCGCGGCAGTGGCAGGCGGCGTCGGGCCGCACCGTGGCGGCCCTGGCGTGCGCGGCCGCGTGGCGGGCGGCGAAGGCGCGCAGGGCCGACAGGTTCCGTGAGCGGGGCGGCATCGTGCATGCGGCCACCGAACAGGACACCGAGGCGGTGCGGTCGGCGTGGCCGGTGATGCGGACCGTCCAGGCCCGCCCCGGAATCCGGCCGGCGGTGGGAGAGGCATCGAAAGCAGTGGTCAAGGTTCGTCCACAATCCGTTCGTTCAAGACCGGTCCACTATGAACTACCCACCACCGCGGCGGACAGCGCATGTCACTCCCCCGGCGGTACCGCCCCGGGCCGCTGAGGGGGGCGGCCGCCCCCCTCAGCGGCCCGGGCGCAGCGGCCCGTTCGCCGCGCCCGGTACGGCGTGCGCTCCCCGGTGTCCGCGCACCGGCACGGCGGCCGCTCGGGACCCGGAGCCGCTCAGGGCCCGAAGTAGCCGTCGAAGTTCCGCGAGAACTCCCAGCCGCCGTAGCGGTCCCAGTTGATCGACCACGTCATCAGGCCGCGCAGCTCCGGCCAGACTCCGTGCGTCCGGTAGGTTCCGCAGCCCGTGCCCTTGGTGAGGCAGTCCAGGGCCCTGACGACCTCGGCGGGGCCGGTGTGCCCGCCTCCGGCCTGGCCGGTCGCGGGCAGTCCGATCGCCACCTGCGAGGGCTTCAGCGGCGGGAAGACGTCGTCCGGGTCGCCCGCGACGGGGAAGCCCGCCAGCAGCATGTCGGTCATCGCGATGTGGAAGCCGGCGTTGCCCATGGTGTGGTACTGGCCGTCCAGACCCATGATCGGGCCGGAGTTGTAGTTCTGGACGTGCAGCAGGGTCAGGTCGTCGCGCAGGGCGTGGATCACCGGCAGGTACGCCCCGGCGCGCGGGTCCTGGCCGCCCCACCGCCCCGAGCCGTAGTACTGGTGGCCCAGCTGGACGAAGAAGGTCTCGGGGGCCATGGTGAGGGTGAAGTCCTCGCCGTACCGGGCCTTGAGGGACTTCAGCGCCGAGATCAGGTTGACGATGACCGGGCTTTTGGGGTTCCTGAAGTCGGTGTCGCCGTCGTCCAGGGAGAGGGAGTGGCCCTCGAAGTCGATGTCGAGGCCGTCGAGGCCGTACTCGTCGATGATCGCCGCGACCGAGCGGACGAAGGCGTCGCGCGCGGCCGGGGTGGTGAGGCGGACCTGGCCGTTCTGGCCGCCGATGGAGATCTGGACCTTCTTGCCCGCCGCCTGCTTGGCCCTGATCGCCTGCTTGAACTCCTCCTCCGTCTCCACGTTCGGGCACTCGCTCGGCGGGCAGAGCGCGAAGCGGATGTCGCCGGAGGTGGTGGAGGTGGGCTCGCCGAAGGCGAGGTTGACGACGTCCCAGCTGTCGGGGACGTCCGCCATGCGCAGGTAACCGGAGCCGTTGGCGAAGCTCGCGTGGAGGTAGCCGACGAGGGCGTGGCGGGGCAGGCCGTCTCCGGGGTCGCCGCCGCCGTTCTCGCTGCGGGTGGTGGCGGTGACGGGGGCGGATCCCGCCGACTCGCCGGCGCCGTTGACGGCGCTGACGCGGAACTCGTAGGAGGTGGAGGGCTTCAGCCCGGTCACGGTCG
>NZ_JBHUFU010000029.1:0-34885 GCF_042681365.1 Streptomyces desertarenae | reverse complement strand
CGCGCGTCGGCGGCGCGCCGCCGACGCGCGGGGCCCTCCCCCGTCCTAGGCTTCGGCCATCCCAGCGATCACGAGCGAACCGCGGGGGTCCCGTGCCCGAGAGCCGTCCGCAGGAGCCGCCGGAGCCCGGTGGCGGCGCCCGCCGACCCGGCGGTCCCGGCCGGGACACGCTCGTCCTGTGCGGCGCCCGGCTCACCGACGGCCGCACCGCGGACGTGCGGATCGGCGGCGGGCGGATCGAGGCGGTCGGCCCGGCCGGCAGCCTCTCCGCCCCGCCCCCCGCCGGGGCCGCCCGGATCGACCTCGCCGGCTACCTCCTGCTCCCCGCGCCCGCGGAGCCGCACGCGCACTACGACACCGCCCTGACCGCGGACCGCGCCGCACCGCAGCCGCACCCGCCGGCCCCGCCGTCCGCCCGCGGGTCCGGCGGTCCCCGGCGCCCCGGGGCCCTGCGGCGGCGCGCCGTCCAGGCCGCCCTGGTCCAGCTCGGCCACGGCGCGACCGCCGTGCGCACCCACGTGCGGATCGGCGGCGCGGCCGGACTGCGCGCCCTGGAGGCCGTGCTCGGGGCCCGGAGCGCGCTGCGCGGCCTGGTGGACCTGACCGCCGTCGCCGTGCCCCGCGTGCTGACCGGGGCCGCCGGGGCGGAGGAACTGGCGATGCTGCGCGACGCGGTGGGGATGGGGGCCGCGGCCGTGGGCGGCTGCCCGGACCTCGACCCCGACCCGGCCGGCCACGTGCGGGCCGTCCTGGAGACGGCGGCGGAGCACGGTTGCGCGGTGGACCTCCACACCGGCGGCGCGGACCCGGCCCGGCTCTCCCGCCTGGCCGCGATGGCGGGCGACCTGCGGTCCGAAGTCGCCGTCGGCCCCTGTGACGGCCTGGCCCGGCTGCCCCGGGAGGCCGCCGCCCGCGCGGCCGAGGCGCTCGCCGCGGCCGGGGTCGCGGTGGTCTGCCTCCCGCAGGGCGGCTGCGGCCCGTCGGGGCGCGCCGCGGACGGCTCCCGCACGGCGCCGGTGCGGCTGCTGCGGGCGGCGGGGGTGCGGGTCGCCGCGGGCAGCGGCGCGCTGCGCGACGCGGCCAACCCGGTGGGCCGGGGCGATCCGCTGGAGGCCGCCTACCTGCTGGCCTCACACGGGCACGCCGGCCCCGGGGCCGCGTACGAGGCGGTGAGCACCCGGGCGCGCCGGATCCTGGGGCTGCCGGAGGTGCGGATCGAGGCGGGCTTCCCGGCGGAACTGCTCGCCGTGCGCGGCGACACGCTCGCCGGGGCGCTGTCCCTGGCCTGCAGCCGCCTGGTCGTCCACCGCGGCCGGGTGGTGGCCCGCACCAGCGCGGTGCGCGAGTACCGCGACCCCGCGGGCGCCGGCGGCCCGGAGGGCCCCGCCGGATCCGCCGGGCCGGGACTCCCCCGCCAGTCGCAGCGCTGACGCCGCGGCCCGGCGGCGTACGGTCGGAGCATGCGTACAGTCATCGCTGGTGGACACGGTCAGATCGCGCTGCGGCTGGAGCGGCTGCTCGCCGGGCGCGGGGAAGAGGTCGCGGGACTCATCCGGAAACCCGGGCAGGCGGACGACCTGCGCGCGGCGGGGGCCGAACCGGTCGTCTGCGACCTGGAGGCCGCCTCGGTGGAGGAGGTCGCCCGGCACCTGGAGGGCGCCGACGCGGCGGTCTTCGCGGCGGGCGCGGGGCCGGGCAGCGGAACGGACCGCAAGGACACCGTGGACCGCGCGGCGGCGGTCCTCTTCGCCGACGCCGCCGAGCGCGCCGGGGTCCGGCGCTTCCTCCTGGTCTCCTCCATGGGCACGGACCGGGAGCCCCCGGCCGGCACGGAGCCCGTCTTCGCGGCGTACCTGCGCGCGAAGAGGGCCGCGGAGGAGGAGGTGCGGCGCCGCGCCGGCCTGGACTGGACGATCCTGCGCCCCGGCCGCCTCACGGACGGGGCGGGCACCGGCCGCGTGACGCTGGCGTCCCGCGTGGAGCGCGGCGACGTCACGCGCGACGACGTGGCAGCCGTCCTTCTCGCCCTCCTGGAGAGCCCGCACGCCGCGCGGGCGACCCTGGAGCTGACCGGCGGCGACACCCCGATCGACCGGGCGGTCGCGGCGCTGGGCGAGCAGGCGGCGAAGGGACGGGACTAGCGGCCGTCCGCTTCCCGGCCGCTCCGGCGGGGGCGGCCGGGAAGCGGGGCCGCGGCATACGGAGACGGCCCCCGACCAGTGAACTGGTCGGGGGCCGTCTTCCCGGATGTGGCGGCGCCAGGATTCGAACCTGGGAAGGCTGAGCCGGCAGATTTACAGTCTGCTCCCTTTGGCCGCTCGGGCACACCGCCCGGGTTTGCCGCCCGGAGTGGTGCTCCGTGGCAACGCGCATAACCATACCCGATGGCGGGGGGTGCTCCGCCACCTGGTTGTCGGTCGGTGGATCACCGCGGCGGATGGCTAGGCTGACGTGCGCGGACCGCAGGCGGGCCGCATCCCGACGGACCTACCCACGAGGAGCCAACCCACGATGGCCGACTCCAGTTTCGACATCGTCTCGAAGGTCGAGCGGCAGGAGGTCGACAACGCCCTCAACCAGACCGCCAAGGAGATCTCCCAGCGCTTCGACTTCAAGGGCGTGGGCGCCTCCATCGCCTGGTCGGGCGAGCGGATCGAGATGCGCGCCAACTCCGAGGAGCGCGTCAAGGCGGTCCTGGACATCTTCCAGACCAAGCTGGTCAAGCGCGGCATCTCCCTGAAGTCGCTGGACGCCGGGGAGCCCCAGGTCTCGGGCAAGGAGTACAAGCTCTTCGCATCGGTCGAGGAGGGCATCTCCCAGGAGAACGCCAAGAAGATCGCCAAGATCATCCGCGACGAGGGGCCCAAGGGCGTCAAGGCGCAGGTGCAGGGTGACGAGCTGCGCGTCAGCTCCAAGAGCCGGGACGCGCTCCAGGAGGTCATCGCCCTGCTCAAGGGCAAGGACTTCGACTTCGCGATCCAGTTCACCAACTACCGCTGAGCCGCGCCGGCCGCACCGGGGCGGGAGCCGGGCGCGGCCGGGAGCGGACACGGGCACGACGTACGGGCGCGGGCGCCCGCCACCTCGGCGGGCGCCCGCGCCCGTCCCGCGCCGTCTTCGCGGAGGCCGCCGTCCGGGCCCGCGCCCGCGGCTCCCGGCGGCCGGGACCGCCTGCGGAGGGGAACCCCTGAACAGGGGCGTTGCGGACGGCGGACACCGGGCACCCGGGGGCCGACCACCCGCTCGCGCACGGGCCCGGAGGACGCATGAGGAAGCCGACGACCGCACGGAACGCCCTGACCGCCGCGCTGCTGTGCGGCGCCCTCCTCCCCCTGGCCGCCTGCGGCTCCGGGGACGGGGGGAACGACGAGCTCACCGGCGCCGCCGTGCGCACCGCCGCCGCCAGGGCCGGGGAGAACGCCTTCGACCGGGCCGGGCACCCCATCGAGGGTGGCCTGGACTGCAAGGACGAGGGGAGCGGCGAGACGTTGAAGATCACCTGCACCGGCAGCACGCGGGACGGCCAGGACGCCGAGATGACCGCCGAGGCCGACCGGAACCCGGAGATCGAGACCAGCGGCGGGGTGAAGATCGAGGGCTTCACCGTCGTCGGCACGGTCGGGGGCGAGAAGGTGATCGAGCGGAAGGGCTGCCTGGGCGTCGGCTGCTGACCCCGGCGCCCCGAGCAGGCCCGGGCGCCGGTGATGTTGAGAGCGGCGGCGCGGGGCAGACGGTGGTGGCGAGCAGCGACGACCGCCGCCGGACCGCCAGGGGGGATCACCGCCGATGGCCACACCCGCACGCCGGACCCGTCCGGCCGAGCGCCGGGACCGCTTCGACCTGCGGCTGACCGCCCTGGGCTTCGCGCTGGCCGCCATCGTCCTGTTCGGCGCCGGCCTGGCCGGGCGCGTCCTGCTCGACGCGGCACAGCGGCACCCGGTCGCGGCCGTCGCCGCCTGCCTGGTCGCCGTGCCGGCGGCCGCGGGCGCCCTGCGCGGCCGCCGGCGCTTCCGGGCCGCGAGGGCCGCGCGCCGCGCCACCGCGGCGCTGACCGAGGCGGCCGAGACGGTGCTGGAGGAGGCGGCCCCCGCCGATCCCGGACGCGGCGCGGCGGACGGCTCCGGTCCCGGCGCGCGCCGCGGCGGGCCCCTCCCGGGGGACGGCCGCGCCGGGACCGCCGCGAGCGCTCCCGCGGGGACGGCGGAGCCCACGGCGGAGTACACCGTGGAGTACACCGCCGGGTACGCCGGGGAGCGCCCGGAGGAGGCGCCGGCGGAGGAGGAGTGCGCCGCCGGGTACGCCGCCCTGGAGGCCGAGGAGTTCGAGCGGGCCGTCGCGGCCCTGTGCGAGCGGGACGGCTGCCGCGACGTGGAGGTCGTCGGCGGGGCGGGCGACCTCGGCGCCGACGTCGTGGCCACCGCCCCGGACGGCCGGCGCGTGGTCATCCAGTGCAAGCGCTACGGCGACACCCACAAGGTGGGCTCGCAGGACCTCCAGCGCTTCGGCGGCACCTGCTGGTCCGTCCACGCCGCGCAGGTGGCCGCCGTGGTGACCACGGCCGAGTTCACCGCGCCGGCCGCCGAGTACGCCGACCGGTGCGGGATCCTCTGCTTCGACCGGTGGGCCCTGGGCGCCTGGAGCCGGGGCACCGGACCGGCGCCCTGGGAGGCCCTCCCGCCCGGTGCGCCGGACGGGACCGGACACGGCCCCGCAGCCGGGGTCTAGCGGGGCGCGCCGGGGGCCGGGGCCCAGCGGTACGACGGGGACGCGGCGTCGCTGCGGACGATCTCGCGGCCCAGCGGCATCAGCGAGACGGGCACCATCTTGAAGTGGGCCAGGCCGAAGGGGATGCCGATGACCGTCAGGCAGAAGCCGACGCCCGCCGCCAGGTGGCCGAGCGTGAGCCACAGGCCCGCGAAGACCAGCCAGACGACGTTGCCCACCCCGGAGGCGACGCCCGCGCCGGGCCGCTCGACGACCGAGCGCCCGAAGGGCCACAGCGCGTAGCCGGCGATCCGGAAGCAGGCGACGCCCCAGGGGATCGTGACGACCAGCAGGAAGCAGACCAGGCCCGCGACGGCGTACCCCAGGGCCAGCCAGAGGCCGGAGAGGACCAGCCACAGGAGGTTGAGGAGGGTCCTCACGGCCGCTCCCCCGCCATCCGCTCCAGCCGGGCGATGCGCTCGGCCATCGGCGGGTGGGTGGAGAACAGCCGGGAGAAACCGTCGCCGGGGCGGAACGGGTTGGCGATCATCATGTGGCTCGCGGTCTCCAGTCGGGGCTCGGGGGGCAACGGGAGCCGTTTGGTGCCCGCCTCCAGCTTGGCCAGGGCGGAGGCCAGGGCCAGCGGATCGCCCGTGAGCCGGGAGCCGGAGGCGTCCGCCTCGTACTCCCGGGAACGGCTGACCGCGAGCTGGATCAGGGAGGCGGCCAGCGGGCCCAGCAGCATGATCAGCAGCATGCCGAGCAGACCGGGGCCCTCCTCGTCGTCCGACCGGCCGATCGGGACCAGCCAGGCGAAGTTGGCCAGGAACATCACCACCGAGGCCAGCGCGCCCGCGACGGAGGAGACGAGGATGTCGCGGTTGTAGACGTGGCTGAGTTCGTGGCCGAGGACGCCCCGCAGTTCGCGCTCGTCGAGGAGGCGCAGGATCCCGTCGGTGCAGCACACGGCCGCGTTGCGGGGGTTGCGGCCGGTGGCGAAGGCGTTGGGCGCCTGGGTGGGCGAGATGTACAGGCGCGGCATGGGCCGGCGGGCCGCCGTGGACAGCTCGCGGACCATCCGGTACAGGGCCGGGGCCTCGAACTCGCTGACCGGGCGGGCGCGCATCGCGCGCAGCGCCAGCTTGTCGCTGTTCCAGTAGGCGTAGGCGTTGGTGGCGAGCGCCAGGACGAGGGCGACGACCAGCCCCGTCCGGCCGAAGACGCTTCCGACGGCGAGGATGAGTGCGGACAGTCCCCCGAGGAGCAGGGCGGTCTTCAGCCCGTTGTGCCGTCGGTGCACGGTACGCCCTCCAGGTGGTGCGGCGGGGGGAACCCTTCGGAGGCCTTCGTGCGGCCCCTCACGTGGCGGTGTCTCCGTCCGGGCGGCGGATTCGGCGACCTTCCTCAAGGTCAACGCCATGCGGGGATGCTGGGTTCCCGGCGGGCCGCCGTCTAAAGCAGCACGTCGGCGGCGAAGCGCAGGAAGAGCTGCGGAGCACCCGAAAGGACGACGGCCACCGCGGCCGCCAGCCCGACGGCGACCGCCGGCGGTCCGGCGAGGCGGCCCGGGGCGGAGGGCGCCGGGGCGGGGCGCTCCCCCGCCGGGGCCTGCGCGGGGGCGCGGAAGAGGGCGGCCGTCCACGCCAGGTAGTAGGGCAGGGCGATCACGACGTTCACCGCCATCACCACCGCCAGCCAGCCCAGTCCGGCGTCCACGGCCGCCGAGAAGACCGCCACCTTGGCGAACAGGCCGACGACCCCCGGCGGCAGCCCGGCCAGGCAGAGCAGGAAGAAGGCCAGGAGCAGGGCGGTCACGGGGCGGGCCGCGTACAGGCCGCGGTAGTCGGAGATCCGGTTGGCGGCGGCGGTGCGGCCGACGTGGACGGCGACACCGAAGGCGCCCAGGTTCACGGCGGCGTACATCAGGGCGTAGGCGACGGTCGCCCCGACGGCCCGCCCCGGCTCGTCCGCGTACGCCGCGGCGGCGAGCGGCACCAGCAGGTAGCCGGCCTGCCCCACCGAGGACCACGCCAGCAGGCGCACTGCGCTGTGCGCGCGCTCCGGGCGCTGGCGCAGGGCGGCGGCGTTGCCCGCCGTCATGGTCAGGGCCGCCAGGACGGCCAGGGCCGGTCCCCACAGCCCGCTGTGCGCGGGGAACGCCTCGACGGTCACCAGAGCCAGCCCCGAGAAGCCCACCGCCTTGCCGATGACGGACAGGTAGGCGGCCACCGGCAGCGGAGCGCCGGTGTAGGTGTCCGGCACCCAGGAGTGGAAGGGGACGGCCGCGGTCTTGAAGGCGAACCCGACGAGGGTGAGGACGACACCGGTGGCGGCGAGCGTCTCCAGCCGCGGGTCCGCCGCGCGCAGCCCCTCGGCGACCCGCTCCAGGTGCAGCGAGCCCGTGGCGGCGTAGACGAAGCTCACGCCCAGCAGGCTGACGGCCGTGGCGGTGACGGAGGAGAGGAAGAACTTCAGGGCCGCCTCGGAGGAGCGCCCGTCCCCGCGGCGCAGGCCCACCAGGGCGAAGGCCGGCAGCGACGCCACCTCCAGGGCCATGATCAAGGTGGCCAGGTCCCGGGAGGCGGCCAGCAGCGCGGCGCCCGCCGCCGAGGCCAGCAGCAGGAACCAGTACTCGCCGGGCGGCAGGTCCTCGTCCCGCACCGCCGTCATGGACAGCACCGCCGCCAGCAGCGCGGCGCCGAGCACCAGGAACTGCACGGCCAGGGCGAAGGGGTCGGCGGCGTAGCTGCACGCCCCGGGGTCGGCGGTGAGGCAGAAGGTGGCGCGGTCGCCGCCCCGCAGGGGCAGCAGGGACAGCGCCGCGAGCGCGAGGACGGCGGCGGTGAGCACGCCGAGCAGCGGCTTGCGGCGCGCGGGCAGGAAGAGGTCGGCGACCAGGACGGCCAGCGCGCCCGCGGCGACGATCGTGGGCGGGGCGATGGTGAGCCAGTCGACGGACTGGACGGCGCTCCGGGCGGCGAGCACGGTCATCGGCCGACCCCCGGCAGGATGCTCTGCACGGCCGGGTCGGTGAGCCCCAGCAGGAGCGCGGGCCACAGTCCGGCCAGGACGGTGAGGACGACGAGCGGGGTCCAGGCGGCGAACTCGTGCGCGCGGACGTCCGGCAGGGCGGCTCCCCCACCGGGCGCGGTGCCCTCGCCGGGCGGCTCGCCCATGCAGACCCGGCGCACCACCACCAGCAGGTAGGCGGCGGTCAGCAGGGTGCCGAGCGCGCCGAAGGCCAGGAACACCAGGTAGGCGGGGCGGCTGAGGCCGTCGGCGGGGTGGTAGGCGCCGAGCAGGGCCAGCAGCTCCCCCCAGAACCCGGCCAGCCCCGGCAGGCCGAGGGAGGCCACCGCGGCGAAGGCCAGCAGTCCGCCGAGCCGGGGAGCGCGCCCGTACAGCGCCGCGCCCCCGCCTCCGCCGCCGGAGGCGAGCCGGTCCAGGTCGGTGGTGCCGGTGCGCTCCTTGATCGCGCCGGCGAGGAAGAACAGCAGGCCGGTGATCAGGCCGTGGGCGACGTTGGCGAACAGCGCGCCGTTGACGCCGGTGCGGGTGAGGGTGGCGATGCCCAGCAGCACGAAGCCCATGTGGCCCACGGAGGAGTAGGCGATCAGCCGCTTGAGGTCGCCCCCGTTGCCGCGCCGCGCGAGGAAGAGGCAGGCCAGCGATCCGTAGACGATCCCGGTGGTGGCGAAGGCGGCCAGGTAGGGGGCGAGAGTGTGGATGCCGTCGGGCGCCATGGGCAGGACGATCCGGACCAGCCCGTAGGTGCCCATCTTCAGCAGCACGCCCGCCAGCAGCACCGAGCCGGCGGTCGGGGCGGCGGTGTGGGCGTCGGGCAGCCAGCTGTGCAGCGGCCACATCGGCGCCTTGACCGCCAGGCCGGCGCCGACGGCGAGGGCGGCCAGGAGCTGGGTGGTGTGGCCGACGCCCCGGCCGTGGTTCTCCGCGAGCACCGTCATGTCGAAGGTGGGGCCGCCCGGTGCGCTCAGGCCGAGCAGCAGCAGGCCCAGCAGCATCACCACCGAGCCCAGCAGCGTGTACAGGACGAACTTCCGTGCCGCCGCCTCCCGGCCTTCGCCGCCCCAGCGGGCGATGACGAAGTACATCGGGACCAGGACGGTCTCGAAGGCGAGGAAGAACACCACCAGGTCCAGGGCGGCGAAGGTCGCCAGGGTGCCGGCCTCCAGCAGCAGCAGGAGCGCGACGAACGCCTGGGGGCGCGGGCCGGCGGGCATGCGCCGGTAGCTGTACAGCGCGCACAGGAAGCACAGCAGCGCGGTCAGCACCACCAGCGGGAGCGAGACGCCGTCCACTCCGAGGTGGAGGCGGACGCCCAGGGCCGGGATCCAGGAGACGTCGGTGGCGGCCTGCACCGTGCCCGGCCGGTCGTGGTCGAAGGCGGCGGCCAGCAGCAGCGCGGCGGCGAGCACGGCGCCGGTGACGGTGACGCCGTGGCGCAGCACGGCCTGCTCGGGGCCCGTGCCCCTCAGGCCCGGCGGCGCGGGGAGCAGGGCCGCGCCCGCACCGAGCAGCGGCAGGACGACGACGGCCAGCAGGAGGAGCTGCGTCGCGGTGTCGTTGAGGGGGATCACTGGTCACGCTCCGGCTGCGACGAGGGCGGCGGTCACGGCCAGGACGACGGACCCGGCGAGCAGCACGCCCAGGTAGGTCTGCACGTTGCCGGTCTGGGCGCCGCGCACGGCCGCCCCCAGCAGCCGGACGGTGCCGCCCGCGCCGCGCACGTAGGTGTCGACGACCTCGCGGTCGAGGAAGCGGACGAGGCCGGCGGCGGCCTGCACGGGCCGCACCACGACGGCCGCGTGGACGGCGTCGAGGTGGAATCCGCGGGCGGCGTGGCGGTGCAGCGGGCCCAGCAGGACGCGGCCGGGATCGGCGGGGTCGTCGGCCGCCGCGACGTCGCCGTAGACGGCCCGGTGGCCGCCGACGGCCTCGGCCTCGGAGACCGCGGGATCGGCCTCCGGGTGGGCCGCGACGGCGCCGAGCGGGGCGCGGGCCGCCGGCTTCGCACCGGCGTGCCGCCAGGCGGCGTACATCACCACGGCCCCGGCGGCGGCCAGGCCGGTGCCCAGGACGGTGGTGGTGAGGGTGGGTGCCAGCGAGCCGCCGTCGAACCAGCCGGGCAGGGCCGCGTAGAGCAGTCCGGCGGCGAAGGTGGGGCCGGCCAGCAGCCACAGCACCACGGTCATGGCGGCCGGCGGGCGCCCGTGGTCGGGGGCCTCGGCGCCGCGGCCGTGGAACGCCAGCAGCCACAGGCGGGCGGCGTAGGCGGCGGTGAGCGCGGCGGTCAGCAGCCCGGCGAGCAGCACCGTCCAGCCCACCGCGGCCGGTACGGCGTGGGGGCCGGGGGCGGCGGGGTCGAGCGCGGCGTGCTCGGCGGCGGCCAGGACGGCCTCCTTGGAGAAGAAGCCCGCGAAGGGCGGCGCGGCGGCCAGCGCCAGCAGGGCGACGGTCATCGTCCAGTAGGCGTCGGGGACGCGCCCGGCCAGACCGCGCATGCGGGCCGTCGCGGCCAGGGAGTTGGTGCCGGCCGCGTGGATGACCACGCCCGCGGCGAGGAACAGCAGCGCCTTGAACGCACCGTGGGTGAGGAGGTGGAAGACGGCGGCGCCGCGGTCGGCGACGGCCAGGGCGCCCGTCATGTAGCCCAGCTGCCCGACCGTGGAGTAGGCCAGGACGCGCTTGATGTCGTCCTGGGCGAGGGCCGCCAGCGCCGAGCCGACCATCGTGACGGCGGCCAGGACGGCCAGGACGGCGAGCGCCGCGGCGGAGGCGGTGAAGACGGGCAGCAGCCGCGCGACGACGTACACCCCGGCGGCGACCATGGTGGCGGCGTGGATCAGGGCGGAGACCGGCGTCGGGCCGGCCATGGCGTCGGGCAGCCAGGTGTGCAGCGGGAACTGCGCGGACTTGCCCGCGACCCCGGCGAGCAGCAGCAGCGCGACGACCGTGGGGTGGTCGAGCTCGAAGGAGGAGAGCGGGGAGGTGAGCCGGGTGACGATCGTGCTGATCCGGAACGTCCCGGCCGCCGAGCCCAGCGCCAGGATGCCGATGAGGAACGGCACGTCGCCGAGCTTGGTGACGAGGAACGCCTTGAGGGAGGCGGACCGGGCCGCCTCGGTGTGCCAGTAGTGGCCGACCAGGAAGTAGGAGCAGACGCCCATGACCTCCCAGCCGACCAGCAGCACGATCAGGTCGTCGCTGTAGACGACCAGCAGCATCGCGGCGGTGAAGAGGGAGACCAGCGCGGCGTAGGAGGGGTAGCGCGGGTCGTCGCGCAGGTAGGCGGTGGAGTACACCTGCACGCAGGAGGCGACCGCGCCGACGAGGACGGCGACGAGGACGGCGAAGCCGTCGAGGTGGAGGGCGAGCTCGACCGGCAGCGCGTCGTTGCCGGTGGGGGTGAGCCGGGTGGCACCGGTCAGGGGGCCTCCGCCGCCCTGGCGCAGGGCCACGACGGCGGCGAGCGCCGCCGAGGCGACGGTGGGCAGGACGGCCAGGGGACGGACGTAGCCGGGGGCGCGGCGGCCGAGGAGGAGCCCGGCGAGGGCACCGAGGAAGGGCAGCAGCGGGACGAGGACGGCGAGGGTCGTGGTGGTCACGCGGTGGCCTCTCCCCTGGTCGGTCTCGGATCGTCGGGGCCGGCCCCGCCGCTCCCCGGGCCCGCGGCGCCGGCCGCCTCGGTCTCGGTCTCGGCGAGGGCGCGGAGCCGGTCGATGTGGGAGGTGCCCCGGTTGCGGTACACGAGCAGCACGATGGCCAGGCCGATGCCGATCTCGGCCGCGGCGATGGTGATGGTGAACAGGGTGAGCGCCTGCCCGGCGTGGAGGGCGTCCCGGAGCCAGACGTCGAAGGCGACGAGGTTGAGGTTGACGGCGTTGAGCATCAGCTCCACCGACATCAGCACGAGGATCGCGTTGCGCCGGGCGAGGACGCCGTACAGGCCGGTGCAGAAGAGCAGCACGGCGAGGACGGCCGGGTAGGCGAGGTGCATCAGCGCCCGCCCCCGTTCCGGTCGTTCCGGCCGCTTCGGTCCTCCAGGCCCCCCGGGCCGTTCTCCCGGCCGCCCGGGCCGCTCCCGCGGCGCGACAGGACGATCGCGCCGACGAGCGCGGCCAGCAGCAGCACGGAGAGCGCCTCGAAGGGCAGCACCCAGTGTTTGAAGAGGAACTCACCGGTGACGCGGGCCGTCCCCTGCGGGGCGCCGCCGTCCAGGTCGATCCAGGTGGTGCGGAAGGCGTCCACCACGACGGTGACGAGGACGGCGGCCGCCACCGCCGCGACCGCCAGGGCGACGGGGCGGTTGCCGGAGTCGGCGTCCGGCGACCGCCCGACGGGGGCCCGGGTGAGCATCAGCCCGAAGAGGAGGAGGACGACCACGGCGCCGACGTAGATCAGCACCTGCACCCAGGCGATGAACTCGGCCGACAGCAGGAGGTACTCCACGGCGAGCCCGCCGAACGCCACCACCAGCCACAGCGCCGCGTGGACGAGCTGCCGGCTGGTGACGGAGGCGACGGCGGCACCGAGGGTGAGGGCCCCGACCAGCAGGAAGAGGACCTCGATCCCGGTGGGCGACAGGAAGCCGGGGGCGTCGGCGGCGAGCCGTACCGCGGTGCCGCTCACGCCTCACCGCCCCTCTCCCGCCGCAGCCTCCCGTGCTTCTCGGCGGCCTTGCGCGCGGCGGCGACCTCCTTGGGCTCCTCGGCGGCCGGATCGAGCGGCGGCGGGGCGGGCACCGTCCACATCCACTCGCGGAGCCGGTCCCGCTCGTGGACGAGGTCGCGGATGTCGGTCTCGGCGTACTCGAACTCCGGGGACCAGAACAGCGCGTCGAAGGGGCAGACCTCGACGCAGATGCCGCAGTACATGCACAGGGCGAAGTCGATGGCGAAGCGGTCCAGCACGTTGCGGCTGCGCTCGCGGCCGCCTGGGGCGGCCGGGGGGACCGTCTCCTTGTGGGAGTCGATGTAGATGCACCAGTCCGGGCACTCGCGGGCGCACAGCATGCAGACCGTGCAGTTCTCCTCGAACAGCCCGATCACCCCGCGGCTGCGGGCCGGCAGTTCGGGCTGGACGTCCGGATAGTGCGCGGTCACCGAGCGCCGGGTCATGGTGCGGAGGGTGACGGCCAGGCCCTTGGCCAGGCCGCTGCCGGGGACGGCCACTACTGGATCACCACCTTGACGACGCCGGTGAGCGCGATCTGGAACAGGGCGAGGGGCACGAGCACGGTCCAGGCGAGCCTCTGGAGCTGGTCCTCGCGCAGCCGGGGGTAGCTCACCCGCAGCCAGATGACGGCGAAGGCGAGGAGCGCCGTCTTCAGCAGCGTCCACAGCCAGCCCAGGTCACCGGAGAACGGACCGTGCCACCCGCCGAGGAACAGCACCGCCGTCAGGGCGCACAGCACGACGATGCCCGCGTACTCGGCGAGCAGGAAGAGGGCGAAGCGCAGACCGGTGTACTCGGTGTACGCGCCGAAGATGATCTCGGAGTCGGCGATGGGGGCGTCGAAGGGCGGGCGCTGGAGCTCGGCGAGCCCGGCGGTGAAGAAGACCAGGGCGCCGACGGCCTGCCACGGCACCCACCACCACTGGAACGCCTCCAGGATGCCGGTCAGCGAGAGCGTCCCGGCCGCCATGGCCACGGAGGCCGCGGCGAGCAGCATCGGCAGCTCGTACGCCATCAGCTGGGCCGCCGTGCGCAGACCGCCCAGCAGGGAGAACTTGTTGGCCGAGGCCCAGCCGCCCATCAGCGAGCCCAGTACGCCGACGCCCATCACGGCGAGCACGAAGAAGATCCCCGCGTCCACGGCCTGGCCGACCAGGCCGTCCGGCCCGACCGGGATGGCGACCAGCACCAGCAGGTACGGGATGAGGGCGACGGCGGGGGCGAGCTGGAAGATCCGGCGGTCGGCGTCGGCCGGTACGACGTCCTCCTTCTGCGCGAACTTCACGCCGTCGGCCACGAGCTGGGCCCAGCCGTGGAAACCGCCCGCGTACATCGGTCCGACGCGGCCCTGCATGTGGGCCATGACCTTGTGCTCGGCCTGGCCCACCAGCAGGGGCAGGACGAGGAAGGCGAGCAGGACGGCCAGCAGCCGCCAGGCGACGTCGAGCACGTCCATCAGGAGCCGCCTCCCGCCGTTCCGTCGCCGCCGTCGCCGTCGCGACCGCTGCGGTCGCCGTCACCGCCGGGCCCGGGGGCGGGGCGGGCGGCGCCGTCCTCCTCGGGCGCGTTGGCCACCGACGCGCCCCCGCCCTCGGCCGGCGGCGTCTCGGCCTGCTCGTCCCGCTCGTGCACGCGGCGGGCCGCCTCGGCCGAGGTCTCGCCCGCCGGCTCGGGCCGCTCGGGCCGCTCGGGAGGGGCCGGAGTCTGCGCCGGGTCGGACGGCTTGAGCCACGGGGCGTCCGTGCTGCGGCGTCCCGGCTCCCCGGCGGCGCGCCGGCTCGCGGAGCCCTCCGCGGCGCTGCGCGTCCGGCGGGCCGGGCGGCCGGGCCGGGCGTCCCCCGGCTCCGGCGGACCGGCCGGTGCGGACGGCTCGGCGGAGGGGGCTCCTGCGGCGGCGCGCTGGCTCGCGGAGCCGGCGCTCGCGCTGCGCATCCGGCGCGGACGCCTCTCGCCCGCCGTCCCGGGCGCGCCGGCGTCGGCGGTGCCCGCCGCGCGGCCGCGGGCCGGGCGTGCGGGGGCCGCGGGGAGCCGTCCCCTGAGCGGCCCCCACTCGTTCGGGTCGGGCACGCCCGGCGGCAGCGCCTGCCGCCGCCTCGGCCCGCCTTCGGACGGCTCGCCGGGTTCCTTGGCACCGGGCCACGCCTTGGCGACACGGGCCGCCAACACGAAGTCCTTCCGCAGCGGATGCCCCTCGAAGCCCTCGGGCAGCAGCAGCGGCGCCGGGTTCGGATGGCCGGCGAACACCACCCCGAACATCTCGTGCGTCTCCCGCTCGTGCCAGGCGGCCCCGGCGTACACCCCGGTCGCGGTGGGGAGCTCGGGCGCGTCGTGCGGCACGAGGGTGCGCACCAGCAGCCGGCGCACCGGAGTGCCCAGCGCCACCAGGTGCGCGCAGACCGCGATGCCCGTGCCGGGCTCGTCCACGGCGCTCAGCCAGTCGAAGTAGGTGCAGCCCAGCTCGTCGCGCGCGGCGGTCAGCGCCTCGGTCCAGCGCCCGGCCGGCACGTCGACGGTCAGCAGCTCGTACGCCTCCGAGGCGCTCGCGCCCTCGCCGAAGACCTCCTCGGCCGGCCGCGGCAGCCATCCGGCGGCGGACGGGGAGGGCGGGGTCGGCCCGGTCACGCCCCCTCCTTCCCGCCCGCGGGGCCCGGCGGCGGGGGCGGCGCGACCGGCCCGCTGGCCAGGGCGGCCGCGGACGGTGCGCCGGCCCGTCCGTAGCGCTCGGCCGTCGACTCGCGGGCGATCTTCTCCTGGAGCCTGAGGATCCCCTGGAGCAGCGCCTCGGGCCGCGGCGGGCAGCCGGGCACGTAGACGTCGACGGGGATGATCTGGTCCACGCCCTTGGTGACGGCGTACGAGTCCCAGTACGGGCCGCCGCAGTTGGAGCAGGCGCCGAAGGAGATCACGTACTTCGGTTCGGGCATCTGCTCGTAGAGCCGGCGCACCGCCGGGGCCATCTTGTCGGTGACCGTGCCCGAGACGATCATCAGGTCGGCCTGGCGCGGCCCGGGGGCGAAGGGGATGACGCCCAGGCGGATGAAGTCGTGGCGGGACATCGAGGCCGCGATGAACTCGATCGCGCAGCAGGCGAGCCCGAAGTTGAACACCCACAGGCTGTAGCGGCGGCCCCAGTTGAGGACCACCTTCATCGGCTCGGGGGCCAGCCGGGCCAGCGCGCCCAGCCGTCGGGGCTCGGGCAGGTCCGCGGGCGGCGGGCCGCCGGGCCGTCCGGTGCGGGGGGTCACGTCCATGCCAGGACGCCCTTCTTCCATGCGTAGAGCAGTCCCACGGCCAGGAAGCCGAGGAAGACGAACATCTCCACCAGTGTCACCCCGCCGAACTCCGGATCGGCGAAGACCGTCGCCCAGGGGAACAGGAAGATCGAGTCGACGGCGAAGACGACGTAGAGGAAGGCGTAGACGTAGTAGCGGACCTGGGTGTGCGCCCAGCCCTCGCCGACGGGGTCGACCCCGCACTCGTACGTCAGCAGCTTCTCCGGTGTCGGCACCGCCGGCCGCAGCAGCCGCCCGGCCCCGAAGGCCGCGGCGACGAAGAGCACCCCGACGACCGCGACCAGCCCGACGACCGCGTAGCCGTGGAAGTAGTCCGGCACGTCCGTCCCTCGCTCCGTGGTGTTCGCATCAGTGCGACGCTCCGTCGGAAGGCGAGTCTAGGCCCTGGCCTTCCGCCGGTGGGCAGGCGCGTGCCGGACGGCCGCCGCACCGGCGCCGGGCGCGGGGCGGGCCGGAGGCGCGGGGACGGCTCGGGGGCGGGCCGCGGGGCACGGCGTGCGGGGGCCGGCCGGAGGTGGGGACAACCCCACCCCGCGCCGTCCGGGAACCCCATGGCAGCGCCCCCGGTGGGCGCGGCAGTCTTGCCCCCATGAGCACGCCTCCGCCGAGCCCCCCGAGCCTCCCGGGCCACGACCGCGCGCCCCGCGGCGACGGCCCGCCCGCCGCCTCAGCCGCCCCCGCCCCCGCCGCGCGGCACGGCGGACCCGCCGGAGGCGGCGGGCGGGCGGAGGGCGCCGGGGAGGGGGCCGACCGGCTGCCTCCGCCGCGGGCCCCGCTCGCCGCGCGGACCTGGAAGGAGATCGCGCACCTCCTGCTCAACCTGCCGATGGACATCGCCGGCTTCGTCTACGTCGGCGTGTGGGTCCTCTGCGGCGTGCTGCTGTCGGTCACGGTGGTCGGGCTGCCGGTGCTGGCGCTGGGCCTGGTCGGCTGCCGCCAGTTCGGCAAGGTGGAGCGGGCCCGGGCCCGGACCCTGCTGGGGGTGCGGATCGAGGAGCCGACGCCGATCCGCCACCGGGTGCACGGCGGCTTCTTCCCCTGGCTGTGGACGAGCCTGAAGGACCCGGTCGGCTGGCGGCACGCGCTCTACTCCTTCGTCCGCCTCCCGTGGGGCGCCACCACCTTCGCCGTGACCTTCGTCTCCCTCTTCGCGGCCTGGCCCGTCCTGCCCTGGCTGGCGCGCGGGATGAGCCACGTGGACCGGGCCATGGTCCGCGGCCTGCTGTCCCCGTCGGACGAGCTGGAGCGGCGCATCGCGGAGCTGGAGTCGGACCGGCGGACGGTGACCGACACCGCCTCCGCGGACCTGCGCCGCATCGAACGCGACCTCCACGACGGCGCCCAGGCCCGCCTCGTCGCCCTCGCCATGGACCTCGGCCTGGCCAAGGAGAAACTCCACGACGACCCCGAAACCGCCGCCAAAATGGTCGACGAGGCCCACGGCGAAGTGAAACTCGCCCTCGCCGAACTCCGCGACCTCGCCCGCGGCATCCACCCCGCCATCCTCACCGACCGCGGCCTCGGCCCCGCCCTGTCCACCCTCGCCGCCCGCTGCACCGTCCCCACCACCATCACCACCGACCTCACCACCCGCCCCGCCCCCGCCATCGAGAGCATCGCCTACTTCACCGTCTCCGAACTCCTCCAGAACACCAGCAAACACAGCCACGCCACCCACGCCACCGTCGACCTCTGGCACACCGACCACCACCTCCTCATCCAGGTCACCGACAACGGCCGCGGCGGCGCCACCACCGACCACGGCACCGGACTGGCCGGACTCGCCGAACGCCTCGACTCCGTCGACGGCCTCCTCCTCATCGACTCCCCCACCGGCGGACCCACCACCATCACCGCCCGACTCCCCTGGCGCGACCCCACCCCCTGACCCCGGGAAAACCCCCGCACAGGACGCCGACACGCCCCATGGCCCGCCCGCCTCCCGCGGCCGACGCTGGAGGGGACGGCCCCGGGCCCGCCGGCCCGCGCCCCGCGGACCGCCCCGCCCCCGGCCGCACGACCACAGAACGGATGGCCCCATGACAGCCGCCCACGATGCCCCGGTGCTCCGCCGGCCCCGCGTCCCCGCGGTGCTGCGCGTCCCCTTCGAGGGCCGCGCCTGGCGGGAGTTCCTGCACGTCCTGCTCGGTCTGCCGATCGCCGCGGTGTGCTTCGCCCTGGCCACCGGCCTGACCGCGGCCGGCGTCGGCCTGCTGGTCACCTTCCTCGGCGTGCCGCTGCTGGCCCTGACCCTCGCGGCCTTCCGGGGCCTGGGCGCGGTGGAGCGGGCCCGGGCCCGGGCCCTGCTGGGGGTGCGGGTCGCGGACCCCGAACCGGTCATGGCCGGGCGGCGCGGCGGGGGCCCGATGGCGTGGATGTGGGCGCTGCTGCGCAGCGGCACCTCCTGGCGGCACCTGCTGTACGCCTTCCTCCACTTCCCCTGGGCGGTGCTCTCCTTCTGCGTGGCGCTGCCCCTGTGGGCGTGCGGCTGGGGGCTGCTGGCGTACCCGCTGTGGTTCTGGGTCCTTCCCGTCTACGCGGGGCAGCCCGGCATCCAGGTGTACGGCGACGGGCGGGGCAACGGCTGGTTCCTGGACAGTCCCGCGGAGATCCTGGTCGCCTCCGCCGCCGGCCTGGTGCTGGTGCTGTTCACGCCGTGGATCGTGCGGGGGCTGACCGGAGTGGACAGGGCGCTGGTCTCGGGGCTGCTCGGACCGTCGCGCCTGGCGGACCGGATGCGGGAGCTGGAGTCGGACCGGCGGACGGTGACCGACACCGCCTCCGCGGACCTGCGCCGCATCGAACGCGACCTCCACGACGGCGCCCAGGCCCGCCTCGTCGCCCTCGCCATGGACCTCGGCCTGGCCAAGGAGAAACTCCACGACGACCCCGAAACCGCCGCCAAAATGGTCGACGAGGCCCACGGCGAAGTGAAACTCGCCCTCGCCGAACTCCGCGACCTCGCCCGCGGCATCCACCCCGCCATCCTCACCGACCGCGGCCTCGGCCCCGCCCTGTCCACCCTCGCCGCCCGCTGCACCGTCCCCACCACCATCACCACCGACCTCACCACCCGCCCCGCCCCCGCCATCGAGAGCATCGCCTACTTCACCGTCTCCGAACTCCTCCAGAACACCAGCAAACACAGCCACGCCACCCACGCCACCGTCGACCTCTGGCACACCGACCACCACCTCCTCATCCAGGTCACCGACAACGGCCGCGGCGGCGCCACCACCGACCACGGCACCGGACTGGCCGGACTCGCCGAACGCCTCGACTCCGTCGACGGCCTCCTCCTCATCGACTCCCCCACCGGCGGACCCACCACCATCACCGCCCGACTCCCCTGGCGCGACCCCACCCCCTGACCCCGGGAAAACCCCCGCAGGGCTCCCGGGCGCCCCGGCGGGCCCGGTCCGGTGTCGCGCCGGACCCGGTTCCTGGGATGCTGGTGCCGGACCGGACGGCGTCGAGCACGGGGGAGCGCGGATCGTGGAGGACGACAGGGTGCGGGTGGTCATCGCCGAGGACTCGGTGCTGCTCAGGGAGGGGCTGACCCGCCTGCTGAGCGACCGGGGCCACGAGGTGGTGGCGGGTGTCGGCGACGGCGAGGGGCTGGTGAAGGCGGTCGGCGAGCTGGCCGCCGCCGGGGAGCTGCCGGACGTGGTGGTGGCGGACGTGCGGATGCCCCCGACCCACACCGACGAGGGCCTGCGGGCGGCCATCCGGCTGCGCGCCGACCACCCGGACCTGGCGGTGCTGGTGCTGTCGCAGTACGTGGAGGAGCAGTACGCCACCGAGCTGCTGGCCGCGTCCGGCCGGGGGGTCGGCTACCTCCTCAAGGACCGGGTGGCCGAGGTGCGCGAGTTCGTGGACGCGGTGGTCCGCGTGGCCCGCGGCGGCACCGCGCTGGACCCGGAGGTGGTGGCCCAGCTGCTGGGCCGCAGCCGCAAGCAGGACGTGCTGGCCGGGCTCACGCCGCGGGAGCGCGAGGTGCTGGGTCTGATGGCCGAGGGCCGCACGAACTCCGCGATCGCCCGGCAGCTGGTGGTCAGCGACGGCGCGGTGGAGAAGCACGTCAGCAACATCTTCATGAAGCTGGGCCTGGCGCCGAGCGACGGCGACCACCGCCGGGTGCTGGCCGTGCTGACCTACCTCCGGTCGTGACGGGCCGCGGGAGCGGGCGGGGCCGCGGCCCGGGAACGGGCGCGGCCGTGCCGGCCGCCCGCGGGGGGCGCGGCGCGCGGGGACGGGGGCACGCGGCCGGCGGGCCGCGGGGGTGAACCGCCCCACAGCGGGCGGGTACCGGGAATAGCTCCCGCCCCCGCCGTGTCGTCTCATGGAATCGTCCACCATGTGGCCGTCCTCCAGGAAGGTCACCCTTACCAACGTACGATGGCTGGCGAGCCGCCGCCTTCGAGGAGGTCCTGTCCCGTGACCAGCCAGGTCAGCAACCCAGCCGATCAGCAGCGCGCGCCCGGCTCGCCGGCCAAGGAGGTCAGGCGTCTGGAGCGCGTGATCATCCGCTTCGCCGGCGACTCCGGCGACGGCATGCAGCTGACCGGCGACCGGTTCACCTCCGAGACGGCGTCCTTCGGCAACGACCTCTCCACGCTGCCCAACTTCCCCGCCGAGATCCGCGCTCCCGCCGGGACGCTGCCGGGTGTGTCGTCGTTCCAGCTCCACTTCGCCGACCACGACATCCTCACCCCCGGCGACGCCCCCGACGTGCTGGTGGCGATGAACCCGGCCGCGCTGAAGGCGAACCTGCCGGACCTGCCGCGCGGCGCGGAGATCATCGTCAACACCGACGAGTTCACCAAGCGGGCGATGGCCAAGGTCGGCTACGCCGCCAGCCCGCTGGAGGACGGCTCCCTGGAGGCGTACCGCGTCCACCCGGTGCCCCTGACGACGCTGACGATCGAGGCGCTGAAGGACTCCGGCCTGGCCAGGCGGGACGCCGAGCGCGCGAAGAACATGTTCGCGCTGGGCCTGCTGAGCTGGATGTACCACCGGCCCACCGAGGGCACCGAGTCCTTCCTGCGCAAGAAGTTCGCGAAGAGGCCCGAGGTGGCCGAGGCGAACGTCACCGCCTTCCGGGCGGGCTGGAACTTCGGCGAGACCACCGAGGACTTCGCCGTCTCCTACGAGGTCGCCCCGGCGTCCACCGCCTTCCCGGCGGGCACCTACCGCAACATCTCCGGCAACCTGGCGCTGTCCTACGGGCTGATCGCCGCGTCCCGGCAGGCGGACCTCCCGCTGTACCTGGGCTCGTACCCGATCACCCCGGCCTCGGACATCCTGCACGAGCTGAGCCGCCACAAGAACTTCGGCGTGCGCACCTTCCAGGCCGAGGACGAGATCGCGGGCATCGGTGCCGCGCTGGGCGCCGCCTTCGGCGGTGCGCTGGCGGTGACCACCACCTCCGGACCGGGCGTCGCCCTGAAGTCGGAGACGATCGGCCTGGCGGTCTCCCTGGAGCTGCCGCTGCTGATCGTGGACATCCAGCGCGGCGGCCCCTCCACCGGCCTGCCCACCAAGACCGAGCAGGCGGACCTGCTCCAGGCGATGTACGGGCGCAACGGCGAGGCGCCGGTGCCGATCGTCGCCCCGGCCACCCCGGGCGACTGCTTCGACGCCGCGCTCGACGCCGCCCGGATCGCCCTGACCTACCGCACGCCGGTGTTCCTGCTCTCCGACGGCTACCTGGCCAACGGCTCGGAGCCGTGGCGGATCCCGGAGCCCGACGAGCTGCCCGACCTGCGGGTGCAGTTCGCCTCCGGCCCCAACCACACCACCGAGGACGGCACCGAGGTCTTCTGGCCCTACAAGCGCGACCCGCAGACCCTGGCACGGCCCTGGGCCGTGCCGGGCACGCCGGGCCTGGAGCACCGCATCGGCGGCATCGAGAAGCAGGACGGCACGGGCAACATCTCCTACGACCCGGGCAACCACGACTTCATGGTCCGCACCCGCCAGGCGAAGGTGGACGGCATCGAGGTGCCGGACGCCGTCGTCGACGACCCCACCGGCGACGCGAGGCTGCTGGTGCTGGGGTGGGGCTCCACCTACGGGCCGATCACCGCCGCGGTGCGCCGGCTGCGCGCCGCCGGGGAGAAGGTCGCCCAGACCCACCTGCGGCACGTCAACCCCTTCCCCGGGAATCTCGGGGAGGTGCTGGGGCGCTACGACAAGGTGGTCGTCCCCGAGATGAACCTCGGGCAGCTGGCCACCCTGCTGCGCGCGAGGTACCTGGTCGACGCCCGGTCGTACACCCAGGTCCGGGGACTGCCGTTCAAGGCCGAGCAACTCGCCACCGTTCTGAAGGAGGCCATCGATGGCTGAGACCACGACGGAGGCGCCCACCTTCGAGGCGCTCTCCCTGGTCCCCAAGGCCGAAGGCAAGCAGACCATGAAGGACTTCAAGTCCGATCAGGAGGTCCGCTGGTGCCCGGGCTGCGGTGACTACGCCGTCCTGGCCGCCGTCCAGGGCTTCATGCCCGAGCTGGGGGTGGCGAGGGAGAACATCGTCTTCGTCTCCGGCATCGGCTGCTCCTCGCGCTTCCCGTACTACATGAACACCTACGGGATGCACTCCATCCACGGCCGCGCGCCCGCCATCGCCACCGGTCTGGCCACCTCCCGGACCGACCTGTCGGTGTGGGTGGTCACCGGTGACGGCGACGCGCTGTCCATCGGCGGCAACCACCTCATCCACGCCCTGCGCCGGAACGTGAACCTGAAGATCCTGCTGTTCAACAACCGGATCTACGGGCTCACCAAGGGCCAGTACTCCCCCACCTCCGAGCTGGGGAAGATCACCAAGTCGACGCCGATGGGCTCGCTGGACGCGCCCTTCAACCCGGTCTCGCTGGCGATCGGCGCGGAGGCGTCCTTCGTGGCCCGCACCGTGGACTCCGACCGCAAGCACCTCACGAGCGTGCTGCGTGCCGCCGCCGCCCACCCGGGCACGGCGCTGGTGGAGATCTACCAGAACTGCAACATCTTCAACGACGGCGCCTTCGAGGTGCTGAAGGACAAGGAGCAGGCGCTGGAGGCGGTGATCCGGCTGGAGCACGGGCAGCCGATCCGCTTCGGCGCCCCGGCGGAGGACGGCCTGGGCTCCAAGGGCGTGGTCCGCGACCCGGCCACCGGCGATCTGAAGGTCGTCGACGTCACGGTGGAGGGCACCGAGGGCGTGCTGGTGCACGACGCCCACGCCGCCTCCCCGACCACGGCGTTCGCCCTCTCCCGGCTCGCCGACGCCGACACCCTGCACCACACGCCCATCGGCGTGCTGCGCGACGTGCGCCGCCCGGTCTACGACACGCTGATGTCCGAGCAGCTGGAGAAGGCCGTGGTCCAGCGGGGCAAGGGCGACCTCTCCGCCCTCCTGGCCGGCAACGACACCTGGACGGTGGTGGGCTGACGGCCCTGCCGTCCGGCACCCGACGGGGCCGGTTCCGCCGCGGCGGAACCGGCCCCGCGGCGTGTCCGCCCGGGCGGTCCCCGGTGGGACGCGCGGCGTGCACGGCCGGTGACGCCATGCGTAAGCACCGTTTCCCGGGAACGGAAATGACAAGCGGGGTGGGCGACGTTACCTTCGTCTGGTCGGCCTGTGCCGATCGGCCACCGCACCGAAGGAGGAACGTTGGAGACGCAGGGCGAGCAGCGCACGGGTCTGTTGTTCGGCTTCGCCGCCTACGGGATGTGGGGGCTGCTGCCCCTCTACTGGGCCCTCCTGGACCCCGCCGGCCCCGTCGAGGTGCTGGCCCACCGAATGGTGTGGTCGCTGCCCACCGCCCTGGTGATCCTGGCCCTGCTGCGCCGCTGGGCGTGGATCCGCCCGCTGCTGCGGGAGCCGCGCCGGCTCGCCCTGATCGCCCTCGCGGCCACGCTGATATCGGGCAACTGGGGCCTGTTCATCTGGGCCGTCTCCGCGGAGAAGGTCATCGAGGCGTCGCTCGGGTACTTCATCAACCCGCTGATCTCCATAGCCTTCGGGGTGCTGCTGCTGCGTGAGCGGCTGCGTCCCGCCCAGTGGGCGGCCGTCGGCCTGGGGACGCTGGCCGTCGCGGTGATGACCGCGGCCTACGGCCGGCTGCCCTGGCTCTCGCTCGCGCTGGCCGTCTCCTTCGCCCTCTACGGCCTGCTCAAGAAGGGCGTCCGGCTGGACGGCGTGGCCGGCTTCGGCGCCGAGACGGCCGTGCAGTTCCTGCCCGCGCTCGCCATCCTGTTCTTCCTGGGCTCCCGGGGCGAGTCCACCTTCGCCTCCGAGGGCGCCGGGCACGCCGCGCTGCTCGCCTGCGCCGGACTGGCCACCGCACTGCCGCTGATCTTCTTCGGCGGGGCGGCCGTGCGGCTGCCGCTGTCGACGATCGGCCTGCTCCAGTACCTGGCGCCCGTCTCGATGTTCCTGCTGGGGCTGCTGGTCTTCGGCGAGGAGATGCCTCCGGAGCGCTGGGCCGGGTTCGCACTCGTCTGGCTCGCGCTGTGCGTGCTGACGTGGGACGCGCTGCGCAACGCGCGGCGCTCGCGGGCGCGGCTGCGCGCGGCGGCCGCCGCCGCGGCCTCCTCGGCCGCGCGGACGCGGGACGCGCACGGCGAGGAGGTGGCGGCGGTCCGCCCGGCCGCCGCCGCCCCGTCCCCGGGCTCCGCGAGGGGCTGAGCCGCCGGCGCCCGCGCCGCGGCGCTCCCCCTGCCGCCTCTTCTCCGCCCCCGGCCGCGGACCGTCCCACCCGGACGGCCCACGGCCGGGGGCGGAGTGCTGTCGGCCGGTTCCGGACGGACCGGCGGGGACGGCCCACGTCACCGCCTCCATGACCGATATGCGGACACCAAAGTCCGGATTCCGCCCTTGACGGTCCCCCGGCGCCACATCAGCATCATGCTCACGTCAACCCCCCACACTGGAGGCACCGATGTCCACACCCGCCGGACGACGGCTCCCCCGAAGATCACCTCGGCGCCGCGCCGCCCTCGGAGCCGGGCTGGCCGGCCTCCTCGCCACCGGGCTGCTCACCGGCGCCGCCCCGGCCCCGGCCTCGGCCGCCCCCGCCGCCGCGGCCGCCCCGGACATCCCGCTGGCGAACCTCAAGGCCCACCTCTCCCAGTTCCAGTCGATAGCCCAGGCCAACGGCGGCAACCGCGCCCACGGCCGCCCCGGCTACCGGGCGTCGGTCGACTACGTCAAGGGCAAGCTGGACGCGGCCGGCTACACCACCACCGTCCAGCAGTTCACCTCCAACGGCTCCACCGGCTACAACCTGATCGCCGACTGGCCCGGCGGCGACACCGACTCGGTCGTCATGGCCGGAGCCCACCTGGACTCGGTCGGCAGCGGCGCCGGCATCAACGACAACGCCTCCGGCTCCGCCGGCGTCCTGGAGGTCGCGCTCGCGGTGGCCCGGTCCGGGTACCGGCCCGACAAGCACCTGCGGTTCGCCTGGTGGGGAGCCGAGGAACTGGGCCTGGTGGGGTCGAGGCACTACGTCGGCGGCCTCTCCTCCTCGGAGCGGTCGAAGATCGACGGCTACCTCAACTTCGATATGATCGCGTCGCCCAACGCGGGCTACTTCGTCTACGACGACGATCCGCGGATCGAGCGGGTCTTCAAGGACTGGTTCGCCGCCAGGGGCGTGCCCACCGAGATCGAGACCGAGGGCGACGGACGCTCGGACCACGCCCCCTTCAAGGCCGCGGGCATCCCCGTCGGCGGACTGTTCACCGGCGCCGGACGGACCAAGACCACCGCGCAGGCCCAGAAGTGGGGCGGCACCGCCGGCGTCGCGTTCGACCGCTGCTACCACTCCTCCTGCGACAACACCTCCAACGTCAACGACACCGCCCTGGACCGGAACGGCGACGCGGCGGCCCACGCGGTCTGGACGCTGAGCTCGGGCGCCACCGCCCCGCCGCCGGGCGGCGTCTTCGAGAACACCGCGGACGTCCCCATCCCCGACGGGGGCCCGGCCGTGGAGTCGCCGATCACGGTCACCGGCGTCCCCGGCAACGCGCCGGGCGCCCTGCGGGTCGGCGTCGACATCAGGCACACCTACCGCGGCGACCTCGTCATCGACCTCGTCGCCCCCGACGGCAGCGCCCACCGCCTGAAGGGCTCGGGGACGGACTCGGGCGACGACGTGGTCGCCACCTACACCGTCGACGCCTCCTCCGAGGCCGCCGGCGGAACCTGGAGGCTCCGCGTCCAGGACGTCCACCGCTACGACAGCGGCCACCTCGACGACTGGAGCCTCACCTTCTGAGCCTTCGGACCCGTCCGGAGCGGGCCCGGGGCGCCGGTCCCGCTTCCGGGCCGGCCGGGAGTGCCCGGCCGGCCCGGAGCGGCCCTCAGACCGTCATGTCCCGGCCGGTGAAGCGGGCCCAGGCGGCCGAGCCGAAGACGGCCGCGTACACCCCCTGGAGAGCCAGGTTGCCGAGCAGGCCGTCCCAGTGGACGGGATCGCGCAGGAGGTCGGCGAAGGACATCCAGTGGTGGGTGAAGAGGTAGGGGTGCACGGCGTCCAGCTGCGGGATCGCGCCGACGATCTGCACGGCGATCAGCAGGCCGACCGTCGCGGCCATGGCGGCGACACCGCTGTCGGTGAGGGTGGAGACGAACAACCCCAGCGCCGCCAGCCCGGCCAGGGAGGCCGCGACGGCGACCGCTATGGCCAGGGCCCTCGACAGCCCCTCGTGGAGGGGGACGGCCGTCCCCGACAGCAGGGTCACCTCCCCCAGGGGGAACAGGAGGGCTCCGGTGGCCAGCGCGGAGAGCGCCACGGTCAGGGTCGCCGCCAGGCAGAAGGCCAGGACGGCGGTGAACTTGGCGAGCAGCAGCCGGGACCGCCCGGCCGGAGCGACCAGCAGGTAGCGCAGGGTGCCCGCGCCCGCCTCCCCCGCGATCGAGTCCCCCGCCACGACGCCGACCGTCATGGGCAGGAAGAAGGGGAGGGTGGCGGCGAGCGCGGCGAAGACCAGGAAGAGGCCGTTGTGGGTGATCTGGCCGATGAACGCAGGCCCCTCCCCGCCGCCTCCCCCGGCCGTGCCGCCGTCCCCGGTCTCGGCCCGGACGGCGATGCCGATCAGCGGGGGGATGCCCGCCAGCACCGCCAGCAGCACCAGGGTCCGCAGGCGGCGGAAGGTCACGGACAGCTCGCTGCGGAACAGCCCCAGGGACCACAGCGGGCCGGGGCGCCGCGCCAAGGGCCCCGGTTCCGCGCGCCCCCGGCCTCCCGCGGCCCGGACCGGCCCGGCCGGCGCCGCCGGTTCGGCCCGTGGCTCAGGTCGCGACATCGAAACCCTCCCCGGTCAGCGCCACGAAGGCGTCCTCCAGCGATCCGCGTTCGGTGCCGAAGGCCCTCACCCGGATCCCCGACCGCACCAGGGCCGCGTTGAGGCCGGCCGGGTCCGGCGGATCGGCGGCCGGCAGGTCGCCGGTGACCCGCTCCCCGGCGACGGCCAGGCCGGTCACGCCGTGCTCCGCCAGGACGCGGGCCGCGTCCGCGGTGTCCGGGGTGGTGACCGCCAGCCGGCCCCGGGCGCCCGCCACCAGCTCGGCCACCGGCCCCTGGACCAGCAGCCGCCCCCGCGACATCACCGCCGCGTGCGTGCAGACCTGCTCGACCTCGTCCAGCAGGTGGGAGGAGAGGAAGACCGTGGTGCCCTCACCGGCGAGCTCCCGGACCAGGGAGCGGATCTCCCGCATCCCCTGGGGGTCCAGCCCGTTGGTCGGCTCGTCCAGGACCAGCAGGTCGCGCGGCCGCAGCAGGGCCGCCGCCAGCCCGAGGCGCTGCTTCATGCCCAGCGAGTACGTCCGCGCCTTCCTGCCGGCGGCAGCCGTCAGCCCCGTCCTCTCCAGCGCCCGCTCCACCCGCGCGGCGCGCGTACGGGGGTCGGCCGTGGGGTCGGCCGCGTCGAAGCGCAGCAGGTTGTCCCGCCCGGAGAGGAAGCCGTACAGGGCCGGCCCCTCGATCAGCGCCCCCACCCTCGGCAGCACGGTGCGGACCGCGCCCGGCACCGGCTCGCCCAGCAGCCGCACGCTGCCGCCGCTCGGCTCGATCAGGCCCAGCAGCATCCGGATCGTGGTGGTCTTCCCGGAGCCGTTGGGCCCCAGGAAACCGAAGACGCTTCCGCGCGGCACGTCCAGGTCGAGCCCGTCCACGGCGAGCTGCCCGCCGCGGTACCGCTTGGTGAGCCCGCGGGTCTGGACGACCGCGGCCGGGACGGCCGGTGGCTGCATGGTGCTCCCGAGGTCGTGCGGACGGTCCGGCGCGGCGGCCCCGCCCCGGTCCCCGCGCCCCCTCCGGGAGGGGGCGCGGGGACCGGCCGGCGGGACCGCTACCCGGCCGAGCCGGGCCGGGTGCCGTCCCGGTCGGCCTTCTCGGCGGCCTCCGCCGCCTTGACCAGGCCCTCCTTGGTGACGGCACCCACGTACACGGTGCCGTCGTCGGTGATCAGCGCGTTGACGAGGCGGGTGCTGAAGACCCGGCCGGTGCCGAAGTCCCCGCCGACCTCGTCGGTGAGGCCGTCGAGGAACCGCTGCGCCTCGGCCGCCCGTGCGCCGTCCGGGCCCTTCGCCCCGTCCGTGCCGCCGGGGGCGTCCGCCCGGCCGCCGGGCATCCGGAGCTCGGCGACCGAGCCCCAGCCGCTCCCGACGACCTCCAGGCCCGACGGCAGGCCGTGGCCCTCGTGCCCGCCGCGCGGCTCCTCGCGGGGGCCGTCACCGGGCTTCTCCGGGCGCTCCTCGGTGACCTCGGCCCCCTGGGGCGGGGTGAACTCGAAGGTGTCCGCGGGCGGCTTGGCGAAGTCCACCTCGGTGAAGCCCACGTCGATCGCGGCCTTGCCGCCGTCCCGGGGGGTCAGGGTGAACTTCAGCGGCACACCGCTGTCCGCGTCCACCGCGATCCGCACCGACCCGACCGTGCTCTCCGGCTGCTTGGGCCGGACCAGCAGCTGGTAGGCGTCCTGCCCGGCGACCTTCGCCGTGCCGTCGACGGTGACCGAGGTGGTGCCGTCGACCGCCGCGAGGACCTCCTGGGCGGCCTTCTGCGGGGTGGCCTTCTCCAGCCCCCGGGAGGCCTCCTCCGGCGCGGCGTCCCCGGCTCCCTCCGGCAGGACGGTGTGGTGGGCGGCGTTGGCGGCGCTGTCGTAGGCCCACACGTCCTTCCCGTTGCGGACGAGGGTGTACTCGGCGGCCTCCTCGACGACGGAGACCCGCTGCCGGTCCGGTCCGTCCACGGCGACGCGCAGGGTGTGGGTGCCGGAGGCCAGCTCCATGAGCTTGGCCTGCGGGTCGGCGCCCTCGCCGGCCCCTTCCCTGCCGCCGCCCCGGCCCGTGCCGGGCAGCGCGGGCAGCCCCAGGTCGGTGGTGATCTTCACCGTGCCGGAGAGCTGCTCGGCCTCCGAGGACGCGATCTTCGCCACCAGCTGCTCGGCGGTGATCCCCGGCAGGTCGGGGGCCCCGTCCGAGGACGCCAGGGCCGGTACGAGGCCGACGGTCGCGATCGCCGCCCCGGCCACGGCGGCCGGCACGGCGTACCGCAGCGCCTTCTTCATCGGTCGGTTCTGTGCCATGTGCGCGTACCTCCGTGATCGGCGGCGGTTCGTCCGCGTGTCGCACTCGTCCACCCCTCGCCGCCATTCTCACCCGGTCCGGTGCGGGGTGGCGTCAACCATCCCATCAGATTGCTCCGGACAGGGCGTCAGACGACGGGGCCAGGCCGGTCTACTACCCCGGGATGAGGGAGGGTGTGCCGCCTCCTCCCTCCGGCAGTGCGCCCGGGCGGGGCCGGACCTGCCGGAAGCAGGGGTGCCGGACGGGCGTCACGGACGGTGCGCCCCCGGCGGGAGGGCCGGGGCGGGTCCCGCGGCCCGGGGCGCCGGGCGGAGTCAGCCCGCCCGGTGGACCACCGAGTCGCACAGGGAGGAGAGCGCCTCCTTGGCGGCGCAGTCCGGCAGGGGGGCCAGGAGCCTGCGGGCCTCGTCGGCGTAGCGGACGGTGTCCCGGCGGGCCTCCTCCAGGGCCGGGTGGGCGCGGAGACCGGCCAGCGCCTCGGCGTGGCGGGCGTCGTCGGTCAGGTCGCCGTCCAGCAGGGCGCACAGGGCCAGGTCCTCCGGCGCCCCGTCCCGGGCCGCGCGGGCCCGCAGGTGGAGGACCGGCAGCGTCGCGATGCCCTCCCGCAGGTCCGTGCCCGGCGTCTTCCCCGACTCGTGCGAGTCGCTGGCGATGTCGAGGACGTCGTCCGCCAGCTGGAAGGCGGTGCCGATCCGCTCCCCGTACTGGGTCAGGACGTCGACGACCCCCTCGTCGGCACCCGCCATCGTCGCCCCCAGCCGTCCGGCCACCGCGATCAGCGAACCGGTCTTGCCCGCGATGACGTCGAGGTAGTGGGTGACCGGGTCGTCGCCCTCCTGCGGCCCGGCCGTCTCCAGGATCTGGCCGGTCACCAGCCGCTCGAAGGCCTCGGCCTGGATGCGGACGGCCTCCGGGCCCAGGTCGGCCAGGATGTGCGAGGCCTGGGCGAAGAGGAAGTCCCCGGTGAGGACGGCCACCGAGTTGCCCCAGCGGACGTTCGCGCTGGGCACCCCGCGCCGCACCTCCGCCTCGTCCATCACGTCGTCGTGGTAGAGCGTCGCCAGGTGCGTCAGCTCCACGACCACCGCCGAGGGGACCACCCCCGGGGCGTAGGGGTCGCCGAACTGCGACGCCAGCATCACCAGCAGCGGACGGAAGCGCTTGCCGCCGGCCCGCACCAGGTGCTGCGCGGCTTCCGTTATGAAGGGGACGCCGCTCTTGGTGGCCTCGACGAGACCTTCCTCGACAGCCGCCAACCCCGCCTTTACATCGGCTTCCAGTGCCTGGTCCCGCACGCTCAGCCCGAAGGGCCCGACGACGGTCACGAGGGGTACTCCTGTCTGCGTACGATCAGCGAACGATCACGCGGCCTGTCGCGGTCCCCGCGGTGTGTCGTCGCACCGCCGGACCGCTATCACCATCATCATCCCTGGCAGCGTAGCCGGTCCGGTGTCGATCACCGCCGCCGCGTGCCCGTGGGCGGAACGGCCCCGACCCGGGCCGCTTCTGCCCGGGATCACCACCCCGTAGCCTGTTCGCGGCCCTGACCGGCGACGACCTCGAAGGCGAGGCACCCACCCATGTCCGACGCGCCCCCGCTCGAACTGTCCGAGGACGACCTCTTCGGCCCGGACAACCTTCCCTACGGCGTCTTCACCACCGAGGACGGCCAGGACCTGCCCCGGATCGGCGTCCGCTACGGCCCCTACGTCCTGGACGCGGGCTCGGCGGCGGCCGCCCACGGCTCGCCCCACACCGATCTGCTGCAGCGGCCGAACCTCAACGCGCTGATGGCGGCGGGCCGCCCGGTCTGGCAGGCGGTCCGCGCCGAGCTGCGCTCCTGGCTGACCTCCCCCGAACACGCGGGCACCATCGCGCACCACCTGGTCCGGGCCGAGGACGTCACCCTCCACCTGCCCTTCGAGGTGGCCGACTACGTCGACTTCTACGCCAGCGAGCACCACGCCTCCAACGTCGGGCGGATCTTCCGGCCCGGCGGCGAGCCCCTCACCCCCAACTGGAAGCACCTGCCGATCGGCTACCACGGCCGCGCCGGCACGGTCGTGGTCTCCGGCACCCCCGTCGTCCGGCCGCAGGGGCAGCGCAAGGCGCCCGACGAGGCGGCCCCCTCCTTCGGCCCGTCCCGCCGCCTGGACATCGAGGCCGAGGTCGGCTTCGTGGTGGGAACACCCTCGCGGCCGGGCGAACCGGTGCCCCAGTCCGCCTTCCGGGAGCACGTCTTCGGCGTCTGCCTGGTCAACGACTGGTCGGCGCGCGACATCCAGGCGTGGGAGTACGTACCGCTCGGCCCGTTCCTGGGGAAGTCCTTCGCGACCTCCGTCTCGGCCTGGATCACCCCGCTCGACGCCCTCGACGCCGCCCGCACCGCTCCGCCGGAGCGCACCCACCCGCTCCTGCCCTACCTGGAGGACTCCGCCGCCGGGGAGCCCGGCGGGCTGGACCTGCGGATCTCCGTCTCCCTCAACGGCCACACCGTCGCCGAGCCGCCGTTCTCCGCGATGTACTGGACGGCGGCCCAGCAGCTCGCTCACATGACGGTCAACGGGGCCTCGCTGCGCACCGGCGACCTGTTCGCCTCGGGCACGGTCAGCGGCCCGGAGGTCCACCAGCGCGGCTGCCTGCTGGAGCTGACCTGGTCCGGCCGCGACCCGCTGGAGCTGCCCGACGGCACGCGGACCTTCCTGGAGGACGGCGACGAGGTCGTCCTCACCGCCTGGGCGCCGGGCCCGAACGGTTCCCGCATCGGTCTCGGCGAGGTCTCCGGACGCATCCACCCGGCGCTCTGAGCACCGCCGGCCCGGGCCCCGGACCCGCGGCCCTGGGGCCCGGGGCCCGGGCCCCGGGGCCGCAGCCCTGGGCGGTTTCGTTCGGATCACCAGGTGGATCGGAGGAAGGTGCTTGCGGTGCGGCGTCCTACCAGGTAGATGGTCGTGGTCTTCTCGTAGCGGGTGGCGGTGCCGCGCCACTGCTTGAGGCGGTTGATGCACCGCTCGGCGGTGTTGCGCTGCTTGTACGCCTCGCGGTCGAAGGACGGTGGCCCGCCGCCCCGGCTGCCGCGGCGTAGCCGGTTGCTCCGCTGGTCCGCCGCGACGGGGACCACCGCGCGGATGCCGCGTCTGCGCAGGTGTTCGCGGGTCGCGCGGGAGGAGTACGCCTTGTCGGCCAGGGCCGCTTCCGGCCCGGTGCGGGGCCGTCCACGGCAGCGGAGCACGCGCAGGCGGGCCGTCACCTCGGTGACGGCAGGTGCGTCACCGGCCTGGCCGGTGGTGAGGTGGAGGACCAGGGGTCGACAGCAGTCGTCGGCGGCGAGGTGGATCTTCGTGTTCGGTCCGCCGCGGGACCGGCCGATGGCGTGGTCGCCCGGCTCTCCGGCCGGGGCCCCCTTTTGCGGGCCCCGGCCGCGTGCTGGTGGGCACGGACGATCGTGGAGTCGACGGCGACGACCCAGTCGAGGTCGCCTTCGGCATCGGCCTGGGCGAGCAGGGCGGTGAAGACCTTCTCCCGGGTGCCGTCGGCGGCCCACTTCCGCAGCCGGTTGTGGACGCCCTTCCACGACCCGAAGTGCTCGGGCAGGTCCATCCACGGCGTGCCGGTGCGGTACTTGAACGCGATCGCGTCGATCACCTGCCGGTGATCACGCCACCGCCCTCCCCGCTTCGGAGTCCGGTCCGGCAGCAACGGCTCGATCCTCGCCCACTGGCGTCAGTCAACGACACACCAGACCAACGATCCGATGATCCGAAAGAAGCGCCCTAGGTCCCGGGCCCGGGGCCGGGACCGGCCGGAGATACGACCGCGGCCCGTTACCCCGCCGCTCCGGCGCGCCTAGTGTCACGGGCATGACCACCGATACGAGCGGAACTCTCGACGAAGCGCTGGAGCGGCTGCACACCGCGGGTCCCGAGTTCGACGGCTGGCTGTCCAACCACGGCCCGATGGCCGTCGAGGCCCTGGTCCGCCACGGCCGCTCCCACCGCGTGCACCACTGGCTGGACCACTACCGGGCCAGGCTGGACGACATGCCCTCCCCGTACGCGCCCGTCACCGCGGAGAACTGGCGCGAGGCGCTGGGCGACCCCCGCCGCCTCGCGGACTGGACGCTCCACTTCCGGCGCGAACTGGCCGAACACCCCTGGCGCACGGTCCTGGCCCGGTGGTGGCCGCGGCTGCTGCCGGGGATCGCCGGCGGGGCCACCCATCCGGTGATCCGCGTGGGGCATGCCGTACGGACGCTGCTGGCCGACGAGGACGGTGCCGGGCGCGGCGGCGCCGCGCCGGGCGGCGGCTCGCCCCGCCTCGCCGAACTGGCCCACGCCCTGGGCTACTGGGCCGCCCGCCACCAGCCCCTGCCGCGGCTGGCCAGGTCCACCGCGCCCGGCCCGGCCGGCGAGGCGCTGGACGCGGTCGCGCCGGTGCCCGACCAGAGCGGCGGCATCCGGACCCGTCTCGCCCAGCTCACCTCGCTCCCGGACTGGCCGGACGCCGCGGCGCTCACCGGCCCGGAGGACGTGCGCGGGGCGCTGGCGGAGGTCGTACGGGCCGCCACCCACCGCTACGGCTCCCACGCCCACGGCGAACCCGTCATGCTGGTGCACGCGGCGACCGCCCCCAACGCCGTACTGCGCACACTGCCCGCCCTCCCCCGCGAGCTGTGGGAGCCCAGCCTGGCCGCGGCCTGGTCCGCGGCCGCCGCCGTCACCGCCGCGTACACCCCCCGAGATCCGCTGCCGCCCGCGAGGCGCCGCGAGGCGGACGCCGAGGAGGTCTTCGAGCGGGCCGCCGCGCACGGGGACGAGCACGCCATCAAGTTCGCCGACACCGCGCTCGACGTGGCGTCCTGGGGCGACGACGGACGGGCGCTGGACGCCGCCCTGCGTTCCGTCGAGCTGATCCCGCCGCTCCGGTGAATTCCGCCGGTCCGCCGCCCCGGCCCGGTCCGCCTGCTAGCTTGGCGTGTCCTTGCACCACATGCGGAGGGGGAGCACGTGCGCACTTCGGTTCGTTGCGCGGGAGCGGCCGCCGTCCTGGCGGCCGCCCTGCTGGTGAGCGGCTGCGGCAGCGACGGCGGGTCGGGCGGGGCCGAGCCCGGGGAGACCGCCGGGAAGACCACCGGACCGTCCGAGTCCGCCGGCGACGGCGCGGCCGCGGAGGACGGCGGCGTGGACGGCACCTGGAGTTCCGGGAACGGGGAGGACGCCCTGGTGCTGAGCATCAGCGGCGGCCAGGCCGCCCTGCTCGGCGCCACGGCCTGCACGGGCCCGGTCGACACCGGCGCCGACCCGGTCACCTTCAGCCTCACCTGCGGCGACGGCAGCACCGACCGCACCAAGGGCACCGTCGAGAGCGTCGACGGCAAGAACCTGACGGTCGACTGGGGCTCGGGCACCACCGACACCTTCACCAGGGTCGAGGTCCCCACCGGACTGCCCACCGAGATCGGCGACCTGCCCACCGAGATCGGCGATCTGCCCACCGACCTCGACCTGGAGCTCCCCACGGAGTGACGCGGGCCCGGGCCCGCCGGTGCCGCGCCGGCGCGGCACCGGCGCACGACGGCGGACGGCCGCCCGGGCACCGTCCGTGCCGGGCGGCC
>NZ_JBHUFU010000028.1:44878-55126 GCF_042681365.1 Streptomyces desertarenae | reverse complement strand
GGCCGGCGGCGGGAGACCCGCCGCCGGCCCTCCGGCGTTCCCGGGGACGCCACCGGCCCCCCGCCGCCCCGGCCGGGGCGGCGGGCAGGGGGGAGGCCGCCGGCACGGGGGCGGCACCGGCCCCGCCGGCCGCCGCGGGCGGCAGACCGCGCTCGCGCAGCGACAGCGGCACCCGCAGCACGGCGATCCACACCAGGCAGGAGCCGAACAGGTGGAGCGCCACCAGCACCTCGGGCAGCTCCGTGAGGTACTGGACGTAGCCGATCACGCCCTGCGCCATCAGCACCAGGAACAGCTCCCGGGTGCGGGCCAGCGGTCCCCTCGGGGCGTCCACGGCGCGCAGCGCCAGCCACAGCAGCACGGTCGCGCCGACCACCGCCCAGGCCAGCAGGGCGTGCGTCCGGGCGGCCGCCTCCCAGCCCATCAGCTGCATCCTCGGCACGTCGCTGCTGTCGCCCGCATGGGGGCCCGTACCGGTCACCACGGTGCCGGCGACGATCAGCGCCGCGCAGAGGGCCACCAGCGCCCAGGCGAGCCGGCGCAGCCGCGCGCCCGCCAGCGGACGGGGCTCCTCGTCGCCCTCGCGGGCCCGCAGCCAGGTGAGGGCGGCGACGGTGAGCAGCGCGGTGGCGAGCAGGAAGTGGGCGGCGACGGTGTACGGGTTCAGCTCCATCAGCACGGTGGCGCCGCCCATCAGGGCGTTGGCCACCACCAGCCAGAACTGTGCCCAGGCGAGCCGCGACAGGTCCCGGCGGCGCGGCTCGGCGGAGCGCACCGCGAGGATGGCCCAGCCGACGGCGGCGCTCAGCACGTACGTCAGCAGGCGGTTGCCGAACTCGATGGCGCCGTGCAGGCCCATCTCGGGCGTGGCGATCAGGCTGTCGCCGCTGCACTTGGGCCAGGTCTCGCACCCCAGCCCCGAGCCGGTCAGCCGCACCACCCCGCCGGTGACCACGATGACCACGCTCATGACGAGCGCGGTCAGGGTGGCGCGCTCCACGGTGCGCTGGGACGGGGTCCAGCGCCTGGCGACGTACGCGACGGGACTCCGCGCGAATTCGAGCAGTTTGGACACGCAGCCATGGTAGGCGGGCGCTTGTGCATGCTTTCACGAGGGGTGCGGCATCCGGGCGGCACCCGGCCGGACGGGCCCCGGGCCTCACTCCCAGCGGAAGAAGCGGGCCGCGGCCGCCAGGCCCAGCACCGCCCACACCGCCAGGACCGCCAGCGGGCCCCACGGCAGCCCGGCGCCGTCGCGCAGCACCTCCCGCAGCCCCTCGGAGAGCGCGGAGATCGGCAGCAGCTCCAGCGCCCCGCGCACCGCGGCGGGGAACTTCTCCAGGGGCACCACCACCCCGCCGCCCACCAGCAGCAGGACGAACACCAGGTTCGCCGCCGCCAGCGTCGCCTCGGCCCGCAGCGTCCCGGCCATCAGCAGCCCCAGCCCGGAGAAGGCCGCCGTCCCGGCGAGCAGCAGCAGCGCGACGGCGAGCGGGTTCCCCCGCGGCGACCAGCCCAGGGCCAAGGCGACCGAGACCAGCAGCACCACCTGGAGCACCTCGGTCACCAGCACCGCGCACGTCTTGGCCGCCATCAGCCCCCACCGGGGCAGCGGCGAGGCGCCCAGCCGCTTGAGGACGCCGTAGCGCCGCTCGAAGCCGGTGGAGATGGCCTGGCCGGTGAAGGCGGTGGAGAGCACGGCCAGCGCCAGCACGCCCGGCGCCAGGAAGTCCACGCGCCCGCCCCCGCCGTCCCCCTCCTCCGCCAGGTCCACGATGTCCACGGCGCTGAACAGCACCAGCAGCAGGGTGGGGATGACGATCGTCAGCAGCAGCTGCTCGCCGTGGCGCAGCAGCAGCCGCGTCTCCAGCGCGGCCTGCGCGGCGATCATCCGCGGCAGCGGCGCGGCACCCGGCCGGGGGGTGTGCGCGCCGTGCCCGGCGCCCTCCGTCGTCCTCGCGCTCACGACCGCAGCTCCTTGCCCGTCAGGTCCAGGAAGACGTCCTCCAGGGTGTGCCGCTCCACCGCGATGCCGTCCGGCAGCACCCCGTTCTGCGCGCACCAGGAGGTCACGGTGGCCAGCAGGTGGGGGTCGACGGAGCCGGTCAGCCGGTACGTGCCGGGGACCGGTTCGGCGGCCGAGGTGCCCGGCGGCAGGGCCTTGAGCAGCGACCCCAGGTCGAGCCCGGGGCGGCCGGTGAAGCTCAGGCTGTTCTCGGCGCCGCCGCGGCACAGCTCCTCGGGGCTGCCCCGGGCGATCACCCGGCCCTCGTCGACGATCGCCACGTCGTCGGCGAGCGTCTCGGCCTCGTCCATGAAGTGGGTGGTCAGCACCACCGTCACCCCGTCCGCGCGCAGCTCGCGCACCAGGTCCCAGGTGGCGCGGCGGGCCTGCGGGTCCAGGCCGGCGGTCGGCTCGTCCAGGAAGACCAGCTCCGGCCGGCCGACGACGGCCAGGGCCAGGGCCAGCCGCTGCTGCTGGCCCCCCGACAGCCGCCGGTAGGGGGTGCGGCCGCAGCCGGCGAGCCCCAGCCGCTCCAGCAGCGCCCCGGTGTCCAGCGGATGGGCGTGCAGCGCGGCCACGTGGCGCAGCATCTCGGCGGCGCGGACGGTGGGGTAGACGCCGCCGCTCTGGAGCATCACCCCGATCCTGGGCCGCAGGGCCCGCGCGTCCGCGACCGGGTCCAGGCCCAGCACGCGGACGGTGCCCGCGTCGGGGCGCCGGTAGCCCTCGCAGGTCTCGACGGTGGTGGTCTTGCCGGCTCCGTTGGGGCCGAGGACGGCGGTCACGGTGCCGCGTGCCACGGTGAGGTCCAGCCCGTCCACCGCGGTCGTGCTCCCGTACCGCTTCACCAGCCCCGCGACCTCGACGGCCGCCGTGTCTCGCATGGGTGCGAGTGTAGGAGCCCGCCCGGCCGCCCGCGGCCGCGGGCGGCCCGCTCCCGGCCCCCGGGCGCCTGCCGGCCCGCGGCGGACACGGCGGGTAAGGCTCGCCTTACGTGACGCATCCCATTCCGGCAGGTCAGGACGCGGCTTGCCGCCTTCCCGCGAATTACGCAACAATGGCGTTGTGAAAAAGCTCCGCCCGGGACGACGGCCCGGCGGAGCGGCATGGAACCCGACGGAGTGAGGAGGCGCACGACGCGCATGGCAGCCCGCAGCGGCACCGGTGACGCCCGTACCTCCGCCCCCTCCACCCCCGACGAGCACCACGGCACCCGCAACAGGGTCGCCCGTTCCATCCTCGACCACGGCCCCTCCACCGCGGCCGAGCTGGCCCAGCGGCTGGAGCTCACGCAGGCGGCCGTCCGCCGCCACCTCGACGCCCTCGTGGCCGAGGGCGTCGTCGAGCCCCGCGAGAAGCGGGTCCACGGCACGCGCGGCAGGGGGCGCCCCGCCCGGGCCTTCGCGCTCACCGACCGCGGCCGCGGCGCCTTCGACCAGGCGTACGACCAGCTGGCCGTCGACGCGATGCGCTGGATAGCGCAGGCGGCCGGCGGCGGCGAGAAGGGCCGTGCGGCGGTCGCGGACTTCGCGCGCGCCCGCGTCGCCGCCCAGACCGAGCGGTACCGGGCCGAGCTGGAACGGGCCGCGCCCGAGGACCGCGCCAGGGTCCTGGCCGAGGCCCTCTCCAGGGACGGGTACGCTGCCACCGCGCGCAGCGCGCCCGCCTCCGCCGGGGGTGCCCCCGGGCGGAACCCCGGGGGGGAGCAGCTCTGCCAGCACCACTGCCCGGTGGCGCACGTCGCCGAGCAGTTCCCGCAGCTGTGCGAGGCGGAGACCGAGGTCTTCTCCCGCCTGCTCGGCACCCACGTGCAGCGTCTGGCCACCATCGCCCACGGCGACGGAGTGTGCACGACGTTCATCCCCGGCAAGGCCCCGGCCTCCGGGACAGCGCCCACGACATCCAAGACCACCGCAGCATCTGCAAGCACAGCCGGGAGGAACCCCGCATGACTCTCCCCACGGAGACTGCCCACCCTGAGCTGGAGGGCCTGGGCAAGTACGAGTACGGCTGGGCCGACCCGGACGCCGCCGGCGCCTCGGCCAAGCGCGGCCTCTCCGAGGAGGTCGTCCGCGACATCTCGGCGAAGAAGTCCGAGCCGGAGTGGATGCTGAAGCTCCGCCTGAAGGGCCTGAAGCTCTTCGACAAGAAGCCCATGCCGAACTGGGGCTCCGACCTGAGCGGCATCGACTTCGACAACATCAAGTACTTCGTGCGGTCCACCGAGAAGCAGGCCCAGTCCTGGGAGGACCTGCCGGAGGACATCAAGAACACCTACGACAAGCTGGGCATCCCCGAGGCCGAGAAGCAGCGCCTGGTCGCCGGTGTCGCCGCCCAGTACGAGTCCGAGGTGGTCTACCACCAGATCCGCGAGGACCTGGAGAGCCAGGGCGTCATCTTCCTGGACACCGACACGGCGCTCAAGGAGCACCCGGAGCTGTTCCAGGAGTACTTCGGCACCGTCATCCCGGCCGGCGACAACAAGTTCGCCGCGCTGAACACGGCGGTGTGGTCCGGCGGCTCGTTCATCTACGTGCCCAAGGGCGTCCACGTGGACATCCCGCTCCAGGCCTACTTCCGGATCAACACCGAGAACATGGGCCAGTTCGAGCGGACGCTGATCATCGTCGACGAGGACGCCTACGTCCACTACGTCGAGGGCTGCACCGCGCCGATCTACCAGTCGGACTCGCTGCACTCCGCGGTCGTGGAGATCATCGTCAAGAAGGGCGCCCGCTGCCGCTACACGACCATCCAGAACTGGTCGAACAACGTGTACAACCTGGTCACCAAGCGCGCCGTGGCCTACGAGGGCGCGACGATGGAGTGGGTCGACGGCAACATCGGCTCCAAGGTGACCATGAAGTACCCGGCCGTGTACCTGATGGGCGAGCACGCCAAGGGCGAGACCCTCTCGATCGCCTTCGCCGGCGAGGGCCAGCACCAGGACGCGGGCGCCAAGATGGTGCACATGGCGCCCAACACCTCCTCGAACATCGTCTCCAAGTCGGTGGCGCGGGGCGGCGGCCGCACCTCCTACCGCGGCCTGATCGAGATCGGCGAGGGCGCCGAGGGCTCCAAGTCCAACGTGCTGTGCGACGCACTGCTGGTGGACACGATCTCGCGCTCGGACACCTACCCCTACGTCGACGTCCGCGAGGACGACGTGACGATGGGCCACGAGGCGACGGTCTCCAAGGTCAGCGACGACCAGCTCTTCTACCTGATGCAGCGCGGCCTGTCCGAGGACGAGGCGATGGCGATGATCGTGCGCGGCTTCGTCGAGCCGATCGCCAAGGAGCTGCCCATGGAGTACGCGCTGGAGCTCAACCGGCTGATCGAGCTGCAGATGGAGGGCGCGGTCGGCTGACCGCCGGCCCGGCCGGCCGCCGGTCCGGACGGTCCCCGTCCGGACCGGGCCGGCCACCCCGTGACCGTGGGCGAGCCGAGGGGGACGCCGCCGCCGGGAGCGACGAGACCCAGCGACCGAGGTACGCGGGAGCACGGGTCGAGGAGCGCCGGCGGCGGGTCCGGGCCCCCAAGGCGAGCGAACACACAGAGACGAGAGAGCGAGCAACACGACAGCCATGGCTGAGGCTCAGAACATCCCGGCGGGTGCCAGCACCACCGGAGCGATCGCGGTGGCGGCCGAGTCCACCGTCGCCACCAGGATGAGCGCACCGCCGTCCTTCGACGTGGCGGACTTCCCGGTTCCGCACGGCCGCGAGGAGGAGTGGCGCTTCACTCCCCTGGAGCGGCTGAAGGGGCTCCACGACGGCACGGCCACCGCCGGGGCCGGCGTCAAGGTCGACATCTCCGCGCCCGAGGGCGTGACGGTGGAGACCGTCGGCCGCGACGACGCCCGTCTGGGCCGGGCCGGCAGGCCGGTCGACCGGGTGGCCGCGCAGGCCTACAGCGCCTTCGAGAAGGCCACGGTCGTCACCGTGCCCCGGGAGACCGCGCCCGCCGAGCCGATCCGCGTCGGCATCCAGGGCCAGGGCGGCGTGTCCTTCGGGCACACCGTCTTCGAGCTCGGCGCCTTCGCCGAGGCGACCGTCGTCATCGACCACACCGGCGACGGCGTGCGCGCCGCCAACGTCGAGTACGTCCTCGGCGACGGCGCCAAGCTGACGGTCGTCTCCGTGCAGGACTGGGACGACACCGCCGTCCACTGCTCCCAGCACAACGCCCTGGTCGGCCGCGACGCCACGTTCAAGTCCGTGGTCGTCACCTTCGGCGGCGACCTCGTGCGCCTCCACCCGCGCGTGAACTACGCGGGCCCCGGCGGCGAGGCCGAGCTGTACGGCCTGTACTTCACCGACAACGGCCAGCACCAGGAGCACCGGCTCTTCGTCGACCACGAGGTGCCCAACTGCCGCAGCAACGTCGTCTACAAGGGCGCCCTCCAGGGTGAGAACGCCCACGCCGTGTGGATCGGCGACGTGCTGATCCGCGCCTCGGCCACCGGCACCGACACCTACGAGCTCAACCGCAACCTCGTCCTCACCGACGGCGCGCGGGTGGACTCGGTGCCCAACCTGGAGATCGAGACCGGCGAGATCGTCGGCGCCGGCCACGCCTCGGCCACCGGCCGCTTCGACGACGAGCAGCTGTTCTACCTGATGGCCCGCGGCATCGCCGAGAAGGACGCCCGCCGCCTGGTGGTGCGCGGGTTCTTCGCCGAGCTGGTCCAGCAGATCGGCCTGCCCGACCTCCAGGAGCGCCTCATCGCCAGGATCGAGGAAGAGCTGGAGGGGTCGGTCGCATGAGCACCGCGGAAGGCACGGCGGACACGCAGGGCTTCGTCCGCGTCGCCGCGCTCGGCGAGCTGGAGGAGGACGCCCCCCGCCGGGTGGAGGTCGACGGCACGCCGGTCTCCCTGGTCCGCACCGGGGGAGAGGTCTTCGCGATCCACGACGTCTGCTCGCACGCGAACGTCTCCCTCTCCGAGGGGGAGGTGGATGACTGCCGGATCGAGTGCTGGCTGCACGGCTCCAGCTTCGACCTGCGCACCGGCGAGCCCTCCGGCCCGCCCGCCACGCGCCCCGTCCCCGTATACCCCGTCAAGATCGAAGGAGACGGCCCCGACGCGGCCGTGCTCGTCTCCACCACCCAGGAGTCCTGAAGCCCCATGGCAACGCTTGAGATCCACGACCTGCACGTCTCCGTCGAGGCCGAGAACGGCCCCCGGGAGATCCTGCGCGGCGTCGACCTGACCGTGAAGCAGGGCGAGACGCACGCGATCATGGGCCCGAACGGCTCCGGCAAGTCCACCCTCGCCTACTCGCTGGCGGGCCACCCGAAGTACACGATCACCGGTGGCACCGTCACCCTGGACGGCGAGGACGTCCTGGAGATGTCGGTGGACGAGCGGGCCCGCGCCGGCGTCTTCCTCGCCATGCAGTACCCGGTCGAGGTGCCCGGCGTGTCGGTCTCCAACTTCCTGCGCACCGCCGCCACCGCCATCCGCGGCGAGGCCCCCAAGCTGCGCACCTGGGTGAAGGAGGTCAAGGAGGCCATGGAGCGGCTCTCCATCGACCCCGCCTTCGCCGAGCGCAACGTCAACGAGGGCTTCTCCGGCGGCGAGAAGAAGCGCCACGAGATCCTCCAGCTCGAGCTGCTCAGGCCGAAGATCGCGATCCTCGACGAGACCGACTCCGGCCTGGACGTGGACGCCCTGCGCATCGTCTCCGAGGGCGTCAACCGCGTCCGGGAGACCGGCGAGGTCGGCACCCTGCTGATCACCCACTACACGCGCATCCTCCGCTACATCAAGCCCGACCACGTCCACGTCTTCGCGGCCGGCCGGATCGCCGAGTCCGGCGGCCCGGAGCTGGCGGACAAGCTGGAGGAGGAGGGCTACGAGGCCTACGTGAAGGGGGGCCCGGCGGCCTGAGCCGCCGGCGCGGGGCCGCGGACGTCGCGGCCCCGCGCTCCGCGGGCGCCCACGGCCCCGCCGTACGGGCGCACAATGGGGTTACCCCCGGAGCGGGAGTTCCGGGGGAGAACGGAGAGACACGAGCGTGACACAGCTGCCGGGCCTCCTCGACACAGAGGCGATCCGCAAGGACTTCCCCCTCCTGGACCGCACGGTCCACGACGGGAAGAAGGTCGTGTACCTGGACAACGCGGCGACCTCCCAGAAGCCGAACCAGGTCCTCGACGCGCTGAACGACTACTACACGCGGCACAACGCCAACGTCCACCGCGGCGTCCACGTGCTCGCCGAGGAGGCCACGGCGCTGTACGAGGGCGCGCGCGACAAGGTCGCCGCGTTCGTCAACGCGCCGAGCCGCGACGAGGTCATCTTCACCAAGAACGCCTCGGAGTCGCTCAACCTCGTGGCGAACATGCTCGGCTGGGCGGACGAGCCCTACCGCGTCGACGACCGGACCGAGATCGTCATCACGGAGATGGAGCACCACTCCAACATCGTGCCGTGGCAGCTGCTGTCGCAGCGCACGGGCGCGAAGCTGAAGTGGTTCGGCCTCACCGACGACGGGCGCCTGGACCTGTCGAACATCGAGGAGGTCATCACCGAGCGGACCAAGGTCGTCTCGTTCGTGCTGGTCTCCAACATCCTGGGCACGGTCAACCCGGTCGAGACGATCGTCCGCCGCGCCCAGGAGGTCGGCGCGCTGGTGGTGGTCGACGCCTCCCAGGCCGCCCCCCACATGCCGCTGGACGTGCAGGCCCTCCAGGCCGACTTCGTGGCCTTCACCGGTCACAAGATGTGCGCGCCGACCGGCATCGGCGTGCTGTGGGGACGGCAGGAGCTGCTGGAGGACCTGCCGCCGTTCCTCGGCGGCGGCGAGATGATCGAGACCGTCTCGATGAACTCCTCCACCTACGCCCCCGCACCGCACAAGTTCGAGGCGGGCACCCCGCCGATCGCGCAGGCCGTCGGGCTGGGCGCCGCCGTGGACTACCTCGCCTCGATCGGCATGGACCGCATCGCGGCCCACGAGCACGCGATCACCGAGTACGCGGTCTCCCGGCTCCGGGACGTCCCCGGCCTGCGGATCATCGGGCCGCCCACCGCCGAGGACCGCGGCGCCGCGATCTCCTTCACCCTCGGTGACATCCACCCCCACGACGTGGGGCAGGTGCTCGACGAGCAGGGCATCGCGGTCCGGGTCGGCCACCACTGCGCCCGGCCCGTCTGCCTGCGGTACGGAATTCCCGCGACCACGCGTGCGTCGTTCTATCTGTACTCCACTCCCGCCGAGGTCGACGCCCTGGTGGAGGGCCTGGAGCACGTGCGGAACTTCTTCGGTTGAGGTTCCGGCTTGACCGACCACGGACGACTGCAGCGGCTGAAGGTGACTCGTGAAGCTTGACTCCATGTACCAGGACGTGATCCTGGACCACTACAAGAACCCGCACGGGCGTGGGCTCCGCGACGGTGACGCCGAGGTGCACCACGTCAACCCGACGTGCGGCGACGAGGTCACGCTGCGGGTGAAGCTCGACGGCTCGACCATCGCCGACGTCAGCTACGAGGGGCAGGGCTGCTCCATCAGCCAGGCCAGCGCCTCGGTGCTGAACGAGCTGCTCGTCGGCAAGGAGCTGGACGAGGCGCGCCGCGTCCAGGAGACCTTCCTGGAGCTGATGCAGTCCAAGGGCCGGATCGAGCCGGACGACGCCATGGAGGAGATCCTGGAGGACGCGGTCGCGTTCGCGGGCGTTTCGAAGTACCCGGCGCGCGTCAAGTGCGCCCTGCTGAGCTGGATGGCATGGAAGGACGCCACCGCCCAGGCCCTGGGCGGCGGCGCCGTTGAGGAGAAGACCGCATGAGCGAGACCGAGACCACGACGAAGCCGGCGAGCGAGGACGAGGTCCGCGAGGCGCTGTACGACGTGGTGGACCCCGAGCTGGGCATCGACGTCGTCAACCTGGGCCTGGTCTACGGCATCCACATCGACGACGCGAACGTCGCGACCCTGGACATGACGCTGACCTCCGCGGCCTGCCCGCTGACCGACGTCATCGAGGACCAGGCCAGGTCGGCGACCGACGGCCTGGTCAAGGACCTGAGGATCAACTGGGTCTGGATGCCGCCGTGGGGCCCGGACAAGATCACCGACGAGGGCCGCGAGCAGCTCCGCGCCCTCGGCTTCAACGTCTGACGGCGCTGCGCCGCCCCTCCTCCAGGACCGCCCGCGGCCCGGGCGCCGCATAGCCTCGTGCCATGGTGTACCTGATGCTGGCGAGCGCGATCCTGGCCGAGGTGCTGGCCACCA
>NZ_JBHUFU010000028.1:29944-44787 GCF_042681365.1 Streptomyces desertarenae | reverse complement strand
GCCCGTGCGCCCGGGCGCCGCATAGCCTCGTGCCATGGTGTACCTGATGCTGGCGAGCGCGATCCTGGCCGAGGTGCTGGCCACCACCTCGATGAAGTACAGCGACGGCTTCACCCGGCTGTGGCCCACCCTCGGCACGGTCGCCGGGTACGCCGTCGCCTTCGTGCTCCTGGCCCAGACGCTCAGGACGATGGCCGTGGGCACCGTCTACGCCATCTGGTCGGGCGTGGGCACCGCCGCCATCGCCCTGATCGGGATGGTCTTCATCGGCGAGGCGGTGAACGCCGCCAGGATCATCGGGATCCTGCTGGTCATCGCCGGTGTGGTGGTCCTCAACCTGGGCGGGGGCCACTGACCCGGCCGCCGTCCGGCCGCCCGTCTCCGGCGCGCGCCGTGAACCCCTTTGCCCCCACCGGGCAACAACGGGTGAACGGACCACCGACGCACACCACCGGAACGGGGACCACGTGGCCGATCCACCGGCGGACGACGCCGCCATCATCCGGCAGTCGAGGGAGAGCCCCGAGGCCTTCGCGCTCCTGTACGACCGCTACGCGGCCGACATCCACCGCTACGCGGCGCGGCGGCTGGGCGAGGAGGTCGCCGACGACCTCACCGCCGAGACCTTCCTCATCGCCTTCCGCAACCGCTCCCGCTACGACACCGACCGCGCCGGCGCCAGACCCTGGCTCTACGGCATCGCGGCCAACCTCATCGGACGCCACCGCCGCCGTGAGGTGCGCGCGCTGCGCGCCCTCGCCCGCACCGGCCGCGACCCGGTGGCGGCCTCCTGGACCGACTGGGTCGACGGCGCCGACAGCCGGGTGGCGGCCCAGGCCGCCTCGGCCCGCCTGGCCGGGGCGCTCGCCGGGCTCTCCGGCGGGGACCGGCACGCGCTGCTCCTGGTGGCCTGGGCGGACCTGAGCTACCAGGAGGTCGCCCAGGCGCTGTCCATCCCCGTCGGCACGGTCCGCTCCCGGCTCAACCGGGCCCGCCGCAAGGTGCGCGCCGCGCTCGGCGGCGACCCGACCCTGGCCGCAGACCCCGCGGAGGCAACCAGCCATGGATGAGACGACGGAACTGCGCCGCTTCCGCGCCGATGCCCCCGTGCCGGACCGCGCGCGCCTGGCCCCCGGCAGGCGGCGGCTGCTGGCCGCCGCGGAGCGCGGGAGCGGAACCCGGCGCCGGCGGTGGCGGAGCGACTGGCGGGCGGCCGTCGCGGGGGCCGCCGTCGCGGTCGCCGCGGCGGCGTTCGCCGGCAGCCACCTCACCGGGGCGGACGGGTACGTCGCGGTGCCGCCCGCCGCCTCGCAGCTCCCGGCGGAGGCGGTGTCCGGGGACGCCGCCGCCCTCCTGGAGCGGGCCGCCGCCACGGTGGAGGGCATGGCCGACCCGCGGCCCCGCGACGGCCAGTGGGTCTACCTCCGGACCGTCCACGGCTCGCAGGGCGGGAGCATGGACACCGCTCCCCGGGAGGAGTGGCGCCGCTACGACGACCCCGCGTTCGAGGACGGGCGGCAGGGGGACGACCACTCCCCGCGCGAGCTGTTCCGCTTCCTCACGAGGCTGCCGCCGGACGACCCGGAGGAGGTCCTGGAGCGGATGCGCCGGTTCTACCCCTCGGACGGCGGGGCCCAGCGGGAGGAGGGCTTTGCGGAGCCCGGCCCGGGACCGGCGGAGTCGCGGGAGGCGCACGCCTTCCGCGCCTTCCGCGTACTGGCCGGGGCGTACCCCGTGGCACACGGCGGGCTCGCCGAGCTCTACCGGGCCATGGCGACGGTCGAGGGGGTGGAGGTCGCCGACCGCCTGGTGCGGGACGCGGCCGGCCGGGACGCCGTCGCGCTCTACCTCGACGGGGGGACGGGGGGAGCGGAGGACCCCCGCCGCGAGGAGGTCCTGCTCGACCCGGTCACCTTCACCTACCTCGGGTCCCGTACGACGGTGGTCCGCGACCACACCGAGGACGTCCCCGGAGGGGGCGGCAGGGAGCTGGAGGAGGGCCAGGTGCTCCTCGAGACCGCCGTCGAGCGCCGCGCGCTCGTCGACGCCGAGGGGAAGCGGCCCTGAGGGGCGCCTGCCGCGGCGGGGGCGGACGGGGGGGACGGTGCGTCCGCCCGGTGGGACCGGTTCGCCATCGCGGAGCGTGTCCGGTTAGCGTTTGGCCATGACCGAAGCACCCGCAACCGCCACCCCCGCCACCGGCGCCGTCGCCGCCGGACTCGCCACCGTCACGGCCGACGGGGGGACCGTCCTGGACACCTGGTTCCCCGCCCCCGAGCTGGCCGAGGACGCCGGGCCGTCCGGCACCGAGCGGCTGAGCGCCGAGCGCGCCGCCGAACTGCTGGGCGAGGCCGCCCCGCAGGCGCTGGGACCGGACCCGCTCCGCGGCGTCGAGGTCGTCGCCGTCCGCACGGTCATCTCCTCCCTGGAGGACAAGCCGCTGGACGCGCACGACGCCTACCTGCGGCTGCACCTGCTCAGCCACCGCCTGGTCGCGCCGCACGGCCAGAACCTGGACGGAATCTTCGGCCTGCTGGCCAACGTCGCCTGGACCAGCCTCGGCCCCGTCCCCGTCGACCGGATCGAGCAGACCCGGCTCGCCGCCCGCGCCGCCGGGAAGCAGCTCAGTGTCACCAGCGTCGACAAGTTCCCGCGGATGACCGACTACGTCATCCCCAAGGGCGTGCGCATCGGCGACGCCGACCGGGTGCGGCTGGGCGCCCACCTGGCCTCCGGCACCACGGTGATGCACGAGGGCTTCGTCAACTTCAACGCCGGGACGCTGGGCACCTCCATGGTCGAGGGGCGCATCAGCGCGGGCGTCGTCGTCGGTGACGGCTCCGACATCGGCGGCGGCGCCTCGATCATGGGCACCCTCTCCGGCGGCGGCAAGCAGACCATCTCCATCGGCCGGCGCTGCCTGCTCGGCGCCGAGGCGGGCATCGGCATCTCGCTGGGCGACGACTGCATCGTGGAGGCGGGCCTGTACCTGACGGCCGGCACCCGCGTCACCCTGCCCGACGGCAAGGTCGTCAAGGCGCTGGAGCTGTCGGGCGCGAGCAACCTGCTGTTCCGCCGCAACTCCACCACCGGGGCGGTCGAGGCCCTCCAGCGCTCCGGCTCCTGGGGCGGCCTGAACGCGGCGCTGCACAGCAACGACTGACGCCGTCCGGCCGGGGCGGCCGGGCGACGGCCGCCCCCGCCGGTCCGCGGGCCGCCCCCGCCGCCCCGGACGGAAACCCGGGACCGCCGCCGCCCCCCGGGCGCGGGGCCGTTACCCTTTGCGGCCATGGGCGATCTCATGGCCGGTGTGCGGTATCTGGGGCAGGGTCAGACATGGGTCCTGCGCAACGGGCGGTGGCTCGGGTTCGGGCTGCTGCCCGCCCTCGTCACCCTGGTGCTGTACGCGGCGGCCCTGGCCGTCCTCGCCCTCCGCGCCGACGACCTGGCCGCCTGGGCCACGCCGTTCGCCGACGACTGGGCGTCGCCCTGGGCCGGCCTGCTGCGCGGCACGTTCACCGTGCTGCTGTTCGCGGGCGGGCTGCTGCTGGCGGTGCTCACCTTCACCGCCGTCACCCTGCTGGTCGGCGACCCCTTCTACGAGTCGCTGTCGGAGAAGGTGGAGGAGTCCGAGGGCGGCGGCCCCCAGGGGCCGGAGACGTCGCTGCTGCGGAGCCTGTGGATCTCGCTCTGCGACAGCCTCCACGTCCTGGTGAGGGCCCTGGCCTTCGGCGTGCTGCTGTTCGCGCTGGGGTTCGTCCCCGTCGTCGGCCAGACCGTCGTCCCGGTGGTCGGCTTCGCCGTCTCCGGCTTCTTCCTCACCGTCGAGCTCACCTCGGTCGCCCTGCAGCGCCGCGGGGTCCCCGTCCGGGAGCGGATGCGGCTGCTGCGCGAGCACAAGGCGCTGGCCGTCGGGTTCGGCACGCCGCTGGTGCTGGCCTTCCTGGTGCCGCTGGCCGCGGTCCTGCTGATGCCGGGCGCCGTCGCGGGAGCCACCTTGCTGGTGAGGGGGCTGACCGAGCCCCCCGCGCCCGGCGGCGCCGACGGCGGCCGCGACGGCGGGAAGTCCCGGCCCGCCTCCCCCGGCGCCGGGCCGCACCCGCCGCAGGGGACGCCCGGCGGGCCGGGGCGGCTCTAGCCCGGGCCCGGCGGACCAGGGGCGGTTCCCCCGGGTCGCCCCGCCGGCCGGTCGAGGCGACGTGTCCGGCGGCGGGGCAGCCGGTGAGCCTTGTCGCAGGCGGTGGATACTCTGCGGGAATGAGGAATGCGACGTGGGACGCCCTGGCGGCGACCCCCCTCCCGGAAGTGCGGCGCCGCGCGGCCATCGTGGACGAGCTCGCCGGGGTCGAACCGGTGGCGGTGACCGGCGCACGCCGTCCGGCCTGGAACGACCGCGGCGGCCAGTCCGCGGTCTGGTACTTCGCGGAGGACGGCCGCGTGCTCCTGCTGACGTTCGACCACGAGTCGGAGCTGAACCTGTACGCCGAGGGGGATTTCGCCCTTCAGGAGTCCCTCTACGAGGGCGTTCCCGCATCCCTCGTCGCCCTGGTCCGCGACCGCCCTGAGAACTACGAGTCGCTGAACCTCGCGGACTCCGCGACGGGCCGGACGATCCACTGCGCGGGCGGTGTCTTCTGGTGCGACGGTGCGCGCTGGCACGTGTCCGACGGCCTGGCGGAGTACTGCCGCCGCGAGGACGTGGACCTCTTCGGCGAGTCCGGCTTCGACTACTGCCTGGACGCCTACCGCTTCGGCCGGGACTTCACCCCGGAGGCCATCGTGGCGTTCCGGGGCGAAGACGGCCGGTACGAGGACGAAGAGGAGAAGGAAGCGGACCTGTCCGCCGTCCGCGAGGTCGTCGCCCGGCACGGCTAGGCGGCTTCGTCCGGACCACGGGCGGACCGGGGGAAGGTGCCCGCGATGCGCGGTGCGGCCGGGCGGAGGGCCGCGGTCCTCCCGTGGCGGGTGGCGATGCCGCGCCACCGCTTGAGGCGGCCGGTGCACCGCTCGGCGGTGTCGCGCTGGCGGCGGGCCCCGCGGTCGAGGGCCGGCGGCCACCCCGCTTCGGCGTCCGCTCCGGGAGCAACGGCTCGATCCGCGCCCCCTGTGCGCCGGTCAACGCCGCACCCGGACCAACGACCGACCGGTCCCGGCGAAACCGCCTAGCCCAGGACCCGGCGGAGGGCGTCGGCCAGCCGCGCCGTCAGCTCCCCGTCCGCCGGCAGCAGCGGCGGGCGCACCGGACCGCCCGGCAGCCCCGCCGCCGCGAACAGCGCCTTGACGGCCACCGTGCCGGGTACCTCGGACATCATCGCGTCGACCAGCGGGACGAGGGCCTGGTGGCGGCGGGCGGCCCCGGCGTGGTCGCCGGCGTCGAAGGCGTCCAGGACGCCGCGCACGGCGGGGCCGGCCACGTTGGCGACGGTGCTGACGCAGCCGTGGGCGCCGACCGCGCGCAGCGGCAGGTTCATCTCGTCGCAGCCGGAGTAGTAGACCAGCCCGGTCGAACCCAGGACCTTCGCCGTCTTCATCAGGTCGTAGGCGCAGTCCTTGACCGCGCGGATGCGCGGGTGCTCCGCGAGGCGCAGCAGCGTCCCGGTGGTCAGGGCGGTGCCCTGGCCGGTGCGGGCGGGGATGTCGTAGAGCATCACCGGCAGGGCGGTGGCGTCGGCGACGGTGGCCAGGTGGCGGGCGACGGCCTCCTGGGTGGGGCGGGAGTAGTACGGGGTGACGACCAGCAGGCCGTGGGCGCCCGCCTGCTCGGCGGCCCGGGCCAGTTCCACCGAGTGGCGGGTGTCGCTGGTGCCCACGCCCGCCACGATCCGGGCCCGGTCGCCGACCTCCTCGGCCACGGCCCGCACCAGCGCCGTCTTCTCCTCGTCGGAGGTGGTCGGGGACTCGCCGGTGGTGCCGTTGAGCACCAGCGCGTCGCAGCCGCCCCGGTCCACCAGGTGGGCGGCGAGCCGCCGGGCACCGGGGAGGTCCAGGGCGCCGGAGGGGTCGAACGGGGTGATCATGGCGGCGGCGACGCGGCCGAAGGGGGATGCGGACATGGGGGTGAGTCTCGCCCACGGGGAAGCGGCCGGTCCAGCCGGTCCCGGTCCCGGCCGCCGCCGGTGCGGCCGTGCCGCCCCCCGGTCGGAGGGCGGCACGGCCGGAGGGCCCGTCAGGGACGGAAGCGGATCACCTGGGGGTCGTGGTCGCTGGCCTGGTCGGCGAACTCCGCGTTGACGTGGACGATGTCGTAGTCGAAGCGGCGGATGCCCGGTGAGACCAGGGTCTGGTCCAGCACCTGGGAGTTGCCGTCGAAGACGTAGGTGTAGCGCTCGGACTCCGGCAGCGAGAGCACCGCGTTGCGCAGCGCGCCGCCCGCGGTCAGCTTGCGGGCGGTGGCGGAGAACTCGAAGTCGTTGATGTCGCCGAGCACGACCACCTTGGCCCGGCGCTCCACCGCCAGCACCTGCCGCACGAAACGGTTGACCGCCTCGGCCTGGCGGTGCCGCTGGACCTCGGAGGACCGCTCGGGCGGCTGGACGGCCGCGTGCAGGGACTGGTCGCCGCCCTTGGAGGCGAAGTGGTTGGCGACCACGATGACGGTGCGGCCGCGGAAGCGGAACTCGCCGGCCAGCGGCTTGCGGCTGTCCTCCCAGGCGGTGTCCTGCGGTGCGATCCGGCCGGGGGAGTGGGTGAGCACGGCCCGGCCGCGCTCGCGCGCCACGCCGACCGCCGTGGCCGCGTCCGCACCGGGCCGGTCCACGAAGGAGACCCGGTCGGGGTCGAAGAGGAAGACGGTGCGGATGTTGCCGCCCGGCTGCCCGCCGTCGGCGCCGTCGACCGGGTCGATGGAGCGCCACGCGTAGCGGGGGCCGCCCGCGGCGGCGATGGCCTCGACGAACCGCGTCAGCGTCCGGCCGGCGGAGACCGTCCCGTCGTCGGTGGGGCCGTTGTCGTCCTGGATCTCCTCCAGGGCCAGGATGTCGGGGGAGGCGAGGTTCTCCACCACGCCCCGGGCCAGCCGGTCGAACTTCTCCTGGCCGTTGCCGGGGTGGAGGTTCTCCACGTTGTAGGTGGCGACGGCCAGTTCGCCCCGGTGCTGGCGGCGGGTGCGCTCGCGCTGCAGGCCCCGGTCGGTCACGGTGCCCATCTCGCGGGCGGCCACCAGGTAGCCGCCGTACTGGTCGTAGTCGAGGGGGCCGGTGGTCGGCCCGGCGAGCACGTCACCGGTGTTCGCGGTGGGGAAGGGCCGCTGGGCCAGCGGGACGAGGGACTCGACCTTGACGCGGCCGGGGTTGGGCCGGTCGTAGCCGCCGTAGACGGTGCCGCCGCGCCGCGTGGGGTTCTGCCGGGGCTCGACGGTCACCCACAGCTCGGCGTGCTCGGTGCTGGGGGCGACCACGCGGGCGTCGGCGACCCGGACGTCCATGCCCTCCAGCGACTCGTACAGGTCCAGCGCGTAGCTGCCGGGCCGCAGCTCCAGGTCCTCGATGCGGCCGCCCGCGGCCGGGTCGCCTTCGGGGGCGTAGGCGTCGGGGACGGCGGCGGCGTCCAGGACGACCGGGGCGGGCAGCGCGTGGCCGGAGGAGACCACGGCGACCTGGGGCCGGGTGATCTGGGTGATCGTCTGGTTGCCGGAGGAGGCGCCGCCCGGACGGTACTCGTCGACCGTGCCCGAGACCCTCACCAGGTCGCCGACGGAGACGGCGGGGGCCGAGCCGGTGTAGACGAAGACGCCCTCGCTGGTGGCCGGGTCGGCGTCGGGCGCGGTGTCCTGGATCCAGAAGCCGCGCGATCCGTAGGTGCGGACGCCGGTGACCACGCCGGAGACGTCCGACACCCGCGTGCCGTCCAGGGGCGAGAGGCGGGTGCCGCCCTGGATGTCGTGGATGCGGACCGCCCCGTCCGCCCCCGCCCCGCCGGAGGGCTCCGCCGCCGAGGCGGGGACGGCCAGCAGGGTCGAGGTCAGCGCGGCGACGGTCAGGGCGGCGGTGCGGGCGGTGCGGGCCGCCGGGGATCTGCTCAAGGGGTCCCTCCGGGACGGGGCTGGAGTGGAAGGGGCGGCGTGGGGGAGGAGCGGCGGTGCCGTTCCGGCCGCCCGGCCGGTGGTGCCGGGGAGAGCGGTCACACGGTCCTGCCGTGTGTTTCTCTACGCGCGTAACGTGCCGTCCTGGTCAGGTGCTTGTCAAGGAAGGGGAGCGGTACGGAGGCGGAAGACCCGGTGAACCGGACGGCCGGGGCGGAAGCGGTCTACGCTGGGCAGCGCCCCCCGGCTCTTGCCGCTCGTCCCGCCGACCCATCGAGGAGCACGCCCCCATGACCGGTGACGACCGCCCCGCCGCGCCGCCCGTACGGCTGCCCGCGGAGGCCGAGTTGGCGCGGGAGGCCCTCGCCGCACCGCTGCTCTCCCACGCGACCCGGCTCGCACGCTGGGCGCAGGAGGGTGTCCGGGTCGGCGCCGGGGGCGAACTGCCCGACGGGCGGCTGGCGGAGGCCGCCGCGCTCCTCGGGCTGGACGGGGAGGACGAGGAGGCGCAGGAGCACGCGGCGCGCGCGTGGGACCTGGCCGTCGACACCGGGCTGCTGGAGGTCCGCGAGGACGACGGCGCCGGGGACGGCGCCGGCACCGCCGTCCCCGGCGAGGAGCTGGCCCTGCTCACCCGGGGCAGCCCCGCCGACGTGCTGGACCTCTGGCTCGACGGCCTGGAGGCGGTCCTCGCCGAGGCGGCCGTCCCCGGCCTGGAGGACCTGCTCGGCGAGGACGGGCGCCTCGACCCCGCCTCCCTCGACCCCGGCGCGCTCGACCTCGACGCGCTCGACTGGGACCCGGAGGAGGAGGCCGACCTCCTCGACGGCGCGCTGGCCAACCTCTACCTGCTGACCGCCACCGACCCCGCCGTGGAGGCCGGGGCCATGGTGCCGCTGCCGGTGCTCGCCGCCTCGATGGTCGTCCCCGAGGGCATGGAGCACCCCACCGACGACGTCCTGGAGGAGGTCTCGGAGGTGATGGTCCGGCTGGACGAGCAGTTCCGGCTGCTGGAGCCGGCCGGCATCGTCGTGCACCACCCCATGGACGACGCCCTGGCCGAGGAGGCCGACGGGGCCGGAGCCGAGGACGGGGACGGGGACGGGGACGGCCCCCGGCTCCCCGACGAGGAGGAGGTGGCCCGCTACGGCATGGTGCGCCTCACCCCGCTGGGCCTGTACGGCGTGCGGCGGCGGATGCTGGAGGCGGGCGTCCACGCCCCGGCCGTGGGCGACCTCGCCGGGGAGGACGCCCGGACCCTGCTGGACGCGCTCCCCGGGCACGGCGAGGAGGCCGCCCGGACCGAGATCGAGCTGTGGCTCGCCCGGCGCGCCCCGCTGGAGGCCGCCCGCGAGCTGCTGGCCGCCGCCCGCGGCGACGACCGGCGGGCGCCCGGCCGCCGCCTGGCCTGCCAGCAGGCCCTCTCGCTCGTCGGCGCGGAGGCCGAGCCCGCCCTGCGCGAGGTCCTCGACGACGGCCACCTGGGCGGGCTGGCCCGGGTGTGGCTCTCCGAACGCGGGCTGGCCGACGTGCCGGCGCCCTCCGAGGAGATGGTGTTCTGGCTGACCGTCGACACCCTGGCCGCGCAGCTGTCCGTCCGGCAGGGCGGGGACGGCTCGCAGGAGCTGCGCGAGCTGGTGCGCGGTCTGGTGGACCAGCACAGCGGCTTCTTCGACAAGGCCTGGCGCGTCGACCACCCGGCCACCGGGGAGGTGCTGGAGGCGATGAGCCGCGTCCACCCCGACCGGCGTGCCGCCAAGGACGCCCGCAAGGCGGCGTACAGGGCGAGGTCGCGCGGCTGAGCCGCCCGGTTCGCACGCCGTTCAACCCCCGTTCTCCGCGGGGCGGGATCGTGGCCGTCGCCGTGCCATCGCCCAGAGCGGACGGGAGAGACGATGCCGACCACGCCGACCATGCCGAAGGATCCGACGGGGCCGACCGGTCCGGCGGGGCCGCCGGGGGACGCGGGAGCGACCGGGCCCGCCGGTGGAGCCGGCCGCGGGCGCCCGTCCCGGCGCACCGTGGTGGCCGGCGCCGGGATCGCCGTCACCGGCGCCGCCGCCGGCATCCTGGCGGGCACCTCGGGGGCGTCGGGAGTCCAGGGCGGCGGGGGCCGGGACCGGGGGGAGCCGGGCGAGGAGCGCCGGGCGCGGGGCTACGGGCCGCTGCTGCCCGACCCCGACGGGGTGCTCGCCCTGCCCGCCGGCTTCTCCTACCGCGTTCTGACCCACTGCGGCGTCACCCGCCTGGAGAGCGGCGAGCACACCCCCGCCAAGCACGACGGCACCGCGGCCTTCGACGGCCCCCGCGGCCGGACGCTGCTGGTCAACAACCACGAGCTGAAGGGCCCGCGGAGCGACTGGGAGTTTCCCGTGCCGCTCGCCGAGGGGCTGGTCTACGACCCGGCCGCCGCGGGCGGCTGCACGGTCGTGGAGGTCTCCCGGGACGGGGAGAAGCTCGCCGAGTGGGTCGGCCTCGCCGGCACCTCCACCAACTGCGCGGGCGGGGCGACCCCCTGGGGCACCTGGCTGACCTGCGAGGAGAACTCCGACCGGGCCGGCGAGAGGGGCATGACCCGCGACCACGGCTACGTCTTCGAGGTCGACCCCCACGACCGGCGGGCCAACCGCGACCCGCAGCCGATCAAGGCACTGGGCCGCTTCGACCACGAGGCCGTCGTCGTGGACCCGGCGCGCGGCCACATGTACCTGACGGAGGACGACTCCGACCCCAACGGCCTGCTGTTCCGCTGGGTGCCGCCGAAGGGCTTCCGGCACGGCCGGGGGCGGCTGCGCACGCTCGCCGACGACGCCGGCACCCTCCAGGCGTTCCGCTGCTTCGACTCCGGCGGCCGGTTCGTCGACGACCTCTCCCGCGCGGTGCGGCCCGGCACGGTCTACGGCGTGGACTGGGTGGACGTCCCCGACCGCGACGCCCGCGAGGTGCCCGTCCGCCGGCAGTTCACCGGGAGCGAGGTCACCCGCGCCCGCAAGCTGGAGGGCATGTGGTGGGCCGACGGCGGCGCGTACGTGGTGGCCTCCTACGCCCGTGACGACGACAGCCCGGGGCAGCCGCACGACGGCCAGGTGTGGTTCTACGACCCCCGCCGCCGCACCCTCACCCTGAAGCTGCGCTTCGGCGCCCACCGCGACCCGCTGGCCCCCGGAAGCCCGGACGGGCCCGACAACATCACCGTCTCGCCGTACGGCGGAGTGATCATCGCCGAGGACGGCGAGGGGTTCCAGCACCTGATGGCCGCCGACGACCGGGGCCGGGTCTTCCCCGTGGCCCGCAACGAGGTGAACATCGGAACGGAGGAGGAGCCGGAGTACAGCGAGTTCGCCGGGGTGTGCTTCTCGGGCGACGGCAGGACGCTGTTCGCCGGGATCCAGGACCCGGGCATCCTGCTGGCGATCACCGGCCCCTGGGAGAGGCACCGGGAGCGCTGAGGCGCGCGGCCGCGGCCGGCCGCGCGCCCTCGTACACGGGGAAGGGCCGGCGGGGCGATCGCCCCGCCGGCCCTTCCGTCTGCGCTGGTGCGCCGTCTCATCGGGTGCCGCTCACGCGGCCGTGGTCACCCCGGCCCGCCCGGCCGCCCGCCACGCAGCCCGCAGCCGGTCCAGCTCGGCCAGCTCCGCACGGGACCAGGGACGGTCGCCGTGGGCGCGCACGAAGGCGCGGAGCGCCTCGTTCGCCTGTGCGGGAGTCTGACGCTGGGGGCCCGGATTTCCCTGCTCGGAAGTGGTGGACATAGGACCAGAGTAGGGGCTGGGTATGACAACGGCAGGTCCCTTTACTTCCCCTCCCCCCGCTTGGTTCAAACATCAATCTCACCGCAAATGACCGAAATCGCCGTTGACCTGGGAACTCTCCGCTCGGGGCGGGGAGTTGACGGCGCTTTCCCCGCCGGCCGGTGCGACGGATATCACGCCGGCCGGCCGCCGGGACGGGCCCTCACGCCATGCCCCGGCGTCCTTCACCGCTCCTCCGCGCTCCGGTCACACCGCCCGCTCCTCCCGGCCCGGACGGCTACAGGGCCGCTCCGCCCGGCTTGACCATGCCGCGGACGGTGCGGGAGTCGACGTACTCCCCCAGGGCCGTCATCTCCCACTCGCCCGAGTACTGGCGGACCAGCTTGCACATCAGCACGCCCGTGTGGGGCCCGGAGTCGGTCAGGTCGAAGCGGACCAGCTCCTCGCCGGTGGCGGCGTCCAGCAGTCGGCAGTACGCCTTGGCGACCTCGGTGAACCTCTGCCCGGAGAAGGAGTTCACCGTGAACACCAGGCCCGTCACCTCGGGCGGCAGGCCGCCCAGGTGGACGGTGATGCTCTCGTCGTCCCCGGCGCCCTCGCCGGTGAGGTTGTCGCCGGAGTGCTGGATCGTCCCGTTCAGGATGGCGAGCCTGCCGAAGTAGCAGTTGTCGATCTTCTTGCGGCGGGCGTCGTAGGCGATGACCGAGGCGTCGAGGTCGACGTCCTTGCCGCGGAAGGCGGGCTCCCAGCCCAGGCCCATCCGCACCGAGGACAGCAGCGGCCTGCCGCCCTTGACCAGGGAGACCGTCTGGTGCTTGCGGAGGTCGACCCGGCCCTTGTCCAGATTGATCTTCCCGCTCCCGGGTGCCGCCGGTGCGGGAGGCGCCGGTTGCGCCGAGGGCGCCGAGGGCGCCGGGGGCGTCGGGGGCGCCGGGGGCGCTGCCGGTGCGGGAGGCGCCGGGGGCGCGGCGGAGGCGGCGGGCTCCTCCACCGTCACCCCGAAGTCGGTGGCGATGCCGGCCAGTCCGTCGGCGTACCCCTGGCCGACCGCGCGCACCTTCCAGGCGCCGCTCCGCCGGTAGACCTCCACGACGACCAGGGCCGTCTCCGGCCCCAGCCGGGGCGGGGTGAAGGTGGCCAGCACCGCGCCGCCGTCCGCGTCGCGGACGGTCGCGGTGGGCTCGGTGCCGGCGAACGTCGCCCCCGGGGCGTCGAGGCTGGCCGTCACCACGATCTTCTCGACGTCGGCGGGCACCGCCGCGGTGTCCACGGTGATGGTGTCGTGGCCGCCGGCGGTGCCGTGGGCGACGCCCGGCCCGGACGGCTGGTTGTAGAAGACGAAGTCGTCGTCGGAGCGCACCTTGCCGTCGGCGCCGAGCAGCAGCCCGGAGACGTCCAGCCGCACCGGCGCGGTGACGTCCACCGCCACGCGCGGCACGGGCAGGGGGAGGTTCGAACCGGGGGTCATCGCAGTCATGGTCCGATTAACGGACGCCGGGGCTTTGCGGTTCCACGACCCGGGCGAGCCCGGCGTGTCGCTGCGCCGCCCGCCCGGCCCGGGCCCGCCGGACACCTCCCGGGAGAGGATGCGGTGTCCTGGCTGCTGAACCCTGTTCACATACAGGTCCGCGGTCGGTAGGTTCTGATGGTTCGCCGGGGCGCTGCGGCCCTCCCACCTCAGCCAAGCGGGGAGCCGGGGAGAGCGGTGGTCCGGGGCTGTTCACGGACACGCACGTCCGGCACCATCATGGCGGTTGCCGGCCGCCTGCTCCCGCCGCCCCCGCGCCCCGGCCCCGACCCCTTGTTCCTCCAGCCGCCAAAGGAGCCTGCCCGATGCGCGCATCCGCCTTCGTCTACCCCTGGGACGTCGTCGGCGACCCGGACGCCGCCCGCCGGATCGCCGACCTCGGCGTCCGGCAGGTCACCCTCGCCTCCGCCTACCACTCCACCCGGGCGCTGACCCCGCGCCACCCGCGCCACCGGATCGTCACCGCCCGGCACTCCGCCGTCTACCACCCGCTGGACCCGTCCCGCTGGGAGGACGCGGCCCCCGGGGTCCCGCGCCCTCGCCCGCAGGAGTGGACGGCGGGCGACGACCCCTACGGCGAGGCCGCGGCCGCGCTCGCCGGCGCCGGGCTGGAGGTGCACTCCTGGGTGATCCTCGCCCACAGCACCCGGCTCGGCGAGGAGCACCCCCACCTCACCGTCCGCAACGCCTACGGGGACCGCTACCCGTGGGCGCCGTGCATCGCCAGGGAGGAGGTGCGGGCGTACGCGGTGCGCCTCGCGGCCGACTCCGCCGTGCGTCCCGGCGCGCGCGGCACCGAGCTGGAGTCGTGCGGATGGTACGGGCTGCCGCACCTGAGCGCCCACGACAAGACCGGCGGGGTGCGGCTCGGCGGCGCCGGGCAGTACCTGATGTCGCTGTGCTTCTGCGAGGTCTGCGAGGCGGGCTACGCCGCGCACGGCGCCGACCCCGGCCGGCTGCGGTCGGCCGTGACCGCGGCGCTGGAGCCGCTGTGGACGGGGGAGCGCGAGGAGCGCGCCGCGAACCGCCGGCAGGAGTGGGAGGAGGTGGTGGAGCTGCTGGGGGAGGAGCTCGCGAAAGCCGCCTCGGCCTGGCGCGACCGGACGGCAGGCGCTTTCCAGCAGGAGGTCGTCCGTGCCGTCCGCGCCGCCGCCCGGGACCGGGGCGCCGGGGAGTTCCGGGTGCTGCTGCACGCCGATCCGGCGCCCCACCGCTGCGGCGCCAACGTCGGCGTGGACCCCGCCGGCGTGCTCGGCCTGGCCGACGGCGTGGTGCTGCCCTGCACCGGGAGCGACGCCGAACGCACCGACGTGATCTCGCCGTTCCTGCCGCACCGCACGGCCTCCACCGTGCTCGCCGCCAACCTCACCGTGGTCTCCGGCATGGGCGGACGGCCCCGGGAGCTGGCCGAACACGCCATCCACGCCCGGGAGTCGGGGGCGAACGAGCTGCGCCTGTACCACGCCGGGCTGGCCGGCGACGCCGACCTGGCGGCCGTCCGCACCGCGCTCTCCCGGCTCGGCTGACCCCCGTCCGGCCGCGC
>NZ_JBHUFU010000028.1:0-29849 GCF_042681365.1 Streptomyces desertarenae | reverse complement strand
ACGCCGGGCTGGCCGGCGACGCCGACCTGGCGGCCGTCCGCACCGCGCTCTCCCGGCTCGGCTGACCCCCGTCCGGCCGCGCCGCCCGCCCCGGTGCCCGTTCCGCACGGTGCCGGGGCGGGCGGCGCGGCCGTTTTCCGCCCGAGCGTCGCGTGACGGCCGACGTGCCGCCCGTCGCACACGGTAAGCGCTTTCCAAATCAGTGCCGAAAGTTCTGCCGCAACCGTTGACGGGGCCTGGAGGCGGACCTACTTTCTTCCCCACCGCGACTCGTACGCCATACCTGATACGTCATATACGAGACGCCGTGTACGACCGCACCGGTGCGTGCACCGTCCTTCCGCGCGCCCGGCGCGCGTCCCGCACGGTGCCCGCACCCCGTCCTTCCGCGTGCCCGATGCCGGAGCCGACCTGAGAGCCGCCTGCATGAGAGCCCCCCTGACCGGTCCCCCACCGGTACCCGTCCCCTCCAGGACGCAGTACGTCATGGAGCACCTGACCCACGCCATCCTCACCGGCCAGCTGCCGCCCGGGCAGCCGCTGGTGGAGAACGAGCTGGCCGCGCGGTTCGGCGTGTCCAAGACCCCGGTCCGCGAGGCGCTGAAGACCCTCGCGGGCCGCGGGCTGGTGGTGATGAGCGAGTACAAGGGCGCCACCGTGCGCACCGTGGACGCCGCCATGGCCCGCTCCGTCTACGACGTGCGCCTGCTGCTGGAGCCGGAGGCGCTGCGCCGCACCGTCGCCGGCGGTGCGGACCTGGCCGGGGCCCGCGCGGCCCTGGAGCGGGCCGACGCCGCCACCGACCGGGCCGACCGCTCGCTGGCCAACCGGGACTTCCACCGCGCCCTGTACCTGCCGTGCGGCAACCCGCTGCTGGCACGGATGCTCGACGACCTGCGCGACCAGGCCGCACTGGTCTCCACCGTCGCCTGGGAGGCGGTGCCCTCCTGGGAGCACGAGGCCGCCGAGCACCGCGAGATCCTCGCCCGCGCGCTGGACGGCGACGCCGACGGCGCGGCGCGGCTGCTCCACGGACACATCGAGGGGTTCGTGCACCGGGCCTTCCCGGCCGCCGCGGACGCCGTCCCCGAGCCGGCGGGCACCGCCGCCACCACCGGACACACCGCCGCGAAGACCGGCGCCGACCAGGAAGGGCAGGTCCTGCGATGACGGACTTCTCCCGCAGGCGGGCGGCCCTCGCCGACGTCGTGGCCATCCCCGTCACCCCGTTCGACGAGCGGGGCCGGCTGGACGCCGACGCCTACCGGGCCCTCCTCCGCCGGCTGCTGGACGCCGGGATCCGCACCGTCACCCCCAACGGCAACACCAGCGAGTTCTACTCCCTCACCCCCCAGGAGCGGCGGCTGGAGGTCGAGCTGACCGCCGCCGAGGTCGCGGACGCCGGCGGGGAGGCCGAGATCGTCGTCGGCGTCGGCCACGACCCGGCCGGCGCGGCCGACGCCGCCCGGCAGGCGCGCGACGCCGGGGCGGGGATGGTGATGGTCCACCAGCCCGTCAACCCCTACGTCTCCCAGGCCGGCTGGATCGACTACCACCGCGCCGTCGCCGAGGCCGTCCCCGACCTGGGCGTCGTGCCCTACCTGCGCAACCCCCTCATCGACGGCGAGGCGCTGGCCCGGCTCGGCGAGGAGTGCCCCAACGTCATCGGCGTCAAGTACGCCGTCCCCGACGCCGCCCGCTTCGCCGCCGTCGCCCGCGACGCCGGGGCGGACCGCTTCGTGTGGGTGGCCGGACTCGCCGAGCTGTACGCACCCGCCTACTTCGCCTGCGGCGCCACCGGCTTCACCTCCGGCCTGGTCAACGTGGCACCGCAGGTCTCCCTGGAGATGCTCCGCGCCCTGCGCGCCGGCGACTACGCCGCCGCCATGGGGGTGTGGGAGCGGATCCGCGTCTTCGAGGACCTGCGCGCCGAACGGCAGTCGGCCAACAACGTCTCGGTCGTCAAGGAGGCCCTGGCCCACCTCGGGCTGTGCCGCCGCGACGTCCGCCCGCCGAGCCGGGAGCTGCCCGGGGAACTGCGCGAGAAGGTCGCCGCGATCGTCAAGGAATGGGGGCAGTCGTGACGGACACCCGAGGCCGCGGGCCCCGCAGGGCCCCCGAGGAGCTGCGCAGCCACCAGTGGTACGGCACCGACGGACTGCGCTCCTTCAGCCACCGCGCCCGCACCCGCCAGCTCGGCTACCTCCCCGAGGAGCACCTGGGCAAGCCGGTCGTCGCCATCCTCAACACCTGGTCCGACATCAACCCCTGCCACCAGCACCTGCGCGAGCGCGCCGAGGCCGTCAAGCGCGGGGTGTGGCAGGCCGGCGGGTTCCCCCTGGAGTTCCCCGTCTCCACCCTCTCGGAGACCTTCCAGAAGCCGACCCCCATGCTCTACCGCAACCTGCTCTCCCTGGAGACCGAGGAGCTGCTGCGCTCCTACCCGGTCGACGGCGCGGTGCTGATGGGCGGCTGCGACAAGACCACCCCCGCCCTGCTGATGGGCGCGGCCAGCGCCGACCTGCCCACCGTCTTCGTGCCCGCCGGGCCGATGCTGCGCGGCCACTGGCGCGGCGAGACCCTCGGCTCGGGCACCGACATGTGGAAGTACTGGGACGACAAGCGCGCCGGGCTCATCGGCGACTGCGAGATGGCCGAACTGGAGTGCGGCCTGGCCCGCTCGCCCGGCCACTGCATGACCATGGGCACCGCCTCCACCATGACCGGTGCCGCCGAGGTCCTGGGCGTCACCATGCCCGGCGCCTCCTCGATCCCCGCCGTCGACTCCGGCCACTCCCGGATGGCCGCCGCGGCCGGCCGGCGGATCGTGGAGATGGTGTGGGAGGACCGCAGGCTCTCCACCGTCCTGACCCGCGAGGCCTACGAGGACGCCGTCGCCGCCGTCTGCGCGCTGGGCGGCTCGACCAACGCCGTCATCCACCTCATCGCCATGGCGGGCCGCTCCGGGATCGGCCTCACCCTGGACGACTTCGACCGCATCGCCCGCACCACACCGGTGCTGGCCAACCTCCGCCCCGGCGGGAAGTACCTGATGGAGGACTTCCACTACGCCGGAGGGATGCCCGGGTTCCTCTCCCGGCTGCGCGACCACCTCCACCTCGACCGCCCCACCGTCGCCCACGACACGCTGCGCGAGCAGATCGCCGGCGCCCTCGTCCACGACGACGACGTCATCCGCTCCACCGACAACCCCCTGGCCCAGGAGGGCGGCATCGCCGTCCTGCGCGGCAACCTCGCCCCCGACGGCGCCGTCATCAAGCACATCGCCGCCGAGCCGCACCTGCTCAAGCACACCGGCCCCGCGGTCGTCTTCGACGACTACCGCACCCTGCAGGCCACCATCAACGACCCGGCGCTGAACATCACCGCCGAGAGCGTGCTGGTGCTGCGCGGCTCGGGACCGCTGGGCGGGCCGGGCATGCCCGAGTACGGGATGCTGCCCCTGCCCGACCACCTGCTGCGGCAGGGCGTGCGCGACATGGTCCGCCTCTCCGACGCCCGGATGAGCGGCACCAGCTACGGCGCCTGCGTGCTGCACATCGCCCCCGAGTCGCACGTCGGCGGGCCGCTGGCACTGGTGCGGACCGGCGACCTGATCACCCTCGACGTCGCCGCGCGCACCCTGCGCCTGGAGGTCGACGACGCCGAACTGGAACGCCGCCGCGCCGCCTGGCAGCCCCCGCAGGCCCGCTACGGGCGCGGCTACGGGGCCCTGTACGAGGAGCACATCACCCAGGCCGACACCGGCTGCGACTTCGCCTTCCTCGCCCGGCCCGGAGAGGTCCCCGAACCGTACGCGGGATGACCGGGGCGCGCCCGCCGCACCCGGGCCGCCCCGCAGCACCGCACCGCCGTCCACCACCAGCCGAGACCTCGAACGACGTTCGACAGTCATTCGACGACTGAACGACGACAGAACGGAGCACCGGCAATGGCCCTCACCGCCGTGCCGAAGAAGCGCGCCCAGCCGGGCACCCCCAGCAGGCAGGGGAAACCCGGCGGGGCCGGAAAGCGCAGCCTGCCGTACATGCTGATCGCGCCCGCCGCGCTGCTGATGCTGGGCTTCATCGCCTACCCGATGCTCAGCGTCCTGTACTACAGCCTCCAGCACTACAACGTCACCAAGCCCTGGCGGAACGGCTACGCGGGTCTGGACAACTTCCGGGAGATCTTCTTCGAGGACCCCCTGTTCTGGCAGACGCTCGCCTTCAGCGCCAAGTGGGTCGTGGTGGAGGTCTCCCTCCAGCTCGTCTTCGGGCTGGCGCTCGCCCTGATCGTCAACCAGACGTTCCTCGGCCGCGGCATCGCCCGCGCCCTGGTCTTCTCGCCCTGGGCCGTCTCCGGGGTGCTCACCACCACCATCTGGATCCTGCTGTACAACCCCTCCACCGGCCTGAGCCGCTACCTGGCGGACGCCGGCATCGGGGAGTACGGCACCTCGGTCCTGTCCGACACCGGGACCGTCTTCTGGGCCGCCGTCCTGGCCGAACTCTGGCGCGGCGTCCCCTTCTTCGCGATCCTCATCCTCGCCGACCTCCAGTCCGTCTCCAAGGACCTGTACGAGGCGGCCTCGGTGGACGGCGCCAGCCGCTTCCGGCAGTTCTGGCACATCACCCTGCCGCACCTGAAGGACGCGATCATCCTCTCCACGCTGCTGCGCGCGGTGTGGGAGTTCAACAACGTCGACCTGCTCTACACCCTCACCGGCGGCGGCCCGGCGGGCGTGACCACCACGCTTCCGCTCTACGTCGCCAACACCGGGATCGACGGCCACGACTTCGGCTACGCCTCCGCGCTGACCACCGTGGCCTTCGTGATCCTGCTCTTCTGCTCGATCCTCTACCTGCGCCTGAGCAAGTTCGGAGGCGACAAGTGACCGCCGCACTCGCAGAGAAGGGCGCCCACGCGCCCGCACCGGCCGACGGCACCACCCCGCCCCCGGCACGGGGGCCGGCCCGGCGCCGCCGGCTCGACGACGGGCCGCCGCGCTGGCAGCTCTACCTCCCCCTGGGGATCTACCTGCTGTTCACGCTGATCCCCTTCTACTGGATGCTGCTGTTCGCGGTGCGCCCGGCCGGCTCGACCTCGCTGGTGCCCTGGCCGGTCACCACCGAGCACTTCGAGAAGGTGTGGAACGAGCGGAACTTCGGCACCTACTTCCTCAACAGCACCCAGGTCGGCATCGCCTCGATGCTGATGACCATGGTCGTGGCGCTGGCCGGCGGCTACGCCCTGGCCCGCTTCCGGTTCCGGCTGAAGAGCGCCTTCATGCTGGCGCTGCTGTGCTCGCAGTTCATCCCCGGCGCGCTGATGCTCGTCCCGCTCTTCGAGACCTTCCGCAGCCTCCAGCTCATCAACTCCATGTGGAGCGTGATCATCGCGGAGACGGTCTTCCAGCTCCCGCTGTCGATGATCCTCATCAGCGGCTTCATCCGGAACGTCCCCGAGTCGCTGGAGGAGGCCGCCTGGGTGGACGGCTGCTCCCGGATGCGCGCCTTCCTCGCCATCGTGCTGCCGATGCTGCGGCCCGGGCTGATCGCGGTGGGCTCCTTCGCCTTCGTGCACAGCTGGAACCACTTCCTGTTCGCCCTGATGTTCCTCTCCTCCCAGGACAAGCAGACCATCCCGGTGGGCCTCAACACCCTCATCGGCGCCGACAGCGTGGACCTGGGCGCGCTGGCCGCGGGCGGCGTGGTGGCGGCCGTGCCCGTCGTGATCATCTTCGCCTTCATCCAGAAGTGGCTGATCACCGGCTTCAGCGCGGGGGCGGTGAAGGGCTGATGACCTCCTCCGCACCCCGCCCCCTGCCCGTCGTCCTGGCCGGCGCCCGCGGCCACGGCCGCTGGCACCTGGCCAACATCCGCCGCCTCGCCGAGGAGGGCAGGGTCCGCCTGGCGGGCGTCTGCGAACTGGCCCCCCTCACCGACGGGGAGCTGGACGGCCTGGGCGACCCCGAGCAGTCCACCGACCTCGCCGCCCTGCTGGAGCGCACCGGCGCGCGGGTCGCGGTGATCTGCACCCCGATCCACACCCACGCCGACCTGGCGCTCACCGCCGCCGAGCGGGGCGTGCACGTGCTGCTGGAGAAGCCCCCGGCACCCTCGTACGCCGAGTTCGAGCGGATGGCCGACGGGGTGCGGGCCGCCGGGGTCGCCTGCCAGATCGGCTTCCAGTCGCTGGGCTCGCACGCCGTCACCGCCATCCGCGACCTGGTCGCCGACGGTGCGATCGGCACCGTGCGGGGCATCGGCGCGGCCGGGGCCTGGACCCGCGACCGCGCCTACTGGTCCCGCGCCCCCTGGGCCGGGCGGCGCCGCCTGGACGGCCGGGACGTGGTGGACGGCGTCCTGACCAACCCCCTGGCCCACGCGGTGGCCACCGCGCTGCGCATCGACGGCGGCGACCGCGCCGAGGACGTCGCCGGCATCGAGCTGGAGCTGTACCGCGCCAACGACATCGAGTCCGACGACACCTCCTGCGCCCGCATCCGCACCGTGCGCGGCGACGGCACCCGCGGCGAGATCACCGCGGCCGTCACCCTCTGCGCCGAGAGGCCCGGCGAGCCGTACGTCGTCGTCCACGGCACCGAGGGCCGCATCACCTTCTGGTACAAGGAGGACCGGGTGCGGCTGGAGCGCCGCGGACGGGAGCCCGAGACCACCGAGCACGCCCGCACCGACCTGCTGCACAACCTCCTGGACCACCTGGCCGGAGGCACGGAGCTGCTGGTGCCGCCCGAGCGCACCGGCGCCTTCATGCGGCTGGTGGAGGCCGTCCGCACCGCCCCCGAGCCCAGGCCCCTGCCGCCGGACGCCTGGCGCACCGAGCCCGGCGCGGCCGGCGGCTCGGCGCGGCGGGTCGTGCCGGGGATCGACGCGCTGGTCGCCGAGGGGGCCGGACGGCTGGCCCTCTACTCGGAGCTGGCAGCCCTCCCGGAGACGGCCGGGCAGGCCGGCTGGGCCGCGACCGCCGCGACCGCCGGGGAAGGGAGCGGACGATGACCGGACAGCGCACGGGACCCGCCGCGCACGGCACCCGGCCCGCGGGCGCGGACCGGGACGCCGAGGCCGCCGGCGCCGCCGTGCTCACCTGCGGCGGACGCCCCGTGGCCCGCTACGAGCACCGGCCGGACCTGCCGGCCCGCGAGTCCCCCCGCCCCTACCTCCACCCCGTCCGCACCCTGGGCGGCACCCCCGTCACCGAACTGCGGCCCGCCGACCACGTCCACCACCTCGGGGTGAGCGTGGCCGTCCCCGACGTCTCCGGCACCAACTTCTGGGGCGGCCGCACCTTCGTCCGCGGCCGGGGCCCCACCGAGCTGGACAACCACGGCGTCCAGCGCCACCTGCGGTGGTCGCGGCTGGCCGAGGACGGCTTCACCGAGGAGATCGCCTGGCTGCGCGACGGGCGGACGCTGCTGGCCGAGCGCCGCACCGTGGCCGCCCGGGAACTGGACGGGACCTGCTGGGCGCTGGACCTGACCACCGAACTGACCAACACCTGCGACGAGGAGCTGTCGGTGGGCAGCCCGGCCACCAACGGCCGCCCCGGCGCCGGGTACGGCGGCTTCTTCTGGCGGCCGCCGATCGGCCCCCGCCCGCCCGAGGTGTTCACCGCGGACGCCGAGGGCGAGGAGGCGGTGCACGGGTCGGCCGCACCGTGGCTGGCGATGGCGTCCGACGCCTGGACGCTGGTCTTCGCCGGAGGGACCGCGCGGACCCGCCGCGACCCGTGGTTCGTGCGGGCCGCCGAGTACCCGGGGGTGGGCTCCGCCCTGGCCTGGGAGCGCAGGCTGCCGCTGCCGCCCGGGCAGCCGGTCGTCCGGCGCGTGGTCACCGCCGTCGCCGACGGCCGGCTGGACCGGGACGCCGCCGCCCGGACCGCCGGCCGGCTCGCCCGGCTCACCCCGCCCGCACCAGAGGAGGCCCCCGCATGACGGCCCTGCCGAGGACCCGGACGGCCCCGGCGGCCCGGCCCGGGGACCTCGCCCCGACGACCTACCGCAACCCGGTGCTGGACGCCGACTGGTCCGACCCCGACGCCGTCCGCGTCGGCGACGACTACTACCTGACCGCCTCCAGCTTCGGCCGGGCCCCCGGCCTGCCGATCCTGCACTCCCGGGACCTGGTGAACTGGCGGATCATCGGCCACGCCCTGGAGCGGCTGGAGCCGGAGCAGGCGTTCACCGTCCCGCGCCACGACTGCGGGGTGTGGGCGCCGGCCATCCGCCACCACGCGGGCCGGTTCTGGATCTTCTGGGGCGATCCCGACCACGGCATCTACCAGGTCAACGCCGAGGACGTCCGCGGTCCGTGGAGCAGGCCGCACCTGCTGAAGGCGGGCCGTGGGCTGATCGACCCGTGCCCGCTGTGGGACGACGACGGCCGCGCCTGGCTGGTGCACGCCTGGGCGAAGTCCCGCTCGGGGGTCAAGAACCGGCTGACCGGCCACCGGATGAGCCCCGACGGCCGCGAACTCCTCGACGCCGGCCGCACGGTCGTGGACGGCGACGCGCTGCCCGGCTGGTTCACCCTGGAGGGGCCCAAGCTCTACCGGCACGACGGCTGGTACTGGATCCTCGCCCCCGCCGGGGGAGTGGAGACCGGCTGGCAGGGGGCCTTCCGCTCCCGGGACCTCTTCGGCCCCTACGAGGAGCGCGTCGTCCTCGCCCAGGGCCGCACCGACGTCAACGGCCCCCACCAGGGCGCGTGGGTGCGGGCGGCCGACGGCGGCGACTGGTTCCTGCACTTCCAGCAGCGCGGCCCGTACGGGCGGGTGGTGCACCTGCAGCCGATGCGCTGGGACGGCGACGGCTGGCCGGTGATCGGCGACGGCGGCGAACCCGTCGCCGTCCACACCCGGCCGGTGCCGGCGCACCCCGCCGAGCGCCCGGTCTCGCCCGCCACCGACGACGACTTCCCCGGCGGGCGCTTCGGCCTCCAGTGGTCCTGGACCGCCAACCCCGGCCCCGGGTGGACCGTGGCGCACTCCGGCGACGGGCTGCGGCCGGTCTGCCGCCGCAGCCCCGACGTCCACGACCTGCGCAGACTGCCCAACGTCCTGGTCCAGCGGCTGCCGGGCAGGCCGTGCACGGCCGAGGTGGAGCTGCGGCTGGACGGCGCCGAGCCCGGCGCCAGGGCCGGACTGGCCGTCCTGGGCGACGCGTTCGCCTGGATCGGCCTGGAGCGGGACGCCGACGGGGCGGTCCACCTGGTGCACCGCTTCGCCGAGTCCGCCGCCGAGCACGAGCGGGACGCCGCCCACTCCCGGCCCGCGCCGCAGGGACGGGCGCGGCTGCGGGTGGCGGTCCTCCCCGGCGCACGCTGCCACTTCTCGGCGCACCTGCCCGGGGAGACCGGCTTCCGCCCCTCCGGACTGCCCTTCGCCGCCACCCCCTGGCGATGGGTCGGGGCCCAGCTGGGCCTGTTCGCCGCCGCCCCCGAAGGCGGCGGACCGGCCGGAACGGCGGAGTTCACCCGGTTCCGCATCACCTGACCCGCCCGCACTCCCCGACCCCGCACCCCCCGACCGCCCGCCCCCGGCACCGCGCCTCCCGCGCGCCGGGCCCCGCCGCCCGGCGCGCACGGCACGGCACACGACGCACACGGCACGACGCACACCCCCGTACACCCCCGTACACCCCCGCGGAAACGCACGACCGAGAAATGAGCCGACGATGAGCACACACACCAGCCGCAGAACCCGGGTCCGCACCCTGCTGGCCCTGGGCGTCAGCGCGTCCCTCGCCCTCACCGCCACCGCCTGCGGCGGCGGCGCGGGCACCGAGGCCGGCAGCGAGGGCGACGGCAAGGGCGAGATCGTCTTCTGGGACAACAACGGCGGTGTGCGCACCGAGGTCTGGAAGAAGATCATCGCCGAGTTCGAGAAGGAGAACCCGGACATCGACGTCGAGTACGTCGGCATCCCCATCGCCGACGTGCAGTCCAAGTACGACACCGCCATCCAGGGCGGCGGCGACAGCCTGCCGGACGTCGGCATGGTCGGCACCGCCTACCTCGCCAACATGGTCGCCCAGGGCGCGCTGGACCCGGTCACCGACCGGATCGAGGACAGCCCGCTGAAGGGCAAACTCGTCAAGGGCATGGTCGACAGCGTCCGCGCCGCCGGCGGCGAGGAGGAGCTGTTCACCGTCCCCACCTCCGCCAACCAGGGCGTGCTGTGGTACCGCACCAAGCTGTTCGACGAGGCCGGCCTGGAGCCCCCCACCTCCTGGGAGAACTTCTACAAGGCCGCCGAGGAGCTGACCGACAAGGGGAAGAACCGCTTCGGCTTCACCATCCGCGGCGGCGCGGGCTCCATCGCCCAGGCGCTGGAGATGATGTACGCCCAGTCCGGGATCGACAGCTTCTGGGAGGGCGACAAGACCACCGTCAACGCCCCGGAGAACGTCGAGGCGCTGGAGAAGTACGTCGCCCTGTACGACAAGGCCACGCCCAAGGCCGACCTCAACAACGACTTCACCAAGATGGTCGCCACCTTCACCGGCGGCGAGGTCGGCATGCTCCAGCACAACCTGGGCTCCTACACCGACCACGTGAAGGCGTTCGGCGAGGACGGCGTCGACGGGCTGCCGATGCCGCCGTCCTCCGAGGGCGGTCCGCGGACCCTGGTCTCCAACCCGGTCGACGGCCTGGGGCTGTTCAAGTCCAGCAAGAACAAGGCGGCGGCCTGGAAGTTCATCGAGTTCGCCGCCTCGGCCGAGATGAACAGCCTCTGGAACGAGTCGGCCGGAGCCATCCCCGCCCACACCGACGCCGCGGACGACCAGTGGATCACCCAGGCCGAGCCCACCAGGGCGGCCATGGAGTCCCTCGACGACCCGAAGACCACGATCGTCCAGCTGCCGTACTACCTGCCGGACTGGAACGGCATCAGCAAGGCCGACACCGAGCCCAACTTCCAGAAGCTGCTGCTGGGCCAGATGACGGCCAAGGAGTTCGCCGACGACCTGGCGGAGCGGCTCAACGAGGCGCAGGCCGAGTGGAGCGAGCAGAAGAAGGGCTGACGGCCCCGGGCCGGCGCGCCGCGGCGGGCGGACCCGTCCGCCCCGCCGCGGGCCCCGCCCGCACGACCCCGCCCGCACGACCCCGCATCCGACCTTCGAACCCAGGGGGGTATGTCCCCGTGTCCGTATCCCGCCGCCACGCGGCCGCGGCGCTCGCCGCGCTCCCGATCGCCCTCGCCGCCCCGGGCCCCGCATCCGCCGCCGCGGCACCCGGCCGCGGCGGCCCCCGCCACCGGGGCACCGTGTACATCGCCGGCGACTCCACCGCCGCGCCCAAGACGGCCGCGGCCGCCCCGGAGGCCGGCTGGGGCATGGCCCTGCCGGTCTTCCTCGGCCACGGCTGGACGGTCGCCAACCACGCCGTCAACGGCCGCAGCTCCAAGAGCTTCCACGACGAGGGGCGGCTGGCCCCGATCCTGGAGGCGATCGCCCCGGGCGACCTGCTGCTCGTCCAGTTCGGCCACAACGACGAGAAGACCGGCGACCCCGCCCGCGGCACCGACCCCCACACCACCTACCAGGACTACCTGCGCCGCTACCTCGACGGCGCCCGCGAGCGCGGCGCCCGCCCCGTCCTCCTCACCCCCGTCGAGCGGCGCCGCTTCGGCCCGGACGGGCGCGCCAGGCCCACCCACGGGGAGTACCCCGCCGCGATGCGCGCCCTGGCCGCCGCCGAAGGCGTCCCCCTGATCGACCTCCAGGCCGCCAGCCTCGCCGCCTGGGACCGGCTGGGCCCGGAGGGAACCCTGGAGATCTTCCTCCACCTCGCCCCCGGCGAACACCCGGGCCACCCCGACGGCAAGCAGGACAACACGCACTTCCGGCCCCGCGGCGCCATCGAGGTCGCCCGCATGGCCGCCCGCGGACTGAAGGGGCGGGTGCTGCCCCCGAGTGCCGTCCGGCGGCTGGACGACGCCGTCCCGGAGAGCCGGATCACCTGGCCGGCCGCCTGACGCCGGCGCCCGCCACCGTCACCGCCGCCGCCACCACCGCCACCGCAACGACCGAAGGAGCCGCAGTGCAAAGAAAAGTGTGCCAAGCGCGTGTCATGACCATGATCGGCTGTGCCTCGCTCGCCCTGGCCGCCCTCACCGTCCCGGCCCAGGCCGGCCCGCGCCACGGGAACGACCCGGCCCGCGCCGTCCTGCCGGAGAACGACGGCTGGGCCGCGGCCGAGGGCGGCACCACCGGCGGCGCGGCCGCCGACGCCGACCACGTCTTCACCGTCACCGACCGCGCCGAGCTGGTCGCGGCGCTCGGCAACGGCGACGACACCCCGAAGATCATCAAGGTCAAGGGAACGATCCACGGCAACGCCGACGATCAGGGAACCCCGCTGACCTGCGAGGACTACCAGCGCGACGGCTACACCCTGGAGAAGTACCTCCAGGCGTACGACCCCGCCGTCTGGGGCGACGCCGAGCCGTCGGGGCCGCTGGAGGAGGCCCGCGCCGCCTCGGCCGCCGAACAGGACAAGCGGGTCAAGATCCGCGTCGGTTCCAACACGACCATCATCGGCGTGGGCGACGACGCCACCATCCTCGGCGCCAGCCTCCAGATCCGGGGCGCGGAGAACGTCATCGTCCGCAACATCACCTTCGAGGACACCTACGACTGCTTCCCGCAGTGGGATCCCACCGACGGGGAGAACGGCGCCTGGAACTCCGAGTACGACAACGTGGTGGTGTACGGCTCCCGCCACGTCTGGCTGGACCACAACACCTTCACCGACGGCCGCCGCCCCGACAGCGCCCAGCCCCGCTACTTCGGGCAGCTCTTCCAGCAGCACGACGGCCTGCTCGACATCGTCCGCGGCGCCGACCTGGTGACGGTGAGCTGGAACGTCTTCACCGAGCACGACAAGACCGTCCTGCTGGGCAACAGCGACGGCGCCGCCGCCGACGACCGCGGCAAGCTGCGCACCACCTTCCACCACAACCTCTTCGAGGACGTCAACGAGCGCGCCCCGCGCGTCCGCTTCGGCAAGGTGGACGCCTACAACAACCACTTCAGGCAGAACGAGGGCGCCAAGTACGGCTACACCTGGGGCATCGGCAAGGAGGCCGCGCTCGTCGCCGAGCACAACGCCTTCACCCTCCACGAGGGCCTGACCCCGGCCGACACCATCCGCCAGTGGACCCCCGGCACCTCCATGACGGAGCGCAACAACTGGGTCAACCGCCGGCACGTCGACCTGCTGGCCGAGCACAACGCCGCCAACCCCGACCGCCTCCTCGGCGACGACGCGGGCTGGACCCCCGCCCTGCGCACCCGCGTCCACCACCCGCTGGCCGTCCCGTACCTGGTGGACCGCCACGCCGGAGCCGGGAAGATCGCCGTCAAGGACGGAAAGGACCGCAAGTGAGCACCACCCGCCGCGGCGCCCTCCTCGCCGGAGCCGGCGCCGCCCTCTCCCTGGCCCTGGCGGGCCGGGCGCACGCGGGCGCCCCGGACCGGCCCACCGGTCCCGTCCTGAGGGTCGCGCCGGACGGCAGCGGCGACTTCACCACCGTGCAGGCCGCCGTCGACGCCGTCCCCGACCGCCCGGGGACGCCCTGGACCATCGCCCTGGCACCGGGCGTGTACCGGGAGACGGTCCAGATCCCCGAGGCCAAGACCGGGCTGACCCTGCTGGGCGGCACCGGGGACCCGCGCGACACCGTGATCGTGTACGACAACGCCGCGGGCACGCCGAAGCCGGACGGCTCGGGCACCTACGGCACCTCCGGCAGCGCCACGGTCACCGCCCGGCCCGACGGCTTCACCGCCCGGCGGATCACCTTCGCCAACGACTGGCTGCGCGCCGACCACCCGGAGATCACCGGCGGCACCCAGGCCGTGGCGGTCAAGGTGACGGGCGACCGCTCGCTCTTCGACCGCTGCCGGTTCCTCGGCCACCAGGACACCCTGTACGCCGACACGCGGCACGTCTCGCTCACCGCGCGGCAGTTCTTCCACCGCTGCCACGTGGAGGGCGACGTGGACTTCGTCTTCGGGCGGGCCACCGCCGTCCTGCACGGCTGCGAGCTGCGCACCCTGGACCGGGACGTGGACTTCCGGCCGTACGGGTTCGTCTTCGCCCCGTCGACGGCGGCCGGGACCGGGCACGGCTTCCTGGCCCACCGCTGCCGCTTCACCACCACCGCGCCGGCCGGCGCCTACAAGCTGGCCCGGCCGTGGGTGCCCAGCAGCGACCCGACCGCCCGCCCCCGGCTGGTGGTGCGCGACAGCCTGCTGGGGGCAGGGATCGACGCGGCCGAGCCGTACGCGAACATGCGCGAGCACCACCCCTGGCAGGGGTTCTTCTTCCGGGAGTACGCCAACCGCGGGCCCGGTGCGGCCGTCACCGACCCCGCCGCCCGTCCGCAGCTCACCGCGGCCGAGGCGGCCGGGCACACCCCGGCGGTCTACCTCGGCGGCTGGCGTCCGGCCGTGCGCTGACCCTGGCGCGCGGGCGCCGGCGCGCCGCTTCCCGCGCGCCGGCGCCCGCGCCGGGTCCGTGCCCGTCCGGTCCCGCACCGGACGGGCACGCCGCCGTCCGCGCCGCGCTCCTGTCCCCCGCAGGGGGGACGGACTCCGCCATGCCGCCCTGCCGGCCGCGCCGACCGGCCCCGCAGGGGCCCGCCGCGGGCACAATCGCCCCGCGGCGCCCGGTTTGGCGGCCGGGTGCCGGAGTGCCGGGAAGAGCCGAGAGCACCGAGGAGCGCCATGCCCGCACCGCCCGTACCCCCGGCCGTCGAGCGCCGTTTCCGGATCGCCGAACGCGGCTCCACCCTCGGCCGGGAGGTCAGGGGCGGCGTCGCCACGTTCTTCACCATGGCCTACATCCTGGTGCTGAACCCGATCGTGCTGGGCGGCGCCGAGGACAGGTTCGGCAACCGGCTCCCGGAGGAGCAGCTGGTGACGGTCACCGCCCTGGTGGCGGCGGTGATGACGGTCCTGATGGGGCTGACGGCCAACATCCCGCTGGCGCTGGCGGCGGGGCTGGGGATCAACGCCCTGGTGGCCTACCAGATCGCGCCCACGATGAGCTGGCCCGACGCGATGGGTCTGGTGGTGCTCTCGGGGGTCGTGGTCTGCCTGCTGGTCGTCACCGGGGTGCGCGAGGCGATCATGCGGGCGATCCCGCACGCGCTGAAGCAGGCCATCAGCGTGGGGGTGGGCCTGTTCATCGCGTTCGTCGGGTTCGTCAACGCGGGCTTCGCCACCCGGGTGCCGGGGGAGACCGCCTCGGTGCCGGTGCAGCTGGGCGACGACGGCGACCTGTCCGGCTGGCCGGCGCTGGTCTTCTGCCTGGGGGTGCTGCTGACGGCCGGGCTGCTGGCGCGCGGCGTCAGGGGCGCGATCCTGGTGGGCATCGTGGTGATGACGGCCGTCGCCGTCGCCGTGGACGCGGCCGCGGGCCTGTCGCCGCGGGACTGGGGGCTGACCGCGCCGTCGCTGCCCGCGGACCCGGTGGCGCTCCCGGACTTCTCGCTGGTGGGGGAGTTCAGCCTGTTCGGGGCGTTCGACCGGGTCGGTGCGCTCACGGCGGTGATGCTGGTCTTCACGCTGTTCCTGACCGACTTCTTCGACACCATGGGCACGGCGGTCGGCGTCAGCAGCGAGGCGGGGCTGCTGGACGAGCAGGGGCGGGTGCCGAACCTGGGGCGGCTGCTGTTCGTCGACGGCCTGGCGGCGGTCGCGGGCGGTGCGGCCTCGGCCTCGTCGGGCACCAGCTACCTGGAGTCGGCGGCCGGTGTCGGGGAGGGGGCGCGCACGGGGCTGGCCAACGTGGTGACGGGCGGGCTGTTCGCGCTGTCCCTCTTCCTGGCGCCGCTGGCGGCGGTGGTCCCGGCGCAGGCCGCCGCGCCCGCGCTGGTGGCGGTGGGCTTCCTGCTGATGGCGCAGGTGCGGCACGTGGACTGGACGCGCCTGGACATCGCGATCCCGGCGTTCCTGACGATCGCGGTGATGCCGTTCACCTACTCCATCACCAACGGCATCGGCGCGGGGTTCGTGGCCTACGCCGCGGTCAAGACGGCCGTGGGGCGGCGGCGCGAGGTGCCCGCGCTGATGTGGGCGGTGGCGGGGCTGTTCGTGGTGTACTTCGCCATCGATCCGCTGGAGCAGCTGCTGGGCGTGGGCTGAGGCCCCCGGCCGGGGGCCTCAGCCGGAGCCGGGGGAGACGAAGCCGCTCTCGTGGGCGGCGATGGTGCCCCCGCCCCGCTTCCTGCGCGATGGTGAACCGCCTCCCCCGCACGGGGGAGGCGGCCTGCGGCCTGCGGCGGGGAGGGCGGGGCCGGCTACAGCCGCCGGGTGGCCAGGGTCAGCCGGTCGCGGGCGTCGAACAGGGCCTCCTTGATGGTCTGCTCGTGGGCGGGGGTCAGCCGGGCGACGGGCACCGAGCAGCTGATGGCGTCCCGCGCGGGGCTGCGGTAGGGGATGGCGACACCGAAGCAGCGCAGGCCCAGGGTGTTCTCCTCGCGGTCCACCGCGTAGCCCCGCTCGCGGACCTGGTGGAGTTCCGCGATGAGCTCCTCGCGGTCGGTGATGGTGTGCTCGGTCAGCGGTGCCAGGGTCTCCGGGAGCATCGCGCGGACCCGGTCGTCGTCGTAGGTGGCCAGCAGGGCCTTGCCCAGGGAGGTGGAGTGGGCCGGCAGGCGCCGTCCCACCCGGGTGAAGGGCCGCAGGTAGTGCTGGGACTGGCGGGTGGCCAGGTAGACGACGTTGGTGCCGTCGAGCCGGGCGAGGTGGATGGTCTCGGTGGTGTCGTCGGAGAGCCGGTCCAGGGTGGGCCGGGCGGCGGCCACCACCTCGTCGCCGTCGATGTAGGAGGTGCCCACCAGCAGGGCGCGCACGCCGATGCCGTAGCGGGTGCCGGTGGCGTCGGTCTCGATCCAGCCCAGCTCCACCAGGGTGCGCAGCAGCATGTAGAGGCTGGACTTGGGGTAGCCGACGGCCTCCTGCACGGCGGCCAGGGAGTGCATGCCGGGCTGCCCGGCGAAGAACTCCAGCAGTTCCACGGTGCGTACCGCCGATTTGACCTGCGCGCCGCCTGCCTCCGGCTTGCGGCCCGAGGCACCCCCGTGCTCAGACGACATCTCGACCTTGACCCTTCCGTTCGACCGGCCATAGAGTCCCGAGTGAATATTCACACATAGGGACGGCGTTCAGCATATCGAACAAGGTCCCCCGGGAGACAGCCCCGGAGTCCGGGCGACCGGACACCCGGACGCGGCGCCCCGGTCGGCATGCCCGCCGGCCGCAGGCCCGGCAGACGGCCGGCGGCCGCCCAGAAGGAGGAGTTCAGCGGTGGCAGTACCAGTGTGGAGCGTCGACCCCAGGACGGGGAAGCAGCGTGAGCAGGTCGCCGTCGAGGCCACGGCCGCCGACGTCGATGCGGCCGTGCGCGCCGCCCACGCCGTGCGCGGCGCCCTGGCCGACCGCACGGCGCGGATCGCCCTGCTGCGCGCGGCCGCCGAGGAGCTGGAGGCCGCCCGCGAGGAGATCGTGGCGGCCGCGGACGCCGAGACGGCCCTGGGGCCGGTACGGCTCAACGGCGAGCTGGGCCGCACCACCTACCAGCTGCTCGCCTTCGCCGACGAGGTGGCCGACGGCGGCTTCCTCGACGTCGTCATCGACCACGCCGACGCCTCCCTCACCCCGCCCCGGCCCGATCTGCGCCGCTACAAGATCCCGCTGGGCGTGGTGGCCGTCTACGCCGCCTCCAACTTCCCCCTGGCCTTCTCCGTGCCCGGCGGCGACACCGCCAGCGCGCTGGCGGCCGGCTGCCCGGTCGTGGTCAAGGCCCACCCCGACCACCCGGCCACCTCCGAGCTGTGCGTCGCCGCGCTGCGCCGCGCCGCCGCCCGCGCCGGCCTGCCCGCGGACGTCGTGTCGGTGGTGCACGGTTTCGACGCGGGTGTGGAGCTGGTCAAGCACCCGCTGGTGGCCGCGGCCGGGTTCACCGGCTCCATCCGCGGCGGCCGGGCCCTGTTCGACGCCGCCGCGGCCCGCCCGAACCCCATCCCCTTCCACGGCGAGCTGGGCAGCCTCAACCCGGTCGTGGTCACCGGGGAGGCGGCGCGGGAGCGCGCGGAGGAGATCGGCGGCGGCCTGGCCGGTTCGCTGACGATGGGCAGCGGCCAGTTCTGCACCAAGCCGGGGCTGGTCCTGGCCCCCGGGGACGAGGCGGGCGACCGGCTGCTGGAGGCGCTGGCCGCCTCCCTCCGGGAGACCGCCTGCGGGCCGCTGCTGGACTCCCGGATGCGCGAGGCGTTCCTGGCCGGCGTCCGGGCCCGCGCCGAGCTGGAGGACGTGACGGCACCGGTCGTCGCGGCCGAGGGCGAGGAGCAGGCGGTGGTCGCGGGCTTCCTCACCGTCCCGGCCGCCAGGCTCGCGGCCGGCGGACCGCACGGGCTGCTGCTGGAGGAGTGCTTCGGCCCGGTCACCGTCGTCGCCCGCTACCGCGACGCCGACGAGATCGGCGCCGTGCTCGCGGCGCTGCCCGGGAACCTCACCGCCACCCTCCACCTCGGGCAGGGGGAGGCGGACCGCGGCGACGGCGCGGCGGCCCGGCTGCTGGAGGAGCTGACCGCCCTGGCCGGACGGGTCCTGGTCAACGGCTGGCCCACCGGCGTCGCCGTCGCCCCCGCCCAGCACCACGGCGGTCCCTACCCGGCCACCACCTCCACCTCCACCTCGGTGGGCGCCACGGCCGTCGAGCGCTGGCTGCGCCCGATCACCTACCAGGACACGCCCCCGGCGCTGCTGCCGGAGGAGCTGCGCGACGACAACCCGCTCGGCCTGCCGCGCCGGGTGGACGGCCGCCGCGAGGTCTGACGGGTGCGGCCGCCGCGCCGCCGCGGCCCGCCCCGCGGCGGCGCGGCGGCGCCCGTCGGCCGAGTGCCGTGGACAGAGCGGATCCGGGGCGTCACAGTGGGGTCATGGAGATCACGCTGCCGGGGCTTCCGGGGCACCCGGAGGACGAGTTCGCGCCCAGGACTGCCTACTTCAACACCGCCTCGCACGGCCTGCTGCCGGCCCGCACCGCCGACGTCCTGGGGGAAGCGGTGCGGGAGACGGCCGAGGGCCGGGGCGATCTCCTCCGCTGGTTCGCGGTGGTCGAGGAGGCGCGGGCCCGCTTCGCCCGGATCGTGGGCGTGCCGCCCGAGCGGGTGGCGCTGGGGTCGGCGGTCGCCCCGCAGGTCTCCCTGGTGGCGGGCGGGCTGCCGCCCGGGGCCGAGGTGCTGGGCGCCGAGGGGGACTTCAGCTCCCTGCTCAACCCCTTCGCGATGCGGGCCGACCTCAAGCTGCGCACCGTCCCCCTGGCGGAGCTGGCCGGGGCCGTCCGCCCCGGCACCGCGCTGGTCGCCGTCAGCGCCGTGCAGTCGGCCGACGGCCGGATCGCGGACCTGGAGGCGGTCGCCGGGGCCGCCCGCGAGGCGGGGGCCCGCACCCTGGTGGACCTCACCCAGGCCGCCGGCTGGCTGCCGCTGGACGCCGGGGCGTTCGACTACACGGTGTGCGGCGGCTACAAGTGGCTGATGAATCCGCGCGGCACCTCCTTCCTCACGGTGCCGGAGGACGGCGGCGGCCTGGTGCCGCTGCAGGCCGGCTGGGTCGCGGGGGAGCGCCCCTGGGAGAGCTGCTACGGCACGGTGGAGGAGCTCGCCCGCTCCGCGCGCCGCTTCGACACCGCGCCCGCCTTCCTGCCCTACCTGGGCGCCGAGCGCTCCCTGGCCCTGGTGGAGGAGGTGGGCCCGGAGGCGATCGGCGCCCGCAACCGGGCGCTGGCCGGGTACTTCCGCGCCGGTGCCGCCGAGCTGGGCCACCGGCCCGTGCCCGGCGACTCGGCGATCGTCGCCGTGCCGGGGCTGGGCGACGCCGCCGGACGGCTGAAGGAGGCCGGGGTGGAGGTCGCCGTCCGGGCGGGGAACCTGCGCGCGGCGTTCCACCTGTACAACACGGTCGCGGACGCGGACCGGCTGCTGGCGGCGCTGCCCCGCCCCTGAGGCCGGGCGGGACGGCGCGCCGCCGGCCGGCCGCGTCAGGCCGACTCGCGGACCACCAGCTCGGTCGGCAGGACGACCGCCGACGGCTCCTCGCCGCCGATCAGGGCCAGCAGCACCCGCACCATCTCGGAGCTGATCCGGTCCCACGGCTGGCGTATGGTCGTCAGCTCCGGAAGGCCGGAGACGGCGGCGGGGGAGTCGTCGAAGCCGCCGACCGCCACGTCCTGCGGCACCCGGCGCCCCGCCCGCTCCAGCGCGGCCAGCGCCCCCCGGGCCATCAGGTCGGAGGCGACGAAGACCGCGTCCAGGTCCGGGGTGCGCGCCAGCAGCTCGGCCGTGGCCCGCTCCCCGCTGCTGCGGCTGTAGTCGCCGTGGGCGACCAGGTCGTCCCCGGCCGGCAGCCCGGCCTCGGTCAGCGTCTCCCGCCAGCCCGCCAGGCGCTCCACACCGCCGGGCGTGTCCAGCGGGCCGGCGACCGTGGCGATCCTGCGGCGGCCGGTGGACAGCAGGTGCCGCACCATCTCGCGGGCGCCGTCCCGGTCGTCGGCGGCCACGTGCGCCAGCCGGGCCGTGCGCCCCTGGCGCCCGATCGGCTTGCCGCTGGCGACCACCGGGATGCCCGCCCCCAGCAGCTGCTCGGCCACCGGGTCGCCGGTGTGGCTGGAGACCAGCAGCACGCCGTCGACGTGGCCCGCGGTGACGTAGCGCATGACGCGGCGCCGCTCGGCGGGCGTGCCGGCGATCATCAGCAGCAGCGGGGTGTCGTGGGCGGCCAGCGCCTGGGTGCAGCCCCGCAGCAGCACGTTGAAGTTGGGGTCCTCGAAGAGCTTCTCCTGGGGCTCGGTCAGCAGGAAGGCCACCGAGCCGGAGCGGCCGGTGATCAGGCTGCGGGCGTGCCGGTTGACGACGTACCCCGTCCTGCGGATGGCCGCCCGCACCGCGTCGGCCGCGGCCGGGCTGACGTTGTGCCCCCCGTTGAGGAACCGCGAGACCGTGCCCCGGGAGACCCCGGCCTCGCGCGCCACGTCGTGGATGGTCGGCGGCCGCCGACGCTGCTCACCGCCGCCCATGGGGTGCCCCTCCCGGTGCTCGCCACATTCCCGTTCTCCTCCAAGAGCCCGTGCCGGTCAGGACTTTACGGCGCCGGAGAGCAGATCCAGCCTCCAGAACCGCTGCACCACCAGGAACAGGGCGATCAGCGGCACGACGGCCAGCAGGGCGCCCGTGATCACCAGGGTGTAGAGGGCGGGGGTGTTGGACCCCTGCTGGAGCAGGGTGAACAGGCCCAGGGTGATCGGGAACTTCTCGTCGTCGCCGAGCATGATGTACGGCAGCAGGAAGTTGTTCCAGATCGCCACGAACTGGAAGAGGAAGACCGTCACCAGCCCCGGCAGCATCATGGGCAGCGCCAGGGAGCGGAAGATCCGCCACTCGCCGGAGCCGTCCATCCGCCCCGCCTCCACCACGTCCGCCGGCACGGCGGCGCTCGCGTAGACGCGGGCCAGGTAGATGCCGTACGGGGAGAGGACCGACGGCAGCAGCACCGAGAGGTAGCTGTCGGCCAGGTCCGCCTCGGCCAGCAGCAGGTACTGCGGGACGGCCAGGATGATCGGGGGCATCAGCACGCCGGCGAGCAGCACGTTGAAGACCGCCTCCCGGCCGCGGAAGCGGTAGACGGCCAGGGCGTAGCCGGCCAGGGCGGAGACCGCGGTGGACAGCAGGGCCCCCACCCCGGCGTAGAGGGCGGAGTTGGCCATCCACCGCCAGTAGACGCCCTCGCGGTAGGCCGACAGGTCCGCGAGGTTGCCGGCGAGGCCGGTGCCCGGCAGGAGGGTGAAGGTGGAGAACAGCTCGCGGCCGGACTTGGTCGCGGCGATCAGCACCCAGGCGACCGGCAGCAGGCAGTAGAGGGCGCCCAGGAGCAGCACGGCGGTGGGCAGCAGCGCGGTCCGGCGCGGGGGGCGGGCGGCCGCGGTCGCGGTGGCGGTCATCGGGGCGCCTCCTGTCCGGCGCGGGAGGTGGCCGACCTCAGGAAGCCGAAGGACAGCACGAGCGTCACCAGGGCGATGACCACCGCGGTGGCGGCGGCCGTGTGGATGTCGCCCTCGGCGAAGGCGTCCCGGTGGACCTTCATCAGCGGACTCCAGGTGGTGGAGATGGTATTGGTGAGCGGTTTGAGCGTGGTGGGTTCGCTGAACACCTGGAGCGTGGCGATGACGGAGAAGAAGAAGGTGAGCACCAGGGACGGCGCCACCATCGGGATCTTGATGCGCAGCGCGATCTGCAGCTGCGAGCAGCCGTCGAGCCGGGCCGCCTCGTAGACCTCCGCCGGGACCGCGCGCAGCGAAGTGTAGATGACGATCATGTTGAAGCCGGTGCCGCCCCAGATCGCGATGTTGGCGAGCGCCGCGTAGAGCGGGCCGCCGTCGAACAGGTCCGGTTGCGGCAGGCCGAGCGAGTCGAGCGCGAAGTGGAAGGGGCTGACGTCCGGCAGGTAGAGGAAGCCCCACAGCAGCGCCGCGATCACGCCGGGGACGGCGTAGGGCAGGAAGATCGCCAGCCGGGCGAAGGAGCGGCCCCGGACCCGGTCGGCGTCCAGCATCAGGGCGAAGACCAGCGCCAGGCCGAGCATGGCCGGCACGACGATCAGGCCGTACCCCAGGACCCGCAGGGCGCCGGCGGTCAGCTCGGGGTCGGTGAGGGCGTCGGCGTAGTTGGACAGCCCGGCCCACACCTCCCGGCGGGCGCCGCTGCCCAGGCCGAGCCCCTGGACCTCGACCCGGTGGAGGCTGAGGTGGAGGGCGTAGCCGATGGGGAGGGCGAAGAACAGCAGGAACAGGGCGGCGGCGGGCAGCAGGAAGAGGTACGGCGCCCTCCGCGCCGTGCGCGCCCGCCGTCCCGGCCGCGCCGTCCGGGGAGCCGGCGGGGCCTGTCCGGGCCGGGCCGCAGGCGTCGTCTTCCGCGTCACGGGGGCGGCCGTCGTCACTCGGAGACCTCGAAGCCCTGCTTCTCCAGGTCCGTCACGGTCGCCTCGTGCACAGTGCGCAGCGCAGCGCCGAAACCGGACCTCTCCTTGGCCGCCTTGCCGAAGGCGTCCTTGAAGGCGGAGTAGGCGACGTTGACGTTCGGGCCCCACGCGGCGGGCGCGGTGCCCTCGGCGATCTTCGCGGCCCGGGCGTAGAAGTCGGGCTGGTTCGGCATGAACTCCGGGGCCTCCTCCAGGGCGCCGCCGGTCTGGGCGGCCTGGGCGGCGGGGTAGATGCCGCTCTCCCGCACCAGGGCGTCCAGCGCCGCGGGGTCGGTGTTGAGCCAGGTGGCGAACCGGGCGGCGGCCTCCTTGTGCGCGGAGTCGTTCGTGACGGCCGTGGTGGAACCGCCCCAGCTGCCGGTCGCGTTCGCGCCCTCCTCCCACTGGGGGAGCGGCGCCATGGCCCAGGCGCCCTTGGTGTCGGGGGCGGCGGTGGTGAGGGTGCCCGGAGCCCACACCGCGCTGACCCAGGCGATCTGCTCGCCGTCGTTGAGGGCCTTGTTCCAGGCCGGGGTGTACATCGGCTGGTTGTCGATCGCCCCCTCCTCGACCAGGCCGCCCCAGAACTCGGCGACCCTGCGGGTGGCCGCGTCGTCGACGGCGACCTTCCACGTCTGGCCCTCGGTCGTCCACCACCGCGCGCCGGCCTGCTGGGCGAGGCCGGCGAACAGGCCCGCGTCGTTGCTGGAGAAGGTGGTGAGGTCCTTGTCCGGGGCCTTCTTCTTCAGCGCGCGGGCGGTCTCGGCGAACTCCTCCCAGGTGGCGGGGACGGACAGGCCGTACTCCTCGAACAGGTCCTGGCGGTAGAAGAGCATCATCGGCCCGGAGTCCTGGGGCAGGGCGTAGACCGCGTCGGTGCCGAGGGTGACCTGCTGCCAGAGGCCGGGGGCGAACTCCTTCTCCGCGTCGCCCACGTCACCGGATATGTCGGCGAGGACGTCGTTGCTGACCAGGGTGGGCAGCGCCTGGTACTCGGCCTGCACCAGGTCCGGGGCCTTGCCCGCCTTGGCGGCGGTGACGGTCTTGGTGACCAGGTCGTCGCCGCTGGCCTGCTTCTTGACCGTGACCCGGACGTCGGGGTTCTCCTCGTTCCACAGCGCGACGACCTCGGCCATGCCGGGCGCCCAGGCCCAGTAGGTCAGTTCGACCGGGCCGGATCCGCCGGAGTCCTGCGACGAGCCGCAGCCGGTCAGCGCCGCGGCCGACAGAACGGCCGCGGCGCACGCCGCGACGGTGCGGTGCTTCATGTTTCCTCCCTGACAAGGATCTGTGAACGTGCACAGTAGAGAAACATGACTGCCTCTTGTCAATGGGTGTGAACCTGATGTTCTCTAAGGGAAACAGCCCGAGCACGGCTGTGAACGTTCACAGTCCCGAACCAGATCTGACCCAGGAGGTCGCATGGTGCGCCTCGCCTACGGCGGCGACTACAACCCCGAGCAGTGGCCCGAGGAGGTCTGGCACGAGGACGTCGCGCTGATGCGCGAGGCCGGGGTGACCATGGTCAGCGTCGGGATCTTCTCCTGGGCGATGCTCGAACCCCGCGAGGGCGAGTACGACTTCGGCCGGCTCGACCGGATCATCGGCCTGCTGCACGACAACGGCATCGGCGTCGACCTGGCCACCCCCACGGTGGCGCCCCCCGCCTGGTTCTACCGCGCTCACCCCGAGGCCCTGCCCGTCAGCCGGGAGGGCGTGCGCTGGGAGATCGGCTCGCGCGGCGCGATCTGCCACAACTCGCCCGCCTACCGGGAGGCGGCCGCCCGGATCACCCGCGCGCTGGGCGAACGCTACGGCCGGCACCCGGCGGTGGTGATGTGGCACGTCCACAACGAGTACGGCGTCCCCGTCCTGGAGTGCTACTGCGAGACCTGCGCCGCCGCCTTCCGGGTCTGGCTGCGCGAGCGCCACGCCACCCTGGACGCCCTCAACGAGGCCTGGGGGACCACCTTCTGGGGGCAGACCTACCACGACTGGGAGGAGATCCGGCCGCCGAGGGCCACCCCCACCGTCGGCAACCCCGCCCAGCGCCTGGACTACGCGCGCTTCGCCGACGACAGCGCCCTGGCCAACTTCCGCCGCGAGCGCGACCTGCTGCACGAGCTGTCCCCGGGCGTGCCGGTGACCACCAACTTCATGGTCTCGCTCGCCCAGTGCGACACCATCGACTACTGGGCCTGGGCCCGCGAGGTCGACCTCGTCACCAACGACCACTACCTGGTGGCCGAGGAGGAGCGCAACCACGTCAACCTCTCGATGACCGCCGACCTGACCCGCTCGGTCGCCGACGGCGGGCCGTGGCTGCTGCTGGAGCACTCCACCAGCGGCGTCAACTGGCAGCGGCGCGGCATCGCCAAGCGCCCCGGCGAGATGGCCCGCAACTCGCTGGCCCACGTCGCGCGCGGCTCCGAGGGCGCGATGTTCTTCCAGTGGCGCGCCTCCCGCTTCGGCGCGGAGAAGTTCCACTCGGCGATGGTCCCGCACGCCGGCACCGACAGCCGCGTCTGGCGCGAGGTGACCGACCTGGGCGCCCGCATCGGCGCGCTGGAGGAGATCCGCGGCACCCGCACCGTCGCGGACGCCGCGATGGTGTGGGACTGGCAGTCGTGGCGGGCGCAGCGGCTGGAGTGGCGGCCCAGCGACGACCTCGACGCCCGGGAGCGCGCCGAGGCCTGGTACGCCGCGCTCTTCGACCGCCACCTGACCGCCGACTTCCTCCCGCCCGGGGCCGACCCGGCGCGCCTGGCGTCCTACCCGTTGGTCGTGGTGCCCGCCCTGTACCTGGCCGCGCGGGAGACGGGGGAGAGGCTGCGCTCCTACGTCGAGGGCGGCGGCACCCTGGTGGTCTCCTGCTTCTCCGGCATTGTCGACGAGCACGACGCCGTCCACCCCGGCCCGCACCCGGGCGCGCTGCGGGACGTCCTGGGGCTGACGGTCGAGGAGTTCCAGCCGCTCAGGGGCGGGCAGACGGTGACGCTCGCCGGCGCGGACGGCCCGCCGCTGAAGGCGGACGTGTGGGCCGAGACGGTGGTGCCGCGCGGCGCGGAGACGGTGTGGTCCTACGCCGACGGCCCCGCCGCCGGCGGCCCGGCCGTCACCCGCCACCGGCTGGGGCGGGGCGCCGCCTGGTACGTCTCGGCACGGCTGGACGCGGCCGGGCTCGGCGCCGTCCTGGCCGCGGCCTGCGACGACGCCGGACTGGCGCCGCGCGGCGACCTGCCGCGCGACGTGGAGGTGGTGCGCCGCTCCGGCGCGGGCGGCACCTACCTCTTCGCGCTCAACCACACCGGTGCCGACGCCAAGGTGCCGCTGGAGGGGACCGGAGTGGAGCTGCCGGGCGGGGAGCGGGTGACCGGGCACCTGGCGGTGCCCGCGGGCGGCGTCCGCGTGGTCCGCCTGGAGGACTGAACCGCCCGCGGGCGGCCCACCGGACCCGGGCGCCGCACGGCCGCCGGGGGAGGCGGGGAGCGCCCGGGCCGAAAACCACCGGAGCACGACCGCAGTGCCCGACGACCGCACGAGAGGGAGACGACATGCGCAGACGCACCGCCCTGAGACTGGGGGCGGCAGCCCTCGCCGCCCCCGCCCTGGCCGCCGCCGTCCCCGGCGCGGCCGCCGCGGCGCCCAGGCTCCGCATCCGCGGCGCCGACCTGTCCTGCCTGGCCAAGAGCGAGGACCTCGGCGGCACCTACCGCCGCGCCGACGGGCGGCAGGACGATCCCGTCCGCATCCTGGCCGGGGCCGGGGTGAACTGGGGCCGCCTGAAGGTGTGGGTGGACCCGGCCGACGGCTACAACACCACGCCGCACGTCCTGCGCACCGCCCGGCGCATGCACCGGGCCGGGATGAGGCTCCTGGTGGACTTCCACTACTCCGACACCTGGGCCGACCCGGGCAAGCAGTACAAGCCCGCCGCCTGGGAGAACCTCCACGGAGCCGCCCTGGAGCGGGCCGTGCGGGACCACACCGCCGGCGTCCTGGGGGCGCTGCGCGCCCAGGGCACCCCGGCCGCCATGGTGCAGATCGGCAACGAGACCAACGCCGGCATGCTCTGGCCCGACGGCTCCACCGACGACTGGCCCCGGCTCGCGGCCCTGCTCACCGCCGGGGCCGAGGCCGCCTGTGCCGCCTCGCCGGGCGTCCGCGTCGCCCTCCACCTGGCCGAGGGCGGGCGCAACGCCGAGACCCGCTGGTGGTTCGACAACGCCGTGGCACACGGTGTGCCCTTCGACGTCATCGCCCTGTCGTTCTACGGCTACTGGCACGGACCCCTCGCCGACCTCCGGGCCAACCTGGACGACGTCTCCGCCCGCTACCGCAGGGACGTCGTCGTCGCCGAGACCGCCTACCCCTTCCGGCTGGACAGCGCGGACTTCCTGGAGAACATCGTCGACCTGCCCTCGGAGCTCGTCCCCGGCTACCCCGCGACCCCGGACGGGCAGGCGGCCTGGGTGCGCGACGCGGCGGCCGCCGTGGCCGCCGTCCCCGGCGGGCGCGGCCTGGGGCTGTTCTACTGGGAGCCGGCCTGGACGGCCGTGCCCGGCAACGGCTGGGACCCGGCCGACCCGGCCTCCGGCAACGGCTGGGAGAACCAGGCGCTGTTCGACTACGACGGCCGCGCCCTGCCGGCCCTGGAGGCACTGGGCCGGGGCTGATCCCGCGGGAGACGGGCGGAGGGGCAGGGCCGCACCGCGGCCCTGCCCCTCCGCCCGCCCGTGCCCCGTGCCCGGCGGTCCGCCGGGCACGGGGCACGCCGCCTGGCCCGCTCGGCGCGCCTCACCTCACCGGGGTGAAGTCCCGGGCGCCGATGAACTCCGGGCGCCGCACGGGGGCGGCGAACGGTTCCACCGCGGCGTTCTCCACGCTGTTGAAGACGATGAAGACGTTGCTCCGCGGGTACGGGGTGATGTTGTCCCCGGAACCGTGCATGCAGTTGCAGTCGAACCAGGTCGCCGAGCCGGGCTTGCCGGTGAACAGCCGGATGCCGTACTCGCTCGCCAGCTCCGTCAGCGCCTCGTTCGAGGGCGTGCCGGCGTCCTGCATCTGCAGCGACTTCTTGTAGTTGTCCTTCGGCGTGGCCCCCGCGCATCCCAGGAACGTCTTGTGCGATCCCGGCATGATCATCAGGCCGCCGTTGGTGGCGTAGTTCTCGGTCAGCGCGATCGACACGGACACCGTCCGCATGTTCGGCAGACCGTCCTCGGCGTGCCAGGTCTCGAAGTCGGAGTGCCAGTAGAACCCCGTGGCCCCGAAGCCCGGCTTGACGTTGATCCGGCTCTGGTGGACGTAGACGTCGGAACCGAGGATCTGCCGTGCGCGGCCCACCACACGCGGGTCCCGCACCAGGTCGGCGAAGACCTGGCTGATCTTGTGTACCTCGAAGACGGAGCGGATCTCCTGCGTCCTGGGCTCGACGATCGAGCGCTCGTCGGCGCGGATCGCCGGGTCCGAGATCAGCCGCTCCAGCTCCCGGGAGTAGACCTCGACCTCGTCGGGGCCGATGAGCCGGTCGATCGCCAGGAAACCGTCCCGCTCGTAAGCCTGGAGGTCGGCGGCCTCGATCGGCCCCGGCGCTCCGGGCTCGGACCACACCACCGGGTCCTGACGCGGGGTGATCACCTCGGTGGCGCCCCGCGTCGGGTAAAGGTCGGTGGTGCGCTCGGGTGCGGTGGTCATGGTGTTGCCTTCCTCTCCTCTCGTACGGCCCTGTCGATTGCTGCGACCTGTGTCGCGCGGGTCGCTCTGCGGGACCTGTGACGACGGCTCCGCCAAGCGGTGCCCGCGGGAGGGTCGGGTCGGGCTCACCCTGTGTGCGTAGGTGTCAGGCCTCGTCGGGTTCGGTGAGCAGCGGGTAGACACCGTTCTCGTCGTGGTCCTCCCGGCCGGTGACCGGCGGGTTGAAGACGCAGACGCAACGGAAGTCCGTCTTAGGACGAAGTGTGTGCTTCTCGTGGCCGTCCAGCAAGTACATGGTGCCGGGGGTGATCCAGTGCTTCTCACCGGTCTCGTCGTTGGTGAGTTCGGCCTCGCCCTCCACGCACAGGACGGCCTCCACGTGGTTGGCGTACCACATCGAGGTCTCCGTACCGGCGTACAGGACGGTCTCGTGCAGCGAGAAGCCCACACGCTCCTTCGCCAGGATCAGGCGCTTGCTGCGCCAGGTCCCGGACGCCGACCGCACGTCTCGGTCGGTGTCCTCGATTTCCTGCAGGGATCGCACGATCACGGTGCTTTCGGTGCCTTTCCGTCGGAGGCCCGTCCCGGGGGACCGGGATAGGCCGTTCGGGTGGTGCCGGCGGCTCCCGGGGCCCGGACCGCCCGCCGCCGGGCGGTCCGGGCCCCGGGGAGGGGCCGCCTCAGGCGGTCTCGCGGACCGCGCGGGCCAGGATGCGCAGGCCCTCGTCCAGCTCCTCGGGCGAGATCGTCAGTGCGGGCAGCAGCTTGACGACCTCGCTCTCGGGGCCGGAGGTCTCGATGAGCAGTCCGAGCTCGAAGGCGCGGGAGGCGACGGCGCCGGCGCGGGACTTGTCGTGGAACTCCATGCCCCACACCAGCCCGCGGCCGCGGACGTCGGCCACCTCCTCACGGTGCTCGGCGGCGATGGCGCGCAGGGCGGACTCCACCTGCTCGCCGCGGGACAGGGTCTGCTTCTCCATCTGCCCGTCGGTCCAGTACGTATCCAGCGCGGCGGTGGCGGTGATGAAGGCCGGGTTGTTGCCGCGGAAGGTGCCGTTGTGCTCGCCCGGCTCCCAGATGTCCAGCTCGGGGCGGAACAGGG
>NZ_JBHUFU010000027.1:0-55787 GCF_042681365.1 Streptomyces desertarenae | reverse complement strand
CTCCTGGAGCTCGCGGAAGCCCTGGGTGGCGATGTTCGAGTAGTGGGCGAAGACGTCGGCGCCGCCGCCGTCCTGCTCGATGAAGCCGAAGCCCTTTTCGCTGTTGAACCACTTCACGGTGCCAGTAGCCATGTCCGTCTCCTTCACGGGGCAGTGTCCGGGACCGCACTGCGCGATCCCCGAGTCGCCGCGATGATTGCCCCGTCCGGAAAAAGCACCGGAAACAAGAAAGTGCGCCCACGGCACGGAATGCCGGTGGGAGCACTTGTAAGTCTTTGGGAACCACAACTGCAACTGAGATCGACAGTAGCACGGGGGAAGCGGCGGCGGGCGGAGGAATATCCGGCCCTCCCCGCACGGCGCCGCGCAGCCTCCGCGGACCGCCGGATTGTTCCTCTCCCCGCCACAGCAGATATCCGCACCCGCGCACCGGAGCACTCCCGGGCGCGGCACCGGACCGCCCCGGACCCGGCGGTCAGGAGCCGGCGGACCGGTCGGAAGCCGGCCCCGACCGGCGCAGCTCCTCGTTGATCCGCAGGGCCTCCTCCAGCTGGTCCTCCAGGATCACGATGCGGCAGGCGGCCTCGATCGGATTGCCCTGGTCGACGAGCTCACGGGCGCGCGCGGCGATGCGCAGCTGGTAGCGGGAGTAGCGGCGGTGCCCGCCCTCGGACCGCAGCGGAGTGATGAGCCCGGCCTCCCCCACGGCCCGCAGGAAGGCCGGAGTGGCACCGATCATCTCCGCGGCACGGCCCATGGTGTAGGCGGGGAAGTCGTCGTCATCGAGCCGGTCGGCGGTGTTCGGTCGGTTCTTCGCAGGCACCTGCACCTCTTGTCATCGGACGCACCGAAAGAGCCCTGGCGCCGTACGGCACCAGGGCTCTGGGAGTTTCAACACCATCTGCCGGCGCCGTACGCCGGCTTCCTGTTGTCCGCCCGGCCGCCGGTGGGGCGGAGGAGCGGGGATCGCGGATGTGTGACCGGGGACCACCTGCCAATTCCGGGGTCTGCGGTACCCGAGCGGTCAGGCGGCCGCCCAGGCGATCCTGATGGCGTCTGCTCCTCTCTGTCGGTTCTCTCCGGGTACTCCTCGCGGCGGTCCGCGTCTGTTCTGCCGCGCATCTCGGACTTCACTGGCTACGACGGAAATGGTAGGCCCGATGCATCCGGATGTCTACCGTGGACACGGTAGGTTTTCGGGTTCCGAGGAGACAGGATCACGTCGGGTGCCCCAAGTGGCCCTCACGCGCGGTGGACCCGGAGCCGGCCGAGGACGTCGGCGAGGGGGTCCTCCGGGGGCCGGTGTCCGAACCGACGCCAGGGCGGGCCGTACGCGGAGCCGGCCGGGGCGGTCGCCGGGACGGCGTCGCCATGGCCGGCACGGCCGTCCGCGCGGTCGGCTGCGGCGGGGAAGGGGTCCGGGGGCACGGCAGCCCGTCTGCAGCCCGTCCGTACCGCCGGCGGGAAACGGATCGTTCCCGCACGCCCTGGCGCAGAACGTCCCCTCCTGGGAGTGCCCCGAACGTTCTCTGCTTTTGACAACGGAACGGGAGTGAAGGACAAAAGACAAGACGAGGCCTCCTCCGGCCCGTGCGGCGGAGACGGACGGATGCGACCTCCGTGGTCGGCCACGCGTCGGCAGGACTCGCCGGAAGGCCCCGCGAGCAGGCACGCGGTGGTGTTCCGCACCGTCACGGGAGAAGCCCAGGGAGGAAGACCCGTCGCCATGACCACGCACACCACCTCCCCCCGCACGCCCGGCAGCGACTTCGCCCGGCTGTCGAAGAAGATCGCCGACGCCGGTCTCATGGAGCGCCGCCCCGGCTACTACGCCGTCCGGATCACGGCGGTGGCCGCGCTCTACGCCGCCGGCTGGGTCGCCTTCGTGCTCGTCGGCCCCAGTTGGTGGACCCTGGCCGTCGCCGCCCTCCTCGCCCTGGCCTTCGGCCAGGTCGCCCTGCTCGCGCACGACATGGCCCACCGCCAGGTGTTCCGTCTGCGCAGGCCCAGCGAGACGGCCGGGCGGATCGCCGGAGCGTGCATCGGAATGAGCTACGGGTGGTGGCAGGACAAGCACACCCGTCACCACGCCAACCCCAACCACGCGGGACTCGACCCCGACATCGCCCCCGACCTGCTGATCTGGTCCCAGGACCAGGCCCGCGCCGCCAGGGGGCTGCCCCGCCTGATCGGCCGCTGGCAGGCTTTCCTGTTCTTCCCGCTGCTCACGCTGGAGGGTCTGAACCTGCACGTGGCGAGCGCGCGGGCGCTGGCGAACCGCTCCCTGAGGAATCGCGCCTGGGAGGGAACGCTGCTGTTCGCGCACTTCGCGGTCTACCTGACCGCGTTGTTCCGGACGCTGCCGCCCGGCATGGCGGTCGCCTTCCTCGCCGTCCACCAGGGGCTGTTCGGTGTCTACCTCGGCTCCATCTTCGCCCCCAACCACAAAGGCATGCCGATCCTGACCGGCGAGGACCGACCGGACTTCCTGCGCCGCCAGGTCCTCACCTCCCGCAACGTCCGCGGCGGCCGGTTCGCCGACGTCGTGCTGGGCGGGTTGAACCACCAGATCGAGCACCACCTGTTCCCCAGCATGCCCAGCCCCAACCTGCGCAGGGCCCGTCCCATCGTCCGCCGGCACTGCGAGGAACTGGGAGTGGCCTACCTGGAGACCGGCCTGCTCACCTCCTACCGGCAGGCGCTCGCCGGCCTCCACCGGGCCGGAACCCCGATCCGCAGCACCCGCTCCCCCGGTTAGGCCGTCTTCTTCGGATCATCCGATCGTTGGTCGACGTGTGTCGTTGGCTGACGCCGCCGGGCACGCGTCGAGCCGTTGCGGCCGGACCGGACTCCGCAGCGGGGCACCCGGCCCGCGCCCGCGTACTGGCGCCTGGCGCAGGCCCCGGACCGCACCCCGGAGCCGCGCCCCCGGCGGGGGTCTCACGGAAGGGCGCGCTCGGCCCAGACCGCCTTCCGCGGCACGAGCCCCAGCCGTACCCCCGCTTCCCCGGCGGCATCTCGACGGCAACGGCCCGCTCCCGACTGCGACGGGGACCCGATCGCCCCGGTGTCCGTCACCTCGGCACGGGGGGCGGTGTCCGAATGGCCGGCCCCTCCGCCCTGCCGGCGGGGGAACCCCGCCCGCCGGGGGGCTGTTTTCGGCCTTTCACGTCCCGGCCGTCCCCGGGCACCGCGGGCAGGATCTCCCACCCCTTATGATTCTACAGCCGTGTAGAAAACACGAGAGGTGACCATGCCTTACCGGCCGTTCGCGGGCGCGTCCCGCGCAGAGGGGCACGGCGCGACGGGCGGCGTCCCCGGCCGGGGAGGCGGCGGGGCGACCGGTCAACGTACCGGCCGATCGCCCCGTTCCCCGGGACCGGCCGCCGTACCCGGCCGCGGGCGGGGCCGCGCAGCCGCACCGCGGTTCCGGCCCGGTCGCCTCGCTCACACACCATCAGCCTGGGAGGGCATGCGTGGCTTCGATCGACCTGGACAAGGTGCTGGACAAGGCGTGGGCGGACAAGGCCCTGCCGGAGATACTCCAGGCGCCCGTCTCCGCCCTGAAGGGCGTCTCGGACCGTGACGGCGAGCTGCTGGACGAGGCGTTCGGCGTGAAGACGGTGGCCGACCTGGCCGAGTTGAAGTACGTCCGCTGGGCCCAGGCCCTGGCCGCGCTGGACACCACGGCCAGGTAACCCGGCGGGGACCGATGCGGTGCCGCGCCGGCGCCCCCCTTCCGCCGGCGCGGCGCCACCCCCCTTTCGCACGCACACACAGAGGTAAGGAGAACGCCACGATGGTGTTCAAAAGGCTGCTCGGCTCGCTCGGCGTGGGCGGCCCCACGGTGGACACGGTCCTCGACCCCGGCCCGTTCCTGCCCGGCGGCGCCCTCACCGGGCAGGTCCACCTCCGAGGCGGCAGCGCCGACTTCGACATCGACCACATCGCCCTGGAACTGGTCGCCCGCGTCGAGGTCGAGCACGGGGAGGGCGAGTCCGAGGGCGGGGTCGTCTTCGACCGCTTCGTCGTCGGCGGCGGCTTCCGCCTGGCCGAGGGAGAGCAGCGCAGCGTTCCGTTCGCCGTGACGCTGCCGTGGGAGACCCCCGTCACGGAACTGCACGGCCGGCCGCTGGGCATCGTGCTCGGGGTGCGCACCGGGCTGGCGGTGGCCGGCGCGAGGGACAAGGGCGACCTCGACCCGCTGACCGTCGGTCCGCTCCCGGCGCAGGAGGCGATCCTGGAGGCGCTGGGGCACCTCGGATTCGGCTTCAAGTCGGCCGACCTGGAGTACGGGCACATCGGCGGCACCGGCCAGACCCTCCCCTTCTACCAGGAGATCGAGCTCACCCCCGCTCCGCAGTACGCGCACGCGGTGAACGAGGTCGAGGTGACCTTCCTGGCGAACCCCGGCGGGCTGGAGGTGGTGCTGGAGGCGGACAAGCGGGGCGGCCTCTTCGGCGGCCACGACGCCCTCACCCGCTTCACCGTCGGCCACCGGGACGCCCGCGACTGGAACGCCGAGGTCGACGCCTGGGTGCGGCAGCTCGTCGAACACCGCGCCGCGCACGGCACCACGGCCCCCTACGGGCACTACGCCTCTGGTGGCGAGGGGTACGCGCACAGGGACGGCCACAGCCACGACGGCCACGGGGACCACCACGGCGGTCACCGCTCCGGCCCCGGCATGGGCACCGCCATCGCCGCGGGCGCTGCCGGACTCGCCGTCGGTGTCGTCGGCGGCATGGTCGCCGCCGAGGTCGTCGACGAGATCGGCGACGCCTTCGAGGACGGAGGCGACGAGGAGGCGTGACGCCCCCGCGGCTCCTCCCGTCGCCGCGGGAACCGGCCCGGGGCCCGGGGCGCGCTTCCGCGCCCCGGGCCCCGGCGGCGGGCGGGGCGGCCGCGGGACCGCGGCAGGGACCGGCCCGGCCGGGCGCCCTTCGGGCCCTACAGCGGGGTGGCCGCCTTCAGCACGAGGAACAGGGTGACGGCGGAGTTGGCCGAGGACAGCGCCGAGACCGTAGTGCCGGCCGCGGCCGTCCAGGCCGCGAGTCCCGCCGTGGTGAACACCGGCGGCCACCTGCGCGCCGCCGGGGCCGGCTCCAGCAGCGCCGCCACGCGCCGCGGCACCGGCCCGGCCGCGGCGAAGTGGGCCGGTGCCGCGGCCGGGCCGGTGCCGCGGGAGACCAGGGCGGCCTTCCCGACCGCCCGGGCCACCACCCGCCGGCTGCCGACCGCGGCCGCCGCGTCCTCGTCCGCCCACCGCTCCGCCGTGTAGGACACCGCGGAACGCAGCGGCCGCAGGAAGGGGTTGGCCCGCGCGGCCAACTGCACGGCCAACAGGAACCGGTGGTGCCGCCCGGCCAGGTGTGCCCGCTCGTGCGCGAACAGCGCCCGCCGTTCCCCGCCCTCCAGACAGGCCAGCATCCCGGTGGACACCACGATCCGGCCCGGGGCGGCGGGCAGCGCGTACGCGTACGGCTCCGGATCGGACAGCACCGCCACCGCCGAGCCGCGCGCGCCCGCCAGCGCCCGCGCCGCCCGGCGCCGCACCCGGCGGCGCACCCACAGCGTCCGCGCACAGGCCGCCAGGACGGCGAGAAGGGCGGGGATGGCCGCCCGGCCCGCGACCTCGTCGTACGGGACCGCCTCGCGCACCTCCGGGTCCGACCAGCCGTCCGGCAGCGGGTTGCCCGGCAACTGCGCGGTGCCCACCACCATCAGCAGGGCCAGGCACAGCGTGCTGCACACCGCCAGCACCCCCGCCGCGACCGACAGCAGAACCGTGGCGGTGCGCGGGTGCAGGTGCTGTTCGGCCAGGCGCGCGATCGGCCAGGCCGTCAGCGGCAGCACCAGCGGCAGGAAGACGAAGACCCCCATGGCCGTGTCAGTCCTCCGGCTCTTCGGCCCGCTCCAGCAACTCCCGCAGCAGCCGCTCGTCCCCTGGCGGCAGCGAGGTCACGAAGCTCGCCAGCACCGCCTGGCGGTCGCTCTCCCCGTCCAGGACCCGCCGCATGCGCAGCGCTGCCAGGCCGGCCTCGTCCGCCGCCGGCGACCACACGAAGGAGCGCCCCGCCTTCTCCCGCGTCACCGCGCCCTTGCCCAGCAGCCGGGTCAGGATGGTGATCACGGTGGTGTACGCCAGGTCGCCGCCGAGCCGCTCCCGCACCCAGGCGGTGTCCACCGGCCCCGGCGCCTCCCGGAGCGCCGACAGCACCTGCACCTCCAGTTCGCCCTGGCCGCGCCGGCGCGCACGGGGTCGCCGGGACCGCCCGGTCGTGTCCTGGTCCACCATGCCGTCTCCTTCCAGCCGTGTCCCGTCGCCTCGGCCGGGTCGGCCGTCATCGTAAGTGAGCGGCGGCCGATCGACGCTCGCAGTCCCTCCCGCAGGCTTGTGGATCCACGGCGGCGTGCGGCGCGGGTGCCCGCTTCGCCGCGCGGGTCAGGCCGGCGCCCCGGCGGACGAGCCCGTCCGGGCCCCCTCCCGTACGACGCGGCGGCGGCGGGTCGGCAGGCCGAGGGTCGGGTTGGCGACGCCCCAGGCCGCGCCCTTGCAGACCAGTTCCTTGTAGACGGCGGCGAGCCGGCCGGTCAGGGCCGCGCCGACGGCCCGGTCGTCGGCGGTGACGTACTGGATCAGGCCTTCCCCGCGGCCCAGCGAGATGCACTGGTTGACGTAGCGGATCGGCACGTTCGGGAGCTTCCCGCCGGTCAGGCGCGCCGCGATGGCGTCGGCGGCCTGCCACGCGGTGGGGACGCCCGAGGCGCACGACATCCGCAGCGGCTTGCCGCCGGGGCCCGTCGCCATGGCCGCGTCACCGACCGCGTACACGTCCGGGTGCGAGACCGAGCGCATGGTCGCGTCGACCACGATCCGGCCCGTGCCGGTGACCTTCAGGGCGGTGGCCCGCGCGATCGGGTGGACCGCGAAGCCGGTGGCCCACACGGTGACCGCAGCCGGGACGGTCCCGCCGTCGGCGGTGGTGACGTGGTCGGCTCCGACGCCGGTGACGGCGGTGTGCTCGTGCACGGTGACGCCGAGCGTGCCGAGGACCTTCCGCAGGTGCCCGCGGCCCCTGTCCGAGAGCCAGTCGCCGAGGGCGCCGCGGGAGGCGAGGGCGACGGCGAGGTCCGGGCGGGCCTCGGCGATCTCGGCGGCGGCCTCCAGACCGGTGAGGCCGCCGCCGACGACGACCACGGGCTGCCCGGCGTCCAGGGCGGCCAGCCGCTCGCGCAGCCGGAGCGCCCCGGGCCGGCTCGCGATCTCGTGGGCGTGCTCGGCGACGCCGGGGACGCCCTGGTCGTCCCAGCCGCTGCCGAGGGCGTACACGAGGGTGTCGTACTCCAGTTCCTCGGTGCCGCCGTCCGCGCCGGTGACGGCGACGGTCCTGCGGTCGGCGTCGATGCCGGTGACCTCCGCGATCCTCAGCCCGACGCCGGTGCCCGCGAACATCTCGGCAAGGGGCCGGGGCCTCAGTTCCCGGCCGGCCGCGAGCTGGTGCATCCGGACGCGCTCGACGAAGCCGGGCCCGGCGTTGACGAGAGGTGATGGCGACGTCGTCGCGGTGCAGCCGCCTGGCGAGGCGGCCGGCCGCAAAGGCTCCGGTGTACCCGGCGCCCAGGACGATGATGCGGTGCTGCATTTCCCTGCTCCCATCTGCGCGGTTCCGCCCGTGTCCGGCGCGGTTTCACCCCTTGAACCGGGCAGTGCGCCGTTTCCTGACGGGAGCGCGGTGTGAGCCGGGCAACACCGGGGCCGGGGTCCCGTGCACCGGGCCGAGGGCCCTCGCGTCGTGGTCAGAAAGCGCGGAACAGGGGTTCCCCGTGGTCGGAGGCCGCCCACACCTCGGTCGCGCGTCCGAGTTTGTCGGGGTTGACCTGGCTGCGGAGCGCGGCGATGCCCTCGGGGGTGACCTCCGGGCAGATGATGCCGACGACCCGGCCGTCGACGACCGCCACGACGGCGGGGCCGCCGTTGGCGCTCGTGAGGTGGATCTCGGGCGAGCCGCCGACCAGGGCGCGCTTGGACCGTGCGGGTTTGAACAGGCCCCGCATGAACCTCGCGACCGCGAGGGCGCCCTCGAACGGCTTGGCGCGGGCCGGGACCTTCCCGCCGCCGTCGCCGATCGAGACGGCGTCGGCGGTGAGCAGCCGCACGAGCGGCTCGGTCCTCCCGCCGGCGGCGGCCGCCAGGAACTCCTCGACGACCCGCCGGGCGGTGGCCCCGTCGACCTCGGTGCGGGCCCTGCCGTCCGCGATGCGCCTCTTGGCGCGGTGGAGGACCTGCTGGCTGGCGGCCTCGGTGAGGCCGAGGATTCCGGCGATCTCCCGGTGCGGGTAGCCGAAGGCCTCCCGCAGCACGTACACCGCCCGCTCGTTGGGGGACAGCCGCTCCATGAGGGTGAGGACCGCGTACGAGACCGACTCGCGCTGCTCGGCGGTGTCGGCCGGGCCGAGCATCGGGTCCCCGTCGAGCAGCGGTTCGGGGAGCCACTGGCCCACGTAGGTCTCGCGCCGCGCGCGGGCCGACGCGAGCTGGTTGAGGCACAGGTTGGTGAGCACCTTCGTCAGCCATGCCTCGGGGACCTCGATGCGCTCGGCGTCGGCGGCCTGCCAGCGCAGGAAGGTCTCCTGCACGGCGTCCTCGGCCTCGCTCGCGGAACCGAGGAGGCGGTAGGCGATGGCCCCCAGGCGGGGTCGCGCGGCCTCGAACCGTTCCACGTCCTTCGCGGTCAGCGGCATGACGGGGATCCTAACGAGTCCGCGCACGGGCGGAGGGACGGGCGCGCTCCGGCCGGGGAGGAGGCCGCGGCGGTTCGCGGCGGCGCGACATCCGGGAGGGGCCGGAAGGAATGGCGGCATGTGTCCGGTTCGCCCGGCGCGTCCTCCGGTCCGGTCGGCCGCAGGCGGTGGACGGGGAGCGCGCGGGCGGCAGAATGGCCCCGTGAACGCTTCGGGCCCCAAGGCCGACCTCCGCTTCTACCTCCAGTCCGCCCGCGACGCCCTGCTGTGGAAGCTCGAGGGGCTCCCGGAGTACGACGTCCGCCGCCCGCTGACGCCGACCGGCACCAACTTGCTGGGCCTGGTGAAGCACGCGGCCAGTGTGGAGCTGGGCTACCTCGGCGACACCTTCGGGCGGCCGTCCGGGGAGCCGCTGCCCTGGTTCGAGGACGGTGCCGAGCCCAACGCGGACATGTGGGCCACCGCCGAGGAGTCGCGCGAGGCCCTCGTGGGGCTCTACCGCCGGGCGTGGGCGCACGCGGACGCGACGATCGACGCGCTGGCGCTGGACACGGTCGGCAGGGTGCCGTGGTGGCCCGACGGCAGGGACGAGGTGACCCTGCACCACGCCGTGGTGCGGGTGATCGCCGACACCCACCGGCACGCCGGCCACGCCGACATCGTCCGGGAGCTCGTGGACGGTGCCGTCGGGATGAACAAGGGCAACGACAGCATGGCGCCGGGCGATCCGGCCTGGTGGGAGGAGTACCGGGGCCGGCTTGAGCGGGTGGCCCGGGAAGCCGGCCGGGGGGCGTAGCCCCAGGAGCGGCTCAGCAGGTGCCGCAGGGTCACGTCCCGCGCCGCGGGCGGCAGTCCGCCGGCGGCGGTGCCGACGGGGCCGTCCGGGCCGAGGTCCCCGTCGGTGACCGGTTGCACGGCCGGCGACCCGGTGAACAGCTCGGGGACCGACGCCAACGGTGCGGGCCGCGGTGGGGAACGCGAATCGTGGCGCCGGCCCCTTGGTAGCCCCTGTCCGCCCAGCAGCGCACCCCGGCCGCGGCCACTGCCCTCACCTCGCCTCGGCGAGGGTCGGAGCCAAAGCGGTCAGGACGGCTCGGACTCGACACGCACCCGTCTGCCAGGAGCCTCTCCACGCCCGGACCCCGCTCCCACCCCAGTGGCACCGCTGCGCACGCAGGTTGAGGAAACCTCAGTGGGTGTTGGCGTGAGGGAGCGCGCGGAAGTGCTCGGCGCCGATCACGAGTGCGGGGCGGTGGCCGGAACGACACCGGTCCCCTTCGTGCCCGCGTCGTGCTCGGCCACCTGCGAGCCGGACGCGGTCGAGCTCGCGGCTCAGGGCTGACTCGAAGCCCCCTCCGGTGTGCTCGGCCGTGCTCGGCGAGGAGCGGTACCGCCCGGGGACTCTCCTTCCAGGAGGGCGAGCAGCCCGGGGAACCTCTTCTCGATGTCCGCGCGTCGTAGCCGGATGCCCTTGCGGTTGCCGTAGTCGATCTCGTCAATGAGACCTGCCTCGCGCAGGACGCGGAAGTGGTGGGTCTGGGTCTGCTTCGAGATCGGAAGATCGAACGAGTTGCAGCCCCGCTCGTCGTCGCTGCGGTCGGCGGCCAACTGCGTCACCACCGAACGACGGTGCTCGTCGGCGAGGGCGCGAAACACCGCACCCAGATCGAGCGCATCGGCCTCCGGGCCGACCAGGTTCTTCCCGGCCACGCGGCACCCCCTTCAGGTACGACTTGAATCGTACCCGAAGGATGTGCTCCACTGAGGTACGAAATATTTCGTACCTTGGTCCGGTTGCGCTGCTCCGCGCCGCCGCGCCCCGAGACCCGGTCCCGGCACTCGCCGGGGACCTGGTCATCGACACTCCGAGAGGTCATCGTCATGAAGAAGCCCGAGGTGCTGATAGTCGGTGCCGGAATCGCAGGGCCCGCACTCGCGTACTGGCTCTCCCGGAACGGCTACCGGCCGACGGTCGTCGAACACGCCCGGCAGCTGCGCTCCGGTGGCAGCGCGATCGTCGTGAAGGGGCCCGCGATCCCGGTCGCCGACCGCATGGGCATCCTCCCGCAGCTCCGCGGGCTCGCCACCCGCAATCGGTCGCTGACCCTGCTCGACCCCAGAGGCAGGCGAATCCTGCAACTCCCGCTCACCTCGGACGAGGCGCCGATGGTCGAGGTGACCCGAGCCGACCTGTCCGAGGTGCTCCACCGGTCGGCGCAGACCGAGGCCGAGTTCTTGTTCGACGACACGGTCACCGCTCTCGACCAGGACGGAGGTGGGGTCGACGTCACCTTCCGGCGGTCCGCGCCACGGCGCTTCGACTTGGTGGTCGGTGCCGACGGGTTGCACTCCACCGTACGGCGCCTGGTATTCGGACCCGAGCGGCAGTTCGCGAGCGACCTGGGCCTGTACGGCGCGACCGTCCCGCTGGAACCCGACGCCATCGAGGACCCGAGCGAGATGACGATGCTGACCGTCCCGAACCGGATGCTGGTCGTCCACCCCTCGCGGACCACTCCGCTCGCGATCTTCACCTTCCGGGCCGCACGGCTGGCGCCCCACGACCGCAAGAACACCGACCTTCACAAGCAGACCGTGGCCGACGCCTACGCCGACGTGCGGTGGCGGGCACCGGAACTCGTGGCGGCGTTCCTCGACCACCCGGCTCCGTTCTTCGACTCCCTGACCACCGTCCGGGTGCCCTCGTGGTCCCGCGGGCGGGTCGTACTGCTCGGGGACGCGGCGGCGGCGACAGCTCTGCTGGGCGACGGGTCCAGCATGGCGATGGCGGGCGCGTACGCCCTCGCGGAAGAGCTCGCCGCCCATCCCGGTGATCACGCTCGCGCCTTCGCCGCCTACGAGTCGCGGCTCCGCCGTGAGGTGGGTCCGCGGCAGCGACGCGTCGGTCTGCTCTCCAGGCTCATGGTGCCCCGCACCCGGCCCGGCCTCGCGGTGCGCAACGCGGTGGGCCGCGCGATCGGTCGCACGGGCCGGATCGCCTCTCGCGGAGCCGCGAACCGGTAGACCGGGTCCGCACCGACCGGTCACCGGTCGGTGCGCAGCTCCGCGGTGGCTCCCAGCCGGGTCGGCGCCGCCATGTCCGACGAGCCCGGCTCGGCGTGGCAGGTCATCGCCGATGCGGCAGGTCGGCTGCTGTCGGCCTCACCCACCGTGCCGTGCGCTCGCCACACATGGGGGCTGCCGGTGGCCACGCCCCCGCGACGCGGCGGTGGAATGCTGGGCGGACAAGGCGCACCAAGGCGCCGGCGGCACCATGCGGGTGCCCCTCCGCGGCCGGCGTCTCAAGCTGACACCAGCACCCACACGAGGATCCGTTGCCTCGGCGAGCGGGCCATGGCCGCCCGCAAAGGCCGGCGCCTCCCGCGGGAACTCCGCTGTAGCAGCAACCGGGTCCCACCGTCGTGAAGATCATCCCCCCTTCGTCGCGCCTCAGCCCGAGGTCGGAGAAAGCTCTGTGATTCCACGGGACTCCACCGCCGCTCGGGCCGGGAGCGCAGGAGAGGACGGAACGAGAATCGGGCGTCCCGCCGGACTGTTCGTCATGGTCGGCGGGGATTCCGACAAGGCGGGACCCGCCGGCCCGAAGCAGGCCGGCACCGGGCCATCCGGGGGGTCGGGGTCGTCACTGACTTCGGCTCGCCAGGGTGAATCTCTGCCAAGCCCCTGATGGGCCTGGAGCGGTGGCTGTGTCCCGTGGTGTGTGAGGTATGCGGACGGGGGTGGGCTGACCGCTGTGGGACGTCGGCGCCGGGAGTCGGTGCGGATGCAGGCGGCCGAGCTGTTCGAGCAGGAGATCGAGCCGTCGGAGGTGGCACGGCGGCTGCGGGTGAGCATGAAGCCGGCTTACCGCCGGCATCGGTTGTGGCGGGGCGGTGGTCGTGAGGCCCCGGCTTCCCGTGGCCCGAGCGGACCCCGCTGTCGGCTGTCCCCGCGCTGCCCGGAGAAACTGGCCGCGTACCTCGATCAGGGCCCGGCCGCCCACGGCTGGGTGGGGGACCAGGTGCGGGCCGCAGCGAGGATGGCCACGCTGATCGACGGTGTCCACCGGCTCGTCGAGGCACCCGTCGTGCTGGTCCGGGACCGTCTGAACACCCATGTCCCCCATGCCATCGACGGCTTCATAGCCGGCACCGGCCTGACTCTCGACGAACCAGCGACACCTTGACGAGCCGAAGCACTGAACGTTCGTTGTTCGCCGTGTCATGCCCGATCTACCGGCCGACCCGCCTGAGTCGCAGGTCTCGGTGGAGGAACCACGCCGTACCTGCGACGACCACCCCGCAGACCGTGGGCACGAACAACCACGGGAGGCCCGTCCACACGGCGGACAGACCCACGACGGCGCAGGTTGCCCCCGTGACGATGAGCAGCCATTTGCCGTACGGGCGCCAGGTGAAGAGTCCGGGGTCGCGCGGCCTGGCCAGATGCATCGCACCGAACATCAGCGCCCACGCTGCCAGCAGCCCCGCGAACGTGCCGACGGCGGCTATCATCTGGGGCTCGTCGCGAGGCGCATCGCTGGAATTCTGCCGGACGTCCCTCTCGGCAACCACCACGACGACGCCGCGCCACACGGTACCGGTGACCCGGTCCCCCCGCTGAAGCCCTCTCAACACCGGCTCCGTGTCGCCGAACGACACGACCATCCTCGAGAAGGGCTCCGGACCGAGCAGGGTCGCCGTTGTCCTCCTGGCGCCAAGCGAGGTGTCCTCAACGGTGAAAGTGATCTCCCGCAGGCAGTCCTCCGCTCTCGGTGTCACGCTGCGGGCGGGGCACGCCTCGGCCGCTTCGTACTCCCGGTACCGGGTGCGATCGCTGGGCAGCCAGCTGGTGAAAACGAAATGGCAGATCAGTACGGCAACCACGGACACGACGATCAGTGCCGCACCCACCAGTAGGTTCTGGCCGACCCTCGGCTGAGGCGGCGGCTGTCCGTCCGCCTCCCATGAGGTGCCGCTTCTCATCGTGGTCATCGCTCGTCTCCCGCCGTTCCCCACCGAAGGCCACCAGTCTTCTCCAGCCGCGATCAAGCAGGCAAGGAGATCGACTGGCAGTCGGAGGTCACTGGTCCTTGCCGTATCCGGGCAACGTGATCCTTGGACACTCTTGGGCTGGGCACACGTCAAACGCAGCCTGGCCAACCTCGCCGTCGTCGCCCTGGACCGGCTCGAGGCCCTCGTGCGCAACCGGCTCAAGCGGCTTCGGTACCGGCCCGACACCCTCGACGGCTTCATAGCCGGCACCGGCCTGACCCTCGATAATCCAGCCTCACCCTGACAAGCCGAAGTCAGTAAGTGAGCGTCTGGTTCTCGGTTGTTCGTTTGGTTTGTCGTTCAGGTGCCGCGCCAGTTGGGGGCGGCTTCGCCGGTGAGGCGGCGGCTCATGAGGTCGATCATCGCGAGGTGGATCATGGCTTCGGAGCGGGTGGGCAGGGTTTCGTAGCCGCGGGCCAGGCGGCGGTGGTGCATGAGCCGGCCCGGAGTGCGTTCGACGACCCAGCGCCAGGGATGCCGGTGCGGTCGACATAGAGGATGGCGTCCATCAGGTCGCGCAGGTCGTGGGTGGGGCGGCGGATGCCGGGCCGGGCCGCTCGCCGGGCTTCCAGGGTGGGGCGGACCAGCTCTCACCGGGCGTCGGGCGAGTCGCTGGGACAGCGTCGTCGCGGCTGCCTACTGCCGGGATACGGCAGGGCTTCGTCGGTGGGCGGGGCGTACGGGACCCGGTGGGGGGATCGGGGCGAGCTGGGGCATCGCTGGATGAGACGGCGTACTCCCGGGCAAAGGATCACGCCCGGCGGGTGGCTGCTCAGCGCCGTCGGCGGCATATCAGCGCAAACCGGATGCGGTCCACCGGGGAACAAGCCCGTGATATCGCAGCAAAGCCTGCGATATGCGAACCAAACACTCACCAAGCGGCAGCCGAACGACCCGGGTCGCCGCAGTGCCGCACGGCATCCGGCCCGCGCGGTGTGCTGGTTTCCGGTGACCGCCCTACTCGCGCAGGCCGATCACCTCCACGGGACGGGACCGCAGCGCCAGTTTCGTCGGCACCAGCACCGCCCCGGCGGCGAGCGCGGACGTGGCCGCGACGATTCCCAGGTACATGAAAGGCGGAATGTACGGGACCGGGGATTCGGTCAGGCCGAAGCTGACCGTGGTCAGCGGCAGCAGCGGGACGAGGGTGCCGACCACGACGGCGATGAGGACCAGCATGCCGGTCTCGGTCCGCATCATCCTCATCACCTGCTTCCGGGTGGCGCCCACCAGCCGGAGCATGGCGAACTCCCGTCCCCGGGCCAGGGTCGTCATCACCAGCGTGTTGGCGACGGCCACCGCGATGTAGCCGAAGACCAGCACGAGCGGCAGGGCGCTGCCGACCAGGCCGGCCACGGCCGTCCGGCGCTGGGCCGAGGAGAGGCCCCCCTCGTCCAGCACCTCGGTCCCGGGGTAGCGCTCGTCGAGCGAGGCCAGCGCGCCGGCGACCTCGTCCCTGTCGGCCCCCTCCGCCAGTCTCACCAGCACGGAGTCGTACATGTGCCGGGAGCTGTGCCGGAGCACCGTCTCGTGCGGGAGCGTGACGTCGCCGAAGCCCAGCCCGCGCGCGTAGACCGCGACGACCTTCGGCGTCACGGTGGCGCCGTCGGGCAGGTGCAGGCGCACCGGGTCCCCCAGGTCGGCGCCGAGCGTGGAGGCGGCGCCGGTGCTGAGCGCCACGGTGCCCGGGGACAGGGCGCCGAGGTCGCCCCGCTGGACGTCGAGGTCGACGACCTGGTCCAGTCCGCCGGGGGACAGGCCCTGGGCCTGGTAGTCGAAGACCTCCGGGGAGTCCAGCAGCTTCCGGGAGGCGAACAGGTCGACGCGCACGGTGCCCGCCGCCGCCGCGACTCCGGGCAGGTCCCGCACGTGCTCGGGGACGTCGACCGGCAGGCCCCCGGCGGCGCCGATGAGGGTGTAGTCGGCGACGACGCCCTGCGCCGCCTGCTGCTCCGCCGCGCGGGAGGTGGTGGTGGGGATGAACAGCTGCACCGAGGCGAAGCCGATGGCCAGGACGAGCGGGCCGATTCCGGCGGCCAGCCGGCGGGAGTCGGCGCGGGTGTTGGCCACGGCCAGGTATCCGAGGTTGCCGAAGCGCCGCTGGAACGGCCGCGCCAGCACACGGGTCATGCGGCCGACCACCGGAGGCGCCAGGACGAGGATCGCGATGACCATGATCAGTCCGCCGCTGCCCGCCCCCGCCGCCGCGAAGACGCTGCCGAAGAACAGGGGCAGCAGCGAGGCGGCCAGTCCCAGTACCAGCAGCAGCACGCCGACGAAGACCCGGACGCGGCCCAGGCGCGGCTCCTCGGTGTGGGACTCGCTCAGCGCCTCCACCGGCCGGATGGCGACCACGCGCCGCGCGACCGCGAACGCGGCCGCCTGGGCCGCCACGACACCGGTGAAGACGGCGGCGATCATCGGCAGCGGCCCGTAGGAGAAGGAGAAGTCCTCCGGCAGCACGCCGATCACGGAGAGCGCCCCGCGCATCACGCCCGCCGCCAGCACGCCGGGCACGCAGCCGAGCACCGAGGCGATCAGCGCGATCACCAGGGCCTCGCCGGCGATCATCTTGTGGATCTGCTTCGGGGTGGCGCCCATGGCCCGCAGCAGGGCGAGCTCCCGGCGCCGCTGGTGGATGTTCAGGGCGAGCGTGCTGCCCACCACCATCATGGTGATGAGGACGACCGTGCCGCCGAGCGAGCCCGCCAGCTCCTTGAGGCTCCCCCGCGCGGAGGCGACGTCGGGGTTCTCCACGCTGCTGCGCCCGTCGCTGGTGTAGAGCTCGACGCGCGCCCCGTCGAGGGCGTCCCCGACCCGGTCGGCCAGCCGCTCCGCGTCCGTGCCCTCGGCGGCGAGCACCCCGATGGCGCTGACCCGGTCGCCGCGGCCGTACAGGGCGCGGGCGTCGCCCTCCGCGAAGAACACCGGCGGCGTGCGCAGCGCGCCCCCGCCGCCGGTGTACGCCACCACGCCGACGACCCGGTAGTCGCCCGCCGGGCGGGTGGAGGCGATCCGCACCGTGTCGCCGGGCCCCACGCCCGCCCGTTCGGCCACCGACTTCTCCAGGGCCACCTCGCCGGCGCGCTCCGGTGCCCGGCCCTCCCGGTCGAACGGCCCGAGCGCGGCGCTGGCCCAGTTGACGCCGACCGACCGGTGGTCGTCCGCTCCCCTGACCAGACGGCCGTCGCCGTCGACGACCTCCGCGGGGAAGCGCAGCACGCCCACCGCCCCGGCCGCGCCCCCGGCCCGCGCCGCCTTGGCGACGAGGTCGGCCGACACCCCCACCGCGTCGTCGAGCGACGTGGTCCTGGTGCTGTCCCCCTCGCGGACGGAGAACGACTTCTCACCGCCGACGACGACCGCCGCGTCCGCGTAGCGCTGGACCGGGACGCCGTCGCCGATGCCCGACTGGAGGATGATCCCGAAGGCCGTGATCAGCACCGAGGCGCCGAAGAGCGCCACGAAGGCGCCGACGAATCCGGACGTGCGCTGTGCGAGGGTCTGCAGAACGAGACGGAACACGCCCTACCACTCCCCCAGCCGCGTCATGCGCTCGGCCACCTGCTCGGGTGTCGGCTGCGTCGTCTCCTCGGCGTAGCGCCCGTCGGCGAGGAAGACCACCCGGTGCGCGTACGAGGCGGCGACCGGGTCGTGGGTGACCATGATCATGGTCTGGCCCGTGCCGTCCACGATGTCCCGCAGCAGTTGCAGCACCTGCCGGGCGGTGCGGGTGTCGAGCGCGCCGGTGGGCTCGTCGGCGAAGACGACCTCGGGCCTGGCGGCCAGGGCGCGGGCGATGGCGACCCGTTGCTGCTGGCCGCCGGAGAGCTGGGCGGGCCGGTGGTCCAGCCGGTCGGCGAGGCCGACCCGACCCACCACGCGGTCCAGCCACTGCGGGTCGGGGCCGCGGTCGGCGAGCATCAGCGGGAGGGTGATGTTGTCCGCCACGGTCAGCGCGGACATGAGGTTGTAGGCCTGGAAGACGAACCCGACGCGCTCGCGGCGCAGGATCGCCAGGTCGGTCTCGCTCAGGGACGCCAGGTCCGTGCCGCCGAGCACGACCGTGCCCGCGTCCGGGCGGTCCAGGCCCGCGGCGCAGTGCAGGAAGGTGCTCTTGCCGGCCCCGGAGGGCCCCATGACGGCCGTGAACGAGCCGCGCGCGAAGGCCAGCGACAGGTCGCGCAGGGCGTGGACCGCGCCCGCGCCCTTGCCGTAGGTCTTGCGCACCCCGTCGAGCCGTACCGCCCAGTGCGCGTCGGGGGGCGGGCCGCTGTCGGCACGGCTGCGGGGAAGCGTGCTCCCCGCCGTGCCCTCGGCGTCCTCGACCCGTCCCGCCCGTCCCCTTCTGCTCACGTCAGGCCCTTCCCCGCGGTGGTGCTTGCTCCGGCTCTCGGGACGGTAGGCGCGCGGGGACGCGGGTGACCACGGCACGCACTGGAGACTCCGGGGTGCAGACAACTACCCCCAGGGCGGTCACACAGAGTGGTAGGGTGGCCACGATGTCGAGTCGGAGGGTTCGAACGGCGGTGCGGGCATCCGGGCTCCCCGCCGCACCACGGCGATTACAACCCGACGTCCGGATCCGGCAGACCGTACTCCGCTTCCCTTCCGCCATCGGCTACATCCTGGTCTGCTTCGGCACCGGTCTGCTCGGCGTGGTGCTGCTGTACCTGGTCGTCGTCGTCTTCGCGCTCTGCCTGGTGGGCATGGGGTTCCTGCTGCTGCCCACCGCCTTGCGCGTGCTGCGCCGCTACGCGGACTTCCACCGCGGCCAGGTCGGCCGGCTGACCGGGCGGGAGGTCCGTACCGCCTACCGCGACCGGGCGGTCCACGCCCCGCCCGACGCCGGACCGTCGCTGCGCGACCCGGCGGTGCGCAAGGACCTCGTGTGGCTGCTCGCCCACAGCAGCCTGGGCACGGCGCTGTGCGTGCTGGCCCTGAGCGTGTGCGGCGGCGTGGTCGACTGGCTGACCGCGCCGGTGTGGTGGAAGCTCGCCCCCGGCGAACGCGACGCGATCATCGCGCTCACCGTCGACTCCTGGGGCAAGGCGATCGCCGCCCTGGGCGTGGGGCTCGGGTACGCCGTGGTGGCCATGGCCGTGACGTGGCTGCTGGCCCGCGTGCACGGCGGCGCCTCCCGCCGGCTGCTGAGTGCGCGGCCGCGGGCCGGGCTGGCGCAGCGGGTCCGCGAGCTGGCGACCACCCGGGCCGAGGCGCTGGACGCCCACGACGCCGAACTGCGGCGCATCGAGCGCGATCTGCACGACGGCGCCCAGGCCGGGATCGTGGCCGTCTCGATGCGGCTGGGCATGATCAAGCGGGCACTCGCCGTGCGGCCCGAGCAGGTGCCGGAGATGCTGGACGCGACGCAGCAGCTGACCGAGCAGGCCCTGCAGTCGCTGCGGCAGCTGGTCCGCGGCATCTACCCGCCCGTGCTCGCCGACCGCGGTCTGGTCGACGCGGTGCGGGCGCTGGCGGGCCTGTGCGAGGTGCCGACGAGGATCGACGTCGACGACGCGGGCGGCCCGCCGCCCCGGGCCCCCGCGGCGGTCGAGGCGGCGGCCTACTTCGTCGTGTCCGAGGCGCTGGCCAACGTCGCCAAGCACAGCGGCGCGCGGACCGCGCTGGTATGGCTGCGCATCACCGAGAACACGGTCTCCATCAGGGTGGAGGACGACGGCCGGGGTGGCGCGTCGGAGGGTGCCGGAGGCGGAGTCCTCGGCCTCCGGCGCCGGGTGGCCGCGTTCGACGGCACCGCGGAGCTGTTCAGCCCGCCCGGCGGGCCGACCGTACTGAAGGTGGAGATTCCATGCGGATCCTGATCGCCGAAGACAACGCCCTCCTGCGGGAGGGGCTGGTGCTGCTCCTCGCCGGCGAGGGGCACGACGTGTGCGCGACCGTCGACAACGCGGACGACCTGCCCGCCGCGCTGCTGGAGCACCGCCCCGACGTGGCCGTGGTGGACGTGCGCCTTCCGCCCGACTTCCGGGACGGCGGTCTGCGGGCGGTGGTGGAGGCCCGCAAGCACCTGCCGGACCTGCCGGTCCTGGTGCTCTCCCAGTACGTCGAACGGGCCTACGCCTCCGAGCTTTTGGCGCAGAGCGCCTCCGGGGTCGGCTACCTCCTCAAGGACCGGGTGGGGCGCACCGACGAGTTCCTGCAGGCCCTGCAGCGCGTCGCCGAGGGCGGGACCGCCCTGGACCCCGAGGTCATCTCGCAGTTGATGGTCCGGAAGGTCGGCGACGATCCGCTCTCCCGCCTGACGCAGCGGGAGCGCGAGGTGCTGGCCCTGATGGCGGAGGGGCACAACAACGGCACCATCGCCGGGATGCTGTTCATCGCGGAGAGCTCCGTGAACAAGCACATCGGGAACATCTTCGCCAAGCTCGGCATGCCCACGCCCGAGAGCGGCCACCGCCGGGTGCTCGCGGTGCTGGCCTATCTGCGGGCATGACCGCGCGGTGCGCCCCGCCGCGCCTTCGAGCAGGCGCCGAACGACCCTGGGCAGCCGGGACGGGGTGCAGAGAACTGCACCCGGAGATCGGACGTCAGCCCCACTGAAGTGCGCGCGTGCGCGGTCCACGATGGAGGGGATGCAGAGCGCAGCGAGCGGTGGGCTGCTCACAGTCTCCCCGGCAGCTCCAGGAGGCAGCATGAACCCGGTGCGGAACCGCGCGTGCGGGACGAGCCGCCGGCGGCGCGCGGCGGCCCTGCCGGCCGCTCGCCACCGTCGCGGTCACGAGCGCGTGCGAGGTGAGCACCGGGACCGCCGACAGGGTACGCACCGCGGAGATCCGCGGTGCGGGAACCCCGCGCACCGTGGCCGGCTGCATCGCCGGACGGAACGACCGCATCAAAGCGCTGCGCCGGACATGCCTCGACCGGGACGGGTATCCGTGACGCGCGCGGTCCTGCACCGGCGCCCCTGACCGGTGCAGGAAACCGGCTTCACAGCCTGTTCCGCCGGCACCCCGTGGCCGAGTCCCCCGCCCGTCCCCCGTCTTTCGCGGGTCCGGCCCCCCGAACCGACATCACTCACCGAGCGAGGAGCAACCATGCCAGATTCCACCGGGTGGAAGCCGGCCGAGGAGCGCCCCATGTGGCCCTGGGTGGTCCTCGTGGTGATCGTGGTCGGCGTCGTCGTCAACGTCTTCCTCACGATCTGAGGACAGGGAGGGATCAGAGATTCCGAACCGGCCCGGCTGCGTCCTCGCGCAGCCGGGCCCGGTTGCGTCCCCGGTCCCGCCTCGGTGCGGAACGGAAACGGCCGGGCCGCCCCCCGGTGCAACCTTCCGGATCCCGCACCGGCGACGGGGAACCGCGGCCACGGGTCCTGCCCGATCCGGGCCTGCCTTCCACGAAGCCGTCGTCCAGCCCTGCCGGGCGCGCTTCTCGGCGCTCCCGGAAGCGGACCGCAGTGCCCGCGCCCCGGTCGCGACGAGCCGTGGGGCCGATCGACCCGGCAACGTCCTCCTCCCGCGCGACGGCAGCCTCGCGGACGCGCTGGGCAGGCCGTCGCCGCGGGGGCATCCCCGAGTGCCCGTGCTCGCCGGGCCGCCACGCCCGGTCCCGACCCGCCCGGGGGGCGGCCCGCACCCGGACACCGGCCCTCGTACGGGTGATGCCGCGGGCACGGCCGTTGCGGTCCCCGCCACCGCCTCCCCGTCCTGCTGGGGTTGGGGCGGGAACACCCCTGTCGCCGCGCGAAGGAACCATGCCCGTGACCATCTTCCCGCACGCGGACCGCGGACCCTCCGGCGGCGCCGGCGGCCTCGGCATCGCCGACCTCCCGTGGACCACCGCCGCGGAGGACGGTGAGCTCGTGCACCGGTTCGGGGAGGCGCTGCGCCGGCGGCGGGAGACCTCGATCGGGTATCCGGTCAACCTGGACGTGGACTACCGCGCGTTCGGCGGCCTGCTGGACGTGCTGTGGAACACCGTGGGGGACCCCGGGCCGGGGGACCCGTTCCGCCCCGACCGGCAGCCGTTCGAGCGCCCCGTGGTGCGCTTCCTCTCCCGCCTGGCGGGAGGCGATCCGGACCGCACGTACGGCTACGTCACCAGCGGCGGCACGGAGGGCAACCTCTTCGGTCTGCACACCGGCCGGGAACGCCTTCCCCGGGCGCCCCTCTACCACAGCGCGGCGGCGCACCACACGGTCGCCAGGGCCGCCGCGCTGCTGCGCATGGAGACCGTGGCCGTTCCCACCCGGCGGGACGGGAGCATGGACGTCCGGGCGCTGCGGGACGCCTGCGGGCGGCACGCCGGGCGGGGAGCCGTCGTGGTCGCCACCGTCGGCACCACCATGCTCGGAGCCGTCGACGACCTGCCCGCGGTGCGCGCGGCGACCGCGCCGGCGGGGGAGTGCCACCTGCACGTCGACGGGGCGCTGGGCGCCCTCGTGGCCGCCTTCGCCCCCAACCCGCCCCCGTGGGGCTTCGACGCGGGCGCCGACACCCTCGCCATCAGCGGGCACAAGCTGATCGGCGCACCCGTGCCGTGCGGTGTGGTCCTGGCCCGGGACCACCTGGTGCCCTTCCCCGGCGCGGCCGGCGAGTACCTGGGCGCCCGCGACGCCACCCTCGCCTGCTCGCGCAACGCACTGGCGGCCGTGTTCCTCTGGTACGCCCTCAGACGGCTGGGACGCGACGGGCTCGCCGCCCGTGCCGCCCACTGCCTGTCCGTCGCCGCGTACGCCGAGAGCCGCATCCTCGCCCTCGGGAGGCGCTGCCTGCGCCACCCGGCCTCGCTCACCGTGGTCTTCGACCGGCCCGCGCCCCACGTCTGCCGCCGGTGGCACCTGGCCGCCGAGGGTCCCCTGGCCCACCTCGTCGCCATGCCGCACGTCACCCACGACACCGTCGACCGTTTCCTGGAGGACCTGGCGCGGTGACCGGGCCCGGGGAGACGGAGAAGGGGTCCCCCGCCCCCACAGGAGGCGGAGAACCCCTCACGGAGCGCCCGGCAGGCCTTGCACCTGCATTTCCCGCCGGTTGGCGGACGTCTTTCCTTGGACCACGGACGCATCGCCCGGTGCCGGGCACCGGAGCTGTCCATGATCATACAGGGTTTCCCGGGGGCCGGCGACCGCCCTGCCGCCTCCCCCGCCGGCGGGGGAGGCGGCGGCCGTCCCGACCACCACCGCACTCCGTCGGGGAAAGAGGGCCGGACGCAACCGCTTCCCACTCCCGGCCCCCTGTACCCCGTGCCGGGGAAATTCCGTGCGACGGCCGGTTCCCCGGGCGGACGCCACCGGGTTTTCACGTCCACGGCTTCTCCCTCGCCGACCGGACGGCGGTGGTGCCCGTCCGGCCGGGGCGGCGGGCCGGGCGGCGGGGACGGCCCCCGCGCCGGAAACCGGCGGGCCAGGAGGCCGGTTGCCCGCCTCGGGCGGAGCGGCCCTCTTGCCGATCCGACCGCCACCGGAAAGTCAGATCGCAATATTCGCCACCGCGCACGGGGGGCGCTTCCACGCCGTCGCCGCCTTCCCCGCACCACCGGATCCGTCGTTCAGGGGGTTTGGCCCCCACGCCGTGTACCGAATTCGGCTTTCCCGTGATTCTGGTCCCGCACCGTCACGCCCCACGGCGGACACCCCCCATCGAAGGAGACGGTCATGTCTTTCGCTCGGAAGACGGCTCTCGGCGGCACGGCACTGCTCGCTCTGGCCTTCGCCGGCCTGGCCGGATTCCCGGCCACCGCCGCGGGACCCGACACGCCGGCCGCCCAGGCGGCCCCGCAGCTCCTGGTCCTGCACACGGTCGAGGACCCCAACCTCGTGGCCGACATGGCCTACGGCTCGCCGAACCCGGGCAACCCGGTCACCCTGTATCCCGCCCACGGCGGGACGAACCAGCAGTGGGAGGTCGTCCCCGTCCAGGGCAACTGGTTCCAGCTGCGGAACGTGGCGTCGGGAACGTGCCTGGTCAACGGCTACCACAGCGTGGAGAACGGTCACAAGCTGGCCGGCTACGGCTGCAACAAGGGCTACGAGGACCAGCTCTGGGCGCGGGTGGGCGTCGAGAACAGCAACCAGTTCACGCTGGTCAACAAGTACAGCGGCAAGTGCATGGACCAGACCTTCGACATCGTCGCGCTCACCCAGCTCACCCAGTGGGACTGCCACGGGCAGGTCCAGCAGCGCTGGACCGCCACAGCGGTCTGACGCGGACACCACCGCCTCCGCACGCCGTCCGGGTCGGCGTCGGCCCGGACGGCGTGCGGACCCCTGTCGCCGGTCGCTCCGGTCGCCGGCGAGGGCACGCGGCAGCGGCCGGTCCGGTCCGGGTCCGTGGCCCCGCCGGCGACCTGGGACCGCCGGTGCGCCGCCTCACTCCCGGGCCGGCTCGGCCGCCCAGCCCTGCGCCCCCGGCGGATGGCCGTACGAGGGGCGCCCCCGGGCACCACTGGTGCGGAACGGCACGCCGCGGTCGTCGATGCGGAGCGTCCCGCCGCGGTCGCCGCTGGACCACTCCAGCTCCAGATACCAGCTGACGTCGTGCGCGTCCGTGCTCGCGGTGACGTACAGCACCTCGGGGTCGCTCTCGCTCACCTTGAGGGGCAGGCCCCGCCCGCCGGACGCGGGGGCGGCGCTCGGGCGGGCGGCGTCCAGGTCCACGGCGAAGTGCCCGGTGGAGACCCCGCCGCCGCAGCCGACGCCCATCGCGTAGTCGTTCCACGGCAGAGGCGCCCCCCTGGCGGCCACGCGGACGTGGAGGTCCCTGAGGACGACCGTCTCCTCACCCGTGCCCTGGACGGCCAGCTCCACGTACTGGCTGCCGGAGGAGACCGCGCCGGTGGCGGCCACCCATCCGGGGGCGTCCTGCTCCATGGGCGGCGGGTCCACCTCGGAGGGCGGCCTGTCGACGAGGTAGTGCTGGCTGCACGGATCCTCCCAAGCGTACGGGCGCACGGAGACGGTCAGCGGGGCGCCGTCGCGCGCGGCGCCGTCGGTCGGCTCCGCCCGGGTCCCCTCCCGTCGCGCCGGGCCGTTCCCGCCGCCCTCCCCGCCGGCCGTGCGCGGTGCGGCGGACGGGCTCGTGCCGCCGGTGCGGGGGGCCGACGGCGGCACCGGTCGGTCCGGCCGGGCCGGCGCGTCCCCCTCGTCCCGACCGCCTCCGGCCGCGGTGGTGGCCGCCGGCCGCTTCGAGGCGGTCTGCTCCCCGCCCGTCGACGGCTGCACGACGAGGGCGGCGGCTCCGGCGACGAGCACGACGGAGACGCCGGTGAGCAGGGCGGTGCGGCGCCTGCCGCGGAGGGGACGGCGGGGGCGGCCGTCGCCGGCGGGGCCGGCGCTCCCGGGCCCCGGCCCGGAGTCGGGCCCCGGACCGGGTTCGGGGTCCGGCCCGGCCCCGGGCCGCGGCCCGGGAGCGGGGGCCGGCGCGCGCTCCCCCGGCTCCGGCTCCGGTTCCGGCGACGCGGCCCGAGCGGTCCCCTTCGCCGCAGGAGTCCTGGTCCGCCGCCCCCGCCGGTCGTCCGCCGCCCGCCACCGCCGGTGGAGTTCCGCCAGTTCCCGCGGCGTCGCCCCGCACGCCCGCGCGAACCGCTCCACGGGCGCGTACTCCACGGGCACCGCCTCGCCCCTGCAGTACCGGTGCAGTGTCGACGTGCTGATGTGCAGTCGTCTGGCGAGCATTCCGTAGCTCAGCCCCGAACGGTCCTTCAACTCCCGCAGCAGTGCCGCGAACTCGGCCGCGCCGTCAGCCGCCTCCACCGCTTCCCCTTCGCCGGATCCGCCCGTGCCGCATCCATCCAAGCACGGCCGTCCGGGCGGGCGGCCCGGATTCCGCGGCCCCCCGGACCCGCCGCGCCGCCTGCGCGAGGGCGGGGGCGTCCCGGGTGGGACGGCGTTTCGGCAGGTCCGGCGGGGGTGGGACATCCCGGCGTCCCGGATGGGCGGGCCGTTGTTGTCCCGGCCGGGGTGGGACGGCCACGGTGGTGGACATGCCGCGGCGATCGCCGCGGAGCCGATTGCGGCGCTCATCCTTCCCACCCGAAAGAGGACAAGCCATGTTCCGTACCCGACGCATGCCCCGGTTCGCCGTCGCCGCCGCGCTCGCCGCCGCCTCCCTGTCCGTGGCCGCGTGCCAGTCCGGCACCGGAGTGGAGCGGAGCGGGGCGCACGCCGAGCGGTCCGCGGCCCCCGCCCAGGGAGCGCCGCGCGGGAGCGCCGCCCCGGAGGGCGCCACTCCGGAGGGTGCCGCCCCGGAGGGGGCCGCCTCGGAGGGGGCCGCCGGTGCGGGCGGCGGCGAGGACGTCCGGGCGGAGCCGGCCGGCCACCGGCAGCAGGACGGCCGCGACGCCCGGGAGCCGCGGGCGGGCGGGGACGGCGCCTCCCTGCCCGGGAGGTGCGGTGCCTCCGACGTCGAGTTCACCCTCCGGTCCGTCCTCCGGCCCATCAACCACATGCTCCTGACGGTCACCAACACCGGTGGCACCGTCTGCGACGTCTACGGCTACCCGTTCCTGCGCTTCGACGGGGCCCAGGCCCCGACCCCTCCGGTGGAGGACAGCATTCCGCAGGCGGTGGTCTCGCTGCGGCCCGGCGAGTCCGCCCACGCGGGCATCACCACCTACACCCCCGACAACGGCGAGGCCGTCGAGGTCACCGGACTCGGCGTCCTCCTCGCCGACCGCGACGGCAGGGCGGTGGAGGGCGACCGTCCGGTGGCGCTCGCCCTGCCCGGCGGCACCGCCGTCAACGCCGGCGCCCGGGTCACGTACTGGCAGACCGACCCGGGCACCGCCCTGCAGTACTGAGGCCCCGCCCCTGCGGTGCCCCGGGTCGCGCCCGCCGCGGCCCGGGGCAGCGGGCCCGGAGCCGGGCACCGCCGGGCCCGGTCCCGTTTCCGTTCCCGTCCGGGACGCGGTGCGCCGCCGCGCGGGGCCCGCCCGGGCGGGCCCCGCGTGACGGGCGCCGAGGGCGCCGGCGAAGGCGGTGTGCACGCGCACTGCGGGGATCCCCACGGACGGCCCTGGGGGTGGCCGGATGGCCCGCCGGCGCGCGCGTCCCTATGGTCGGTCCATGCAGACCACACGACGACGGGCAGTCCGCACGGCGGCGGCGGCCTGCGCCGCCGCGCTCCTCGCCGTGCTCGTCCCCGCCGGTTCCGGGGCGGCCGCGGCCGGTCGGCCCGGGACGCTGCAGCGGGATGCCGACGCACTGCACGAAGCCGGGGTCACCGGGGTGTCGGCCAGGCTGGACGCGCCCCACGGGGTCCGCACCGCCCGCAGCGGGGTCGGCGACCTCCGCACCGGGCGGCCCGTCCCCCCGAACGGGTACGTGCGGATCGGCAGCACCACCAAGGCGTTCGTCGCGACGGTGCTGCTCCAGCTCACCGGCGAGGGGAGGCTGTCGCTGGACGACCCGGTGGAGCGGTGGCTGCCGGGCGCGGTCCGCGGCCGGGGAGGCGACGGCCGCCGGATCACCGTGCGGCAGCTCCTCCAGCACACCAGCGGGCTGCCCGACTACATCGCCGACGCCGTCCCCGAACCCGGCGCAGCCGGCTACCGGGAGAACCGCTGGACCACCCACACGTCCGAGCAGCGCGTGGCCTTCGCCCTGCGGCGCCCTCCCCTCTTCGAGCCCGGGACGGCCTGGGGGTACTCCAACACCGACTACGTCCTCGCGGGCATGGTGGTCGAGGCGGTCACCGGCCGCCCCTGGGAGGAGGAGGTGCGCGGCAGGATCCTGCGCCCGCTGCGGCTGACCCGCACCCTCGTGCCCGGCGACGATCCGCTGCTGCCGCACCCCCACGCCCGCAACCACCAGCAGTTCGAGCCGGGCGGGCCGATGGTCGACACCACCGTCGCCTACCTGCCCTTCGACGGCGACGCCGACGGGACGATGGTCGGCACGGCGGCGGACGTCAACAGGTTCTTCGGCGCGCTGCTGCGCGGTGAGCTGCTGGCCCCCGACCGGCTGGCCGAGATGCAGCGGACCGTCCCCGTGTCCGACGACCACGGCGGCCCTCCGGGTACCCGCTACGGCCTGGGGATCAGCCGGACGCCCCTGTCCTGCGGCGGCGGGTACTGGGGGCACGGCGGCAGCGGCTTCGGCTACGTCGTCCAGCCCGGGGTCGCCGCCGACGGGCGGAGCGCCGTCACCGTCGTCGCGCACAGCCGCCCCGGGGACGCGGCCGGCTCCGCACGGCAGTTCCGCGGCGTCACCGACATGGTCGACCGCGCCCTGTGCGGCACCTGACCCGGCCCTTCCGGGCTCGCGCGAGGGGGCGGCACCCGTCGGCGCGTCACGCGGGCGCGGCCGGGTCCCGGTTCGCCCGGGAGGGGTCCGCAGCGCCGCCGCCCCGGGCCCGCCCGGGGGCGAGGGGCAGGTGGTCGCCCTGCCAGCGGGCGCGCAGGCGGCGGTCGTGGGAGACCAGGACGAGGGTGCCGGAGTACTCCTCCAGCGCCTGCTCCAGCTCCTCGATCAGGGCGGGTGAGAGGTGGTTGGTGGGCTCGTCCAGGAGGAGGACGTCGACGGGGCGGCTGAGCAGGCGTGCCAGGGCCAGGCGCTGGCGCTGCCCGGTGGACAGCTCCGTGACGCGGGCGGTCAGTCTGTCGGGGGTGAACAGGCCGAGGGAGAGCAGGTGTTCGGCGTGCTCCTCGGGGGTGCCGGGGCGGCCCGCGGCGTAGGCCTGCAACAGGGTCTCGCCGGGGCGCCCGGGGTGGGGTTCCTGGGGGAGGTGGCCGATGCGGCCGCGGCGGGTGACGCGGCCGCCGTCGGGGGCGAGGTCGCCGGCCAGGACGCGCAGCAGGGTGCTCTTGCCGGCGCCGTTGCCGCCGGTGATCAGCAGCCGGTCGCCGGCCTTGACGGTGAGGTCGGTGGCGGCGAGACGGCCGGTGACGGTGACCGCGGAGGCGTCCAGGACGGTGCCGTCGAGGCGGCCGGAGCGCAGGTCCGGTGCGAAGCGCAGCGGGTCGGGCGGGGCGGGGACGGGATCGGCGAGGAGGCGGCGGAGGCGTTCCTCGGCGTTGCGCACGCGGCTGGCGAGCGACTGCTGGACGCGGCCCGCCGCGCGGTCGTAGGCCATCTTGTTGCCGTCGGTGATGGCGCGGCCGGGGGCGACGCGGCGGGCGGTGGTCTCGGCGGCCTCGCGCTGGGCGGCCACCTCGTCCTGCCAGCGGGCGTACTGCTGCTCCCAGCGCCGGCGGGCCGCCGCCTTCTCGGCGAGGTAGCCGGCGTAGCCGTTGCCGTAGCGGGTGACGGTGCGGCGGTCGGCGTCGACCTCCAGCAGGGCGGTGGCGACGCGTTCGAGGAAGGTCCGGTCGTGGGAGACGGCCACGGTGGTCCCTCGGCGGGTGCGCAGGTGCTCCTCCAGCCAGGTCAGGGCGTTGTCGTCGAGGTGGTTGGTGGGCTCGTCCAGCAGCAGGACCTCCGGTGCCGCGGCCAGGAGGGCGGCCAGGCGCAGCCGGACCTGCTCTCCGCCGGAGAGGCCGCCGACCGTGCGGTCGCGGGGCAGGTGGGCCAGGCCCAGGCCGTACAGGGCGCGTTCGACGCGGGCGTCGGCCTCGTAGCCGCCGCGCAGTTCGAAGGCGGTCATCAGATCGCCGTACTCGGTCAGCGCGGCCTCGTCGCCGCCGGTCATGTCGGCTTCGAGCCGGCGCATGCGGCTCTCGATGGCGCGCAGGTCGCTCAGCGCGTGGTCGACGACCTGCTGGACGGTGTGGCCGGGCGGGAGTTCGCCGTCCTGGGGGAGGTAGCCGACGCCGCCGTCGGACTGGACGACGACGTCGCCCTGGTCGGGTCGTTCGGCCCCCGCGAGCAGGCGCAGCAGGGTGGACTTGCCCGATCCGTTCTCACCGACGATGCCGGTGCGGTCGCCTGCGGCCAGGGTGCAGGTGACCGCGTCGAGGACGGTTCGGCCGTTGTAGGACTTGGTGACGGCGCGGACGGTGATCTGCGTGGGCATGGGGGTGCTCCGGGGCGTTCGGGGCCGGGGCCGCAGGGTGGGCGCGGTCGCGGGCACCGCCGGTGCGGTCCCCGCGACCGGTGGGTCACAGGTTGTCGCCCCACCCGCTCTGGATCATGGTCTGGAACGCCCAGGTGCCGTCCCTGCGGACGAGGACGTCGGCGTAGTGCATCCGGTGGGTCTGCCCCTCCGCGGTGACGACGGACTCGGTGAAGACCACGGCCATCGAGGCGGAGAGGAAGACGGGGGTGCGGGTGTTGCGGAAGGCGACGTCCTGGCCGCCCCCCATGACGTGGGCCATCGTCTCGACGAACTGCCTGCGGTCCCACTGCGCCGACCTGCCGTTGCCCGCGGAGTCGTCGCTGACCAGGTTGAGCGGGAAGACGGCCATGTCCGCCATGCGCTCGACGTCGTTCTTGGTGCAGTGGGCGTCGTACTCCTCGAACCAGGCGTCGAGGCTCGCGCGGTCCTCGGCGGTGGGGATGTAGCCGGTCTGGAGCAGGGTCACTCGGGCTCCCGTCGTGCCGTTGTCACTCATCAAGTTTGACTAGTCGTTCATGGTAGGACCCCCACGGGCAAGGCGCAAACGAATTCGAAGGAACCGCTGCCCGGCGCGCCCGCGGCGGTCGCCGGGCGCGGGTCTGGAGCGGCAGGCTCCGGGCCGGAGGACCCGGTCAGGCGGCGGCCGCACCTCCCGCCGCGTCGTTGCGCGCCTGCTGCTCCAGGCGCCGCTTGGCGTCGTCCCAGGTGATGGGCAGCTGCCCGGTGTCGACCTCCCAGAAGACGAAGGTGGAGGTGCGCATGGTCGACCGCAGGGACGTCATGATGCCGCGGTGCGGTTCGGTCCTGGCGTAGGCGTACAGGGCGTCCCGGTCCTCCCAGGCGGACAGTGTGTAGAAGACCCGCTTGAGGGGCTGCGCGATCAGCGAGGCGCCGTAGGCGCCGGGGGCGGTGCGCACCTGACGCCAGGTGGCCAGGGAGCGCAGGAAGAAGCGGGGGACGTCCTTGGCCGACCGCACCTCGAAGCGGGACGCCATGACGAACGCCGTACCGTGCGGCGGGGGCTGGTTCGGAGTGGTCCAGGGAAGTGTGGGCACCGTGCTCTCGCCTTCAGCTTTGGTGAGTGGCACTATCCATAATAGACAGCAGAACTATCCACTATCCACTGGAGAGCAGGATCCGGATGCGCATCTCCGAGCTGAGCCGCCACAGCGGGGTCCCCATCCCCACGATCAAGTACTACCTGCGGGACGGGCTCCTGCCGCCCGGGCGGGCCACGGCCGCCAACCAGGCCGACTACGACGAGGGGCATCTGCGCAGGCTGCGGCTGATCCGCGCGCTCATCGGCGTGCGCGGCCTGTCCGTCAGCGCCACCCGGGAGGTACTGGCTGCCGTCGACGAGCGGCAGGATGACCTGCACCTGCTGCTCGGCACCGTGCTCGGCGCCCTGCCGGCCGACCGGGACGCCGCCGACGACGACGACGCCGCCGATGCCGCCGACGACGACGCCAACGCCGCCGCACCGGACCTGACCGACGTCGAGGCGCTGACCGCCCGGATGGGCTGGAAGGTCTCCTCCCGCACCCCCGCGGCGCAGGTCGTCGCCGAGACCCTGGAAACCCTCCGCGTCCTGGGGGTGGAATTCGACTGGCGCTCCCTGCTGCCCTACGCCGAACTCGCCGACCGCACCGCGGAACTGGACCTCGACCAACTCCGGGACGCGGGCGGCCCTCTGCAGCAGGCCGAACGTGCCGTACTGCTGGCCGTCCTGCTGGAACCCGCGCTGCTGGCGCTGCGCCGCCTCGCGCAGGAGCACCACTCGGCGCAGCGGTACGGCGGCTGACGGGGCGGCGGCTGACGGGGCGCACGGGCACACCGCCGGCCGGCCCCGACCGGTACCAGGCGGCCGGTCGCGCGGTTCGCGACCGGCCGCCTGGTACCGGTCGACGACCCGGGGCGGGCTGCGGGGCGCACGGCCGGATGCGGCCGTGGAAGCACGAGCAGCCGGCGCGGGCGGAGCCCGGCGCCCGCGCCGGCTCAGGCGTCGCCGACGAGGTCGGCCAGGGCCTGTGCCGGGTCGGTCGCCGGGGCGCCCGCGGGCCACCAGGCGCCCTCCCGCTCGCGGTAGGGGTACCAGCGGCCGTCGCGTCCCTGGCGGAGCTGGAGGCCGCGGCCGGTCAGCGTCCAGCGGTTGCCCTCGACCGTGAACCGCGGCAGCTCGTCGTCCTCCCAGCCCGCCGCCAGGGCGGTGCGGGCCCGGGCGGTCTCCTGCTCGCCGGGGGCCCAGGGGTCCTCCAGGACCTCCAGGCCCGCCCTGCCGGCCGTGCGCCACGCGGCAGCTGCCCGGTCCAGGTCGCCGGGACGGTCGCAGGTCTCGCGCAGCCGGGCGGGGACGCGCGGGTCGGGATGGGTGGCAGCGATGCGCACGGTGTCCTGCCACAGGTCGAGCGGGGGAGGCGGTTCCGTGCCGCGGCCGAGGGTGTAGGCGAGCAGTTCGCGCGCCCGGACGGCGGCGTCGGACACGAGCCGGTCCAGCGGGTCGGCCTCGATGCCGGTGACGGGCTCCCCGGCGGTGGGCGGCGGCCCGGGCAGCGGGGGCAGGGCGGGCAGCGGGACGGCCGGACGGGCGTAGGCCGCGCGGTTGACGTCGTACGCCGGGCCGTCGCCGTCCTCCTCCTCGGCCCCGTGTTCCTCGTCGTACTCCCCGTCCCCGTCCCCGTCCTCGTGTTCGTCCTCGTCCTCCCCGCCCCCGCCCGTCATCGCCCGCAGCAGCAGGACGGACCGGAGCTCCTCGGCGGCCTCGCCGGCGTCCCGGCCGCGGACGAACGGCAGCAGCCAGGGGTCCTCGTCCAGCAGCCACGACATCTGGTAGCACAGGGCCGTGGCGTGCGGGCACGGGTGGTCGAGCTCGTCGCAGCCGCAGTCCGCGTCGAGGTCGCCGTAGCCGGGCAGCATTCGCACCCGCGCGTCCTCCACCGCTTCCAGCAGGTCCTCCGGCAGCTCGCCCGCCAGCACCGCCTCGGCCTCGGCGGGCCGGTCGGCGGTCCTCTCCCAGAGGCGGTCCCACTCCCCGTCGTCCAACTCCCGGAGGGTGAGGACGGTCGTGTACGTCTCCTCTCCCCCGTACACCTCGGCCGCGATCCGGCCCGGGCTGACGCTGATCGGGCCGATCCGGCCGGTGCGGGAGAAGGACCGGCCCTTCTTCAGGGGCTCCTCCTCCGGCCAGACGTCCTCCACCGCGCCCGTCCAGGCCCTGGCCCAGAAGGACAGGCCGCGGGTGCGGCCGCCGCGGCGCGCCGCGAAGGCGGGAAAGCCCCGTGCTCCGCTCCCCTGTGCCCCGCTCATCCCACGCTCCTCAGTTCCACCAGGTTGGCCAGCTCGTCGTTGGTCAGCTCCGTCAGGGCCTGCTCGCCGGAGCCCAGGACGGCGTCCGCGAGTTCCTTCTTGGCCTCCAGCAGGGCGGCGATGCGGTCCTCGACCGTCCCCTCGGCGATCATCCGGTGCACCTGCACGGCCCTGGTCTGGCCGATGCGGTACGCCCGGTCGGTGGCCTGGGCCTCGACGGCCGGGTTCCACCAGCGGTCGTAGTGCACGACGTGGTCGGCGCGGGTCAGGTTCAGGCCGGTGCCGGCGGCCTTGAGCGACAGCAGGAAGACGGGGGCCTCGCCGTCCTGGAAGCGCCGCACCATCTCCTCGCGCCTGGCCACCGGTGTCCCGCCGTGCAGCAGCAGGGCGGGCACCCCGCGTTCGCGCAGGTGCCGCTCCAGGAGCCGGGCCATCGCCACGTACTGGGTGAACACCAGCGCGGCGCCGCCCTCGGCGGTGATGGTGTCCAGGAGCTCGTCCAGCAGCTCCAGCTTGCCGGAGCGGCCCGCCAGCGGCCCGCCCTCCTCCTTGAGGAACTGGGCCGGGTGGTTGCAGATCTGCTTCAGCCCGGTGAGCAGTTTCAGGACCAGGCCGCTGCGGGCGATGCCGTCCCCGCCGGCGCGGATCTCGGCCATCACCTCCTCGACCTGCCTGCGGTACAGGGCCGTCTGCTCGGCGGTGAGCGCCACCGGGCGGTCGGTCTCGGTCTTGGGCGGCAGCTCGGGCGCGATGCCCGGGTCGGTCTTGCGGCGGCGCAGCAGGAAGGGGCGCACCAGGTCCGCCAGGAGCCGGGCGGTGGGGCGCTCCTCCTCCGGTCCCGCCGCCAGGGCGCGCTCGGCCTCGATGGGCGCGATCCAGCGCCGGCGGAAGTGGCCGTGCCCGCCCAGGAGTCCGGGGGTGGTCCAGTCGAGGATCGCCCACAGCTCCGAGAGGTTGTTCTCCACCGGGGTGCCGGTGAGCGCGATCCGCGCCCGGGCGCCGATCAGCCGCAGCGCCTTCGCGGTGGACGAGTGGGGGTTCTTCACGTGCTGGGCCTCGTCCGCCACCACCAGGCCCCAGGGGTGCGCGCCGAGCCGCTCGGCGTCCAGCCGCATGGTGCCGTACGTGGTCAGCACGAAACCGTCGTCGGCGCCGTCGAGGGTACGGCCCGGCCCGTGGTAGCGGTACACGCGGGTGCCCGGCGCGAAACGTCCCACCTCGCGCTCCCAGTTGCCCAGCAGCGAGGCGGGGCAGACCACGAGTGTGGGGCCCCGGCTCCCCTCGTCCTCCTGGCGCAGCAGGTGCAGCGAAATCAGCTGGACGGTCTTGCCCAGGCCCATGTCGTCGGCGAGGCAGCCGCCCAGGCCGAGCGAGGTCATCCGGTCCATCCAGCGCAGGCCGCGCAGCTGGTAGTCGCGCAGGGTGGCGGCGAGCGCGGCGGGCTGCTCCACCGGTTCGCCCCCGCCGTCGGGGTCGGCCAGGCGGCGGCGCAGGGCGAGCAGCCACTCGCTGGGCGCCACCCGCACCCGCTCCCCGCCGATCTCGGTGTGGCCGGTGAGGGCGACGGCGAGCGCCTCGATGGCGGTGAGCGGTTCGAGGTCGCGCTCGCGGGCCTTGCGGGCCGTCTCGGCATCGACGAGGACCCAGCGGTCCCTGAGCCGCACGGCGGCCCGGCCCTCGGCGACGGTCCCGGCCTCCTCCTCGGTGAGCGGCTCGCCGTCGAGGTGGAGGCGCCAGCGCAGGCCGACGGTGCCGTCGCCGCGGAAGAACGAGCGCAGGTCGCCGGGCGGGACCCGGTCGGCGCCGACGACGGCGCGGGCCGTCAGCGTCCGCGCCGCCTCCTGCGGCCACACCACGTCGACGCCGTGGGCGGCCAGCCGGTCCGCCGCCCCGCCCAGCAGCTCCCTCAGCTCCCGGTCGTCGAGGTCGGTCGCGCCCGGTACGGGCAGCAGCCGCTCCAGCGGCTCCCAGACGCCCGCGGCCCGGCGCACGGCCAGCACCAGGTCGGCCTGGGCGCGCGGCCCGAGCGCGTGGTCGGCGCGCGTGAACAGCTCCGCCGCGTCCAGGGCCAGGGTGGGGTCGGCCAGGCTGTGGGCGCGCGGGACCAGGCGCGGCACGGGCGGGCCGCCCGGCGCCTCGGCGAGTTCGACGCGCAGGGACATCCGCACCCCCGAGTCGAGGCCGGCGGAGATCTCCTCGGCCCAGGCGCGCAGCTGGGGCACGTGCTGGGGTTCGGCGGCCGAGAACGCGGCCCGGCCGGTGGCGGCCTCGGCGGCCGCGGTGCGCGGCAGCGTGTCGGCGACCGCGTCGAGGAAGGGCCGCACCAGCCCGGCCGGGTCCGCGCCGGGCGCGGCGACGGCCTCCGGGGGCGCGGCGGCGGTCAGCTCCCTCAGCCGTTCGACGTCCTCGGGGTCGAGCGGACCGGCCCGCCAGGTGTCGTACCCGGCCGGGGAGACACCGGGCAGCAGCCGCTCGCGGGCGGCCAGGTGCAGCCCGAGCGCGAGGACGCCGCCCCAGAACGCGGCGGCGGGGTGCGGGCGGGGCCCGGCGTCCGCGCCCGGCTCCGCTCCGCCGGCGTGCTCCCGGCGGGCCAGCAGCAGGGCGGGCAGGGCGTCGCCCACCGGGAGGCGCAGGACGGGCAGGGTGCGCAGGGCCACGCCGTCGCCGTCCCGCACGACCAGGTCCGCCTCGCCGCGTTCGCCGAGGGGCAGGTCGGGAGGGGCGCCGCCCGCCGGGTCCCAGAAGGCGATCCGGCCCGCACGGGCCGGATCCCCCGGCTCGAACACGGCCGCGCACCGCGCCAGCAGCACCGCCTGCCCACGCGTCATCCACCCCATGCGTCCCGCCCCTCCTGCCCGTCCCCGGCCGCCCGTCGGCGCGACCGACGGGCGGCCGGGGACGGGCACATCCCGTCGATGATCCACCATGCCGGACGGGCCGTGGTCCGGATCCGGACGAGGACCGGGTGCGCGACGGCCGCCGACCCCGAGGAGCGGTCCGGGACCACGTGCCCTCGGGGCGGGGTGCCGGCCCGCCGGGGGCGCGCCAGGCACCGTTCCCATGCCTCCGCACGCCCCTGCCACGTGTCACAGCGGCAGCGTGATGCCCAGCTCCCGCATGGCCGTCGAGGGCGGCCCGCCCTCGGACCGCTCGGTCTTGTACCCCTTGCAGCCGGGGGCCAGGGTGCGCGGGTCCACGGCCTCCGCCGGGGCTCCCGTGGTGTACAGGCCGTCGGGGTCGGTGTCCCGGTCGTGGGGAAGCAGCCAGAAGACGCGGCGGCGGAAGGTGCCGGAGGAACGGGACGGCTTGGCCTGCGGCCCCAGCAGCGCGTACCCGACCATGCGCCCGTCCCGGTGGTAGGCGGGCCTGCCCCGCCGGGTGGGCAGCCGGTCGAGGCTCTGACGCACGTAGTCGAGCCGGTCGATGTCCTCGAGCCAGACGAACTCGACCTCATGGACGATCTCGTCCTCTGCGATGAGAGCGCTCATGCTGTCTCCTCGTCGACGAGCAGTCCGATCCCCGGGTAGTACTTCCGCTGGTTGGAAAGGATCATCCCCTTGGGCGAGGCCAGTCCCACCACTTCGCGGACCCGGGCCGCGAAGGCACGGGACGAGACAGCCGGGGCCCCCTCATTCTGGCACCAAGTCCTGTAGGCCGCGTAGAGATGTGTTTGTTCCGCCCTGAGATCGGGCTCGATCCTGCAGGACTCGCCCAGGAACCGCCCGGTGTGGTCCTCCGTCTCGGCGTAGACGGTCGTGGCGATGCGGACCCGCTCGGGGCCGGTGAGGTCCCTCTCCCCCGCCAGGTAGCGGCGGGCCCCTTCGATGAGCCAGTTCAGGATGCCCGGGCCCTCCTCGGTGACGAGGATGTCCGCCAGGTTGTCGATCTTGCGGTCGTCGGAGACGACGCGCTCGAAGGGGATGAGGCGCATCCGCCGCCAGAACGCGAAGCCGCCGGTGCCGACTTCGGGCCGGTGGTTGCCCAGCAGCCAGAGTTTGTGCGTCGGCTCGAAGCTGAAGAAGTCCTGGCGCATCCGGCGCGCCTTGATGCGGTCCCCTCCGGTGAGGAGCTTGACCCGGGCCTCGTCGAACTTGTCGCCGGGCTTGACCTCGCTGCACACGATCACCCGGCGGCCGTGCAGCTCGGCCAGGTCGGTGGGGTGGCCCTCGTACGGACGGGCCATCAGGAAGCCGGGCGGAGCCGCGTCGGCGTAGTCGCCCAGCAGCTTCATCAACACGTCCAGCAACACCGACTTGCCGTTCTTGCCCGAGCCGAAGAGGAACGGCATGACCTGCCCGCCGACGTCGCCGGTGACGGAGTAGCCGAGCAGCAGGTGCAGGAAGTCGATCATCTCCGCGCCCTCGGGGCCCTCCCCGAAGGTGTCCGTCAGGAACCGGTTCCAGCGCGGTGTCGGCATGGGCTGCGGGGCGGTGGTGGTGGAACGCGAATGGAAGTCCCTGTCCGGGGAGGGGGTGCGGATCGCCCCGGTGCGCAGGTCCACGATGCCGGCGGGGGTGCACAGCGCGTACGGGTCGGCGTCCAGCCGTGCTGCGTTGAGCACCATGCCCGGGGCCGACTTGGCCTGGGCGAGCATCGCGTTCATGCCGCTGGTACTCAGCGCCCGTCTGCGGTGCTGGTGGAGCGCGGTGTCGGTGTACACGCCGCGCGGATCGGTGGTGGCGATGCTCTCGGCCAGGTCCCCCGCGGCCCACATCACCGTGTCGTCCTCGTCGATCTGCCAGCGGGTGCTGTCCCACCGGAACCAGCCGAGTCCGGGCACGTGGCGGTAGTCGTTGGCGTAGAGCCTGACGAACAGTTTGGCGTTGCCGCGGTCGGTCAGCGTGTCGGGGAGCAGTCCGTCCGCGGTGGCCTCTCCCCCGGTTCCGTCCATCGGTCCCGAACCCCCCTGTCGGGGCTGTGGCACGGGGGCCGCGAGGATCTGCGCGGCGACCGCCCGGGCGTCGAAGAGGGTGTGGTCACGCTCGGGGCTCACGAGCGGCTCCCCAGGGGCAGCGGACGCAGCGATCCGGCGCTCAGGCCGCTGCGGATGATGGCCAGGCTGCGCCTCTCCTGCCCGGGGCGGGCGTGCTCCGCGGCCTCGTTGAGCATCCGCTCGGCATCACGATGAGTCACGTGCCCCGCCGCGACCAGCCCGCCGGCCGTGTACGCGGCGCGGTTGAGCTTCTCGGAGAAGGCCGCTCCCTCGGGCACGGCGGCGCAGGCGGCCACCTCGGCCAGAACGGCACCCAGTACACGCTCCACGGCTCCGCGGCCGCCACCTGCGGCGAGGACGGCCTGACGGGCCCGCGGCGGGACGGGCCTCGGGGTGGGCACGTGAGCGGGCGGCAGGTGTCCGGTGCGCTCCAGTTCCCGGGCGAGCCAGGAAGGCAGCGGGGCGGGCTCGCGCACCGGTCCGACGGGGGTGTAGACGCCGGCCGCGGTCACGGTGCCGGGAGCGACGATGTAGCCGCCGTGGGCCCGCACGTCCACCTGCCAGGCCAGGGCGCGGGAGCCTCCCGCACCCGCGGAGCACTGCCACCGGTGGCCGCGGTGGGCCCGGTACCACACGTGGAGCCCCCCGGAGGGTGTCCGCACGCGCAGCGTCGACTCGTCGTCGGCCGGGCTGATGGCGCCCCGCAGGGCGGCCAGCACAGCGATGGTGTGGAAGCCGTTGGCGAGACCGGTCAGATCGACACCGGCCGGGATGCCGATGCCGGGCAGCAGCCGGTCCCGGTCGGGCAGCGGCCGGTCGTGTGCGTCGATGTCGATGATCACCAGGCCCGCGGGCCCGCAGGCGACTCCGACGCCGAGGTCGGGGTGGGCGCCCCACCACTGCTCGATCCGGGCGAAGTCCAGCGTCGCGGCGTGGAAGCCGTGACACCAGCGACCGGCCCGCGGGCAGCCGCAGCCCTCGCGGGTGTGACCAGGTCTCCGGCACGGCGCGCAGTTGCCCGCCGGGGTCTTGCGTCCTGGTGCCAGGGGATGGACGGGCCATCCTCGGCTCGCACACCACCTTGCGGCTGCCAGAGCGCGGGGGACGTTCATCGGAACATGAGCCCCCCGTCTTAAGTCGCTGTGCGAAACCGGCAGCTCAGAAGCCATACGCATCCCCCGTCAGCGACTGAAGCGACTCAACGACGGACACAGATTAGCGAAGCAGGAGGGATATGGGTGGCGCCTGTGGAAGAAGCTTCGGGAACCCCTGCCACGACGAACCCGCCTTCGCCAGCGACCGAGGCGGTGACGGCCAGCGACTGAGCATCGTTCAGTCGCTGTCTGGACTGTCTGCCAAAGATCCAGGTCAGAGAGGTTTCCTACCCTTCGGCAGCGACTGAAGCGACTCAAGGTCTCTATATATGACGCGCACGCGCATACGCGCACACGCGCGAATGTCCTCATATACCCGGACCTTGCGTCGCTTCAGTCGCTGTTCACCTTCAAAAACACTCCTGACCTGCGGGTTTACACAGCGACCCAAAATTTCGCCAAGAGCGACCCGACTCTGGCTCGGTCGCTGCCCGATCCGCCCGAGGAGCTGAGGCGGCCGCGACCGGGCCGGCTTGCCGTCCAGCGACTCAAGCGACTCAAGCGACTCTGCATCGGGGCTGTACCCGCGTCGAGTACCGCCGATCGGACTTCTCCCCTCGCGAGGAAGGACCGCTGGCGTCTGCGGCCCGGTCGGCAGCAGACCACCTCCTTCCTGAAGCCGGGATCCGGCCGCCCCCGCCACCCGGTGCGGCACGCCACCTGACGAACCGGCGGGTCGGCCGGAAGCGGGGTGCCCAAGGGCGGGGTGCCGAACGGGACAGCCACGGCCCCCCGTTGTCTTCCCCGCGGTCCTGCAAGAGGGCCGCCGGCCTCCGGACCCGGCATGGCTGCTGCTCCCTGTCGGACCGATGACCTGGGGGTGGTGTCACCGGACCCGAGGGACCCCGTCGGAGACGCTGATCAGAGGTCCGACCACCGTCCGGCCGGGCGCAATGCCCGGCTGCTTGCGGCCGGCAGGTCTCCATGACGTGGATGCGTGACGGCCCCGCTGCCGAGGCCGGCACGCATCGACGCATGCGGGGGCACGATGGTCGACATCGACACCGTGCCGCCGCCGGCGAAGTCGCCGGCCCCACGACCAGGCAGTCGGGAAGCTCGATCCACGGCGAACCCCTGAGGCGGGAACCGGCAGCTCAAACGGGCGCTGCTCCTCTCCGCGTTCGCGGCCCTGCACGATCCCGCCCCCCCGTGCCTGCTACGACCGATGCCGGGTCTGCGGCACAACCCACACCCATGCCCTCCTCCGCCTCGCCCGCCACCGCATCAGCATCCTGCTCGCCATGCTCCGCGCTCGCTTGACGAAGGGCATAGAGGCGCCCCCGGCATCCGGGCGCCGACTTCATTACGCCGTAATGAAGAGACGGAGGAGGCGGCCCGCCCGGCGAACCGTCTGGCCTGGGTTGTCATTACGGCGTAATGACAACCCAGGCAAAAGGATGAAACACACCCCCTCCTGCTCCTCCCCCAAGCCGAACGTAAGTATGGTGACGCCATGGCATCTCCGTACCCCGACGGCGACCGGGAAAAGGTAACGTCCAAGCTCCCGGCTGCGCTTCGCCAAGAACTCAAGATCCGAACGGCCGAGCACGGCATCGACATCCAGGACGCGGTCACCGAGGGCATCGACGCCTGGCGCACCGAGGACGGCCCCCACTCCACCGTGGACACCTCGGGAGCCGAGTCCTTCTCCACCTGGCTCCCCGCCGGCCTCTACGACCGCTTCAAGGCCGACTGCTCCGCACGAGGTGTCTCCTACACCCAGGGCCTGGCCCAGTCGGTCCGCCGCTGGCTCGAGACACACCCCTCCCCCGGTCGGCAGTTCCACACCGGGCCCCAGCGCAAGATCGTGTGCAACCAGAAGGGCGGCGTCGGCAAGACCGCCGTCGCCGCGGGCATCGCCCAGGCCTACGCCGAGGACGGCAAGCGCGTCCTCCTGGTGGACTACGACCCCCAGGGGCACCTGAGCGAACAGCTCGGCATCGCCCAGATCCCGCCGGGCCAGGACAGCCTGGTCGCCCACATGTGCGCCGAGGGCAGGGCGGATCTGCGCGCCCTGCTGGTCACCTTCGAGGACGATCGCTTCGGCAAGCGGCTGCAGATACTGCCCGCGTGCTTCGACGGTTTCCTCCTGGATGCCAAGATCGCGACCAACACCCGCATCCGCCGGCGCGAGGCCACCCTCGAAAGGGCCCTGGAACCCCTGGAGACGGACTTCGACGTCGTCGTCATCGACTGCCCGCCCTCTCTGGGCATCGCCATGGACGCCGCCATCTACTACGGCCGTCGCCGCGAGGGCGAACCCGAGGGCGTCTCCGGTGTCATCGTCCCCGTGCTCGCCGAGGACTCCTCCGCCACCGCCTACGCCATGCTCACCGAGCAGATCGAGTCGCTGAAGGAGGACCTGGACCTGGATCTGGACTACCTCGGTCTGGTGGTGAACCTCTACGACTCCCGCCGCGGGTTCGTCGCCACCTCCAGCCTCCAGCAATGGAAGTCCCTGGGTGACCCTCCCGTCCTGGCGGTCATCGGAGACCTCAAGGAACAGCGGGAGGCCGTCCGCATGGGCAGGCCCCTCCTGGTCTACTCGCCCCACTGCGACCAGGCCGAGGCGATGCGCCGGATCGCGAGGGCTGCTTCATGACCAGCAAAGCCGAACGGCTCGGTGCCTCCTCGGCGTTCGGCCGCGCCGGGACCGCGCGCAGCACCCGGGGCCGGGTCACGGAGAAGGTGCTCAGCGGCAGCGACGACGGGCCCACCCGCCTGGCCCTCCACCTGCTCAGTCACAACCCGGACAACCCGCGCGACTCACTGCCGGACGTCACCGACCTCGCCGCGTCCCTGCGGGACCACGGGCAGAAGTCCGCCGTCACGATCATGTCCCGTGAGGCGTATCTGGAGGCCAATCCGGGCCGCGAGGACGAGCTCGAGCCGATGGCCGCCTACGTCGTCATCGACGGCAACTGCCGTCTCGCCGCCGCGCGGCAGGCGGGTCTGTCCTCGCTGCGGGTGATGATGGACGAATCCCTCGGAGGGGATCCGGACGAACTGCTGGAATCCGCCCTCGTCGCCAACATCCACCGTCAGGACCTCGAACCGCTGGACGAGGCCCGTGCGCTGAAGAAGCTCCTGGAGGTGCACGGTACCCAGGAGAAGCTCGCCAAACGCCTCCACCGCTCCCAGGGCTGGGTCTCCCAGCGCCTGGCTCTGCTCTCCTTGACTCCGGAGCTGCAAAAGCGCCTGGAGAGCGGCGAAGAGCCCGTGGAGCTGCTGCGGGCGGTGGGGAAGAAGCCCCCGGAGCGGCAGGAGCAGGAGCTGGCCCGCCTGAAGGAGGAGCGGCTCCACCGGCAGGCCTCCCGGGAGCCTCGCCGACAGGCTTCCGCCCCGCAGGAGACCGGCGGCTCTCATTACGGCGTAATGAAGGAGGCCGCCCCGACAACGGGCGGCGGACAGGCGGCTGCTCGTCCGCGGGCCGCAACCGGCCCCGGCACCGGCGGTGTCCCGACGGTGCCCGCCCAGCCTGCAGCGGTGCCCGCCCAGCCTGCAGCGGTGGCCTCCCAGCCTGCGGCGGTGACATCCCCGGAGGCTCCTCCCACCAGGTCCGCCCCGGTCAGGATGCCCTGGGACGATCCGGGGGCGATGTGCGTGCTCCTGAGGGAGAACATGTCACCGGAGAAGTTGAGGAAGCTGCTGGAGATGCTGCAGCGCAACATCGAGGACAACAAGGTCTGATCTCCGGTCCGGTAGAGGCGGTCCCGTGTTCCCCTCCGGCACGGGACCGTCCGGTCGATCCGGTCACGGCTCCGGGAGGTCGACAGAGCCGAACGCCGGTTCCCCGGCTGGGGACGGGGCACACGCCCCGTCCCCAGCCGGCCAACCGGCTTGCCTCACCCGGGAACGCCGAGAACCTGGGCGGCCGGGTCCTGCACCGGCTGCGGTACCCGGTGCTCGTGTGCGACACGGAGGGCGGCATCCCCCTGCTGCTGTCGGCCCGATCCTGCCAAGTCTGCGTCCGCCGTCTGGAGCGGTACGCCAAGTAGTGCGGTGGGGTCTGCCGACAGCTCACCCGGGTCTCGGAAGCAGCCATGCCGGACTGGAGGTCGGCGGGCTGCTTGCCGCAGTGCGGGGAGGCTTGGTGGGGCAGCACACCGGACGGTACCGGTTCACCCCTCCTGAAACAGTTGCCAGGGTCTCCGGGGGAGGGGGACTCGAAGGACACCGCGAACCCGCTCTTGTCCGCTGGTGTGGACGAGGGTCGGCAGCTCCTCGGCCCTGGCGGGCCTGCGGTGCCCCGACGGAACACGTCCTCGCCACGGGCGTCCGCGGGTGGCGTCGGCTTTCCTCCAGGAACAGGTGGTCGATGCCGTCCCTGGCTGAGGTGACCGGTGGCTGTTCCGGTGAAACCTTCCCTTCCCTGTGGTCGGCCTTCAGTGGTGCGGGTATCGGTGGCGGGGAAAGAGCTGCCGTCGAGTGGGAGCGGGGGCCACGGCTGGAGGATGTGCCCCTGGGCGGTGCGGTCGAGGCAACTCCTGCCCCGCGCAGCTGTTCCGTCGGGTCCCGGAGCACTCGTGTGCCCTGGTTGCCCCCAGGGCCTCTAGTACAAGAGGGCTCCCGGCCCATTATGCCTCTGACCTGCTGTTATGCAGATCGGAGGGTGTCGGCGCCGACACATTAGGGGGTGCGAAATGTTAACGGGGAGCGCACATTTCGAGGGAAAGTCAAGTGTCGGTTGATTTTCTGTTTTCCCAGGTCAGGGGCGCGTCCTGCCGACCGCGGAGGGCGGTGAGGAGCTGCTGAAGCGTGTCGGCAGCAGCAATGTAAGTAAAGCGGTGCTTGATTTATGGGGCATAGGTGCAGCAAAAGGCAAGGGGGAGTGGACTTGCGGCCTCATGCGGCGCGTCGCCGGCGCGGCCCGACACCCGACGCGCGTGGAAGAAGCAAAAGACAAGAACCAGTTGTGTTTTGGAGTAGGGTCTCCCTCGCCTGAGTAGTGAAGGAGGTCCTGTGACATCTGATCCGCCCACCCCGCACCCGGTGGGCCCGCGCGCCGTGAGTCCCCAGGACGGGGGCTTGGGATTCGACGACATCCTCGTCGCCCTCGGCCAACAGCTGGGGGAGACCGTCGAGTCCACCCAGCAGTCCCCCGGAGCCCGCAAGAAGCTCAAGGGGGTCACCTTCGAGTACGAACAAGAACCCCGTACCGTCCACGACATGGCCGGCGACCAGGGCTACAGCATCGCCAGCAACTGGTTCACCCAGTTCCTCGCCCAACTGGCCGTCGCCAACAGCGTCACCAAGTCGGAGATGTGCGTCTTCCTCTACGTCGCCGGAGGACAGATCGCCGGAACCGGCATCGCCCAGTACACCCAGCAGGAGATCACCGACGGCCTCAACAAGGAGGCCAGACGCATCGGCGCCCGCTGCATCACCCGGTCGACCGTCAACCGCGCCATCAAGGCACTGTGCGAGTACGGATGGCTGGAGAAGCACGGCAACGGCAGGATCCGGCTCAACGTCCGGCTGTGGTTCCGCGGCAACAGCGCGGCCCAGCAGGCGGTCCTCGCCGACCTCGACCGCGAGCACGGGCACGACCCCGAGGCCTTCCCCCACCGGATCGGCCCCCACCGCGGTGAGCAGCAGACCCTCGACCTCACCCTGGACGACACACAACCCCCCGCCCGACAGGAGCGCACCGGGTGATAGCACGACGACACCGCGCACCAGGACCCAGCACGACAAGGAGGAACCCCTAGATGGCCGAGGTCATGTCCCCCCTGGTGGGCGAACGCATCTGGGCGCTGCCCATCTCGGGCAGCGCGATCAAGTTCCTGCAGTACCTGCTGTACCGCTCCGAGTTCGGCGGGCACATCCCCGTCAAGCAGAAGGACATGGCCCGCGAGTACCACCAGAAGACTCCGCAGGCCATCAGCGCCCTGATGGCGCCCCTGTGCGACCTGAAGATCGTGCTGCGCCCCCGGAGCGAGGAACGCAACGGCAACAGCTACCGGCTCCACCCCCTGGCCGCCAAGTACGAGAGCCACGAGGCGATGGAGGCCGCCTTCCGCCAGGCGCTCAGGGACATCAAGGCGGGGGACCTGCCCAACCTGCGGCTGCCCGCCTACGTCATCGCCCCGCCGGCGGAGGGCCGCCCCAACCTCCAGGTCGCCGTCTGAGCACCTTTGCCCGGCAAACCGAAGGCCCCGCCGGAAACCGGCGGGGCCTTCGAGCCTGAGTAGAAGGTCGTGGTCCCAATATACCCACTCCGGCCACCGTCACCACCCGCCGCCGGCAACCGGAGGGCTCCGGACGGCCGCCGCGGCCGGCGTGTCAGTCCGCCGGCGGGGCGGGCGCGCTGTTCAGGGAGTCCAGGCGCCGCTGGGCGGTCGGGACATGGCGCGGGTCGAGGGCGGGGAGCTGCCGCAGCAGGGCGATCAGGTCAGGTCCCAGGTTCCGGGCGGCGGTGGCGTCGGTGACGTGCTGCCAGCAGTAGTGGGCCCCTTGCGCGGCGGCCAGCAGTTCGGGGGCGTCGGGCTCCTGGTGGGCGAGGCGGGACCGGGCGGCGGCGATCCACAACCGGGTGGCCAGCGGGTAGTTCTCGGCGATCCGCGCGAGGTCGGCACGGATCTCGGCCCAGTGGATGGCCTCCGCGGAGTTCGGCCCGTGGCGGCGCATCGCGCTCTGCTCCCAGGCGGCGGCCATCGCTGCGGCCTCGTGGTGCCGCCCCTCCTGCGCGGCCTGCCAGATGACCGGGCGCGGGTCGGTCTCGACGGCCGGCTGCGGGAGCACGGCCGTCGACACCGCCGGCGGGGAGCCGGGGCGGGCCGGGGCGGGCCGGGGGGAGTCCTCCGGCCCCTGGCCGGCCGTCCGGTGGGTGGGTGGCGCGGCTGCGCGCGGCACCGACGGGGCCGGCTCATCGGGCCGGGCCGCCCGCCGCTGCCGTACCTGGGCCGGGAGGTGCCGGGCGTCGGCCTGCGGGGCGGCGGGCTCGGGCCCGGGGGCGAGCTGCCCGGTCTGCGGGACCACCAGGGTGCCCGGCGGCAGCGCGGCGACGGCCACCGTCGCCGCGTGCAGGTGGCCGTTTCCGGGCCGGACGGGCTGCTGCCGCAACTGCTCCACCAGGTGCCGGGTGTAGGGGCTGACACCGTCGGAGCCGGCCAGGCCGGGCGGGGTGACGACACCGCAGATCGGCAGGCGCTCGCTGAAGGTGTCGGGCTGCTCCTGCAGCCGTGTCCAGGCGTGCTTGTCGGCCGCGAGGTCGACGAAGACCGCGGTGGTCCCGGCCGGCCGGGTGCACAGCGCGGTACGGAGCCACGCCCAGGGCAGGGCGCTGTAGCGGACGGTCCCCGGGGTGGTGCCGGTCAGGGCCAGGTGCAGTTCGCGCCGGCGCCGGTCGGTGGTGAGGCGCCCGGACAGGTACAGCAGGACCGGTCCGGGGGCGGCGACGGCGGCCCGCAGGCGCAGCAGGACCGAGTTGGGGTCGTGGACGCCGTCGAGGTGCACCAGATCCGTGGGAACGCCGCTGCCCAGCAGCATCGGGGTGGGAACGGTGGCCAGGGCCGCCAGGTTCGCGCTGGGGGTGAGCTGCGGACGACGCCGGTGGGTGGCGCGGTCTCCGGCGATCAGCAGGACGTGCCCGCGTTGTTGCTGCTGGTACCCGTGCGTCTCCGCCCCGTTGACATGCATGGATGCACCGTACGCCTGCGGCGGGGCGGAGGGCGCCGCAGGGCGGGATGTTCGATGGCGGAACTCCGGGACGGGACCGTCCTGTTGCGCAGCGTCCGCACCTGCGTGTCGCACGGTGTGCGTGCCGCGACGGCCCGGTCCCGCCGGTGGAGGCCGGGATCGGGCCGGCAGCGGCGGCTCAGGCCCGCCGGCTCAGCGCGTCGAGCAGCTCGCGCTCGCGTCCGGCGCTGAGACCGGCGCGCCGTGCCCGGCCCAGGCCCTGCTCGCGCTCCCAGCGCAACGTGTCGGCCAGCAGCTCCTCCCGGGGCCGGTGGCGGAGTCCTGCGGCGCGCGCTGCGGAACCGTCCCGGGCCGACCACCCCTCCCAGCCCGGCGTCACCAGCCACATCGGCAGCGACTCGGCCCCCATGTACCCGGCCACACCGTTCGCGAGCAGCCATTCCGAGTCGGCGGCGACGACCGGGCCGGTGTGCCCGCCGGCGGCGCGGGACAGCTCCAGCCACCGTGCGAACGGGACGACCGGTCCGACGGCGTCATAGACGCCGGTGGTCCCTCTCTCTGCCGAGTCGAGCAGCCAGGCGACCAGGTCCCGCACGTCGACCACCTGGGTCGGCAGCTCCGGGGTGTCGGGTACCAGCATCGGTCCCTGCGGATCGCGCGCGGCACGGGCCACCCAGTAGCCGGAGCGTCCGCTGTGGTCGCCCGGACCACCGATGAGGCCGGCGCGTGCGGTGAGGAGACGGTCGCCCACGGCGGCCGCCGACGCCTGCTCACAGGCGACCTTCGCCTCCCCGTACAAGGTGCGGTCGACCTCGTTCCGGTCGGTCGGGGCGAGGAGCGCCGCGGACTCGTCCGCACCCGGCGTGGCGTGGGAGGCGTATGCGCTGCCGGAGGAGACGTAGGTCCAGTGCCCGGCCCTGTCGCCCAGTGCGTCGAGCGCGTCGCGCACGAAACCCGGCTGCCACGACACCTCGACGACCGCGTCCCAGTCGCGGTCGAGCAGTGGTGCGTACGCCGAGGGATCACGCCGGTCGGCGGCCACCAGCGCCGCCCCGTCCGCGGTCCTCCCGCTCTCACCGCGGGCCAGGCACGTCACCCGGTGCCCGCGCTCGATCGCCTGCCGGGACACCTCCCGGCCCACCCAGGCCGTACCACCCAGTACCAGAATCTCCATTCCGCCACCCAAGCACGGCGGCAGCCGGATCCCAGGGGAGTTCGCCGACGGCGGAGCCGGGTACCGTCCCGGGGCGAGGCGGCGCCGGCGCCGGGATCCGGGGCGGTGGTCGCCCAGGGGATCAGATGCGCCAGGCGCGGATGCGGGCGGCGGCCTGGTAGACAGTGGTCTTGCGGTTCTGGATGTCGCGGACCAGGTCCACCAGTGCACCGTAGGGCGGGTCGATGCCCTGGCCGCAGGCGTGCATGTAGGCGGCCGCGACCTGGCAGGCGTACAGGCTGTTGCGGTAGGGCAGCGGCTCCAGCCGTACCAGGGTGTGCAGCAGGGAGGCGGCGCGCCAGGCCGGGTCGGGGTCGGTGGCGTCGGGGTGGGGGATGCGGGTCCTGTGGCGGGCCACGGCGGCGACCAGGGCGGAGTAGTCGGCCACCGACAGGTCCTCGGGCACGGCTTTCTCCTGGACATCCAGCAGCCAGGAGACGTCGATGTACAGCGGGGCCATCAGGCGGCTTCGGCCCCCTCGGCGCGGTCGGCGGGGGGCACCTCGTCGGGGAAGGCCGCGTCGAACTCGGTGCGGTGCTCGTCCCCCCAGGTCAGGGCGTAGCCGACGAACTGCAGGCGCTGCTTCTCGCGCAGGGGGAGGTCGTGCACGTACTGCTTGAGGGACTTGCCCTCGGCGGCAGCGGCGGCACGGACCGCCTCCAGCTCTTCCTCGGTGAAGGTGATGTTCAGCGACGGCATACCCGCATGGTACCTACCAGGTACCTGAGGGGCCAGGGGAACATCCCCGCGGCCCGGCCCCCGCCCGGCCCCCGGCGGGCGCGGGGACGGCCGGACCGGCCGAGCGCGCCCGGCGCGGGACGCCCCGCCCCGACCGCGGGCCCGCCGCACGAGCTGAGCCCCGGACCCTTGCCGCAGGGAGCCGCCTGCCGGTGGCGCGGCCGGGAACGGGCCCGCCGGGGCGCCGCGGAGTGCGCACTCTGGAAGTGGCGACCGCAGAAGCCCGTGCCGAGGATGAGGAGCCCAACCACCCACGTCGGCAAGGGACGGGACGATGCCGCACATCGAGATCACCAACGGCCTTCCCGGCATCAGCGGACTTCTGGCCCAGTACCCCGGCACGGGCGCCGTGCTCTCGCAGCTGGCCGAGACACTGCTGCGCGGCGACGAGTCGCCGATCAGCCGCGGCGAACGCGAGCTGATCGCCGCGTACGTGTCGGAACTCAACCGGACGCGGTTCTGCTCCGACTCGCACAGCGCCTTCGCGGCGGCGCAACTGGAGGGCGGCGAGGAACTGGTGAAGGCCGTTCTCGCCGACGCCGCCGAGGCCCCCGTCACACCGCTGCTCAAGGCGCTGCTGCGGATCGCCGCCGAGGTCCGGGCACAGGCGCGGCCCGTCTCCGAGGAGGCGATCGCGAACGCCCGCGCCGAGGGCGCGACCGACGTGCACATCCACGACACCGTGCTGATCGCGGCGGCCTTCTGCATGTTCAACCGGTACGTCGAGGGTCTGGCCACCGAGCTGCCCTCCGATCCGGGCTACTACGGCTCGTCAGCCGAGCGCATCGTCGAGCACGGATACGGCGCCGCGCGCTGACGCGCGGTCCGCTTCCCACTCCCACAGGAGGCCACGTGGACTGGTCCACGGCGGACATCCCCGGCCAGCAGGGCAGGATCGCGCTGATCACCGGCGGTACCGGCGGGATCGGCCTGGAGACGGCCCGGGTGCTCGCGGCCCGCGGCGCCCGGACCGTCCTCGCCTGCCGGGACGTCGAGCGGGGCCGCGCCGCGGCGGCCGGTCTGGGCGCGGACGCGGACGTCGTGCGGCTCGACCTGGCCTCGCTGGACTCCGTACGGCGGGCCGCGGCCGAGGTGCGCCGCCGGTACGGGCGGCTCGACGTGCTCGTGAACAACGCCGGGGTGATGTTCCCGCCGCACCGGCACACCGAGGATGGCTTCGAGGCCCACTTCGGCGTCAACCACCTGGGGCACTTCGTGCTGACGGTCCTGCTGCTGGACCTGATGCGGCAGGTGCCCGGCTCGCGGATCGTCACGGTCACGAGCCTGGCGCACCGGGTCGCCCGGGGCGGATTCGACGCCGGCGGGGCCCGCTCGGGGGACGGGCGGCGGTCCCTCGCGGCCTACGGGCGCTCCAAACTGGCGAACCTGATGTTCTCCCGCGAACTGCAGCGGCGGCTCGCCGACGAGGGCGCGGCGACCGTCTCGGTCGCGGCCCATCCCGGTCTGTCGGCGACCGGGTTGTGGCACGGCGATGCGCCGGCGCCGCTGCGGCCGGTGAGCCGGGTCGCGCTGCGGTTCCTGGCCCGGCCTCCGGCCCGGGCGGCGGAGCCGGTGCTGCGGGCAGCCACGGACCACCGCGTGCCGGGAGGCACGTACCTGGGCCCGGGAAGGCTCTTCGAGACCCGGGGAGCGCCCGTCCCTGCGCGGTCCGCCCGGAGCTCGCGCAACGCACGCGCGCAGCTCCGGCTGTGGGAGCTGTCGGAGGAACTGACCGGGGTGCGCCACGAGCGCCCCTCCGGCGGGGACCGCCGGGACCGGCCGCCGCGGGTCCCCCGTTCCCCGGGATGAGCGGGTCCGCGCCGCCACTGGGCTGTTCGCCCGACTCCGCGCGGACGGGGGCGCACGGCCGTACGCATTCTGTCGACGCCAGCTCAACAGGGAGGTCTTCCCATGAGAACCAGTGGGGCGGCGAGGCCGCCTTCCGCAGGCCGTGAACCGCACGCCGAGAAGGCGCGGCGCCGTATGCGGCGCGTGCTGGACACCGCCGTGCGCGCCGATCCGTACCCGCTGTGGAACGGTATCCGTGAGCACGGGCCGGTGTGGCTGGACGGCGGCGTCGTGGTGTTCTCCTCCCACGCCCACTGCGCCGAGGTCCTGAGGTCGCCCGCCGCGCACGCCGTCGTGCCGCCCGCAGGCTGCCCCGTGCCGCACGGCCGGACACCCCTCCCGGACGCGCCCGGCGTCCGGGAGGCGTCCGCCCTCGCCCGGCGGGTCCTCACACCGGAGGTCCTCGCCGGCGTGGAGGAGTTCCTGCGGGGCCGCGTCGACGACCTGCTGGACTCGGTGGCGGCCCGCGGCCGCCTTGAGGCGGTGACCGACCTGGCCTACCCCCTGCCGGTGGCCGCGATCTGCCGGCTGTTCGGCCTTCCGCGAACCGAGGAGACGCGACTGCACCGGCTGGCCATGCCGCTGTCCCGGATGTGGGAGCCGCATCCGGCAGTCGACGGCACCGAGGCGCCGGGCGGCGCGGAGCAGCGGCGTGCGCAGGCCGCTCTGGACGGATACGTCGCCGAGCTGGTCGAGCGGCGCGGTGACGATGTCGGGCAGGGCCTGCTCGCACCCGTCCTCGCGTCCCTGCCGCCCGGGAGGCCGACGGCCCGGCAGGTGTGGGAGCTGTTCCGCGAGCTGCTGGTCTCCGGCCACGAGAGCACGGCCGCCCTGCTGTCCAACACGGTGATGGCCCTCCTGCGCGCACCGCACGTGCTGGACGCCGTCCGCCGGGAGCCGGGCTACGCGGAGCAGGTGGTGGAGGAGGTGCTGCGGGCCGACCCGCCCTTCCAGCTGCTGCAGCGCCGTGCCGCGGAGGACCTGGACGTCTGCGGCGTCCGGGTGCCGGCGGGGACGACGATGCTGCTGCTGCTGGCGGCGGCGCACCGGGACCCGGGCCTGCGCCCCGCCGCGGACGTGTTCGCCCCGGGGAGCGGCGCGGACGGAGGGCACCTGGCGTTCGGCCTCGGCGACCGCTTCTGCCCCGGAGCGCCGCTCGCGCGGCTGGCGGGGCGCCTGGTGTGCGTCCGTTTCGCCCAGCGGGTGGCGGCCCCCCGCTTCGCGACCGGCACGCCGTCCTACCGGCCCAACGTCGCCCTGCGCGGGCTGCGCGCGCTGTGGGTCGACGCCGACGGGTTCTCCGGCCGAGACCTGCCCTGGGACCGGCCGCTCCCTCCTCCCCGGACATCGCTCAGCCTCTCCGAGGGCAGGGCGTCGTGACAGCCGTCGACACGGAGGTCCGCAGCTCCGCGCCGCAGTGCGTGTTCGCCCCCCTCAGCGGGGAGGAGGACGCCGCGCCGGCCGCCGGCCGCCAGGTGCTGGGGCGCGTCGACTACGGGTTCCGCTCCGTGCCGCCCGGCCTGAGGGGAGGGGTTCCCGCCATGGGGGTGCACATGGCCTCCGAGGGGGCCGATCCGTTCACCGAGCTGTGGCTGACCGACCGGCCGGTGCGCCCGGGGGAGGACCGGGGGCTGGTGTACGCCGAGGACGGCGAGCACCTGTTCTGCGCAGTGCGCGTCGCGGAGCGCGGCGTGTACCGCGAGGCGGTCCGCCGGGCGTACGCCGCGGCCTTCGCCCTGCTGGTCCGGCGTGGCTACCCCCGGCTGCTGCGCATGTGGAACCTGGTGGGCGCGATCACCGGCGGCAACGCCGAGGGCATGGAGAACTACCGCGACTTCTGCATCGGCCGCGCACGGGCGTTCGACGAGTGGCGCGAGCACATCGGCCGGGTGCCGGCGGCCACCGGCATCGGGGCGCGCGGCCCCGGCATCGGCATGTACTTCCTGGCCCGCCGCGCGGGGGCGCCGCTCCGCCACCTGGAGAACCCGTACCAGACGCCCGCGTACCGCTATCCGCGCAGGTACGGTCCCAAGGCGCCGAGCTTCGCCCGCGCCACGTGGTCGGACGGGACGCTGTACGTGTCGGGCACGGCGAGCATCGTCGGCGACGGCACCGTCCACCGCGGCGACATCGAGCGGCAGTGCGACGTCACGTTCGCCAACATCGGGGCCTTGATCGGTGAGGAGAACCTGGCCCGCCACGGCGTGGCGGGCGGGTTCCGGCTCGGCGACCTGGACCACGTCAAGGTGTACGTCCGCGACGCGGCGCACCTTCCGGCGGTGCGCGCCCGGTGCGCCGAGCTGCTGCACGACCGGGCGGAGGTCCGTTTCCTCAACGTCGACGTCTGCCGCCCCGACCTGCTGGTGGAGATCGAAGGGATATGCCGATGAACGCCACCGCGCTCCGCTCCGCCGGGACGTCCGCCGCCGGCAGGGTCGGCGCCCCGAGCGGCAACCTCGTCGAACTGCTCGAACTGACCGCGCGCGAGCGGGGGTGGCTGGAGCGGCCGGCATACCTGGTCGGCGACCGGGCGTACCGGTTCGAGGACGTCTACCGGGGCGCCGCGCGCGCTGCGGCCGGCCTGCTCGAACGGGGTGTGCGGGCCGGCGACCGGGTGCTGATCGCCTTGCCCGACGGCATCGAGTTCGTCTGGGCGTTCCTGGGGGCGCTGCGGGCGGGGATCGTCGCCGTGCCCGTGAACACCATGCTCCATCCGCGGGAGACGGCCCGCGCCGCCGGGATCGCCGAACCCGCCCTGGTGGTGTCGGCGCCGGAGGCGGCGGGGGACTTCCCCTTTCCCGCGGTCCCCTTCGAGGAGCTGCCGGCGGACCCGGACGGCCTCGGCGCGGATCACGCCCCGTGCACGGCCGGGACCGCGGCGTTCGCGGCGTTCACCTCCGGGACCACCGGCGGCCCGAAATTGTGCTTCCACACCCACGGTGATCCGCCGGTGCTCGACGCTGCCGCCGGGTCCGCCATCGGTGTGCGCGGGGACGACGTCAGCTACTCCGTGCCGCGGATGAACTTCGCGTACGGGCTGGGCAACTCGCTGTTCTTCCCGCTGCTGCGGGGCGGCGCCACCGTGCTGACGCCGCAACGGCTGTCTCCGGGGGAGTCGCTGGCCGTCCTGGAGCGGCACGGTGTGAGCGTGTTCTACAGCCAGCCGACCTTCCTCGCCCACCTGCTGGGGCACCCGGACGCGCCGCGGGTACTGGGCGGTCTGCGGCGGGCGGTGGTGGCCGGCGAGGTCCTGCCCGAGTCCCTGGAGCGGCGGCTGCGCGAGCACCTGGGCGAGCGGCTGGTCAACGTCTACGGGACGACGGAGATCGGCCACGCGGTGCTGGCCAACGTCCCCGGAGAGCAGAAGGAGTTCACACTCGGCCGGGCGCTGCCTCCGTACCGGGTGCGCGTGGTGGACGAGGCCGGCCAACCGGTGCCGGCCGGTGTCGAGGGCCGGCTGGAGGTGTCCGGTCCCACCATCGGCCCCGGCGTCGCCCGGGGCGGCCGGGAGCCGGCCCGTCTGGCGCCCGGCGAGTGGTTCACCACCAGCGACGCCGCCGTCGTGGACGCCGAGGGCTACGTACGCGTCCACGGCAGGCTCGACGACGTCGAGATCGTCGGCGGGGTGAACGTGCACCCTGCCGAGGTCGAGGACTTGCTCCTGGAGCACGCGGCCGTCGAGGAGGCGGCCGTCTGCTCGGTGCGCCAGGACACCGGGGGCACGGTGCTGCGCGCTTTCGTCGTCCTGCGGGACGGTGTCGGGGAGGAGGAGCGCGGCGCGGTGCGCGACGAACTCCTGGCGGCGGCCCGGACCGGGCTGACCTGGTACAAGGTGCCGAAGGACGTCGTCTTCACGACCGAACTGCCCCGCAACCCCACCGGCAAGTTGCTGCGCCGCTCCGTGCGGGCGATGGCCTCCGAGGCGGCCTGAGCGCCCGCCCCGCGCGGGGACCGCCGGTGCGACGGGGCCCGCGGACCACGGGGGCGGCGGCCCGGGCGCCGTGTTCAGGCGCCTTTCTCCGGGATTGCCGTCCTCTGCCCGAGCCGCCGTCCGCTCGGTGAACACTCCTACGGTCGATACATCGTCAGACAACGGCAGAAAGGCCTTCCCCATGCATTCCGTTATGGACAGGACTTCTGGTACGCGGCGCATCCCTCCCGCCTCACCCGGCGACGGCCGGCCGCGCTCGCTCTTCGTCAACGGCCACTTCCCCCGCCGGCGCGGGATGGTCGTCTCCGTCGCCGCGTTGTTCGGGTTCGCGCTGACGGTCGTGTGGTCCCACGAGTTCGTCGACCAGACCATCGGCGCCAACGTCGCCGGCGCGCTGCTGGGCCAGGATGCCGCAACGGCGTCCCTGAGCGGCTCCCTGGTCGGCATCGCGTTCGCCCTGGCCACCGGCGTCGCGGGAACGTTCACGGCCTGCAACGTGGCGGTGTTCAGCGCGGTGGCTCCGCTGGCCGGGCAGGCACAGTCGCGGCGCGGCCGACTGGCCCGGTTGCTCAGGCCGCTGGGGTACCTGGCGGCCGGTTCCGTGGCCGTGTCCGCCGCCTACGGCGTGGTCGTCGCCCTGGTGGGCACCCGCATGCCGCAGTTCCAGCTCGGGTCGCCGGGAACGAGCGGCTTCTCGCCCCCCCTCGTGCAGGCCATGGTGACCTACGGGATCATCGGCGCCGTGCTGGTGTGGCTGGGACTGGCGTCGCTGGGCCTGGTGCCCGACCCGCTGGCGCGCGTGTCCGCGCGCTTCCCGAACGCCCCTCTGGTGGTGATGGGCGCCCTCATCGGCGGTTTCCTCATCGGCCGCCCCTACCCCCTGTTCCGGCGGCTGTTCCACGACGCGGCCGAGAGCGGCAACGTCCTCTACGGCGCGGCGGCCTTCTCGCTGCAGGCACTGGGCAACCTGGTGGTGATGGGCGTGCTGTTCGTCCTGATCTCCCTGGTGGCGGGCGAGCGGCTGCACCGCTGGATGTCGGCGCGCCCCGACCGCGCCTCCGCCGTGATCGCCGGGGCGTTCATCGCGGCGGGGGCCTTCATGGTCCTGTACTGGGACGTGCGCATGCTGGCCCGCCGTGACCTGATCTGGTTCCCCATGGCGCCCTGGGCGTGAGGCGTCCCACCGCCGCCGTCACAGGCCTGCGGCGGTGCGCAGGGCGTCGGTGCGGTCGGTGCGTTCCCAGGTGAAGTCGGGCAGTTCGCGGCCGAAG
>NZ_JBHUFU010000026.1:0-55876 GCF_042681365.1 Streptomyces desertarenae | reverse complement strand
CCCGGGCCCGGAACCAATGGTTCCGGGCCCGGGGCCCACGGCGCTCGCACCGTTTCACCGTGGTGGATCCCCGGTCCTGGAGGAGGATCCGGCCGACCGTGCGGGCCCTGTCGCCGGGGCCCGCCGGCGGTTCGGCCGGAGGCCGTATCCGGCCTTGGACACCCCAGTAAAATTGCACATATTAAATTTGCCCGATGTAAGCGGGGCGTGAATTCCCTCTCCAGGTCGACCGATTCGGTGACTCCCGTCACATGGCTTACCTCTTGTCGACCCCAACTACCGTGCGGTAGTGGGGAAAACGGTCGCGCACCGGTTCTTCCCGAGCCTCCCCGCGGCCCTCCCGCGGTGCTTCCGGGCGCCCTCTCGAAGCGGCGGACGCGCCCGGCCGCCTCAGGGTTCGGCCGTCGCGGGCACCGCGGCGGGCAGGGGGCCGGCGGACTCCTCGCGGGGGGCCCCGGGGCACGGGGCGGCGACGAGGGCGGAGGGCGCGGCGGAATCGGCGGGACCGGCCGGTACGGCCTCTCCGGCCCCGTCGCCCCGCGCGACACCGGCAAGGCGTCCGGCGCCCCCCGGCGGCCCGGAGGGCTCCGCGGGGAACTCCGGGCGGGGCGCGGGACGGTACTCGTCGCCGGGCTCCATCGCCAGCCGCTGCAGCCGGTGGCAGATCGGGCAGTGGCGGGTGTCGTGGCCGTAGCGCGCGGCCGCGGACAGGTGGGCCCTCAGCAGGGCCCGCGTCTCGTGCCGCGGTCGGCTCGGAGTAGTCGGCATGGCGCCCACCTCCCTGTAGCACAGGTACCCGCGAGGTGAGGCGCCGTCAAGACGCCCCGTCGGCCGACCGGGCGCCGGGAAGAGGGCGCGGGGCGGGGCGGAAAACGGCCGAAGGCCCGGATCCGCGGGGGATCCGGGCCTTCGATACGGCGGTCCTGACGGGATTTGAACCCGCGGCCTCCACCTTGACAGGGTGGCGAGCACTCCAAACTGCTCCACAGGACCTGGAGCCGCAGCCGGATCTCTCCGAGCTGCGAGAAGGACTCTACAGCAGCTCACCCGTGCAAGGCGAACTCACCCTGGGTGCCGCGGCCGTCACGGCGCCGCCGCGTCCACCGCCTTCACGATCCGCTTGTCCGACACCGGGTACGCGGTGCCCAGGGCGTGCGCGAAGTAGCTGACCCGCAGCTCCTCGATCATCCAGCGGATCTCCTTCGCCTCGCGCGGCACCGGGCGTCCCGGCGGGAACTGCTCCAGCAGCCACTCGTACTCGTCCCGCATCTCCTTCACCTTCGCCATGCGGGCCCGGTCCCGCTCGACGTTCGCGGGGAGCTGCTGGAGGCGCCGGTCCACGGCCGTCAGATAGCGCAGCAGATCCGGCAGGCGCCGGGCGCCGTGAAGGGTCACGAACCCCGGGCAGACCAGCTCCGAGAGCTGCGCGCGCACGTCCGCCAGGCTCTCCACCAGCGCGGGACTCCCGGTCAGCTGGGGCGACTTCAGCCGCCGTTCGCAGGCCTGCCAGGCGGCGAGCACCTCCCGGACGTGGCCGACGGTGGTCAGCGTCGCGTCCGTGATGTCGGCGCGGACCGCGTCGAAGAGCTTGCGGAACCCCTCCTCGTCCCACGCCGGACCGCCGCGCGCCGCGATCAGCCGGTCGGCGGCGGCCGTCACGCAGTCGTCGAACAGGGCCTGCACGCTGCCGTGCGGCGAACTCGCGAGGGCGAGCTTGGCCTGGTTGGTCAGCTTCCCCTGGGCGAACTTGGCCGGATGGGAGGGCAGGTTCAGCAGGACGAGGCGGCGGGTGCCGCGCCACATCGCCTGCCGCTGCTCGTCCTCGGTGTCGAAGAGCTTCACGGAGACCGAGTCGCCGTCGTCCACCAGCGCCGGGTAGGCCTTGACCGGCTGGCCGGCCCGCCGCGTCTCGAAGGTGTGCGGCAGGGTGCCGATCGTCCAGGACGTCAGGCCGGTGCGCTGCTGCACGCCCGCACCGTCCCCGCCGCCGTCACCGGTGGTGCGGGCGGACTCGAACGCCTCGGAGAGCGCGGCCCGGGTGCGGGAGCGCAGGGCGGTGCGCAGCTCCTCCAGGTCCTTGCTCTCGGACTTGCCCGGCACCTTGCGGCGCCGCTCGTCCACCACCCGGAAGGTGATCTTCAAGTGGTCGGGGACCTTGTCCGGGTCGAAGTCCTCCGGCACCACCCGTACCCCCGTCATCCGCGTCAGCTCGCGGGCCAGGACGGCCGTCAGCGGCTGCCGCTGGACCTCCGCCGGCACCCCGCCGCCCCCGCCGACCACCTCCAGGAAGCGCCGGGCGAAGTCGGGCGCGGGCACGTAGTTGCGGCGGATCGCCTTGGGCAGCGAGCGGATCAGCTCGGTGACCAGGTCCTCGCGCAGGCCCGGGATCTGCCAGTCGAAGCCCTCGGCGGAGACCTGGTTGAGCACCTGGAGGGGAACGTGGACGGTCACGCCGTCGGCGTCCGCGCCGGGCTCGAACTGGTACGTCACGCGGAACTTCAGCTTCCCCTGACGCCAGGAGTCGGGGTAGTCGGCCTTGGTGACCTCTCCGGCCCGCTCGTTGATGAGCATGGACTTCTCGAAGTTGAGGAGGTCCGGCTCCTCCCGGCGCTTGCGCTTCCACCAGGAGTCGAAGTGCGCCCCGGAGACGACGTGCTCGGGGATGCGCTGGTCGTAGAAGTCGAACAGCGTCTCGTCGTCGACGAGGATGTCGCGCCGGCGGGCCCGGTGCTCCAGCTCCTCGACCTCGCCCAGCAGCCTGCGGTTGTCGTGGAAGAACTGGTGGTGGGTGCGCCAGTCGCCCTCCACCAGCGCGTTGCGGATGAACAGGTCGCGGCAGGTCTCGGGATCGATGCGCCCGTAGTTCACCTTGCGCTGCGCCACGATGGGGACGCCGTAGAGCGTCACCTTCTCGTACGCCATCACCGCCGCCTGCTTCTGCTCCCAGTGCGGCTCGCTGTAGGTGCGCTTGACCAGGTGCCCGGCCAGCGGCTCGATCCAGTCGGGGTCGATCCGGGCGTTGACCCGCGCCCACAGCCGCGAGGTCTCCACCAGCTCGGCCGACATGATCCAGCGCGGCGGCTTCTTGAACAGCGCCGAGCCGGGGAAGACGGCGAACCGGGTGCTGCGCGCCCCCAGGTACTCGTTGTTCTTCTCGGTGTCCTTGAGCCCGATGTGCGACAGCAGGCCCGCCAGCAGCGACTGGTGGACCCGGTCGGGGCTCGCCTCCTGGTCGCCGAGCTGGATGCCCATGGTCTTCGCCACCTGGCGGAGCTGGACGTAGATGTCCTGCCATTCGCGTATGCGCAGGTAGTTGAGGAACTCCGAGCGGCACATGCGGCGGAAGGCCGAGGAGGACAGCTCCTTCTGCCGCTCGCGCACGTACGTCCACAGGTTGAGCAGGGTGATGAAGTCGCTGGTCTCGTCGCGGAAGCGGGCGTGCTGCTGGTCGGCCTGCTGCTGCTTGTCGGCCGGGCGCTCGCGCGGGTCCTGGATGGAGAGCGCGGCGGCGATCACCATGACCTCGCGGACGCAGCCGTTGCGGTCGGCCTCCAGGACCATCCGGGCCAGCCGCGGGTCCACCGGGAACTGCGCCAGCTTCCGGCCCGTCTCCGTCAGCCGCCTGCGCGGGTCCTTCTCCCGGGTGTCGAGGGCGCCCAGCTCCTCCAGCAGCTGCACGCCGGCCTTGATGCTGCGGTGGTCCGGCGGGTCGATGAAGGGGAAGCGCTCGATGTCGCCCAGGCCGGCGGCGGTCATCTGGAGGATGACGGACGCCAGGTTCGTCCGCAGGATCTCCGGGTCGGTGAACTCCGGCCGGGAGAGGAAGTCCTCCTCGGAGTAGAGCCGGATGCAGATGCCGTCCGAGGTGCGGCCGCAGCGGCCCTTGCGCTGGTTGGCGCTGGCCTGCGAGACCGGCTCGATGGGCAGCCGCTGGACCTTGGTGCGGTGGCTGTACCGGGAGATGCGGGCGGTGCCGGTGTCGATGACGTACTTGATGCCGGGGACGGTCAGCGAGGTCTCGGCCACGTTGGTGGCCAGCACGATCCGCCGCCCGCTGTGCCGCTGGAAGACGCGGTGCTGCTCGGCGTGGGACAGGCGCGCGTACAGCGGCAGCACCTCCGTGGCGCGGAGGTTCCTCTTGTTCAGCGCGTCGGCGGTGTCCCGGATCTCCCGCTCGCCGGAGAGGAAGACCAGGATGTCGCCCGGCCCCTCGGCCTGGAGCTCGTCGACCGCGTCGCAGATCGCGGTGATCTGGTCGCGGTCGGGGTTGTCGCCCTCCTCCTCCAGCAGCGGCCGGTAGCGGACCTCCACCGGATAGGTGCGGCCGGAGACCTCGACGATCGGGGCGTCGCCGAAGTGGCGGGAGAAGCGCTCGGGGTCGATGGTCGCGGAGGTGATCACGACCTTCAGGTCCGGGCGGCGGGGGAGGAGCTGGGCGAGGTAGCCCAGCAGGAAGTCGATGTTGAGGCTGCGCTCGTGCGCCTCGTCGATGATGATCGTGTCGTACTGGCGCAGCTCCCGGTCGTGCTGGATCTCCGCCAGGAGGATGCCGTCCGTCATCAGCTTGACCAGGGTGTCGTCACCCACCTGGTCGGTGAAGCGGACCTTCCAGCCCACCGCCCCGCCCAGCGGGGTGCGCAGCTCCTCGGCGACGCGCTCGGCCACGGTGCGCGCCGCGATCCGCCGCGGCTGGGTGTGGCCGATCAGGCCCTTCACACCGCGTCCCAGCTCCAGGCAGATCTTGGGGATCTGGGTGGTCTTCCCGGAGCCGGTCTCGCCCGCGACGATCACCACCTGGTGGTCCCGGACCGCCGCGAGGATCTCGTCCTTCTTCTGGCTGACGGGGAGCTGCTCGGGGTAGTCGATCGCGGGCACGGCGTCCCGCCGGGCGGCCACGCGCAGCTCGGCCCGCTCCACCTCGGCGGCGATCTCGGCGAGCACCGCCTGCCGGGCCTCGGGCTTGCGGATGCGGCGAGTGCCCTCCAGGCGCCGGCCCAGACGCTGCTGGTCGCGGAGCATCAGCTCGGGCAGCCGCTCCAGGATGGCGGGGAGGGTGGGATCAGACACAGTGGACATACGGACTCCAGGATCGCACCCGCGCCGAGTGCCGGGCGAATCAATTCGTCCGGCACCGCACGGAACCCGCGGCCGACATGCGGTCTTATGGGTGGAATGACTGTTTAGGGTGAGGCCCATGAGCGACCAGCGCCACACTCCCGCGGACGGCCGGCGCGCCGCGCACCGCTCCCATGATGCCCAAAGCGGCGCGGAGGACGCCGCCGGCGGCGCCGCGGGGGGCGCGGGCGCGGCGGACGGCGGCACCGGGTGGTGGCCGCGCTTCAAGCGGTCGCCGTTCCTGCCCGCCGCCGTGCTGTCGCTGATCATCGCCGCCGCGGCGGGCCTCTTCGCGGGCTCCTACACCTACGCCATGGCCGATCCCACCCCGCACCGCGTCCCCGTCGCCGTCGTCGGCTACACCGACGCCCACCGGGACCGCGCGGACGCCTTCGCGAAGGCCGTGAGCGAGGACCTGCGCTCGTCCCTGGAGCTCCACGAGTACGGCACCCGGGCCGAGGCCGAGGAGGCGCTGGAGTCGCAGCAGGTCTTCGCCGTACTGGAGATCCCGTCCGGCGCCGGGCGGCCCCCGGTGCTGCACGTCTCCAGCGCCTCCGGTGCCTCCGTCGCCGAGCTGCTGACCCAGGCCGCCCGCACGGTGGGCGAGGAGACCGGGCTGCGGGTGCAGGTGCGGGACGCCAAACCGCTGGACCCGGGCGACCCGCGCGGCCTGGCCCTGTTCTACGTCTCCCTGGCCGCGGTGGTCACCGGCTTCATCGGGGCCATCCAGATGAGCGTCCACGCCCGCGCCCTGAACCCGCCGGAGCGGATCGCCTTCACCGCCGCCTACTCGCTGCTCGGCGGCTTCGCCATCGCCGCCGCCGTGGACTGGGGGCTGAACGCGATCGACTTCCCCTTCGTCCAGTCCTGGCTGATCCTCGCCCTGACGATGTTCTCCTCGGGGATGGTCTTCACCATGTTCCACACCCTGATCGGGCGCTGGGCGATGCTCCCCACCTGGGGCGTGATGGTCCTGATCGGCAACCCCTCCTCCGGCGGCGCGGTCGCCTGGCCCCTGCTGCCCTCGCCCCTGGGCGTGGTGGGGCGCTGGCTGCCGCCGGGCGCCTCCGTCAACGCCCAGCACACCGCCGTCTACTTCCCCGGCCACCAGCACGTCCAGCCCTACCTGGTGCTGGCGGCCTGGGCGGTGGGCTCGTGCACCGTCTTCTGGATCTGGCGCCACCGTCACCCGGGCGGGCGCACGGCCGGGGAGTGAACGCCCCGGCGCCGCTGCCGCACGCGGACACGGTGAAGCCCCGGGCGAGGGACCTCGCTCGGGGCTTCACCTGCGGTGGCTGGGGCCGGGGTCGAACCGGCGACCTTCCGCTTTTCAGGCGAGTTGGTCGTACGGAGTGGATCATCTTCCGGCCCGGCAACGACCAGCGTTGACAGCTCACGACGTACGGCTGCGTTCGGCGGCGTTCGCCGACGTTGCCGTCAGACTGCCGTCAGCCGCGTCCAGGCGGAACAGGGAACAGTGATCGCTCTCGGCCCTCTCTGCCGCTGGTGTCAGCGGTGGTGGCCCCACACAGAAGCCGAAGAAGTGACGCGGCACCTTCCTGGCCTGCACGCACTCCGGCCCCGGCCGCCACCCTTCCGGCCTGCGGGTCAGCGGTCGGCGGTTTTCGTCGCCTGTCATCGTCGAGTTCCCTCGCACGGCCCAGAGACGGCCCCGGTCAGACGCGTCGGGATCACGGCCACCGTCTGGCTGTTCCCAGAAGGTTGTCAGCACCAGGTGGCAGGATGCCGGACCATGACCGCACCGATCAGTGAGTCATGGACGCGAATCGAGAACTGGCTGGCCGAGCACGCCCCGGCGACCTACGCCGCGCTGGCGCCGCCCGCGGGTCCGGCGGACATCGCCGCAGCCGAACGCGTCATCGGTCGACCACTGCTGAAGCCCTTGGTGCTGTCGTTGTTGCGGCACGACGGTCTCCTCGACCAGCGGAGCCGGCTGCTGCCAGGGTTCTACAGACCAATGAGCGCACGCGAGATAGCGGCTGAGTGGCAACGTTTCACCGGCTTCTACGACAAGCACACGGCTGATGAGGAAGGAGAGGAGGCGGACTACGACTTCATGAAGATCGGGGTCAGCAGCGTCCTGTACGGACATCCGCAGTTGATCCCCATCGCGCGGGACGTCCGCGGGGGTTGCCTCGTACTGGACCACCGTCCCGGGATCGACTACCGGGGGCGCGTCCACGAAGCCGAGGCCGAGGAAGGCCTTATACGTGTATCACACGAGATGTGGACGTCCCTGCCACTGCTCATGGAGGCGATCGCCACGTCACTGGAGACCAACCAGCCCCTCAACGACTACACGCCCGTCGTGGACGAGGAGCAGAGGTTGTGCTGGGACTTCATACCGCTGCGCAGTGACCGGGCCGTGCCGGGCGAAGACAGGTGCGCGGCCCAAGTCGCCGGGCCGCGCGACGCCGCGCCGTGCGCGGCGGAAGCAGCTTGATGAGGTAGAGAACTTCAATGAGGTAGAGAACTTTGTAACGCGCTAGCTGGATGGTGCTACGTAGCAAAGGGCGCTGGTCTGCTGCCCGTCGCCGTAGCGGTGCGTGGTATCGCCGATCTTGCGCCATCCGAGACGCTCGTAGAGGCGTATGGCGGCGGTGTCCTTCGTCATGACGTCGAGCACCAGGCGGAGCCCACGAGCTTGTGCGTAGGCCGTCGCCGTCCGCATCAGCTTCTCGCCCAGGGCGCGCTTCCTGGCGCTCTTGGTCACGAAGAGCCGGCCGAGTACGGCCACGCGTTCGTGGCTCTCCCCGCTCTGTTGGGTCCAGAGGGCTACGGCGTCTTCGCCGTTGGGGATCATCACTGCCACGTGTCCGACGACCTGGTGGTCGGCCTCTGCGACCCAGGAAGCCAACACGTCCCCCGATCGCAGCCAAGCTTCCGGGTCGGCGACTCCCTCGACGGGATACCCGTCCGCGGCCTCCATCGCCCGCGACATCCGCCAGAACCGGGAGACCGCCCGCGAAGCGCTCGCGGAACTCGACGAGGGGGAGGGCCGGACATGGGCTGCCGCAGCCGCCTGAACGGCGAAGGGACGATCACGCTCCGTAAGGACGGGCGCTGGGAGGCTGCGGCCCATGTCCCGACCTCGGCGGGCACGCTCAAGCGCAAGCGCCAGTACGCGCGCACGCGGGCCGATGCCCACGCCAAGCTCGTGCGGATGCTGGAGCAGGCGAACCGCGGAATCCCCGTCGCCGACAAGTCATGGACGGTCGGGGCCTACCTCACGTATCGGATCGAGCACGTGGTGGCTCCCCGGCGGCGGCCCAAGACCCTCCTCGCCTACGAGTCGGCCGTCCGGCTCTACCTGGTGCCGCTGCTCGGCGGCAAGCGTCTCGAGCGGCTGGCACCCCGGGACGCGCTGGGCATGCTGGCGCGGCTGCGTGAGCTGTGCCTGTGCTGTACCCGGAAGCTGGACGCCCGGCGGCCCGAGGAGGTGCAGTGCTGCTCACGTGGCCGGTGCTGCGGCCGGCGGCTGTCGGCCCGGATGATCCAGTTCGTTCACGCCGTGCTCCGCAACGCCCTCCAGAACGCTGTGCGGGAAGAACTCGTCTCGCGCAACGTCGCCAAGCTCGTCCAGGTGGAGGGGCCGTCGTGCGCGCGGGGCAAGGGGCTCGAAACGGCGTCGGCCCGTGAACTGCTGGCGACGGTGAGGAACGGCCGGCTGTACGCGCTGTACCTCATGGCCCTGACCCTGGGCCTGCGCAAGGGCGAACTCCTCGGCCTGCGGTGGGACGCGGTGGACCTGGACAGGGGTGAACTCACCGTGACCCGCTCACTCCAGCGGATCAACGGGGAACTGGTGTCGGCGCAACCCAGGACACGGCACTCGTGCCGGACGATCCCGCTGCCGCCCCTCGTCGTGGAGGCCCTCAAGGCCCGGCGCGAGCAGCAGCGGCGGGAACACCGGAACTGCGGAGACGAGTGGCTGGACTCCGGCCACGTCTTCACCACAGCCGTCGGCTCGCCCGTGGACCCCCGCAACCTGGACCGCCACTGGTACGCCCCCCAGAAGCGGACCGGCCTGGAGGGCCACCGCTTCCATGACCTGCGTCACTCCTTCGTCTCGCTGCTGCTCGACCCCGGCGTGGCGCCCCACATCGTCCGGGAGATAGCCGGTCACAGCGGTCTCCAGGTCACGCTCGGGGTGTACGCCCACGCCTCGGAGGAGGAGAAGCGGAAGGCGCTGACCCAGCTCAGCAAGCTCTTCGAGTGAGCCGCCGAGCGCCCCCACTGCCGTCGTACTGCCGTCAGTGCGGCAAAGCGAAACCCCCGCCGATGATCTCGACGGGGGTTTCTGCCCTGATGGGCTGCGGTGGCTGGGGCCGGGGTCGAACCGGCGACCTTCCGCTTTTCAGGCGGACGCTCGTACCAACTGAGCTACCCAGCCGCAGCGGTCCTGACGGGATTTGAACCCGCGGCCTCCACCTTGACAGGGTGGCGAGCACTCCAAACTGCTCCACAGGACCTGGATTGCACGAGCACTAGTCTCGCACAGGTTGGTGCGTGCCCCCAACGGGATTCGAACCCGTGCTACCGCCTTGAAAGGGCGGCGTCCTGGGCCACTAGACGATGAGGGCTGATGGCCCACCTGGGCGCTTCTCAGCGCGTCGGGGACGTGAGAAGCATATGGGATGCCGGGACGGATCGCCAAAACGGATTCCGGCGGCCCCCCGTGCGGGCTAGTCGGAGGGCGTCCGGGAGGGGGTGCCGGCCGGGGACGGGGCCGGGGAGGGCGAGGCGGGCGGCGATCCGGAGGGCGAGGCCGACGGGGAGGGCGGGGCGCCCGGCTCCGCGTCCTCCGGCAGGTGGCGGCTGACCTCGGCCGTGGTCAGGCCCAGGCCGCCGAGGGTGATCGAGTCCCACGCCTGGAGCCGCCGGCTCTCCTGGTCCAGGTAGAGCACCGAGGCCATCACCTTCTGGGGCTCGTCGCCCTCCACGGCCCGCAGTCCGCCGCCGCCCGTGGAGCCCTCGATCATCAGCCGGGTGCCGTCGTCCAGGACCTCCGTCTCCCGGCGGTGGATGTGTCCGGCCAGGACCAGCGGCACGTCGCCGTCCGTCTGCTGGGCGGCCACCGGGTTGTGCGCGACGGCGATGTCCACCGGCTCCCCCCGCGCCTCGGCGGCCCGCAGTGCCGCGGCCAGCGTCCGCCCCGCGGCGCGCTCGGCGTCGTCGCCCTCGGAGACCACGGAGCGGTCCGGGGTGAACTGCGGGTCGCCGATGCCCGCGATCCGCAGGCCGCCCACGGTCACGGCCCTGCCGTCGTCCAGGACGTGGGCGTTGTCCAGCCCCTCCAGGTACTCCTGGGTGGTGTGCGAGTCGTGGTTGCCGCGGACCCACACGTACGGCGCCCCGAGGTCCTCGACGGCGTCGAGGAAGCCGTTCTCGGCGGCGGTGCCGTGGTCCATGGTGTCGCCGGAGTCGACGATGACGTCGATGTCGTACTGCTCGACCAGCGACCTGACGATGTGCCACGCGGCCGGGTTGAGGTGGATGTCGGAGACGTGCAGCACCCGGATCGTGCTCGGGTCCGGCTGGTAGGTGGGGAGGGTGGAGGCCGCGTCGTACAGCTTGGTGACGTTGGTGACCAGCCGGGCCAGCTCCTGCTGGTAGACGTCGAACTCGGTGACGATGCTGCGCGCGTTGCCCACCACGTTCGGCGCGCTGGCCAGCAGTCCGGAGAACCTCGGCTCCAGCACCGACTTGGGGTTCCAGGTGGCGTACGCGGTGGCCGCCGAGGAGGCGAGCAGCGCCAGGGCGAGGCCGCCGGCCGCGAGCGCGCGCCGGGGCCGCCGGTAGACGGCCAGGCCCAGCACCGTGGCGCCGGCGACCACCGCGACGCACGACCTCACGGCCAGGTCCAGGGTGCCGTTCCGGACGTCCCGGGTGATCTGGTCCTCCAGGCCGTTGATCCGCTCCGGGTGGTCGACCAGGATCTGGGCGCGCTCGGGGTCGAGCCGGCTGATGTCGACGTCGAGGCCGAGCGGTGCCCGGTGGGTCTCCAGTTCCAGGGCGCCCAGCGGCGGCACGTTGATCTCCGTGCCGCCCGAGACCGCGGGGCGCAGCGACATCCGGGTGTCCACCGGACCCACCGGCACCTCGACGCTGCCCACCGCCAGCAGCCCCAGCCAGGCGCCCAGCAGCGTCACGGCCGCCAGCGCGAGCGCGCGGGCGTAGGGGTGGGGGGTGTGGACGAGGGAGGACGTCGGTGCCGGGCGGTGTGCCCGGAAGCGGTTCCGGAGGGAGCGGAGAACGGCTGCGGCCCTGCGGGCGAGGTCCCGGAACGGCCGGAGGGGTTCGCGGCTCATGCGGTGCCATATGCCCTGTTCGTTCGGGGGCTATGCGGTGACCGGCCGCTCTGCGCGGGGACGGGTGCGGGCCGGATGCGGAAGGGCGCGCCGGCCGGGCGTGACGCCGGGGCGCGCGGTGCGGGCCGGGTGCGCCGGAACAGTGCGCCGCCCGCGCGGTGTGGCGGACAATGGGCGCGTGCTGGAGATGACGCGCGAGGAGTTCGAGGAACTGGTCGCCGAGGCGCTCGACCGGATCCCGCCGGAGCTGACGCGGCTGATGGACAACGTGGCCGTGTTCGTCGAGGACGAGCCGCCCGCCGACGACCCCGAACTGCTCGGGCTGTACGAGGGCACCCCGCTGACCGAGCGCGGCGAGTGGTACGCGGGTGTCCTGCCGGACCGGATCACCGTCTACCGGGGCCCCACCCTGCGGATGTGCGAGCGTGACGGCGGCGGCCGGGAGATGGTCGTCGAGGAGGTGGAGATCACGGTCGTGCACGAGATCGCCCACCACTTCGGCATCGACGACGAACGGCTGCACGACCTGGGCTACGCGTGAGCGGTGGGCGCGGCCCGGGAAACCGGGCCGGGACGGCGGCCGGACCGGCCCCCGGCCCGCACACGTCCGCCGGGGACGGCGCGCCGGCCGTCCTCGCCGCCGTGGCGGCCGGCGGTGCGCTCGGCGCGACCGCCCGCCACGGGATCGCCCTGGCCTGGCCCACCCCGCCCGGCGGCTTCCCCTGGGCCGTCCTCGCCGTCAACACGGCCGGCTGCGCGCTGATCGGCGTGCTGCTGGTGCTGGTCGGCGAGCGCGGCCGGGGGCACCGGCTGGCGCGGCCCTTCCTGGGGACCGGGGCGCTGGGCGGCTTCACCACGTACTCGGCCCACGCGCTGGACACCGTGCGGTTGCTGGAGCGGGGGCAGGTGCCGGCGGCCCTGGCCTGTCTGGCCGGCACGTTCGCCGCCGCGCTCGGCGCCGTGTGGGCGGCCACCGCGGCCACCCGCGCCCTGACGGCGGAACGGCCGGGGGCGCCGCGGTGAGCGGGGCGGGCTGGACCGGCTGGCCGCTGGTGGCGCTCGGCGGGGCGGCCGGGGCGTGCCTGCGGTACGCGGTGGACCGCGCGGTGCGGGCGCGGTACGGATCGGCCTTCCCCTGGGGCACCCTCACCGTGAACGCCGCGGGCAGCCTGCTGCTGGGGCTGCTGGCCGGAACCGCCCGGGGAGCGGCCGGCCCGTGGGCGGCGCTGCTCGCCACGGGGCTGTGCGGGGCGCTGACGACGTACTCCGCCTTCTCCCACGAGACGCTGCGGCTGGCCGAACTCGGCCGGGGACGGGCGGCGCTGGCGAACGCGGCGGTCACCCCGGCCGTCGCCCTGGGCGCGGTCTGGGCGGGTCTGGCCCTCGCGCGTTACCTGGCGGGCTGACGGGAGTTGGGCAGGGAGCCCGCCCCTGATTCCCACCCTCCGGAGGTGCCCGCCCGTGCGCCGCTCCCGATCCGTCCCCCGCCTGTCCGCACCCCCCTCCCCCCGCGCCGCGGGCCCGGCCCGCACCGGTGTCCGCACGGCCGCCGGCGCGCTGCTGCTGGCCGCGCTCGGCGGCTGCATGACGGTCGGGTCCTCCGGCGACGCGGACGGCGACCGGCCGCAACCGGCCGGGCACCAGGCCTCCCAGGGCCCCGACGGCGCCCGCCCCGGCGGCGCGGTGGCGCCGCGCGGCGGCACGGGCGGCCGGGACGGCGGCGGGGAGCACCGTGCGAAGGACCGGGAGGACAGGGGGAGCGAGAAGCCGGGGAGGCCGGCGGCCTCCTCCTCGCCCCCGGTCCCCGCCACCCCGTCGGCGGGCGGCTCGCGCACACCGCGCCCGCCGAGACCCACGGCCTCCCCGGGCGCGGGCGGCGGGCGCCCCTCCGCGCCGGCGACGTCCCCGCGTCCGGACACACCGCCGCCGGACCGCACCACCCCGCCCGCCGAGCCGTCCCCCACGGGGGGTGACGGCGGCAGCGGGGGCAGCGGCGGCGACGACGGCGGCGGCGGTTCCGAGGGCGGCAGCGGGGGCAGCGGCGGCGAGGGGGGCGGCTCCGAGGACGGGTCCGCCGACCCCGCGGGGGCGGGCGGGCCGGCGGGCGCCGCGCGCGAGCGGTTCCCCGCGGGCGTCGGGCCGCTGACGGCCGGTGCCGAGCCCCTCTCCGCACGGTCCGCCGGGGCGGCGGGAATGAACGGCGGCACCGGCGGCGTTCTCCCCTCACACGAACCCGAATCCGTCGTCCCCGACCGCCTCGACCACCCCGCCCACCCCGCCCGCCGGCCCGACGCCGCAGGCCCCTCCGGCAGCCGTACCCGCGGAGCCGCGGAGCCCGCCCGACGGCCCGGGACGGGGGAACCGGTAGACTGACCGTGCGGTCGCCACCGTCGCCTCCCCGAACGCTCTCCGGCGCCAGCCGGCAAGGGATTTGCCTCCTGAGGGCGAAGGGTCGTATGGTGGCAGATCGTTTGCTCCCATTTGCCCGGCGCCCATCCAGAGCGCGCCGTGTGGCGCGTTCCTCACCTGAGCCGTGGCTTGACCGCATCGAGGCGGTCGTATGCGAAATCACGGAGTTGCGGGCGCGTGCCATGAACTCCGGAAGGTTTGTTTTCGCATGTCTGTGACCACCCCTGACGTCGTCCTCCCCGAGGACGAGCCGACGACCACGTTCGCCGACCTCGGCCTGCCGGGCGAGATCGTCCGCAAGCTGGCGCACAACGGCGTCACCGTCCCGTTCCCGATCCAGGCCGCGACCATCCCGGACGCGCTGGCGGGCAAGGACGTCCTCGGCCGCGGCCGCACCGGCTCCGGCAAGACGCTCAGCTTCGGCCTGCCGCTGCTGGCCCGGCTGGCCGGCGGACGCACCGAGCGCAGGCGCCCCCGCGGCGTCATCCTCACCCCCACCCGCGAGCTGGCCATGCAGGTCAGCGATGCGCTCCAGCCCTACGGCGACGTCCTCGGCCTGAAGCTCAAGGTCGTCTGCGGCGGAACCTCGATGGCCAACCAGATCAGCGCCCTGGAGCGCGGCGTGGACATCCTCGTCGCCACCCCGGGACGGCTGCGCGACCTGATCAACCGCGGCTCCTGCTCGCTGGACGACGTGGAGGTCGCGATCCTGGACGAGGCCGACCAGATGGCCGACCTGGGCTTCCTGCCCGAGGTCACCGAACTGCTCGACCTGGTCCCGGCCGGCGGCCAGCGGATGCTGTTCTCCGCCACGCTCGAGAACGAGATCGACACCCTGGTGCGCCGCTACCTCGTCGACCCCGTCAACCACGAGGTGGACGCGGCCCAGGGCGCCGTCACCACGATGAGCCACCACGTGCTGATCGTGAAGCCGCGCGACAAGGCGCCGGTCACCGCCGCCATCGCCGCGCGCAAGGGCCGCACCATCGTCTTCGTCCGCACCCAGATGGGCGCCGACCGCGTCGCCGAGCAGCTGCGCGAGGCGGGTGTGCGGGCGGACGCGCTGCACGGCGGCATGACCCAGGGCGCCCGCACCCGGACGCTGGCCGACTTCAAGGACGGCCGGGTCAACGTGCTGGTCGCCACCGACGTCGCCGCGCGCGGCATCCACGTCGACGGCATCGACCTGGTGCTGAACGTGGACCCGGCCGGCGACCACAAGGACTACCTGCACCGCTCCGGCCGCACCGCCCGCGCGGGCCGCTCCGGCACGGTCGTCTCGCTGGCGCTGCCGCACCAGCGCAGGCAGATCTTCCGGCTGATGGAGGACGCGGGCGTGGACGCCTCGCGCCACGTCATCGGCCGCGGCGACGCCTTCGACGACGAGGTGGTGGAGATCACCGGCGCCCGGTCGCTGACCGAGGTGCAGGCCGAGTCCGCGCTCAACGCCGCCAAGCAGGCCGAGCGCGAGGTGGCCGAGATCGCCCGGAAGCTGGAGCACGCGCAGCGCCGCGCCGCCGAACTGCGCGAGGAGGCGGACAAGCTGTCGGCGCGTGCCGCCCGCGAGCGCGGTGAGGACCCCGAGGCCGCGGTGGCCGCGGTCGCCGAGGCCACCGAGGCGGCCGCCGCCGAGGCGGTGGCCGAGGTGCGGGCGGCCGAGGAGCGGGCCGAGACCGAGGCGCGGCGGGCGCGGGAGGAGCGGGGCCGCGACCGGCGCGACCGCGACGACCGGCGCCCGTTCAACCGCGACCGCGACGACCGCCGTCCGTTCAACCGCGACCGCGACGACCGCCGTCCGTTCAACCGCGACCGCGACCGGAGCCGCGACGACCACCGGGGCGGTTTCCGCCGCGACGACCGCCGCGACGAGCGTCCCTACGACCGGCGTGACGAGCGTCCCTACGACCGGCGTGACGACCGGGGCGGCTTCCGCCGCGACGACCGCCGCGAGTTCGGCCACCGCAGCGGCGGCGACCGCCCGTTCAACCGGGACCGCCACGACGACCGCCGTCCGCAGGGACGCCGTGACGACCACCGCGGCGGCCACCAGGGCGGCGACCACCGGGGCGGCCGCTCGTTCGACCGCCGCGCCGACAAGCCGCGCTGGAAGCGCAACGGCTGACACCGCCGGACGGTGACCGGCGGCGGGAGCCGTCCGGGAGCCTCCGGGACGCAGGGGCCCCGCCCGAACTCCCCGTTCGGGCGGGGCCCCTGCCGTCCCTGCCCCGGCGCCGCGCCTCCGGGGCGGCCCCGTGCCCGGCGCCCGCCGCGGCCCCCGCGGCCCGCGGGCGACGCCGGCACGATGCCGTGCGAATGCCTTCGAGGCACGGCCCGCCTCCGGGCTATGCTTCGGGGGGCGGGCCGTTAGCTCAATTGGCAGAGCAGTGGACTTTTAATCCATGGGTTGTGGGTTCGAGTCCCACACGGCCTACCGGTGGCAGGACGGGGAGAACCCCTCCCACCTGCCGTGTGGCGCTCCGGCCGGGTCTCACCGGCCGGAGCGCTCCGTCTTTCGCGCGCCCCGGGCGTGAGCGGTGCGCGGGCGGACGGCCCGGCCGCCCCGCCCCGCGCCGCTGCCGCCCCCTCTCCGGTGCGGGCGGGACCGGACCGGTTCCGGGGAACCTCCGCCCCGCCCCGGTGCGGTACCCCCGCTCGCGGGAACCGTCCAGGGCGACAGCCGCCGTCCGGCAGCGGGCGGCGGACCTTCTACCGACCGGAGGAAGCGGCGTGGTCCAGGATGCGTCCGGTGGCGAGGGCCTGCGATGGGCGGCGGAACCGACGTTCTGGCGGGAGGTGTTCGAGCGCCTGGGCGCCGGTCTGGTCGTGGTGGACCCCTCCGGCCTGATCGTCGCGGCCAACCCCGCCGCCGAGGAGCTGCTGGACCGCACCGCGGCGGCGATGGCCGGGAAGGACTTCCACGACCTGCTGCACCGCCGCGCCGACGGCACGGCCGTCCCGCGCGAGGAGTGCCCGCTGCTCGCGGCCCTCGCCCTCGGCGCCCCGGCCCGTGGTGAGGGGGACGGCTTCCTGCGCGGCGACGGGCGGCTGCTCCGGGCCGACTGGTCCTGCGCCCCCGTGGCCGGGGGCGGCCGTGCGGCGGGCATGGCCGTGCTGTTCACCGCCGCCGCCGGTTCGGGGGCCGCCGGGGGGCGGACGGCACACGTGGCCGCGCCGGAGGACCTCACCGGCAGGGCGGCCCTGGTGGAGGAGATCGTCGCCGTCCTGGCCCAGACCCTCGACACCGACGAGGCCCTCAGCCGGCTGAGCCGCTTCCTGGTCCCCCGGCTGGCGGACTGGGCCGCCGTCGACCTGCGCGTCGAAGGCGAGGTGCGCAGGGTCGCGGTGACCGGGCCGGAGGGCCGTGACGCCGAGCGGGAGGCGTGGCAGGGCACCCTCCCGGCGGCCGCCGAGCACTCCCGCTCCCCCCTGGTGCGGGTCCTGCACGGCGGTGAGCCCGCCCTGCTGGGCCCCGAGGAGATCGGCGCGCCGCCCGACTCCGCGCTGGCCGCCGTCCAGGCCGGGTTCCTGCAGTCGCTGGGCGCGACCTCCGCCGTCACCGTGCCCCTGAGGACCGCCCGGCAGGTCACCGGCGCCCTCACCCTGGTCCGTACCGGCGCCGCCCGGCCGTTCGGCGCCGCCGACCTGGCCCTGGCCGGCGACGTGGGCCGCCGCGTCGGACTGGCCATCGACAACGCCCGCCTCTTCGGCCGCCAGCGCGAGATCGCCGAGGCCATGCAGCGCAACCTGCTCGTCTCCCTGCCCCAGCCCGGACCGCTGCGCCTGACCGCCCGCTACCAGCCCGCCCCCGCCGGCTCCCAGGTGGGCGGCGACTGGTACGACGCCTTCGTCCTGCGGGACGGCGCCACCGCGCTGGTCATCGGCGACGTCGTCGGCCACGACCTGGCCGCCGCGGCGGGCATGGCCCAGCTCCACGGCATGCTGCGCGCGCTGGCCTGGGACCGCACCGAGCCGACCAGCGCCATCGTCGACCGCCTCGACGACGCCCTGCCCGCCATCACCAGCGTTTCCATGGCCACTCTCGTACTGGCCCGCGTCGAGGGACCCGAGGAGGGCCCCTGGCGGCTGCGGTGGACCAGCGCCGGCCATCCACCGCCCCTCCTGGCCACACCGGACGGCCACGCCGAGTACCTGGGGCAGGGGCAGAGCCTCCTGCTGGGGACCCACCTCGGCGGCGGCGACCGTCCCGACGCCACCGCGCCCCTCCCGCCCGGCTCCACCCTCCTGCTCTACACCGACGGCCTGGTCGAGGTCCCCGGCACCGATCTGGACACCGGGCTGGGCCGTCTCCGGCGCCACGCCGCGGCCCTCGCCCGCCGCCCCCTGGACGAGTTCTGCGACCAGGTCCTCGTCCGCATGTCCTCCGGCAGCACCGACGACATCGCCGTTCTCGCCCTGCGCGTCCCCGGCTGAGTCCCGGTGGGGCGGCGGCGGGAGTACGCTGGAGGGACCGGGAGCACTCCGCGCACCCGCCTTCCCGCGGGTGCCGCTCCCGGTGAGCGACGACACCGGGCCGCCGGAGAGAGACCGGGCCCGGAGGCGGGTCCGCGACATGGCCGTGACCGACAGTCCCACATCGACGGGTGAGCGCGGCGTCCCCCCGCCGCCGGCCCGCCTGGTCCTGGCGCCGGTCCGGGTGCTTCCGGGGCGCCCCGGGGTGGACGGCGTCTGGTGGCCCCGCTCCCGTGACCTCTCCCGCGAACTGCCTGTCCTGACCGACGTGCTGGACGACGGCTGGGGGCGCGTCACCCGCGCCACCGTCGATCCGGCCGGCTGGCCCGTCGTTCCGCGCGCGGTGCGCGTCGCCGGACGCACGGTGCGCGTCGGGTGGCTCCCGGGCGGCCGCCGCCCCTACGAGCTGATCCTGCTCTCCCACCCCGCCGGCCGCTGCGAACTGCTGGTGATCCCGCCGGAGACGGCGGGCCCGGCGGCCTGGCCGGCGTCCGCCGCCTCCGCGGCGGAGAACCACCTCGCGGCCGGCACGACCACGGCGCGCGAGGAGGGGGCCCGCACCGTCGCGGAGCCCCGCAGTCCGGGGCCGAGGGCGGCCGGCGGGACCCTCCTCCCGCAGCCTTCGCGTCCGGCCGGATCCGGACACCGACCGGTGGGGAGCTGAGGACCGTGGACATCGTCATCACCGTGGCAGTGATCATCGGAGCGATCGCGCTGGGAGCCCTCGTGATCCACCGGCTCAACGCCCAGCGCGACGAGCGGGTCACGGAGTTCCGCTACAGCGACGCACCGCCGGGGCTCGGCGGCCGCGGTGCGAAGCCGAGGCGGTGGCGCCCGACCGGCGGGTCGTCCGACGATCCCGCCCGCCGCGGACGCTCCGGATGACGCGGGCCCGTCCCGGCCGGGACGCCGGCCGCCGCGGCCGCACGCACCGCCCGCCGGTACGCGGCCCCACCCGGGGGGACGGATCCGCCACGGAGCCGGAGGAGCCGGTGCCCCCGGCCGGGAGGGGGCCGGGCACGTCCGGTGTACCGTCCGGCGGTGCGGGGAAGCGCTGAGGGCGGCGGAAGCCGGCCGAGGGCGGCGGAGGAGCGGCGCGGCGGCCGCGGACACAGGGGGAGCGAGCCGACGATGGACGAGTCACCGGCCCGGGGAGCGGCGGAGGCGGGCGGGCGGCTGCGGCGGCGCCTGGGAACCTTCGACGCGGTGGTGATCGGCCTGGGGTCGATGGTCGGCGCGGGCGTCTTCGCCGCCTTCGCGCCCGCCGCGCGCGCCGCGGGCTCCGGACTGCTGCCCGGCCTGGCGCTGGCGGCGGCCGTCGCGTACTGCAACGCCACCTCCTCGGCCCGGCTGGCCGCCCGCCACCCGGTCTCCGGCGGCACCTACGTCTACGGCCGCGAGCAACTGGGCCCGTTCTGGGGCTTCCTGGCGGGCTGGGGCTTCGTGGTCGGCAAGACCGCCTCGTGCGCGGCGATGGCCCTGACGGCGGGTCTGTACGTGTGGCCGGAGCACGCCCACGCCGTCGCGGCCGCCGCCGTGGTGGCGCTGACGGCCGTCGGCTGCGCGGGCGTGCAGAAGGCGGCCTGGCTCACCCGCGCGATCGTGGCGGTCGTCTCGGCGGTGCTGGCCGCCGTGGTGGTCTCCTGCCTGGGCTCCGGCAGTGCGGAGGCGGCCCGGCTGGACCTCGGCGGCGACGCGACCCTCGCGGGCGTCCTCCAGGCGGCCGGCCTGCTGTTCTTCGCCTTCGCCGGATACGCCCGCATCGCCACCCTCGGGGAGGAGGTGCGCGACCCGGAGCGCACGATCCCCCGCGCGATCCCGCTGGCCCTGGGCATCACCCTGGTGGTGTACGCGGCCGTGGCCGTCGCCGCGCTGGCCGTGCTCGGCCCCGGCGGGCTGGCCCGGGCGGACGCGCCGCTGGCCGACGCCGTGCGGGCGGCCGGGGTGCCGGAGCTGGCCCCGGTGGTGCGGGCCGGGGCGGCGGTGGCCGCGCTGGGCTCGCTGCTGGCGCTCGTCCTGGGGGTGTCGCGCACGACCCTGGCCATGGCCCGCGACCGCCACCTGCCGCCCGTGCTGGCCGCGGTCCATCCGCGCACCGGGGTGCCGCACCGCGCCGAAGCGGCCGTCGGCGCCGTGGTGGCGGTGGCGGCGGCCACCGCGGACCTGCGCGGGATGATCGGCTTCTCGTCCTTCGGAGTGCTGGCCTACTACGCGGTCGCCAACGCCTCCGCCCTCACCCTCACCCCCGCCGAGGGCCGTCCGGTCCGGGTCGTCCCCGTCGCCGGGCTGGCCGGGTGCGCGGCGCTGGCCTTCGCCCTGCCCGCCGCGTCGGTGGCCTCCGGGGCGGCGGTGCTGGCCGCCGGGGCCGCCGTGTACGGGGTGCGGCGCGTGCTCGCCGGACGCCGGGGCCCCGGTGGCGGAGCGGACGGCTCCGGAACGACGCGGCCATCCGTCGGACGCTGACCGGCCCGCCTCCCGCCCCCGGCCGCCGACCTGAGTCACCGTCCGTATCCGGGGGACGTCCCTCCGCATAACAACTGAGGCTCCGTCAGTTATGTGTGATGCATCTCCCGACGCCGGAGCGGCGTTCAACTCGCCCGAATTGAACCGGAAATGAGGCGTTAAGTCCTCCCTGAAATTACTCACGCTTTGAAGGGGGGACTTGGAAACCGAAGCGCTCCTCTATTAACGTTCGATAACGCAGCGCGGTCGTCACTGTCGCCTATGGAGGCGGCACCGTGCGCCGTCGCCGAATCCCGAAGGTGCTGTCCCGTGGACCGCGGGGCCGCGCCCAGGGAACCGGGGAACCACCTTTTGGGGTGAATCGGACCGTCCGGCGTGCCGGCACGGCTCCGTAGGAGACCTTCCTGCTCCGAACCCGTCAGCTAACCCGGTAGGCGAGAAGGAAGGAAAGGAGAGCGCCTCCGTGGCGTCCAGCAGTCCGGCCCCCGAGGTCGCGTACGACCCGCACACCAGCACCTTCACCCCGTTCGACCCGGAGGGCGGCGAGGAGCGGCAGGTGTGGAATCCCACCGAGGACTCCGTCCGCCCGGTCCGCGGCCGGCACCGCGTGGTCAAGCAGCGCAACGGCATGGCCCGCAGCGGGGCGGTCCTGGGCGTCGGCATGATCGCGGCGGTCGGCGCGGGCGGCATGGCCACCGCCAAGGAGAAGGCGCCCACTCCCATCTCCGTGCCCGACCTGGGCGCCATGGCCGAGAGCATCCCCGGGGTCGGCGGTCTCATAGCCGACTCCGACGAGGACGCCGGCACCGGTGCCGGGACCGGCGCGACCCCTTTCGGAGGCACCCTCGCCCAGGCCGGCCTGGACACCGGTGACGTCGCCACCACCACGACCCTGAGCACGGACCCCGGCGAGGCGCTGCGGGCCCGGATCCTCCAGCAGGCCGACCGGCAGCAGTCGGACGTCGTCCAGGCCGAGGCCGACGCCGCCGCCGAGGAGGCCGCGGAGAAGGCGGCCGAGGAGGCCGCGGACAAGGCCGCCGAGGAGGAGGCCGAGCGCAAGCGCAAGGCGGCCGAGGAGGCGGCGCGCAGGGCCGAAGCCGAGCGCCTGGCCAAGCTCGCGGCCAGCTACACCCTCCCGCTCACCTCCTACCAGCTCACCTCCCACTTCGGGGCCTCCGGTTCGATGTGGGCCAACAACCACACCGGCCTGGACTTCGCCGCCCCGACCGGCACCCCCGTCAAGGCGGTGCACAGCGGTGAGATCGTCGAGGCGGGCTGGGCCGGCTCCTACGGCTACCGCATCATCCTCAAGCTCGACGACGGCACCGAGGTCTGGTACTGCCACCTGTCCTCGATGACGGTGACCAGCGGCAAGGTGACCACCGGCGACGTCATCGGCCGCGTCGGCTCCACCGGCAACTCCACCGGCGCGCACCTCCACCTGGAGGTCCGCCCCGGTGGCGGGGCCCCGATCGACCCGCTGGCCTGGCTGCGGGGCAAGGGCCAGTCCATCTGAGCCACCGCCCCGGACGCCGGGCGCGCGGCCGCCCGCCGCGCCGTGCACGCGGGCCCGGCAGGGCCCTCCCCGCTCCCGCGCCGCCGCCTCGCGCACCGTCGGTGCACGTCGGCCGACCCCAGGAGGGGACGAGGCGGCGGCGTCCGGGTCACCGGCCGGGCCCCGATGCCCCGGCGGCCCTGGTGGACCACCCCCCGACACCAGGGCCGCCGGTTCCCCACCGCTCCACCCGGTCCGGCCCCGCACGTGGTTACCGTGTCCCATGAGCGACGCAGCGCACACGCCCCGTGCCCCCCGGACGGATGCCGCCCCGCGCAGGATCGGCGGCCTGACCGTCTCCCCCCTCGCCCTCGGCGGCAGCGTCTTCGGCTGGACGGCCGACGAACGGGAGTCCTTCGCCGTCCTGGACGCCTACACCGAAGCCGGCGGCACCTTCATCGACACCGCCGACTCCTACTCGGCCTGGGCGCAGGGCAACAGCGGCGGCGAGTCGGAGACGGTGATCGGCCGCTGGCTGGCCGCCCGCCGCAACCGCGACGACGTCGTCATCGCCACCAAGGTCGGCGCCCACCCCGACCGCAGGGGCCTGTCGGCCGCCACCGTCAGGGTCGCGGCCGAGGACTCCCTGCGCCGCCTGGGCACCGACCGCATCGACCTCTACTACACCCACCGCGACGACGAGTCGGTCGAGGTGGAGGAGATCGTCGGCGCACTCGACGACCTGGTGCGCGCGGGCAAGGTCCGCGAGATCGGCGCCTCCAACCTCTCCGCCGAGCGGCTGAAGGCGTCCCTGGCCTTCTCCGCCCGGGAGGGGCGCGCCCGCTACGTCGCCCTCCAGCCCCACTACAGCCTGGTCTCGCGCGACACCTACGAGGGGCCGCTGCGGGACGCGGCCGCGCGCCACGGCCTGGCCGCCGTCCCCTACTACGCCCTGGCCGCCGGCTTCCTCACCGGCAAGTACCGGCCCGGAGCGGCGGCCTCCGGCCCCCGGGCCGGCAGCGCGGCCAGGCACCTGGAGACCGAGCGGGGCCGCCGGGTCCTGGCGGCCCTGGACGAGGTCGCCGCCGCCCGCGGCGCCGATCCCGCCACTGTCGCCCTGGCCTGGCTCGCCGCCCGTCCGACGGTCGTCTCCGTCCTGGCCAGTGCCCGCACCCCCAAGCAGCTTCCGCCGCTGCTGGCGATGGCCGGGCTGGCCCTCACCGAGCGGGAGACGGAACTGCTGGAGAGGGCCTCGGCCTGACGGCCCGCCCGCGCCCCGCGCCGTCCGGACCCGCCGGGACGGCGAGGGCGCCGCGGCCGGCGGCGGCCGTCCCCAGGGTCAGCCGGCGGGGTGCGGCTCCGGCGCCGCGGGCTCCTCGGAGCGCGCGGTGGTGAACAGCAGCTCGTACCGGGAGACGTCGCTCCTCACCAGCCCGGGGTACTCCCGCACCCGCCGCCACAGCGGCGACGGGCCGCCGACCCCCTCGCCCGGGGCGGCCAGCGCGTCGACGTGGGCCTGCACGCTCTCCCACTCGGCGTAGTTGAGGACGCGGGTGCCGTCGGTGGACAGGTGGAAGTGCGCCGAGATGCCGCCGGGCGGCAGGATCCCCCCGGGCCGGTCCGCCTCCAGCGCCCGGACGACGGTGTCCACCCAGTCCCGCTGCCGTTCCTCGTCGGGTCCGTCGAACTCCACGTTCACCAGCACCACGCAGCCGGGCGCCGGCCGCCGTGCACCCCCCTCCCGCCCGCCGGACAGGCTGCGGTGGAGCCGGGTGCGGTACAGGGCCAGCCGCTCGATCCCGGGCACGGCGGCGTCGATCTCGCCGTTGCGGTCCGACCGGTGGTCGCGCACGAACCCGTCATACGCCTCCTCGTCGGGCCACTGCGAGTAGTGCAGCAGCGTCCGGCCGTCAATCCCGGCGTACACGCTGTACGTCAGGGGCCCGGGGGTCGGCCAGGGCCGCTTCGCCCAGGCGTCCGCGACGGCCGCCGCGGCGGCGCGCTGCCGCTCGGGCGTGCCCACGTCCCAGGTGCTGACGAACACGGCGCCGACGCCGGGACGGGTGGGGTCGGGGTAGGCGGACATGGCTGTGCCTCCTCGCGCTCGGTGGGTGCTCCTCCGTGCTTGCGGAACGAGCCTCACACCTCATGTCCGCTTGAGGTCAAGGAAGTCGGGCGGGACGCTTCGGCGGGGGCCGCCGGAACACGGCGGCCCCCGCCCGCCCCGTCCCTCAGGCCGGCAGCCGCTCCTCGATCGCGGCGGTGATCTCCTCCGCCTCCGGCTCGGTGCGCGGACGGAACCGGGCCACGGGGGTGCCGTCCGCCGCCACCAGGAACTTCTCGAAGTTCCACTGGACGTCGCCGGCCTGGCCCTCGGCGTCCGCGAGCCCGGTCAGCTCGGCGTAGAGCGGGTGCCTGCCCTCCCCGTTGACGTCGGTCTTCTCCAGCAGCGGGAAGGTGACGCCGTAGGTGGCCGAGCAGAACGTCCCGATCTCCTCGGCGGTGCCCGGCTCCTGGCCGGCGAACTGGTTGCACGGCACGCCGATCACGGTGAACCCGCGGTCGGCGTACTTCTCCTGCAGCCGCTCCAGGCCCTCGTACTGCGGGGTCAGCCCGCACCGGGAGGCGACGTTGACGATCAGCAGCACCTTGCCGCGGTGCTCGGCGAGGGAGGTGGGCTCACCGGTCAGGGTGCGCAGGGGGATGTCGTAGAGGCTCATGCCCCCTGTCTAACAGAGATCGCCTCCACGGGCGTCGTGGATCTTCACCTCGCGGAGGAAGGCGTCCCAGGCCTCCGCCGCGAACGTCAGCACGGGCCCGCCCGGCTCCTTGCTGTCGCGCACGGCCACGTTCCCCGGCACGAACGCCGCCTCGACGCACTCGGTCGCCCCCGCGCCGCTGTACGAGGACTTGAACCAGGCCCTGTCCGGAACTGCTGGTATGCATGGGTGCATCACATCTCCTCACGGACGCGTTCGATCAGTTCGGCCGAGGCTGCCATGTCCAGAGCCTGGGCGCGCAGGTAGTCGAACGCAAGCCGGTACCGGTTCAGTTCCTCGTCCTTCTCCAGGAAGACCGACCCCGCGTGCAGGTCCATGTACACGACGTCCAGAGAGGGTTCGGCACCGCCGAGGATGACGAAGCTGCCCATGGCGGCGGAGTGGGCGCCCCTGGAGAAGGGCAGTACCTGGAGCGTGATGTGGGGAGACCGGCTGGCCTCCAGCAGGTGCCCGAGCTGCTCGTGCATCACCTCCGGCGAGCCGACGACGCGGCGGATGACCGACTCGTCGAGCACGGCCCACAGGTGCGGAGGGTTGTCGCGGGTGAGGATCTCCTGCCGCTTCATGCGGAGGTCGACGAGCCGCTCGATCTCCTCGGGAGCGAACCGCATCTCGGACGCGTGCTGCACCGCTTCCGTGTACCTGCGGGTCTGCAGCAGACCGGGAACGTACAGACAGGCGAAGTGGTCCTCGCGTACCGCCTCGTCCTCAAGGGTGAGCAGCAGGTTCATGGTCTCCGGGAGCGTGTCCGCGTAGGAGCTCCACCAGCCCTGCTGTCTGGCGTCCTTGGCGAGCCTGACGGCGGCCTCGCGTTCGGCGTCACTCACTCCGTAGTGCCGGCATAGGTTGTCCACGACGAGCCATCTCACCGGTCCTTCCTGTGTCTCGTACCGGCTGACCGTGGCCTTCGACACCCCGACGAGGCGGCCTGCCTCCTCAAGAGTCATCCCCGAACGGGCACGGAACTTCCGCATCATCGCGCCGAGCTGGCGGCGCCGGGTCGTGATCCTTGGCGGCATGACGGCAACCTTCCTGTTGTGCGGGCGTCTGCTCCGGATGATCAACCAGGCTATGAACGGCCTGAGTTGGCGTTTCGCCGATTCACCCGGTCGATTCTTGTGAGAAGTTACATGGCGGAATATCTCATGTCATACTCGCAACCGGGTTGTCACTCGGCGAAGTCGCATGGAGCGGCAGGCGCAGCGCTGACGTGGCACGAAGGGAGTGCGATCCATGGACGGTTACGGCATCACGGAACCCCGGCTGCGCTCGGTGCTGCCCTTCAGAGCGATTCCGCAGGAACTGAGTAGGCTGCGCCGGACGGTCAGGGAGCAGCTTGGGCTCTGGGGGCTGGCCGACCTGGTGGACGACGCGGAGCTGGCCGTGAGCGAACTCGCCTCCAATGTCGTCAAGCACGTAGGGGAGGGGACCGCAGCGACACTCATGCTCGTAACAGGCGATGGCCGGCTCCGGATTGAAGCTCACGACAGCTGTCACGCGATGCCCGAGCTGGCGCACCCGGATGACCGCGACGAGAGCGGCCGCGGTCTGCGTCTGCTCGCCGCGATGGCCGCTGACTGGGGAACGGTCCTGACCGCTTCCGGTAAGGCGGTGTGGTGTGAGTTCTCTCTAGGGACGAGCGAGGAATGCCGACGTCTCCGGCGGGCCGTGAGCACCCTGGAGGTCTACGGCCGTATCTCCGGTCGGCTGGCGCCGGCCAGTACGCGCAGCCTCGCGGTACTCGAAGGCTCGGCAGCGGGCCTTATCGCTGACCTCCTCCACTGGCTGGCGAAGCAGGGGCGCGACCCGGACGACGTCCTCGACCGGGCGCAGATGTCCTATGAGGCGGAGGCGGGCGCAGCATGATCCTGGTGGCCTGCTCCTCCGCGGCGCGTGAGGCGCCAGGAGTGCGGCGTGATGCGCCGAGGCGGCTGCGACCCACCCCTCAGTTCCGATGGCAGCCGCGGGGCCAATATCGTATGAGTGTTCACAGAGCTTTGCGGCGCAGCCAGAGGGGCTTCTGGTCATACTGGGTAGTTTGGAAGCCGCGTTGTCAGTGGGGCATGTCACCCTCTGTAACGATGAACTGCGGAGAGTATCTGTCAGGCATGCCTGGAAGGAGGGCGCATGAGCCGCGCTGAGTCGGTGTTCACCTCAGTGGAGATCTGCGCCGGAGCGGGGGGGCAAGCCCTCGGACTGCACAACGCCGGTTTCCGTCACCTGGCGCTCATCGAGATCGACGACAACGCCTGCGAGACCCTCAGAAACAACGTCGAGGGGAACCCCGAGTGGGGAGGGTGCCAGATCCTCCAGAGGGATCTCACCCAGCTGAGTCCTAGGAAACTGGCCGAGGAGCTGGACCTCGGTGAAGGTGATCTTGACCTCTTCGCCGGAGGGGTCCCATGTCCTCCGTTCTCAGCGGCCGGCAAGCAGCTCGGCCAGGACGACGAGCGCGACCTGTTTCCCAACGCGCTCGACATGATCGAGTATCTCCAGCCCAAAGCCGTCATGATTGAGAACGTGCGCGGGCTGCTGGAGCCGGGGCACAAGTTCCGGGACTACCGGGAGAATGTGATCAAGCGCCGTCTGCGCAAGGCGGAGTACGTGATCTGCGACTGGAGAGTCATCGAGGCATGTGACTACGGAGTGCCGCAGCTGCGGCCCCGGGCGATCCTGGTGGCCATGAAGAAGGAGTACGCCGGACACTTCGAGTGGCCGAATCCGAACCAGATTAAGCTGGTCACGGTGGGCGAGGCCCTGGCGAAGTCCATGAAGAAGCGCTTCGGGAACTCCCCGGAGGGCAAGGCCGCATACATGCGCTGGTACGAGAAAGCCCGCACCGGCGTGGCGCCCACGCTGGTGGGCGGTTCGAAGAAGCACGGAGGTGCGGACCTCGGTCCCACGCGCGCCAAGAAGGCATGGCGCAAGCTCGGCGTCGACGCCATGGGAGTGGCGAACGAGCCAGAGGACATGAAGGACCCCAAGCGCGATCTGTACAGCGTGGACAAGGAAGGCGTGCCCATCGGTCCCAAGCTCACGGTGAGCCAGGCCGCGATTATCCAAGGGTTCCCTGAAACCTGGAAGTTCTCCGGACGCAAGACCGCCGCCTACCGTCAGGTGGGCAACGCCTTCCCGCCGCTTGTCGCCCAGGCCATCGGCGCACAGATCATCGCGGCGCTTGAGGCAGGCGCCAAGGAGCCGTCTGCCGTTCCTGTGGAACTGGACGAGGTCCGGGAGACCGCACTATTCGAGCTCCCCGCCCCGTCTGTCCCGCTCGGCGCGGAGCCTGCTGACCGTAGCGGCGATCTTGAGCGCGCAGTCGTCGGGTGACTCATGCTCCCAGAACCGCAGTACGGTCCAGCCCGCCTCGGTGAGCCGCCGGTCGGTGTCCCGGTCCCGGGCTATGTTCCCCGCGACCTTGTCTGACCAGTAGCCGGAGTTGGTCCTGGGAGGCACATAGTGCTCCGGGCAGCCATGCCAGTAGCACCCGTCGATGAACACGGCGACCTTCGCCGGACGGAAGACCATGTCGGCCGTCCGGCGAAGGTCCTTGATCGGCCTCACTGATACCCGGTAGCGGAGTCCCAGGGCGTGCACGAGCCGCCGGACCGTCTGCTCGGGCTTCGTGTCCCGGCTCCGGATGGCCTGCATGTTCCGCCGTCGCGCGGCCGACGAGGCCCACGAGCCCTCCGGCGGCTTCCAGAAGGTGTCTTCGGCGGTCTGGTCCTTCCGGTCAGTCATCGTCGCTCTGGTGGCCCTTCCTGGTCTCAGGGACAAGAGGTGCCTTCTCTACTGGGTCGTTGCCATCGGCTACAACCCATTCTTCTCCGTCAAGACGCACACGGGGGCGGTCGCCGTGGTCAGCTCTGGCTCTTGCAACCCGGACGCTGACAAATTCTCCTTCTTGTGGTACAGGGATTCCAAGTCTTTCTGCCGCTTCCTGATGGCTTGGGTAGTCTCCGAAAATGACTATCCCGTCCGGGCGCAGCTTCGTGCGGGCTCCTCCGTTGTACCGCACTCGCTTCATGTAATCCTTCTGCTGGGCAAGTGTCCGTACGGCGGTCCGGCTTATGCGTCTTTGCTGAACTCGCCGGAATAGTTCTGAAACTCTTGCCTGGCCGACACTCCTGCGAGAACTGGCTCCAGCATCAAAGATTGCACGGCGAGTCCCCTCGGCAATATGAAGAAGAAGGTTCTCCGGCAGTGGATGTTTCTCCCAGAGCCAGTGCACGAGGCCGCGGTGCTCCTTCTTCAGGACGATTTTTCTGTCTCTGTTTCCCTTCCGAGTGATGTTCTCGCTGAAAGCGATGATTTCCCGGCTGGCGCGGAGGAGTCCTGCGCTCCACTGGCTCAGGTGATCATCCGCCCAGACCACAAGACATAGCTCGTCAAGTGCTTCTGGGGGAATCATCCAGCCGTACGGCCTCTGCGAGAACTTGCAGTCGACGTCAATTCCCTCGATGGAGTAATCCATGTCCTGGCCGTCTTTGAACTGGAATTCTCGCTGCAGATTGATCTCGACCAGGGTGCCGGCATGGGTTTTCTCGGTCTTGTGCAGTTGGCGCCAGTCGTATCGGCCCGTGTTCTCGCCGTCGAGCAGCTGGTCAATGGTGTTCCGCAGAACAGTGGCGAACCGCCTGCCCTCGGGGTCCTCTCGCAGCAGGTAATCCCTGACTGCGAGCAGTTCCGGATCGTCAGTGACTGGTCCGGCGAGGCTCGTAGCGACTGCAATGTCAAAAGGGAGTGCCGGGTGGCTGTATTCTGGAAGGCTCATCTTCGTCTTAAGTTAAATGTGTCAATTATGGGTAAAGGTCCAGTGGAGGCGTGCCAGTTCCTGGGGAAAATGGCAGACATGTCCCGCAGTGGAGTCGTTTACGAGGAAGTCCCCAGATGTGCCAGGAGGGCCCGGATGTCCTCGGCATCCATGCCGACCGTGTTCGGCTCATCCTCTTGGAGATCGCCTAGTTGCAGTACGGACGGGTCATCCAGGATGCGGCCCATGAACTCGAGTTTCGACTCCAGGCGCATCGCCACGATTTCGTCAACAGTCCCTCGGGCTGCCAGGACTGTGACCCGTGTCTCAGTGTCAGGAGCCAGGCCCAGACGATGGATGCGGTCAAGACTCTGCAGGAAGCGGCCCGCCATGAAGTCACGGTCAACGTACAGTGCGTCGTGACAGACCTGGTGGAGGCTTATGCCTTCGCCGAGGGTCGCCGGGTTGGAGATGAGAACCATGCAGTCCGGGTCCTCACGGAAGCGTCTGATCTGTTCCTCCCGGTCTTCCGTGCCGCCGTAAACAGCTGCCGGGCGGTGGGGGGCGAGAAGCTGTTCCAGAGTGGTGAGGCTGCGGACGAACGTCGTCCAGACGAGGGTCTTACGTCCTGCACTCGCGTTCTCCGCGACGATCCTCACGGCTTCCGCGTACTTGGGTGACAATTCGTGGCGAGGCAGATTCCTCAGAAGCGTGTAGAGGGAGTCGTCCGGTGATGCTTCGAGCGGCGGCACCTGGTACGACAGCGGTTCGTACCGTGTCGTGCCCTCCAGTAGAAGTGCGGGGCTTGTCGAGGCCATCAGCATCCGGAGCATTGCTTTCCCCAGCGAGTCGAGGCTCCCTGAGCGTGCTGAGGGATTGCCCTTCAGGGCTTCGTAGATCTCGCGGTGCAGGGGAGGCAGGTCCACATAGCGGATCTTCGGTTCGAAGGGCGGCAGGCCGAGTTCCCTCTTGGTCGTGCGCGTGAACAGCGGCCGGAGCACCGAGCTCGCATAGGCCAGATCGCCGCCCCCCACCGCGTCTGCAACGACCCTTTTGCCGTGGCCGGGCCACACGAAGGACAGCAGACTCTCCAGGTCCCGGGCACCGTTCGGGGCCGGGGTACCGGTGAGAATCAGACGCCGCCGCGCCAGGGGGCCGAGTGCCAGGCAGGCTGAGCCGTACGTGCCCTGCGCGCCGAGCTTCATCCGGTGTGCCTCGTCAAGGACGAGCATGGCGGGCGCGGACCGGAGCCATGAAGCCAGGCTTGCGACTGACCGGCCGAGTCTTTCGTAATTCACAAGCAGCAGCTCCGCGCCCGGATCAGGAGCGGATGCCATCACATCTGTGCGGAGCGGCTCCTTGAAGCAGTTGGAACTTTCGTACTGCCACGCTTCGTACGCGGACTTAGGACACACCACCAAGAGGCGCTGGGCCTCGCCGCGCTCCCTCATGGCGGCGAACACGGCGAGAGCCACGCGGGTCTTGCCCGCACCGGGCACGCTGAAGTTCGCTCCGTGGCGGAGCGCCAGGAGCCGGGCGATGTCACGGCGCTGGAAAGCGGTCAGGTCCGCCACCCAGCCCGATCCCAGCAGTACATCGAGATCTTCTGGCGCGACGGCTTCCTCAGCTTCCGGACCAGATTGGCTGAGGCTGCGCTCTGCGGTCGCTGCGTCGTCCAGAACGCTGTTGACGAGTTCGGCAAGTGCCTCTTCCCATACGACACCGTCGTGGGTCCAGCTGCCGAGTTCGCTGAGTCCGACCAGGAAGTCATCCAGGTCGATCTCTGCGCTGAGGAGGCCGCGCTGGCCACCCGCAGCGATGCGGGTGGCCAGCTGTGCGAAGTCACCCTGGAACTCAGCCCGTGTACGCAGGACTACGCGGGTCCGTGTGACGTCGAAGCCGATACGGAGCGACGGCTCTGTTGCTTCCGGCATGGTTGTCAGCGCTCCGTTGCCGTCACGTCCCGGAGCCAGGAGACTCCTTCACCGGGGAGCGGGATACTCTTGCTCGCCTCAACAGCCAGTTTACGCATCACGCTGCGCAGGTTGAGCAGCGCATCGTCGAACGCTCCTTCGTCAAGGCTGCCGTTCCCGCGGGCCAGGACCAGGTCGGTGATGCACTGCTCAAGATCCTTGCAAGCATCGTTCACACGGTCAGGCGCGGCCTGCCGCTTCTTGCGCAGACGGTAGTCCTTGCCGGCGAACTCAATGGCCTCATCGAAGGCTTCCTTCAGCTCTGTAAAGGTCTCGGACGCTGCCGTGAGCTGAGCCGGTGTGGCCTTTCCGCTGACTACTTGAACGGCTTTGGCCTGCAGGAGCGAGTTCGTCAGCGCACGGGCAGCAGCGACCTGCGCGCCCGCGGCCTGGACTGTCCTGTTGAGCCCGGGGATCGTCACGGCGGCTGGCGCCGCGGCACCGGAGGGCTTGGCGGACTCAGGAAGCCTCTGCTCAAGGAACCGGGTCTGGAAGTCAGGGCCAATGTAGCGGACGTCCGTCTTGGAGAAATCGAGGACGATGGCGGCCAGCCGTGCCTCCTTGAGCAGGTCAGCCTTTTCCTTGTTCTTGGCGTGCTCCTTGGAGTAGGCACGGTATAGCTCGAACAGTTTCTCCTTTGCGTCCTCGAAGTCCATCAGGCGGAGCGACAGACCGTTGTGCTTGCTGCGCTGGATCAGGTCTCGCAGCTGGTTCAGGATCCAGATGTCCCGTTCACAGGCCGGCGTCGTGGTGTGGAAGTCGCGGGCGATGTCGGACAGCTGTCGGCCGAGTGCCACCTGCTCGTCCAAGGCGAGCAAGTGGTTGATGTACGAGTACTCGCGGCGACGGTCAGGGCGCAGCTGGAGCGAGAGTTCTACCGCGTGGATGTCCGCCCAGGTGCACGAGGCCGGCAGGACACCCACCCGGATGCTGGTCACGCCGAGTTCCTTCAGCGCGGCCCGCCGGGTGTTCCCGTTGACGATGACGCCATCGCGGGTGATCAGGCCGGGCTCGTTCTGCTTGTGTTCCCGCAGGCTCCCCATGAGATCGTCGAACTTGGGATCGCGTTTCGACGGATCTGTTGGCGCAGCCTTCAGCAGGTAGTGCAGGTAGTCCTGGCTCTCATCGCTCCACGGATCCTTCTGCAGGGCGAGATCCCTCTCAGGATCGTGGCTGCGCTGTGCGCGGATACGGTGCGTGCCCGGGTTGTAGAAGAGCCGGGAAACCGGCATGTCGATCACCTCGACGTGCCGGGGCTGACCCCGGAACTCGACCGTGAGCGTTTCCGGGACTCCCTGTCCTTTGCGTACCTCTTCTAGTCGCTGCTCGACGAGCACACGGTTCTCCGCCGAGATCGGCGGCTCACCGAAATCAACCTGCATGGATAACCTTCCCTGAAGATGGTTGACGACTGGGTGCTGCGGTGCGGGGAGTACGCAGTGCTCCCCGCACCGCTGAACTCACCGCGCCCTCAGGCGAGGGCATCCTTGACGTGCTCACGAGCAGCTGTCGGCAGAGTACGGTAGGCGGCCCAGATGTCCTCGATCTCGCTGAAGCTCCGGCTGTCCTGCTCGACCCAGGCGGAGAGGATCTTCTTCTCGATCGCCGGCAGCCGGTCGATGCGGATCAGGATCTCCCCGAGGTCGGCCACCAGCTCGCGGTTGCCGATGCGGCAGCGGTTGCACTCGATGACCAGCTGGGTCTCGGTCCTTCCGCTCGGCAGCTTGACGCTGCGGCGGGCAACATCGAGCTGTGAGGTGATGTCCGTGCCGACGTACCTGTCGCCCGGACCGATCCCACACGACCGGCACTTGTGGCCGTCGCGCATCATGACCTCATGCCGCTGTGCAGCCGTGATCGAGACCCCGTGCTTTCGGGCCGCCTTGCCGGGTTCCCAGACGGGAATGCCTTGTTCGACGAAACGCTGCTCGTGGGTGTCCAGCCCCGCCTCCTCCCGATTCGTATGGATTTTCCAACCAAAGTCGCGAAGGTCCCTCATGCGGCGGTCGATCTGCGACACGTCCGGGAACGCCTCACGCAGCTGAGTCTTTGTGAACGTGTTGCCGAGGCCGACTTCCTGGGCGAGCCACAGCGCAGCGCGCTTCATGGTGCCCATCTTCGTGTCCCTCCAGGACGGCGTGTCCATATGAACAGATCACCTCTCTGACCGCGGAACGCACTGTGGCTGCTCTGGTGGCCGCTTCTCGATGACGACCGCCGCTCCGTGCATCAACAACTCAACGGCAACACGGCGCTGGATGGGAAGGCTTCTCTGTCCCGGCTTCAGATCGGGACAGGAAACCTTCCACTACTGGTCCGCTCCAACCCACAATGACTCGGGAGACACACGAGATCTGGCCTACCAGGGGGACAGAAGGTGCCAAGACGCGGCGAATACGCCGATATCAGCGGTCTTCCGGATCCGCAACGCGCCCTTGCTCAGGCGGTTCGCGACCTGTGCTCTGTTATGAAGGGATCGCTTGAGGAGATCGCCGGGAGGTGCTTCACCACGAGGTCTGTGCTGTCGGCACTGATCAACGGACGGCGGAAGCGGCCCAGCGAGCGTGTTTTAAAGGATCTGCACCGTCAGGCGGTGCAGCACGCGGAACGGCAGGGGCTGCCGACACCGATACCGCTAGATGAGCTGGAAAAGCTGCGCAAGGCTGTCATGGAGTACTCCGCGCGGCCTGCTCGCCTCTGCGCTTCTTGCCCCGCGGCAGGCCCGGGGCCAGCGATACGACATGTCCAGAGCACCGTCACCTCCGCTGTGTTGCCGGTCCCCCTAACCGAGGGGGACCGGCAACACAGCGGGACGGACGCCCCTGTGTGGTCCGGGCTTGACGGCCTCGCCGCGCACATCGGAGAGGGGCGCGCACAGGACGCTGTGGTCATTCTGCGTTACGCCGGCGGCGCAGCAGCACCGCAGGAGACGGCGGCAGCACTTGCGTCATGTCAGTCACACGGGTTGGAAGAGGCGGCCAGGGATCTCCTCAAGTACGCGGCAGAACGCGTTGACCGGGACGTGATGAGCATCACGAAGTCTCTGCTGGACTGGCAGCGTCCCACTCTGGCCGTCGATCTGCTCGGACTCGCGCTCAGCAACTGACATCCGGCGCTCCAGACCGTGCAACAGTTGAGGGACACCGTCCCCGCCGGGCTCCGGACTGGCCTGCCTTCATGCCGAGGTGATGAATGACAACAGACATGGAGCCCTGGGGTCAGCGAGCCGTTTCCAGCCTGGCGCCGGGGCTGGGGGCAGACCCCAGCGGTAGCAACAGACGAAGCTCCTGGTAGACGGGTTGTCGACCAAGGTCAACCTGTCCGGCCAGGAGCTTCGTGTGCTTGTCTGCCCATCGGTGATCGATACGTCCGGTTCGGCCCTGCGGTTCCTCAGCCGTCACCTGGCCGAGCGGCGCAGAGCCATCGGCTGCCGGTGGCGCCGCCTCTCCAGCCGCCGCCAGGCGCTGCTGGTCCTGGTCCATCTGCGCTGCGGTGATACCTACGTCCGTCTCGCCGTGGCCCTCCGGGGCGGGGTTACCACCGTCCACCGCTGCATCCGCGAGGCCGTCGAGGTCCTGGCGGCCCTGGCCCCGAGCCTGGCTGACGCCATGGAGACGGCCGCAGGCAGGGCCTTTGTGATTCCGGACGGCACTCTGCTGCCGCTCGGCTGAGGGCACTCCCCCAGTCTCTGTCCGGGGGCATCCCCACCCGGCCGAAGGCTGGGGAGATAGCAGCCAGCCGACCCTTCTACTCCGGCAAACACACGAAATACGGCATGAACGTGCAGGTCATCGCCGACCCGGCCGGGCAGCTGCTCTGGGCTTCCCCGGCCCTGCCCGGAGCCGTCCACGACATCAAGGCCGCGCGGATCCACGGCATCATCGATGCCCTGGCCGGAGCCGAGGTGGAGTGCTGGGCCGATAAGTGCTACCGAGGCGCCGGCGGCACCACACGGGTGCCCCACTGGGGCCGCGGGGAGATGCTCTCCACAGGTCAGCAGGCCCGCAACCGCTCCCACTCCTCTATCCGCGCCTGGGTGGGAAGGGCGGCGGCCGGGGCCGCCGAGGCGGTGGCGGCGGAGGCCAGGGGGCGGTGGCGGCGGAGGATGCGGAGCAGGTCGCGCTCGTGGGCGCGGAAGCCCGGCGGCACGGCCCCGCGCTCCGCACGGGCGCGGAGCAGCGCCAGGCAGGTGGCGGCGCGGTGGTACTCGGCGACCGCGCGGGCCGCCCGGCGGCCGCCGCCGCGGCGTGCGAGGTCGCGGGCCAGGGCGCGGGAGCGCAGGCAGCCGAGCGCGTACGGCTCCGAGGGCGTGAGCCAGCCGGCCTCCGCGTACCGGGGCAGCGTGGCGCGTACCGTGCGCAGCACATGCCGGCGGGCCCAGAGCGCCAGGGCGGCCACCACCAGCAGCACCGGAACCATGAACAGGCCGTAGACGGTGAAGAAGACCCGCGTCGGGCGGGTCGCCGCCCCGTTCCACACCCCGTGCAGCGTGACGGCCGCCGCCAGCCCGAGCAGCGGCAGCAGAGTGCGCAGGGCGCGCCGGTGCCGGGCGGCCAGGGCCGCCGCGCCGAAGCCCAGCCCCACCAGGGCCGTGAACAGCGGGTGCGCGAGCGGCGCCACCACCACGCGCTGGAGGAACGTCCCCAGCGTCGTCGACTCCAGGCCGAAGTGCCCGAACGCCAGGTCCTCGCCGAAGGCGCGGCCCAGGTAGAGGATGTTCTCGGTGAAGGCGAAGCCCGTGGCGGTGACGCCCGCGGTGACCACACCGGAGACCACGCCGCCGAAGTCCCGCGGCCGGTGCAGGTACAGCAGCAGGACGGCCCCCGCCTTCGCCGCCTCCTCCACGACGGGGGCGACGACGGTGGTGCCCAGTACGTCCGCCCGGTCGGGGGCGCGCGGCAGCAGGGAGGAGGCCAGCCAGTCCGTGGCGAAGCCGTTGACGGTGATCGCGACGAGGGTGGCGGCGCACGCGCCCCAGCCGAAGGCGAAGAGCAGGTTCCGCCGGGGCGTGGGCGCGGCCCGGTCCAGCCAGCGGAAGGCGGCCAGCAGCACGGGCACCGGCAGGACGGCCAGGCCCAGCCCGACGAGGAAGCCGTCGGAGCCGGTCTGCTGGTGCACCAGCCCGAGGACCACCGCGCCGCACAGCCCCAGGAGCACCGTCAGGGCAGCCGTGCCCGCGGCACGGCGGGTACGGCAGCGCTGCCGACCGCCGGCCGCCGGCGGTCCCGCCGCAGACTCGTGGTGCACGCGACGACCTTTAGCGCACTGGGGGACGGATGGCCAGAGCCCGGCCGGCCGCCGTGCCGCCGGACGGGCACCGCCCATGCTCGCCGATCGGCGGCCTCCCGGACCCGCGCGGCGGGGAGTCCGGCGCGAGTGTGAGCGACGACACGGCGGAGCGGCGGGCGGCGGCGCGGGACACACCGCCCGGCGGCCCGTCCCGTACCGTCCCCGCGCCCGCCGGGCCGCCCCGCCGGCGGCTCACTCCAGGGTGCTCTCCTCCACGTTCTCCATCCGGGCGTAGAGCACCTGCTCGTTGACCTCCAGGTCGTTGATCAGCTTCAGGGAGGCGGCGATCCCGTTGCCGACCAGCTCCTCGGCGACCTCGCCGTACTCCACCTGCACCAGGACGTTCGGGGCCCGCTCGTCGTCGGCCTGCCGCTGCGGGTCGCGCCAGGTGCCCACCGCGCCGATCTCCGTCGCCGCGCGCATCAGGAACGCCACGGCGTGCGCCTTGGCGCGCGGCACGGTGAGCGTCAGCAGCTCCCGCTCCACGCGGGGCAGCTGCACCCCGTCGCCGGCGTCGCCGAACAGCAGCGCGTACAGCAGGTCCTTCGCCTCGCGCAGCAGCTCCTCGCCCGCCACCGAGCGGCACCGGGCGGGGACGAGGGGGCCGCCCTTGCGGGGCGGGTCGAGCAGGAGGCCCTCCGCCTCCAGGCGCTCGCGGTCCCAGGAGCGCAGCCGGGCCACGAGGTCGGCCAGCCGGGGCGTGTCCAGCTTCCAGGTGCGGATCCGCCCCAGCCGGCGCGTCCGTTCCTCCTCGCTCTCCGGCTCGGGGAGCTCCGCGGGCTCCGGGCGGGAGCCGGGCGCGGCGGGGGACGGCCCGGTTCCCGGCGCCGGCACACGGGCCAGGAGCTGCTCCACCAGCCACTCCTTCGGCCGCTCGGAGAGCAGGGCACGCAACCGCGTGCGGTACTCCTCGTGCAGCTCGCCGTTCACCCGGCGGACGAGGTCGTCAAGGGTCTCCATGGCGCCGCACCGTACGGACACCACCGGGGCGCCCGTCGATCGTACGCACTCCAAACCACCCGTAAGGCTTGTCCGGGAGCACGCCAGTTCACATGCGCCGAGGGGCGCATTCCGGGGTGCGTCAGGCGGAGCGGCGGAAGAGCAGGTCGCGGACGACGTGCCCCTTGGCCAGCCCCTGCTGCTCGAAGCGGGTCATCGGCCGGAAGTCGGGGCGGGGCGCGTAACCGCCGTCCGGGCAGGTGTTCTCCAGCGCCGGGCAGTCGGTGAGCACCCGGAGCATCTGCTCGGCGTACGGCTCCCAGTCGGTCGCGCAGTGCAGCAGCCCGCCCGGCGCCAGCCGCGAGGCGGCCAGCTCGACGAACTCCGGCTGGATGATGCGGCGCTTGTGGTGGCGCTTCTTGGGCCAGGGGTCCGGGAAGAAGACGCGGATCCCGGTGAGGCTGCCGGGGGTGAGCATCTCGCGCAGCAGGATGATCGCGTCGCCGTTGGCCACCCGGACGTTGGACAGTCCCTCGCGCTCGGCCAGCAGCAGCAGGTTGCCCTGGCCGGGGGTGTGGACGTCGGCGGCGAGGATGCCGGTGCCCGGGTCGGCGGCGGCCATCCGCGCGGTCGCCTCGCCCATGCCGAAGCCGATCTCCAGGACGACGGGCGAGCCGGGCGGGAGGGGGGCGAACAGCTCGCCGAGGTCGAGGCGGCGGTCGCCGTCGATCTCCACCCCCCACACCGGCCACAGCCGCAGCAGCGCGTCGCGCTGGTTGGCGGTGACCCGGCTGCGGCGCGGCTGGAAGCTGCGGATGCGGCGCTCGTGGCGCTCCCCGGCGGGATTGGCGGAGGGGCCGGTGCCGTCGGGGAACATGGTGCCCCCGGCGCGGTCGCCGGGTCGCTCGCCGGAGCGCGCGGCCGCCCGGCCGGCGGCCGCTCCGGGCGTTTTGGGTGCTTCGGTGGCTTCGGTGGTTTTCTCGGACACAGTGCCTACGAGTCTACGGCGGCGTGCCCGCACGGCCGGAGCCGCGGTCCGCGCGGCCGGAGCCGAGCGCGCCGCGGCCGGGACGTCCGGTCCGGTGGTCCGGCCGCCGTCGCGTCGTGCCATGACGGTGATCCCCCGCCCGGCCCCCGAGGCCCCGGGGCGGGGGCGGCACCGGGGGAGACCGGGAGCCCCCCCCCGACGGGGCCCGTTCCGGGAGAGGGCGCAGGAGGCGGGCCCCGCCGGGGCACCGCGCGCCCACCCGTACCCGCGAGGAGGCACACGTGTACGCGGAGGTCCGCGGCACCGCCACCGTCACGCCCGACTCCGGCGGGGAACCGGTGGAGGAGCTGTCGCTGGAGTACACGGGGCAGGACTACGCCACCTTCACCCCCGCGTCGGAGAACGACGGCGAGCGCGTCGTCGTGCGCGTCACTCCGGACAGGGGCACCGACCGGCTCCGAGGACGGGTCCGGGGCCGCACCGGGCGGGCTCCGCCGCCGGCCGGCGCGGTCCGGGGACCGACCGCGTCCCGAAGCCCTCCGGAGGGCCGCGGAACCGGCGCGGTGCTGACAGACTGTGGCACGCACAGCGGGTACCGAGGAGGCGAACGGGCATGGCGGACAACGCCGCACGTCCGGGCGCGGGCGGGATCGACAGCTCCCGTCCGCACTCGGCACGGATCTGGAACTACCTTGCGGGCGGCAAGGACTACTACGAGGTCGACGCGGAAGCCGCCGAGAAGGTCCTCGCGGTCTTCCCCGGCATGCGCGACATCACCCGGACCTCGCGCGCCTTCATCGGCCGGGTGGTGACGCACCTGGCCGGGGAGGCGGGCGTGCGGCAGTTCCTGGACATCGGCACCGGACTGCCGACCAGGGACAACACCCACGAGGTCGCCCAGCGCGTCGCACCCGGGAGCCGCGTCGTCTACGTCGACAACGACCCGCTGGTGCTGGTGCACGCCCGCGCCCTGCTCACCAGCTCCCCCGAGGGCGCGTGCGACTACATCGACGCCGACGTCCGCGACCCCGACAGGATCCTGGAGGAGGCCGCGCGGACGCTGGACCTCTCCCGCCCCGTCGGGCTGATGCTCATGGGGATCCTGGGCCTGGTCCCCGACTACGACCAGGCGCGGTCGGTGGTGCGGCGGCTGCTGGACGCCCTGCCGCCGGGCAGCTACCTCGGCCTGAACGACGGCTCCACCACCGACCCGGCGTACGTCGAGTCCATCGAGCGCCACAACGCCCGCGGGCCCGCCACCCCCTACACGCCGCGCAGCCCGGAGCAGATCGCGGGCTTCTTCGAGGGGCTGGAGCTGCTCGAACCCGGCATCGTCCCGTGCTCGCTGTGGCGGCCGGAGGGCGAGCCGGGACCGGAGGCGGCCGTGTACGGGGGACTGGCGCGCAAGGCGTGACGGCGGCCCGCGGCGCTGCCGGGCGGCGCTGCCGGGCGGGGCCGCCCGGTGGTGCCGCCGGGGTCAGCGCACGGTGTCCAGCGCCGCCAGCGCCCGCCGCGCCACCTCGCGGCCGATCGGCAGGGAGGCCGTCGCCGCCGGCGAGGGGGCGTTGAGGACGTGGACGGTGTGCGGCGCCTCGGTGATCAGGAAGTCGTCCACCAGCGTGCCGTCCGGCCCGACCGCCTGGGCCCGCACTCCCGCCGGAGCCGGGACGAGGTCGTCCTCCCCCACCCCGGGCAGCAGCCGGCGCACGGCCTCGGTGAAGGCCGCCTTCGACAGCGAGCGGCGCACCTCGCCCGCCCCGTACCGCCAGTGGCGGCGGGCGAGGCGCCAGACGCCGGGGTGGCCGAGCGTCCCGGCCAGGTCGCGGGGACGGACGGTGCTGCGGCGGTAGCCCTCGCGGGCCAGGGCGGGCACGGCGTTGGGTCCGACGTGGACCGAGCCGTCCACACCGCGCGTCAGGTGGACGCCCAGGAACGGGAACGCCGGGTCCGGCACCGGGTAGACCAGGCCCCGTACCAGCCCGGAACGGACCGGGACCAGTTCGTGGTACTCCCCGCGGAACGGCACGATCCGCACCGGGGGCGCGTCCCCGGCCAGCCGCGCCACGCGGTCGCAGTGCAGTCCGGCGCAGTTGACCAGGGCGCGGGCCCGCACCACCTCGCCCGCCGCCGTGCGGACGGCCACGCCCACACCCGGGCGGCGGTCCACGGCGGTGACCTCGGCGCCGCAGCGCACCTCACCGCCCGCCGCCGTCACCAGCCGGACCAGCTCGCCGGCGACCGCGCCGTAGTCGCAGACCCCGGTGGTGCCCACGTGGATGGCCGCCAGACCGGCCACGTGCGGCTCGTACTCGGCGATCTGGGCGGGGCCCAGCTCGCGCACCGGGATGCCGTTCTCCCGGCCGCGCTGCACCAGGGCGTGCAGCCGGGGCAGCTCGTCGCGCTCGGTGGCGACGATCAGCTTCCCCGTCACCCGGTGGGTGATGCCGTGCTCCGCGCAGAACTTCACCATCTCCGCGGCACCCCGCACCGCGTAGCGGGCCTTGAGCGAGCCGGGACGGTAGTAGACGCCGCTGTGGATCACCCCGCTGTTGCGCCCCGTCTGGTGCCGCGCCGGGGCCGGCTCCTTCTCCAGCACCACCACGCGCGTGCCCGGCCGGGACCGGGTGAGCGCGTAGGCCGTCGCCAGGCCGACGATCCCGCCGCCGACCACCACCGCGTCGCAGTCGTACGGCGCCCGCCGCGCGCCCGCCGGAGCCGGCGGGGAGGCCGCCGGGGAGGAGACGGCGGGGGAGTCCGTGGAGTCCGCGGGATCGGAGGGGGAGGCCGGGGAGACTGAGGACACGCCCTCCATCATGGCCCGGCCCACCGGCGGACGGAGCCCCCGAACCCCGAGATGTGACCTGTTCGGCGATCCGTTCGGCGGCCCGGCCGAACCACCGCACCGCCTCGTCCCCGCCCGCGCCCGCGCCCCCGCTCCGGCCGCCGAGCGGCCACCGCGCCCCTCACGTCTCCCTCACGCGGGTGCCACCAGCAGCGGACGCGCCCGCTCCCGCAGCTCCACCACGCGCGGCTCGTCCCCGTACGGCTCCAGCCGGTGCAGCAGGTCCCGCACGTACTCCGTCGTCCGCGCCGAGGAGATCCGCCCGGCGACCTCGACCGCCCGGGCACCCGCCGCGCACGCCGCGTCCAGGTTGCCCGACTCCAGTTCGGCGACCGCCGAGACCACCAGCCGCAGGCCGTGCGAGCGCACGAACTCCTCCCGGGGCCGCGACAGCGCCTGCTCGGTGAAGCGGCGCACCTGGCGCGGCGCCCTGAGGTCGCGGTAGCACTCGGCGGCGTCGGCGGCGAGGCGGTCGTAGGAGTGGAAGTCCAGCCAGGACGGGTCCGGGTCGCCGTCGCGGGAGCGCTCCAGCCAGCCCTCGGCCGCCGACAGCGCCGCACCGCAGGCCGCCGGATCCCCCGCCTTGGCGTGGGCGCGGGCCTCCACCAGGTGGAAGAAGCTCAGGGTGCGGGCCGTGGCCAGGCCCCGGTTGCGCTCCAGCGCCGCCTGCGCCAGGTCCACGCCCTCCTCGGCGAAGCCGCGGTAGGTCGCCTGGAGCGACATCGACGCCAGCACGTACCCGCCCAGCGGCACGTCCGCCGCCGCCCGCGCCAGCCGCAGCGCCTGTATGTAGTAGCGCTGCGCGGCCTCCTGCTGCCCGGTGTCGAACGCCATCCACCCGGCCAGGCGCGTCAGTTCGGCGGTGGCGCGGAAGAGGGCGCGGCCCACCTCGTCGCTGTAGGAGCCCAGCAGCAGCGGGGTGGCGTCCACGCGCAGGCACTCGGGCACCATCGACGAACGCCAGTCGCCGCCGCCGTACTTGGAGTCCCAGCGCCTGGCCTCCTCGGCCGCCTCCCGGAGTTTGGCGACGTCGCTGTGGCCGACGCGGGGCGAGGAGGAGAGCAGCGGGGGGCGGGGGAGCGTCACGGAGGGGGCGGGGACCTTGCGCCCGGCCGGGGGGCGCCTGCCGGAGGCGCCGCCCCCGTCGTGTCCGCCGCCTCCGTCGTCCGCGTCCCGCGGCCCGTCCGCCTGCGGGGGCGCCGGGGGCTTCGCGGACGGATCCGGCGACTCGCGCGCCACCGAGCCGTCGGCCGGCTTGATCAGCCAGCGCGAGGTGGGCACGGCGTAGGCGCTGACCGAGAACGACCCCGCCAGCGACTGCCAGACGCCGCCGCTGCCCCGCCGGCCCGCCGGGTCCAGCCGGTACAGCTCGGTGGCCGTCCGCACCGCGTCGCCCACGTCCCGCGGGAAGGACAGGCCCACCTCCGGGGCCGGGTCGGCGTCCGCCAGCCCTATCTCGTGCAGCGGCACGGGGCGCCCGAGCTTGCTGCCTATGGCGGCGGCGATCAGATGGGGCGCTATGCCCTGGGGCACCATCCCCTTGGAGACCCACCGGGCGACGGACGTCTTGTCGTAGCGGAGGGTCAGGCCCCGCTGCGCGCCCAGGTCGTTGACCCGGCGGGCGAGTCCGGCGTTGCTGATCCCGGCGAGGGCGAGAACGGCGCCGAGCTTCTCGTTCGGTCCGCGTGGCTCCCTGGACATGCGCACCCCTGACACTGCCGACGGCCGCCCCGCACCGCACCTGCGGGGCGCTCGTCAACCCAGCGTAGTTCGCCGCATCCCCACCGTTAAGGGGCGACTTGCGGGATGGCGGGAATCAGGTCCGCACAGAAACGCTCAGCCGGAGACGGACGAACGGCGCACCGCGCGCTCCGGCACGCACCGCGCATGCTCCACCGGCGTGTGCACCGGGTGTGTGCCGGTGCGCCTGCCCGTGCGCTCTGTGTGGTCCGGACGGGAAGCGCTTCCATGGCTGCTGCGTGGGTCGGCCCGCTGCGCCGGAACCAGTGGGCTGGGGGAACCCGCCGTTCCATTCCCCGCGAGCGGCGGTCCGGTCCGGGAGGTGAGGACGCCTCCCGGACTGCCGAGAACGTTTCGCTCGGCATATCTCACAGCAAATATTTGGCCGAATGCTGCCGTTCGCGGCGGAACCGTTCGGCGGTCGGCAGGGCGTCGGGGCCCGACGCCCATTTCCGCGCGTCCGCGTCCAGGTACGCCTCCCGCGGCCCCATCCCGTGGCAGCATGGTCCGCAGCGACGGCAGTTGACAGTTCTGACGGTTCACGGCTGACGGCGGTCGGCGGCCGGTGGCGGCCGTCCGCGACCCGAGGGGCCAGGCGGAGGCGCGGATGCGGTGGTTGGTGGGATGGGCCGCAGACCACGCCTCCGGCACGGGCGGCGTACCGAGACCGGGACAGACGATCATGCCGGTCGGTGCGCAGCAGGTGTGGGACGGACCGGATCCGCTCTGGGCGGTCGGCGACTGGCGGCCGGACGAGGTGCGGGTCGTCGAGGCCGACGGCGGGAACAGGCTCGCCGTCCTGGGGTGCTGCGGCGCCTCCGACGACCAGCTGCGCGTCGCGCTGTCCGCGGCCCGCGGCGGGGCCCTGCGCCATCTGACGGTCTGGCCGGGCAGCTACACCGCCGTCGTGCGCGTCGGCCGCCGCGTCACCATCACCACCGACCTCGCCGGCGCCCGGCCGGTCTTCCACACCCCGTGGGCGGGCGGCACCGCCTATGCCACCGCCGCCCTGCCCCTGGCGGACCTGATCGAGGCCCAGCTCGACGTCGGCCACCTCGCCGCCCTCCTGGCCTGTCCCGACGCGCCCGAGGCGCTGGGCGAGGGCACACCCTACGAGGGAGTGCGCCGGGTACGGCCCGGACACGCGCTGGTCATGCGCGACGGCCGCAGCCGCGAGACCGTCAGCTACGAGCCCGCCGTCCCCACCGTCGTCGCCGCGCCCCCGGTGGACGCGGACGCCGCGGTCGCCGGGATCCGCGACGCGCTGGTGGAGGCGGTACGGACGCGGCTGGCGGCCCCGCGCCACGCCCCCGTGCCCGACTTCGACACCCTCGACCCCGGCCCCGTCCCCGGCATGGGCCCGGCCCAGCGGCGTGCGGGCCGCCCCGCCCGCGGACCCGCGCCCGGCATCGGCGCCGACCTCTCCGGCGGCAGCGCGTCGGCGACGATCGCCCTGCTGGCCGCCGGGCTGCCGGGCGTGCCGGGCACGGTGTTCGGCACCCCCGGGACGTCGGCGGGCGAGCGGCTGCTGGCGGTCACCTTCAACGACCTGACCCTGGACCCGTTCTCGGGGCGCGAGGCCGAGCTGGAGCGCGCCCGCTGCATCGCCGAGAACCCCCGGCTGCACCACGTCGTCGTGGCCGCCGGGGAGGAGGCGCTGCCGTACGCCGGACCGGGCGGCGGGCCGCTCGCCGACGGGCCGCTGACCGACGAGCCCGGTCCCTCGCTCGTCGTCGCCGAGCGGCACCGGCGGCGGCTGGCCGCAGGCAGCGCGGACCACCTCACCGGCCACGGTGCCCGGGAGGTGCTGGACGCGCACCCGGCCCGGCTGGCCGACCTGCTGCTGGACCGCCGCCGCCGCCATCTGCTGCGGCCCGTCACGGCGCTGGCGAGGGCGGAGGGGGCGTCCGGACGGTCGGTGCTGGTGCCGCTCACCGTCTACCGGGCGGCGCGGCGGCTGGCCCGCACGCCGTACCGGGAGGGCGTCCTGGAGGCGGCGCGGCGGCTGCGGGAACGCGATGTGGCGGGTCCCCTCGCGGCGGCGGGCCCGGCGGACGGCTCCGGCCCCGGGGCCGGGAGCGCGGGCCGCGACGTCCACGGTGCCGGGGTGCTCGACGCCTCGCTGGCGGCCCTCGCCTGGTGCCGGCCCGGGCCGGCCGCGCGCTGGCTGACCGGTGAGGCACTGGCAGAAGTATCGATTCGGCTGGAGCAGGCCGCCCTGCGTCCGGTGCCCGGCGAGACCGGCGCCCGCCCCGGGGAGCGGCGGGCGCGCGCCGCGCTCGCCCGGCTGGCGGCCGACCACCGGATACTGGAGCAGGCCGCCGAGGTCCGCAGCCAGCGGCTGCACGCGCCCTTCCTGGACAACCAGGTCGTGCGCGCCTGCCGTGCCCTGCCCGAGGCCCTGCGCGTGCAGCCGGGTGCGCGGGCGTCGGTGCTGCGCGCCGTCCTGGCGGGGGCGGGCGTCCGCGACCTGCCCCCCGGCTGGGGCGCGCCCTCCCACGCCACCCGGGCGGCCGCCGTGCGGACCGGGCTGCGCTCCCGGATCGGCGACCTCGTCGACCTCTTCGACGCGCCCCTGCTCGCCGACGCCGGACTGGTCGAGGCCCGGGTGGTGCGCAGGGCCCTGCGCGCGGCGGCGGAGGGCGAGGCGCTGCCCCTGGACGGGCTGGCGGAACTGGTCTCCACCGAGGTGTGGCTGCGCCGGCTGCTGGCCCGCCGCGGCAGCTGCTGGACGGGGACGGCCGCGCCGCGCCAGCGGGCGGTGGCGGGAGGGGTGCCGCAGCGCCCGAGCCTGTGAGTCCGGCGGCCGCGCCGCCGGGCCCGGGCCGGGGTCAGCCGCAGCCGATCCTCGCCCCGGCCCAGTCGGCCAGCACCGCCACGTCCAGGGCGGAGTCCGGCTCGACGACCAGCCGGAGCGCCCGGCGGCCGGACAGGGGGACGTGGACCGGCACCGGCTCGTCGCCCCGGCGGACGACGCCCGACCGCCACAGCCGGGCCCCGTCGGCGTACACCGAGAAGCGCACCGCGCCCCGCAGCGCCGTCAGGTCGTCCACGCCGGCCAGCGCGTCGAAGGAGGTGCAGGGCCGCCCCAGGTCGACCGTCACCGAGGAGCGGGCCGACACCGTCACCCCGTGACCTCTTTCCCGTCCGCCGATGCTCACCTGCGGCCGCTGCCACAGCCAACTGCTCCCGCCGCGCACGGCGGGGCCGTCGTCCGCCGGACCGCCCCGCGGCAGCCGGTCGAGGCGGTGGACGGTGGCCGCGGGCGGAGGAGTCCGCCCCTGCCCGGGATCCCCGCCGCCCGCCGGGCCGTCCGTCCGCCCGTCCGCGGGGGCGGAACCTGTCGGTGTCGGGCCGGTACCGGGACCGGCGTCCCGGTCCGCGCCCGCGGCACCCGCCGGCCCGTGCGGTCCGGCGGGTGCCGGCACGCGGGGTGATCCGGCTCCGGGGGACGGCGACGGGCCGGCATCCGGACCGTGCGGCGGGACCGGGGGCCGCCCCCGCGGTCCACTCGCCTCGCCACCCGCAGCATCGGCCGGGCCGCCCGACTCCACCGCCCGCGGCTCCGAGACGCCTCCCGCTCCCCTGGCCTCCGGGCCCGCCTCGCCGGACACGCTCGCCGCCGACGGCCGGGCCCCGGACCCCGGTGCCGAGTCCGGAACCGGACCGCGGGAGCGCTGCCCGTCGCCGACCAGGGCCAGCGTCAGCGCGGTGGCCACCGCGGCCGCCATCACCCCCGCCGTGACGCCCGCCTTCGCCGTGGCGCCCAGCCCCTCGAAGACGGCCGCGCCGCCCGCGGCGGTGCCACCGGCCGCGGGCGCATCCGCTCCCGGCGCCGCGCCGGCCGCCAGACCGGCCGCCGCCTGCGCCGCCTCCGCCGAGTACACGCCGGCGCCCCAGCCCACGACCGCCACGGGCAGCAGCGCGCGGAGCCGTCCGCGGACGTCCCTGGCGCCCCGTGCCGCCGACCGGCAGTCGGGGCACCGGTCCAGATGCCGGTGCAGCGCCCGGGCGGACCGCGTCCGCAGCCCGCCGCGGGCGTACGTCCCCAACCGGTCGACGTAGGGGGCGCACGCGCCGTCACCGGTCCGGGAGAGGGCGAGGTGCGTCTGGAGGTACGCCTGCTGCAGTCCCTCCACCGCCCGCTGGGCCAGCTCCGCCGTCCCCTCCGCCGTCAGCCCCAGCAGCGGGGCGACCACCCGGGGCGCCTCCTCCTCGACCACGGTGTGCCACAGCACCGCCTGCCACCGTTCGGGCAGGCTCCGGAAGGCCCGCACGGCGGCCGACCGCTCGGCCCGCCACATGGCCCGCACACCCGCGTCCGACTCGAAGGTCTCCCCACCGCCCCGGGTGCCGGACGCCACCGCGAACACCGCGAACTCCCCGGTCAGCGAGTCCCAGCCGGCCGTACCCGCCCAGGACGCCGCCACCCGCCGGACCGTCGCCAGCAGATGGGCGCGCACCGCGGTGTCCGGTCCCGGGTCCTCGTCCGGCGAGGACAGCGTCCGGAGGAACACCTCGTCCGTCAGCTCGTCGGCACCGGCGTCGTCCCGGCAGCAGTGCCGCACGTAGCGGCGTACGGCGGCGACGTGCCGCGCGCGCAACGCCGCGTACGCCGCGGTGTCCCCGCCGCGGGCCAGCGACACCAGTTCGGCGTCGCTCGGGGACCTCTCCTCCGGGAAGGGGCTCGGCCCGTGCTCCTCCGCCGGCCCGGTCCCCTCCCGCGCCTGCGCATCCCCCGCTTCCGGCGGCTCTCCCCGCTCCCGCGCCCGCTCCCCGTACTCCTCCGACCCAGCTCTCCGGACATCCCCCTCGACAGGGGCGTCCTCGCCGGTCTTCCCCGCACCCCGCGGAGGCCCTGCCGGGCCGCCCGGCTCCTCCCGCCCCTCAGCACCCAAAGCGAGCACCCCCGTACACACCGTTGCCACCGAACACCGGCACAGCGTGGCACGCGGAAGGGCCGCGCAATCCCGGCCGTGCGCCTCAATCACTCGTCCGGGGTGATGAACCCCGAAACGGCGCGCGCGGGGAGGGGAGGAGAGGTATAGGAGGAGCGGGGCGCACAACAGGGGCGCGAAATTGGCCGAAAAACGCCCTGCACGCCGTCCCGCCCCCGGCTGTCCGCGCACGCCCGCACCGGCGCCCCGTCCGGGTCCGGGACCGAAGTCTCCGTCCCGGACGCCCCGAACCTCCCGGACGCCCCAGTCGGCTCGGGCGCCCCGGGCAGCTCGAGCACCCTCAGCGGTCGAGACCCTCCGCCCCGACGCCCACCGGCTTGGCGGGCCGCGGCCTGAGCCCTTCCAGGAGGATGTCGAGCAGCCGTGTGGAAGCCGCCGCCTGCTGCGCCGCGTCCGGCAGGGAGGGGGCCGCCGTCGCCATCACCAGCAGCAGATCCGACACCGTCACGTCCGACCGCAGCTCGCCGGCCGCCCGCGCCCGCTCCACCAGCTGCCCGACCACCTCGAGCAGCGCGGCGGTGTTCGCGTCCTCCCCGGCGCCCCCGGCGCCGTCGCGCTCCGGCGTACGGGAGCCGGCCTCCGCGGCGGACCGGTGGCCGTCCACCAGCCGCAGCCCCGGCTGCCCGTGCCCGCCCTCCCGCGGTGCGCGCACGCCGTCCGGCCCGGAGCCGTCCGCGGAGCCCGCGACCCCGGCACCCTTGTCGGCCGACCCGTCGGCGGACGAGCCGACCCTGAGTATGCGCGGCGGCAGCAGCCGCCCGGCGCCGGAGGCGACCGAGGCCCGGAGGAAGCGGGAGAGAGCCGACCAGGCGTCCTCCTCCTGGCCGAGCGCGGTTCGCGCCTGTTCCGTCAGCCGTGCCGTCTCCTCCTCGGCGATCCGCCTGACCAGCACCTCCTTGCTGGGAAAGCGCCGGTAGACCGTTCCCACGCCGACCCGGGCGCGCCGCGCCACGTCCTCCATCGGGGCCCCGTACCCCAGCTCGCCGAAGACCTCGCGCGCCGCCCGCAGGACGTGCTCCAGATTGCGCTGGGCGTCGACCCGCAGCGGGGTCGTGCGCCCGGCCACCCCCACGCCTCCGCCGCCGACCGCGCGCGGTGCCCCCTCGTCCCCGGACGAGTCCGCGGCGACGGCGGCGGACCAACGAGAACCCTGAATCCCCTGGATATGCATGTTGTATTCCCCCGGTTAGTGAGCAGCCTCCCCCCGGAGGCTCCCCGCCCTCGCCGCCGGGACACGGTCATGACTCCGCCCCGGCGCCCTACGAACATAGTTGAGGCCCGGTCACCAGAGGAAGGGGCATGTTCCGCCACCTGCGGCCCCCGAACGGAGCACGTTTCACCACCCGCTCCGCCCCCCTCCCCCGAACTCCCCCCGGACCATGCCCGACCTGCGGATACCCGCCCCCGGCGGAGCCGCGAACCGTGCCGGATCCGCCTCATCCGCCGGTCATACGATTCCCGGGACCTGTGGACAAACGTCCGTGCCCGGGTGCGTCATGGACGGGTGACGAAGGAACCCGCGCGCATTCTCGTGGTCGGCGGCGGCTACGTCGGCATGTACACCGCCCTGCGCCTCCAGCGGCGCCTGAGGAAGGAGCTGAGGCGAGCGCGGGAGGGACAGGGCGGCGTCCAGGTCGTCGTCCTCGGCCCCGAGCCGTACATGACGTACCAGCCCTTCCTGCCCGAGGCGGCCGCGGGCTCCATCTCGCCCCGCCACGTCGTCGTCCCCCTGCGCCGCGTCCTGCCCCACTGCAGGATCGTGACCGGCGAGGCCAAGGCCGTCGACCACGCCCGGCGCACCGCCGTTGTCGAGACCCTCGCCACCGAGCACACCGGCTCCGGCCCCGTCGAGGTGTCCTACGACGAACTCGTCATCGCCCCCGGCTCGGTCTCCCGCGCCCTCCCGGTCCCCGGCCTGGCCGACCACGGCATCGGCTTCAAGACCGTCGAGGAGGCCATCGGCCTGCGCAACCACGTCCTGGAACAGCTCGACATCGCCTCCTCCACCCGCGATCCCGACATCCGCGCCGCCGCCCTGACCTTCGTCTTCGTCGGCGGCGGCTACGCGGGGGTCGAGGCCCTGGCCGAGCTGGAGGACATGGCCCGCTACGCCTGCCGCTTCTACCACAACATCCGCCCGCGGGACATGAAGTGGATCCTGGTGGAGGCCACCGGCCGCATCCTGCCCGAGGTCGGCGAGGAGATGGGCCGGTACGCGGTGCGCGAGCTGCGCGGGCGCGCCGTCGACGTGCGGCTGGAGACCCGCCTGGAGTCCTGCGAGAACCGGGTCGCCCAGCTCAGCGACGGATCCCGCCACCCCTGCCGCACCCTGGTGTGGACGGCCGGCGTCAAGCCCCACCCCCTCCTCGCCGCGACCGACCTCCCCCGTGACGGGCGCGGCCGGCTGCGCTGCACCGCCACCCTGCGGGTCGAGGGCGTCGAGCACGCCTGGACCGCCGGGGACGCCGCGGCCGTCCCCGACCTCGCGGCCGACGAGCCGGGCCGCGCGTGCGCCCCCAACGCCCAGCACGCCGTGCGCCAGGCCCGGCAGCTGGCCGACAACCTGGTGGCGTCGCTGCGCGGCGAGGAGGAGACGGAGTACCGGCACTCCTCCGCGGGCTCCGTCGCCTCCCTGGGCCTCCACAAGGGCGTCGCACACGTGTACGGCCGCAGGGTGAAGGGGTATCCGGCCTGGCTCCTGCACCGCGCGTACCACCTGAGCCGGGTGCCCACCGCCAACCGGAAGGCGCGGGTCCTGGCGGAGTGGACGCTCGCCGGGCTGTTCAAGCGCGAGATCGTCTCGCTCGGCTCGCTGGAGCACCCCCGCGCCGAGTTCGAACTCGCCGCGGGCACCGGACGCCACCCCGAGGGCCCCTGACGGATGCCGATACCCTCCGCCACACTGGTCGTGTGACCATGGGTGGGCCCGTGTCAGCGAAGAGTCACCACCGGTGGCCCCCGCCCGGTGGCGGGGCAGGCCGGGACCCGGGGGCGACCGGGCCCGGCGGCCGCGCCCGGCACAGGCGCCAGAACGACGCGACAACACGAGAACGACGGAATCGGATCGGACCGCACGCAGTGAACTTCACGCGCTGGAGCGCTCGGCTGCCCGGCACACAGCGGCGCACCGCCGCACGGGCGGCACGGCGTCCGCCCGAGGCGCCGGCCTCCGCCGGAGCCGTTCCGGCCGCCCGGGCCGGGCGGCCGGGGGACGCGTCCGCCTCCCCGGACGCCGGGGAGGCGGACCGGGAACCGGAGAGGCCGGGAGGAACGGGGGCCGCGGGGAAGGCGGCAGGCGGCTCCGCGGTCCTCGACGCCCTCTCCGCCCACGACCTGCTCGGCCACCTTCCGGCCCTGGTCGCCCTCGTCCACGGCCCCGACCACCGCGTCGCCTTCGTCAACGACGCCTACGCGGCCGCCTTCGGTCCCCGCGCCCCCGGCGCACCCGCCCGTGAGGCCCTGCCGGAACTGGCCGCGCTGGGCCTGCTCCCGCTCATGGACCAGGTGCTGCGCAGCGGCAGACCGCGCACCGTCAAGTCCCGCCGCGTGGACGGCGCCCCGGCCGGCCCCGGGGGAACGCCCGGCCGTGCCCGGCCGGGCTACTACACCTTCACCTGCACCCCGATCGAGCTGTCCGGGCCCCGGCCGCAGCGCGGCGTCCTCGTCTTCGCGGCCGAGGTCACCGACCAGGTCGAGGCCGCCGAACGGCTGCGCGCCAGCGAACGCCGACAGCGCGAGGCCGCCGTCACCCTCCAGCGCAGCCTGCTCCCGCAGCAACTGGAGCAACCCGACGACCTGCGGGTCGCCGCCACCTACCGCCCCGGCGGCACCGACGCGGCGGTCGGTGGCGACTGGTACGACGTCATCACCCTGGGAGCGGGCCGCACCGCCCTGGTCATCGGCGACGTGATGGGCCGCGGGGTGCGCGCGGCCGCCGTCATGGGCCAGCTCCGCACGGCCGTCCGCGCCTACGCCCGCCTGGACCTGCCGCCCCACGAGGTGCTCCAGCTCCTGGACGGGCTCGCCGCCGAGATCGACCCGAACCAGATCGCCACCTGCGTCTACGCCGTCCACGACCCCAACGAGGGACGCCTGGCGTACTCCTCCGCCGGCCACCTGCCGATCCTCGTGCGCGACCCGGACGGCACCGTCCGCCGGGCCGACGCCTCCACCGGCCCCCCGCTGGGCACCGGCGGCTGGCTGCACACCTCCGCCTCGGTCCCCTTCGGCCCCGGTTCGGCCGCCGTGCTCTACACCGACGGCCTGGTCGAACGCCGCGACGCCGACATCGACCAGGGCATCCAGGTCCTGGAGGACGCCTTCGCCGGGGCCACCGGCGCACCGCAGATCGTCTGCGACCGCCTCCTGCGCGCCCTGGGGATCACCGCCGAGCACGACGACGACGTGGCTCTCCTCGTCCTCCAGCACCCCGTCCGCACGGGCGCCGAGGCCGAGCTGTTCCACAATGCCGCGCTCGACCTCCTGGGCGGCACCGAGGCCGCACCGCGCGCCCGCGCCTTCGCCTCGGGGGTGCTGGCGAGCTGGCGCTTCCCCCCGGACCTGCACGACCTGGGCGTACTGGCCGCCAGCGAACTGGTCTCCAACTCCCTCCAGCACGGCACCCCGCCGATGTGTCTGAGGCTGCGCCGCACCGACCGCCGGCTGATCATCGAGGTGACCGACGGCGACGACCACCTCCCCCGCCGCCGCCGCGCGGAACCGGTGGACGAGAGCGGGCGCGGCATCTCGGTCATCGCCACGATCGCCTCGGCCTGGGGCTCGCGCCGCACCCCGGGCGGCGGCAAGGCCGTCTGGTGCGAGTTCGCGCTGCCCGAGGCCGTGCGCGTCCCGTGATCAGGCGCACCGGCCGGGGGCGTCCCGGACCTCGGGCGCGTTGCCGCCGGCCCGGGCGTCCGGGGCGACCGGGAGCGGCGGGCCGCCGGAAGCGGCCACGGCGGCCCGGGCCTCCCGCACGGTCTCCAGCGGCATGGAGGAGGCGACCAGCACGCTCGCGCGCAGCGGATTGTCCTGGGCCTCGGTCAGCCTGCGGCCCAGCAGCAGCGCGAGCACGCTGACCCCGAGCGAGCACAGCACCAGCATCGCGATGTAGGGCAGGTGCAAGGTGGCCCCCATCGGGCCGCCCACCGCCGGACCGACCGCCAGAGCCAACTGCTTGACCAGCGCGAAGGCCGAGTTGTACTGCCCCACCATCCGGGCCGGGGCCAGATCCGCCACCAGCGGCGCCACGGTCGGCGACAGCATCGCCTCGCCCAGCCCGAACAGCGCGTAGGTGGAGACGATCGCCGCGACGGCCAGCGCGTGCCGCTCGGCCACCAGCCCGGACACCCCGGCGGCCAGCCACGCCACCGTCCAGATCAGCCCGACCACCGCGATCACCCGGCTGCGCCGCCGCCGCTCGACCAGCCGCAGCACGACGAACTGCGCCAGCACGATCACCGCGGTGTTGGCGGCGAGCGCGGCCCCCAGGGCCGCCGGGGAGATCCGCGACGCCTCCACCGCGTACGCCGACAGCCCGGACTCGAACTGCCCGTAGCAGGCGAAGAACATCACGAAGCCGAGCACGCACAGCGTCACCATGGCCCGGTCCGACAGCAGCGCCCGCAGCCCGCCCGGAGCCGGCGCGGAGCCGGCGCCCCCGCCGGAGGGGCGGCCGGCGTACCCGGTCTCGGCCCGCGGCACCGCCGGCAGCCGCACGGTCGCCGCGACCGCGCCCAGCACCACGTACATCGCCGCCTCGATCCCGAACAGCAGCAGGAAGGAGGAGGGCCGGTCGGTGTCCACGACGAGCCCGCCCAGCAGTCCGCCGACCCCGAGTCCGAGGTTGTTGAGGAAGAACTGGGTGGCGAACGCCCGCGAGCGGTTCGCCGGGGCGGAACACCACACGATCATCGTGGCGAGCGCCGGCTGGATCACGGAGACGCCCGCGCCGAAGACGACGGCGGAGGCGAACGTCGCCGGCACCGTCGTGGACAGGGCGAGGCCGAGCGAGCCGACGGCGGCCAGGGCCGCCCCCGCGACGGCGACGGGCAGCGGGCCCCGCCGGTCGATCGCCCGCCCGGTGAAGGGCAGCACGACCAGCGCGGCCACGGCGAAGAGCGCGAGCACCGTTCCGGCGGTGCCCGCACCCAGGTCCCGTACCTGCGACACGTAGACGAACAGGAACGGGACGGTGAAGCCGTTGCCGAACGCGCTCAGCGCGTTCCCCGTCTGGATCCGGCGCAGCGCTGCGCCCGTCGCGGTGGTCACACTCACCTACCTCGGATCGGCCGGGGCACTGCCCCGGGTGGACTTCAAAGCTAAAGTTCGACGCTAAAGAGTACACAGTCAAAGACTTCGAAGCGAACGAGTTCTGCCATACTCCGGCTCATGTCCGACCAGCCCTCCCCAGCCCCGGATTCCGCCCGCGGCCCCACGCTCGACGAGCAGATCGCCATCTACCAGCGCGAGTACGGCGACCTGGACCCCCAGGTCGAGAAGATCGTCAACGCCCTCAGCCGTTTGGACCGGCGCATGAGCGTCGCCTACGGCCGCCAGCTCGCGACCCTCGGCCTCAACCAGGCCGAGTGGGAGGTGCTGAAGGAACTGGTGATGGCGGGCAGCCCCTACCGGCTGGGGCCGGGGGCGCTGGCCAAGCGCCTGGGCCTGACCCCGGCGGCCGTGACCCACCGCATCGACCGCATGGCCACCGCCGGCCTGGTGACCCGCGAACGGGACGAGAGCAACCGGGTCCGCGTCATCGTGGGGCTGACGGACGAGGGGCGTGAGAAGTGGCTGGAGGTGATGCGGCTCGCCTCCGTCTTCGAGGAGGACCTGCTCCAGGACCTGTCGGGGGAGGAGCGGGGCACCCTGGGTGAACTGCTGACACGTCTGCTGCGTCGGGTGGAGGACACCCAGCCGGACGCGGGCGGACGCCTCAGCGACCTGGACTGAGCCCCTCGTGGCGGCTCCACGGGTTCCCGGAGGAGCGGGCTTGACAGGCCGCGAGCCGATCCGTAAGGTACTCCGAGTTGCCGGGGACGTAACGGTTCTCCTGGCGGCCCTTCTGCCGCGTACGGTGGCGCCCACTCACTTGGTGTGAATCCCTTCCGGGATGGATTTCGGTATGCCGTAATTCCGTTCCGGGTGGCTCGATTAGGAGCCGGCGGGGGAATCCGCTACGGTGGTGGAAGCGCCGGAAACGGCGTGAAGGAAAAAGCAGGACCCCGCCGACCGGGGATTCGGAAACCGAAAAGGGATCTGATAGAGTCGGAGACACCGAAGGGAAGCGCCCGGAGGGGCCCTGGGAAGGGGTTCCGAAGGAAGCGTCCGT
>NZ_JBHUFU010000025.1:0-55963 GCF_042681365.1 Streptomyces desertarenae | reverse complement strand
CTCGCCCCAATAGCTCAGTCGGCAGAGCGTCTCCATGGTAAGGAGAAGGTCTACGGTTCGATTCCGTATTGGGGCTCGCAGAGAAACCGAGGCCCCCGCCGTACGGCGGGGGCCTCGGTCGTTTCCGGCTCCCGTCCCTCAGTCGTGCTCCGGTACGCGCATCGCGAGGATCGCCATGTCGTCGGAGGGGGCGTCCGCGGCGAACCGCTCCACCGCGCGCATCACACGCGACGCCACGGCGCCGGCCGTCAGGCCCGTGCAGGCGGTGAGGACTTCCGCCAGGCCGTCGTCCCCCAGCATGCGGGTGCCCTCACGGCGCTCGGTCACGCCGTCGGTGACGCACAGCAGGACGTCACCCGGGTCGAGGGTGACCGTTTCCTCGTACAGCTCCAGGTCGTCCATCACGCCGAGCAGCGGCTGCGGTTCGGCGGCCGGTTCGACGGTGCCGTCCTGGCGCAGGCGCAGCGGCAGCGGGTGGCCCGCGCAGACGACCTTGAGCACGGCGCCGCCCTCCGGCCGCGGCCGCAGTTCGCCGTAGAGCAGGGTCAGGAAACGGCTGCGGGAGCCCTCGTCGAGGATGGCGGCGTTGAGCCGCTCCAGGACGGCGGGGCCGCCGAGGCCCTCCCGGGCCAGCAGCCGCAGCGCATGGCGCGCCAGGCCGGTGACCGCCGCGGCCTCCGGACCGGTGCCGCAGACGTCCCCGATGGCGAAACCGTAGGTGCCGTCCCCGATGGGGAAGATGTCGTAGAAGTCGCCGCCGACCTCGTTGCCCTCGCCCGCGGCGCGGTAGATGACCTCGACCTCCACCCCGGGCACCCGGGGGAGCTCGGGCGGCAGCAGGCTGCGCTGGAGGGACTGGCTGATGGCCGTCCGCTCGCTGTAGAGGCGGGCGTTGTCCAGGGCCAGGGCGGCACGGCGCGAGAGGTCCTCGGCCAGCTCCAGGATCTCCTGCCGGAAGCGCTCCTCGGTCGGCTTGCCCAGGGTCAGCATGCCGATGACGCGGTTGCGCGCCACCAGGGGCAGGACGACCGTCTCGCCACCGACCGCGGAGGCGGTGGCGAGCGTGGTGCCGGCCACGCCGGAGGCGAAGGAGGGCAGACGGTCGCTGGACAGGCCCGTCTTGTCCAGGCCCAGGCTGCGCAGGGAGGTGCGCAGGGCGGCGGAGTGCGCCGCGTCACCCGGTGCGCTCCACACCCGCGCGCCGGGGGAGGGCACCGGGTCCGGCGGCGGGACCTTGGACAGCAGGGCCTTGAGGCCGTCGATGCGCTCCTCGTCCTCGTGCAGCACATAGGAGAGTTCGGGCTCGGACGACTGGTCGGCGATGGTGTAGACGGCGCACCAGGAGGCGAGGGTGGGGACCGTCATCTGGGCCATCAGGGCGAGGGTCTGGTCGCGGTCCAGCGTCCCGGCGAGCAGGTCGGAGGCCTCGACCAGGAAGGACAGCGAGCCGCGGCGCAGCCGCTCCAGCTCGGTCAGCCGCGCGGACTCCACGGCCAGGGCGATCCGGTCGGCGGCGAACTGCAGCCGCAGCGCCTCCTCGTTGGAGTACCGGCCGGGTGCCTCGGCGGAGACGCCCAGGGAACCGGTCAGCCGCCCCTCGACCTTCAGGGGGACGGTGACCACCGAGCGCATCCCCGTGCCCTCCAGCAGCGGCACCGCGCCGGGCACGGAGGCGAGGTCCTCGTGGACCGAGGGCATCCGGGCCGAGCCGTAGCGGCCGCTGCCGGCCTCGACGGGAACCCGGGCGAAGCGCTGGCGGGCCGAGGGCAGCCCGGTGGTGGCGCGGACCTCCAGCTCGGTCTCGTCGTCGGTGGCCAGCAGGAGGAACGCGGCGTCACCGTCGAGCATGTCGCGGGCCCGCTCGACGGTGCGCTGGAGCAGGCCGTCGAGGTCGTCCGGCGGAGGCGAGCCGATGAAGGCCTCGAACGGGTCGGCGCCGGAGTGCTCACGGCCCTCGAAGGTGCCCGAGGCGTCGGACGCCCCGCCGCGCGGCGGGGACTGGAGCACCGCGCGCTCGTGGTCGCGCACCAGCAGGCAGACGGTGGAGGGTTCGCCGTCGGCGCCGCGGACCCGCAGGTGGGAGGCGTAGACGGGGATGGTGCGGCCGTCGGCGCCGCGGACGCCGTAGGAGCCCTCCCAGCGGGAGAGGGCCAGTGCCTCGGCGATGCCGGTGCCCAGGCCGGGGGTGTGGGGCCAGGCCGCCAGGTCGGTGAGGGGCTTGCCGGCGACCTGCTCGGCGGTGTAGCCGAACAGCTCGCGGGCGTCGTCGTTCCAGGCGGACACGGCGCCGCCCCGGTCGACCTGGAGCACGGCGACACGGACCCGGGAGTCGGTGACGGGCAGGGCGCTGTCGGGAAGGACGGGGCCGGCGCTGCGGGTGCCGACCGGGCGCTCGGGGAGGTCGAGGCGGAACCAGACGTGCTTGTCGGTGGCGGTGTACTCCACACCCCAGCGGTCGGCGAGCGAGGCGCACAGCAGCAGGCCCCGGCCTCCCTCGCGGTCGGGGTCGCCGTAGTGGTGGCCCAGGTCCTGGAGGGGCAGGCCCCTGTCGGGGTAGCGGTCGACGACCTCGACGCGCACGCTGCCGGCGCCCTCGCGCAGGCACAGGACGTCGGCGGCGGTGCCGGCGTGGATGACGGCGTTGGTGACCAGCTCGCTGGTGAGGACCACGGCGTCGTCGATGACGTCGGCCAGGCCCCAGCCCTGGAGGGTGTCGCGGACGAAGGCCCGGGCGGCCGCGACCGAGCGTCCGACCGGCTCGAAGGTAGCGGCAGCTCGCGCCGTGATCACTTCTCTCCCCATGGATCCGTCGTCGCCGTCCGTGCGCGCCGGGGGCAGGGGTGTCCGCTGGGCGCCCACCGACGCCGCGGCCAGCCGCTGCCCGGCACTCGCCTCGTCCACCGCAGCGCCCTCCGATTACCCGTCGTGATCACGCGGCCGTCCGTCCCCGGCGGCTCCGGGAGGCGGATGGACAGCCGGGTGCCAGGTTACTTACGTTCGCAGTACCGGCGGGCCCCGGATGCAGGTGTTTCCCCCTCGGGGTGTTCGGGCGGCGGTGTGCGATGCTGCCGAACTGTTATCGCCTGGTTCCACCATGGTGAAACACTGGGAAGGCTCGATGTGAATGCCCGGGCGGAACGTTCGACCCAGCGGGAGGGACACGGTGCAGTCTGGCGGAACGGCGCGAGGCGCCGGCACGCGCACGAAAAGCGGACGGTCTCGGGCAAACGGGGTGATCGAGGTTGACGCGGCCGCGGTCAACCGGCTGCTGACCGCTCTGGAGGCGATGCGGGACGGAAACTTCCGCAAACGCCTCACCGTCACCGGCGACGGCCCGATGGCCGAGATCGCCGCCGTCTACAACGAGGTCGCCGACCGCAACCTCCACCTCACCAGCGAGCTGGCCCGGGTGCGCAGGGTGGTGGGCCGGGACGGGAAGCTGACCGAGCGGCTGGAGACGGGGGCCTGCGAAGGCGCCTGGGCCGCGGCCATCGACGCGTCGAACGCGCTGGTGGACGACCTGGTGCGGCCCGTCTCCGAGGTCGGCCGGGTGCTGTCGGCGGTCGCCGAGGGCGATCTGGAGCAGCGCATGGACCTGCGGGTCCACGGGCCGAACGGGACGACGCAGGCGCTGCGCGGCGAGTTCCTGAAGGTCGGGCGCACCGTCAACGGGCTGGTGGACCAGCTGTCGACCTTCACCGACGAGGTCACGCGCGTGGCCAGCGAGGTGGGCACCGAGGGCAAGCTGGGCGGCCAGGCGCGGGTGCGCGGGATGTCCGGCTCCTGGAAGGACCTGACCGACTCGGTCAACACGATGGCGTCCCGGCTCACCGCGCAGGTCCGCGACATCGCCCTGGTGACGACGGCGGTGGCCAAGGGCGACCTGTCCCGCAAGGTCACCGTGCACGTCGCCGGGGAGATGCTGGAGCTGAAGAACACCGTCAACACGATGGTGGACCAGCTCTCGGCCTTCCAGTCCGAGGTGACGCGCGTCGCACGCGAGGTCGGCACCGAGGGGCAGCTCGGCGGCCAGGCGCGCGTGCCGGGTGCCGGCGGCGTGTGGAAGGACCTGACGGACTCCGTCAACACGATGGCGGGCAACCTCACCTCCCAGGTGCGCGAGATCGCACGGGTGACGACGGCCGTCGCCAACGGCGACCTGTCGCAGAAGGTGGCGGTCAACGCGCGCGGCGAGGTGGCCCAGCTCGCCGACACGATCAACACGATGACCGAGACGCTGCGGACGTTCGCCGACGAGGTGACGCGCGCCGCGAGCGAGGTGGGGACCGAGGGCGTCCTGGGCGGCCAGGCGCAGGTGCCGGGGGCGGCGGGGACGTGGAAGGACCTCACCGACTCGGTGAACACCGCGTTCCGCAACCTCACCGCGCAGGTCCGCGACATCGCGCAGGTGACGACGGCGGTGGCCAACGGCGATCTGTCGCAGAAGGTCACCGTGGACGTCTCCGGCGAGATGCTGGAGCTGAAGAACACCGTCAACACCATGGTGGACCAGCTCTCCGCCTTCGGCTCCGAGGTCACCCGGGTCGCCCGGGAGATCGGCGTCGAGGGGGAGCTGGGCGGCCAGGCGCAGGTGCCGGGGGCGGCGGGGACGTGGAAGGACCTCACCGACTCGGTGAACACCGCGTTCCGCAACCTGACGGGTCAGGTCCGCAACATCGCGCAGGTGACGACGGCGGTGGCCAACGGCGATCTGTCGCAGAAGGTCACCGTGGACGTCTCCGGCGAGATGCTCCAGCTCAAGAACACCGTCAACACCATGGTCGACCAGCTCTCCGCCTTCGCCGAGCAGGTCACGCGGGTCGCCCGGGACGTGGGCACCGAGGGCCGGCTGGGCGGCCAGGCGCGCGTGGACGGCGTCTCGGGCACCTGGAAGGACCTGACGGACTCCGTCAACTCCATGGCGTCCAACCTCACCGCGCAGGTGCGCAGCATCGCGCAGGTGACGACGGCGGTGGCGCGCGGTGACCTGTCGCAGAAGATCGAGGTGGACGCCCGGGGCGAGATCCTGGAGCTGAAGAACACCCTCAACACGATGGTGGACCAGCTCTCCGCCTTCGCCGAGCAGGTCACGCGGGTCGCCCGCGAGGTGGGCACCGAGGGCCGGCTGGGCGGCCAGGCGCAGGTGCCCGGGGTGGCCGGCGTGTGGCGGGACCTGACGGACTCGGTCAACGGCATGGCGGGCAACCTCACCGCCCAGGTGCGCAACATCGCCCAGGTCGCCACGGCGGTGGCGCGCGGTGACCTGTCGCAGAAGATCGAGGTGGACGCCCGGGGCGAGATCCTGGAGCTGAAGAACACCCTCAACACCATGGTCGACCAGCTGTCGTCGTTCGCGGAGCAGGTCACGCGGGTGGCGCGCGAGGTGGGCACCGAGGGCATCCTGGGCGGCCAGGCCGAGGTGGAGGGGGTCTCCGGCACCTGGAAGGACCTCACCCAGTCCGTCAACGGCATGGCGAACAACCTGACCTCCCAGGTGCGCAACATCGCCGAGGTCACCACCGCGGTCGCCAAGGGAGACCTCTCCAAGAAGATCACCGTCGACGCCAAGGGGGAGATCCTCGCCCTGGTGACGACCGTGAACACGATGGTGGACCAGCTGTCGTCGTTCGCCGAGCAGGTCACGCGGGTCGCCCGCGAGGTGGGCACCGAGGGCATCCTCGGCGGCCAGGCCCACGTGCCCGGGGTCACGGGCATCTGGAAGGACCTCAGCGAGAACGTCAACCTGATGGCGTCCAACCTGACGGGCCAGGTCCGCAACATCTCCCAGGTCGCGACGGCGGTCGCCAACGGCGACCTGACCAAGAAGGTCACCGTCGAGGCGAGCGGCGAGGTCGCCCAGCTCGCCGACACCGTCAACACCATGGTGACGACCCTGTCGTCGTTCGCCGACGAGGTGACGCGGGTGGCGCGCGAGGTGGGCACCGAGGGCATCCTCGGCGGCCAGGCCCGGGTGCCCGGGGTGTCGGGCACCTGGAAGGACCTCACGGAGTCGGTGAACTCCATGGCCTCCAACCTCACCGGCCAGGTCCGCAACATCGCGATGGTCACCACCGCGATCGCCAAGGGCGACCTCACCAAGAAGATCGACATCGACGCCCGGGGCGAGATCCTGGAGCTGAAGACCACGATCAACACGATGGTGGACCAGCTGTCGTCGTTCGCGGAGCAGGTCACGCGGGTCGCCCGCGAGGTGGGCACCGAGGGGCAGCTGGGCGGCCAGGCCCGGGTGGACGGCGTCTCGGGCACCTGGAAGGACCTGACGGAGTCGGTGAACGAGATGGCGGGCAACCTGACCCGCCAGGTGCGGGCCATCGCCGCGGTCGCCGCCGCGGTGACCCGCGGCGACCACAACGTGAAGATCGACGTGGACGCCGCCGGCGAGATCCTGGCCCTCCAGGACAACGTCAACACCATGATCGCCACCCTGCGCGAGACCACGCTGGCCAACCAGGAGCAGGACTGGCTCAAGGGCAACCTCGCCCGCATCTCCGGCCTGATGCAGGGCCGCCGCGACCTGGAGGACGTCGGCCGGCTGATCATGAGCGAGCTGACCCCGGTGGTCTCGGCCCAGCACGGCGCCTTCTTCGTGGCCGCCCCGACCGGCGGCGGGACCGAGGTCGGCGTCGGGGCGAGCGAGGACGGCTCCTACGAGCTGCGGATGATCGGCAACTACGGCTACTCGCCGGGGACCATGCCCACCTCCTTCCGGCCGGGCGAGTCCCTGGTGGGCACCGCGGCCGAGGAGAAGCGCACGATCCTGGTGGAGAACGCCCCGCCCGGTTATCTGAAGATCGCCTCCGGGCTGGGCGAGGCGCCGCCCGCCAACGTGGTCGTGCTGCCGCTGCTCTTCGAGGACCGGGTCCTCGGCGTCATCGAACTGGCCTCCTTCCAGCCCTTCACCCAGATCCAGAAGGACTTCCTGAGCCAGATCGCCGAGATGATCGCCACGAGCGTCAACACCATCAGCGTCAACACCAAGACCGAGCGCCTGCTCAAGCAGTCGCAGGAGCTGGCCGAGCAGCTCCAGGAGCGCTCGATCGAGCTGGAGAGCCGCCAGCGGGCGCTCCAGGCCTCGAACGAGGAGCTGGAGGAGAAGGCGGAACTGCTGGCCAAGACCAACCGCGACATCGAGATCAAGAACTCCGAGATCGAGGACGCACGGCAGGTCCTGGAGGAGCGCGCCGAGCAGCTCGCCGTCTCGATGCGCTACAAGTCCGAGTTCCTGGCGAACATGTCGCACGAACTGCGCACCCCGCTGAACTCGCTGCTGATCCTCGCCAAGCTGCTGGCCGACAACGCCGAGGGGAACCTCTCGCCCAAGCAGGTGGAGTTCGCCGAGACGATCCACGGGGCGGGCTCGGACCTGCTCCAGCTGATCAACGACATCCTCGACCTGTCGAAGGTCGAGGCGGGGAAGATGGACGTCAGCCCGACCCGCATCGCCCTGGTGCAGCTCGTGGACTACGTGGAGGCCACCTTCCGGCCGCTCACCGCGGAGAAGGGGCTGGACTTCTCGGTGCGGGTCTCCCCGGAGCTGCCCCCCACGCTCCACACCGACGAGCAGCGCCTGCTCCAGGTGCTGCGGAACCTGCTGTCGAACGCGGTGAAGTTCACCGACAGCGGTGCGGTGGAGCTGGTGATCCGCTCGGCGAAGGCGGACGTCCCGGAGTCGATCCGCGAGCAGATGCTGGAGCACGGCTCGCTGCGCGACCCCGACGCCGACCTGATCGCCTTCTCGGTCACCGACACCGGCATCGGCATCGCGCAGAGCAAGATGCGGGTGATCTTCGAGGCGTTCAAGCAGGCGGACGGCACCACCAGCCGCAAGTACGGCGGCACCGGCCTGGGCCTGTCCATCAGCCGGGAGATCGCGCGGCTGCTGGGCGGCGAGATCCACGCCGTCAGCGAGCCGGGCCGGGGATCCACCTTCACCCTCTACCTGCCCCTGGCCCCGACCGAGCTGCCGCCCCAGGGCTACCCGCAGCCCGCCGGAACCCCGGCGGGCGCGGTCGCCCCGCAGAACGGCGGGGAGCGGCACGGCACCGAGACCGAGGGGGCCCCCGGTGCGGGGGAGGCGCCGGCGCTCCGGGAGACGGGCGGCGCGCTGGACGTGCCCGCCGCGGAGCGCGCCGCGGCGGCCCTCGCCTCCCGGCGGCGCCAGGTCCCGCCGATGCCGAAGAAGCAGCCGCCGCGGCAGACGGGGGACGAGCACGCGGCCGACGGGCGGACGGCGCCGGTGTGGCCGCAGGACGGCCGGGCGCCGGGGAGCCGCTCGGGCGGCGTCTTCGGAGGCGAGAAGGTGCTGATCGTCGACGACGACATCCGCAACGTCTTCGCCCTCACCAGCGTGCTGGAGCAGAACGGCCTCCAGGTGCTCTACGCCGAGAACGGACGCGAGGGCATCGAGGTGCTGGAGCAGCACGACGACGTGGCGGTCGTTCTGATGGACATCATGATGCCGGAGATGGACGGGTACGCCACGACCGCGGCGATCCGGCGGATGCCGCAGTTCGCGGGGCTGCCGATCATCGCGCTGACCGCCAAGGCGATGAAGGGCGACCGGGAGAAGAGCATCGAGTCGGGGGCGTCGGACTACGTCACCAAGCCGGTGGACACCGATCATCTGCTGTCCGTCATGGCGAGGTGGATGCGCAAGGAGTGATGTGCGATGGTTCCGGTGCGTGTGACGTGCTGTGGGATCCCGGCGCAATAGGTGTGGAAGTGCTGGATTCAGGGAACCTTCGGGTCCTCCGCAGCGTTTCAGCTACGTGCACAGTGACATCTCGGTGACAGGGTGTGGCGGGCCGCGAGGTGGGGCTACCATGACCGGCACAAGGACGGGCGGCGCGAAGGAGTCGTTGCCAGTGGCGGCGACCAGAGCGCTGCCGGGGCGAGGAGGACGGGCCATGGTGCAGAAGGCCAAGATCCTCCTGGTCGATGACCGGCCGGAGAATCTGCTGGCGCTGGAGGCCATCCTCTCCGCGCTGGACCAGACGCTGGTGCGGGCATCGTCAGGGGAGGAGGCGCTCAAGGCGCTGCTCACGGACGACTTCGCGGTCATCCTGCTGGACGTGCAGATGCCGGGTATGGACGGTTTCGAGACAGCCGCCCACATCAAGCGGCGCGAGCGGACCCGGGACATCCCGATCATCTTCCTCACCGCGATCAACCACGGTCCGCACCACACCTTCCGCGGCTACGCCGCCGGGGCCGTCGACTACATCTCCAAGCCGTTCGACCCGTGGGTGCTGCGGGCCAAGGTGTCGGTCTTCGTCGACCTGTACATGAAGAACGTGCAGCTGCGGGAGCAGGCCGCCCTGCTGCGGCTCCAGCTGGAGGGCCAGAGCGCCGCGGAGGACGACGGCGCCAGGGGGGCCGTCGGCCTGCTGGCCGAACTCTCCGCGCGGCTCGCGGCGGTCGAGGAGCAGGCCGAGGCCCTCTCCAAGCACCTGGACGAGTCCGCGGACGCCGCGGCGGTCGCCACGGCCGCCCATCTGGAGCGCAAGCTGACCGGGCTGCGGCGGGCGCTCGACGCCCTGGAGCCCGGCAACGGCGGGCCGGTTCCGCTCCCCCCGCAGAGCTGAGGGGGCAGGGCACCACCGGCCGCCGCGGCGACCGGACATCACGCGGCGTCACCTGACGGGGTGACAGGAGCGCCCGCGCGTCCGCACGCACGTCCCACCACTCACTCGCGCGTCCGTGTCTTGCGGGGTCCTCACGGGTAATCTCGGCACCATGGCCTCACGTACGTCCGGCAAGGCCGCCAAGAAGGCGCCCGCGAAGAAGGCTCCAGCCAGAAAACCCCCGGCGTCGAGGTCTGCCGCGCCCGGGAAACCGCCGGTGAAGAAGGCGGTGAGGAAGGCGGCGCCCAAGGCCCCGCCGAAACCGGCGGCATCGCCCACCAGAGGCGTCCTCCGTCTCGTCCGGGCCGTGTGGCTCGGCGTCGCGCACGCCGTCGGCGCGCTGCTGCGCGGCATAGGCCGCGGCGCGAGGGGACTGGATCCGGCGCACCGCAAGGACGGCCAGGCCCTGCTGCTGCTCGGCGTCGCCCTGGTGGTGGCGGCCGGCACCTGGTCCAACCTCCAGGGCCCGGTCGGCGAGCTGGTCGACATGCTGGTGACCGGCGCCTTCGGCCGTCTGGACCTGGTGGTGCCGGTCCTGCTGGGCACCGTCGCGGTGCGGCTGATGCGCCATCCGGAGAAGCCGGAGGCCAACGGACGCATCGTCATCGGGCTCTCCGCGCTGGCCGTCGGCCTGCTCGGGCTGGTGCACGTCGCCTGCGGCACCCCGGGCCGCGGCGAGGGCGACGACGCGGTGCGGGACGCGGGCGGCATGATCGGCTGGGCCGTCTCCAAGCCGCTGGTCCTCAGCGTCAGCGAGGCCCTGGCCGTCCCCCTGCTGCTGCTGGTGACCGTCTTCGGGCTGCTCGTCGTCACCGCCACCCCCGTCAACGCCGTTCCGCAGCGGCTGCGCCAACTGGGCGTGCGACTCGGTCTGGTGGCCGAGAAGGACGCCACGGCGTACGACGGGTACGGCGTCGCGTACGACGACCCCTACGCGCAGGAGGAGCCGCCCCGGCGCCCCCGGCGGGCGAACCTGCGCAAGGACGGCGACGACGCCTTCCAGGCGGAGAAGGAGGCGCTGGACGGGCGCCGCCGCACCCGCCGCCGGGCCGCCCCCGGAGCCGAAGGTGGCGGCTCGCCGGACGCCGTGGACGTGGCGGCGGCCGCCGCCGCCCAGCTGGAGGGCGCCGTGCTGCACGGCGTGCAGCCCTCCCCGCTCGTCGCCGACCTCACCAGTTCGGTCAGGGCCGACCGGGACGCCCGGGAGCGGGAGGACACCGGCACCGGACGCCGCCGGGGCGGGCCCGAGCGCGCCGGCGTCCCGGTCCCGTCCGGCGGCACCGCGCTCCCGGAGCCGCCGGCCGTGCCGGATCTGACCAGGGCGCCCGCCGAGCCGCCCGCGGACGCCCTGCCGCCGCGCGCCGAACAGCTCCGGCTCGCCGGCGACGTCACCTACGCGCTGCCCTCCCTGGACCTGCTGGAGCGCGGTGGGCCGGGCCGCACCCGCAGCGCCGCGAACGACGCGGTCGTCGCCTCCCTCACCACCGTCTTCTCCGAGTTCAAGGTGGATGCCGCCGTCACCGGCTTCACCCGCGGCCCGACGGTCACCCGCTACGAGGTGGAACTGGGCCCGGCGGTCAAGGTCGAGAAGATCACCGCGCTGGCCAAGAACATCGCCTACGCCGTGGCCAGCCCCGACGTGCGGATCATCAGCCCGATCCCGGGCAAGTCGGCGGTCGGCATCGAGATCCCCAACACCGACCGGGAGATGGTCAACCTCGGCGACGTCCTCCGGCTGGCGGAGGCCGCGGGCGACGACCACCCCCTGCTGGTCGGGCTCGGCAAGGACGTCGAGGGGGGCTACGTCACGGCCAACCTGGCGAAGATGCCGCACATCCTGGTCGCGGGCGCGACCGGATCCGGCAAGTCCTCCTGCATCAACTGCCTGATCACCTCGGTGATGGTCCGGGCCACCCCCGAGGACGTCCGGATGGTGCTGGTGGACCCCAAGCGGGTCGAACTGACCGCCTACGAGGGCATCCCGCACCTGATCACCCCCATCATCACCAACCCGAAGAAGGCCGCCGAGGCGCTGCAGTGGGTCGTGCGCGAGATGGACCTGCGCTACGACGACCTGGCCGCCTACGGCTTCCGGCACATCGACGACTTCAACGCGGCGGTGCGCGCGGGGAGGGTGAAGGCGCCCGAGGGCAGCGAGCGGGAGCCGGCCCCCTACCCGTACCTGCTGGTCATCGTGGACGAGCTGGCCGACCTGATGATGGTCGCGCCGCGCGACGTGGAGGACGCGATCGTGCGGATCACCCAGCTGGCCCGGGCCGCGGGCATCCACCTGGTGCTGGCCACCCAGCGCCCCTCGGTCGACGTCGTCACCGGTCTGATCAAGGCCAACGTGCCCTCGCGCCTGGCCTTCGCCACCTCCTCCCTCGCCGACAGCCGCGTCATCCTCGACCAGGGCGGCGCGGAGAAGCTGATCGGCAAGGGCGACGGCCTCTTCCTGCCGATGGGGGCGAGCAAACCCACCCGCATGCAGGGCGCCTACGTGACCGAGGAGGAGGTCGCGGCCGTCGTGGGGCACTGCAAGAAGCAGATGGCCCCGAACTTCCGCGACGACGTCCTGGTCGGGCAGGGCAGGAAGAAGGAGATCGACGAGGAGATCGGGGACGACCTCGACCTGCTGTGCCAGGCCGCCGAACTGGTGGTCAACACCCAGTTCGGTTCCACCTCGATGCTCCAGCGGAAGCTGCGGGTGGGGTTCGCCAAGGCGGGCAGGCTGATGGACCTGATGGAGTCGCGCGGGGTGGTCGGCCCCAGCGAGGGGTCGAAGGCGCGGGACGTCCTGGTCAAGCCGGACGAGCTGGACGAAGTGCTCGCGATGATCCGCGGAGAGACTCACTCGTAAGGGGGAGCTGGGCAACCGTTTCCCCTGGCAAGACGTCACATCGGTGGAGGGCGCGGCCCTGTGTGCACCGATGGGAGGCATGGCCATCCCTATGGCGGACAGACCCCCTCCGCCCGCTTGCCCGACCCTTCCGCACCCCCTCTAGACTGGACCTCCAGCAGGTGGCTACACGCTCGAAAGGCGCCCACGTGTCCATCGGCAACTCTCCTCCAGAAGACCGGCCCTCCGTCGGCCGGGCGATCCAGCAGGCCCGTATCGACGCGCGACTGACGGTGGACGAGGTCAGTACGACCACCCGCATCCGCGTCCCGATCGTGCACGCCATCGAACAGGACGACTTCTCCCGCTGCGGGGGCGACGTCTACGCCCGCGGCCACGTCCGCACCCTTGCCAGGGCCGTCGGCCTCGACCCGGACGACCTCGTGGCGCGCTACGACGCCGAGCACGGCGGTCGTCCGGCGCCGACCCCCGCCGCGACCCTCTTCGAGGCGGAGCGCATCCGCCCCGAACCGAGCCGGCCCAACTGGACCGCCGCCATGGTCGCCGCGATCGTGGCGGTGGTGGGGTTCGTCGGCTTCACCCTCTTCAGCGGGGGCGACGAGCCGGCGGGCCCCCCGGTGGCCCGGGAGGACACCTCCTCGGAGGCGCCCGACGGGGAGGCCGGACCGGCCGAGACCGCCGACCCCAAGCCCGACCCCGACCCGTCCGTCTCCGACAGCGCCATCGCCGCCGCCCCGGCCGACAAGGTCACCGTCAAGCTGGTCGCCGAGGACGGCCAGAGCTGGTTCTCGGCCGAGGCCCACAACGGGCGGCTGCTGGAGGAGGGCGTGCTCAGGGCCGGCGACTCCCGGACCTTCACCGACGACAAGCGGATCGACCTGGTCCTCGGCAACGCCGGGGCGGTCACCCTCTTCGTCAACGGCAAGGAGGTCGACAAGGTCGGGGAGATGGGCCAGGTGCAGCGCCTCAGCTACACCAAGGGCGACCCCGAGCAGGGCTGACCCGGGAGCGGCCGGGGTGACGGAGCCCTGGCGGCGGGCGCGGCCGCCGGGACGAAGTAGGCTGAGCCCATGCCCGAACGCCGTACCGTCGCTCTCGTCACCCTAGGCTGCGCCCGTAACGAGGTGGACTCGGAGGAGCTCGCCGGCCGTCTGGCGGCGGACGGCTGGGAGCTTGTCGAAGAAGCCGCCGACGCGGATGTCGCCGTCGTCAACACCTGCGGTTTCGTCGAGGCCGCCAAGAAGGACTCCGTCGACGCCCTGCTGGAGGCCGGCGACCTCAAGGCCGGCGCCCTGGAGGGCAACGGCCGCACCCGGGCCGTGGTCGCCGTCGGCTGCATGGCCGAGCGCTACGGCAAGGAACTGGCCGAGGCGCTGCCCGAGGCCGACGGCGTGCTCGGCTTCGACGACTACGCCGACATCTCCGAGCGGCTGCGGACCATCCTCGCCGGGGGCACCCACGTCCCGCACGTCCCGCGCGACCGGCGCAAGCTCCTGCCGATCAGCCCCGTCGAGCGCCAGGGTGCCGGAGTGGCCCTGCCCGGCCACGGGGAGGCGTCCGCGCCCGCCGACCTGCCCGACGGCCTCGCCCCGGCCTCCGGCCCGCGCGCCCCCCTCCGCCGCAGGCTGGGCAGCAGCCCGGTCGCCTCGGTGAAGCTGGCCTCCGGGTGCGACCGCCGCTGCTCCTTCTGCGCCATCCCCTCCTTCCGCGGCGCCTTCGTCTCCCGGCGCCCCTCCGACGTCCTGGCCGAGACCCGCTGGCTGGCCGAGCAGGGGGTGAAGGAGGTCATGCTGGTCTCCGAGAACAACACCTCCTACGGCAAGGACCTCGGTGACATCCGGCTCCTGGAGGCGCTGCTGCCCGAACTGGCGGCGGTGGACGGCATCGAGCGGATCCGGGTCAGCTACCTCCAGCCCGCCGAGATGCGCCCCGGCCTGATCGACGTCCTGACCGGCACCGAGAAGGTCGCGCCCTACTTCGACCTCTCCTTCCAGCACTCGGCCCCGGGCGTGCTGCGCGCCATGCGGCGCTTCGGGGACACCGACCGCTTCCTGGAGCTGCTGGAGACCATCCGCGCCAAGGCTCCGCAGGCCGGCGTCCGCTCCAACTTCATCGTCGGCTTCCCCGGTGAGAGCGAGGCGGACGTCGACGAGCTGGAGCGTTTTCTGACCGAGGCCCGGCTGGATGCGATCGGAGTCTTCGGGTACTCGGACGAGGAAGGCACCGAAGCGGCGACCTACGAGCACAAGACCGACCCGGAGGTGGTGGCCGAACGCCTGGCCCGCATCTCGCGGCTCGCCGAGGAACTGACCGCGCAGCGCGCGGAGGAGCGCGTCGGCGAGACGCTGCAGGTCCTGGTCGAGTCGGTGGACGAGGAGGAGGGCCCGGTCGGGCGGGGGGCGCACCAGGCGCCCGAGACCGACGGGCTGACCTTCCTCACCGTCCCGGCCGGCTCCTCGCAGTTCTCCGCGGGGCAGATGGTCGAGGCGAAGGTGGTGGCGAGCGAGGGTGTGGATCTCATGGCCGAACCGCCCCCGGGCGCCGTACGGGGGTGCTCCGACAGTACCGAGGGGGCGGGGACATGACGGACATCCCTGCCCCGGCGGCGAGCGGCGGACCGATGGCGAAACCGAAGACGGCCGTCGTACGGACGGTGAGCCTGTGGAACATCGCGAACATCCTCACCATGGTGAGGCTGCTCCTGGTGCCGGGTTTCGTGCTCCTGATGCTGGCCGAGGGCGGGCACGATCCGGCCTGGCGCTCCTTCGCCTGGGCGGCCTTCTCCGTCGCCATGATCACCGACCTGTTCGACGGAGAGCTGGCGCGGCGGTACAACCTGGTCACCGACTTCGGCAAGATCGCCGACCCGATCGCGGACAAGGCGATCATGGGAGCGGCGCTGATCTGCCTCTCGGCCCTGTCCGACCTGCCCTGGTGGGTCACGGGAGTGATCCTCTTCCGGGAGGTCGGCATCACCGCGATGCGCTTCTGGGTGATCCGGCACGGCGTCATCCCGGCCAGCCGGGGCGGGAAGCTGAAGACCCTCGCCCAGGGCATCGCCGTGGGGATGTACATCCTGGCTCTGACCGGGCCGCTCGCCACGCTGCGGTGGTGGGTGATGGCCGCCGCCGTGGCGCTGACGGTCGGCACCGGCCTGGACTACGTACGGCAGGCGCTGGCCCTCAGGAGGGCCGGCCGGACCGAGGAGCGCGCCCATGAGCACTGAGACGGCCGCGGCGGAGCGGGAGTCCGGCCCCGGCGCTTCCGCGGGGCCCGGCACGGGCGAGCAGGCGGACGGCACCCGGGCGCTCACGGCCCGTGCCCTGCGGATGCTGGGGGAGCGCGGCCAGACCGTCGCCGCCGCCGAGTCGCTGACCGGCGGGCTGGTCACCGCCGAACTGACGGCCGCGCCCGGTGCGTCGGCGACCGTCCGGGGCTCGGTCACCGCCTACGCCACCGAGGTCAAGCACGAGGTCCTCGGTGTGGACGGGGACCTGCTGCGGGAGCGCGGCGCGGTCGACGCCGAGGTGGCCCGCCAGATGGCACTGGGCGTACGGCGGGTCATCGGCTCGGACTGGGGCGTGGCGACCACCGGAGTGGCCGGTCCCGAGCCGCAGGACGGGCAGCCGGTCGGACTGGTCTACGTGGCGGTCGCCGGACCGGGCGGTTCCGCTTCCTCGGAGGGCGGGGAGGCGGCCCGTGCCGTGGCGCTCGAGCTGAGGCTGGACGGGGAGCGGGCGGAGATCAGGGACGGGAGCGTCGAAGCCGTCGTCCGTTTGCTCCTGAGCGAACTCACGGAAAATGCGCCGACAAAGGATACGGAACACGGTGGGGGGAAGGGATGTTTGCAGCCCTGAGTGAACACAGCATCGCTCCCCGCACGGCCGCGGTTGTAGGCGGTACGGTGGGGCATGAAGGATCCGGGTCAGCGGTCCTAGGAGGGAGCCACCGATGATTCTGCTCCGTCGCCTGCTGGGTGACGTGCTGCGTCGGCAGCGCCAGCGCCAGGGCCGGACCCTGCGCGAAGTCTCCTCGTCCGCCCGGGTGTCGCTCGGTTACCTCTCCGAGGTGGAGCGAGGGCAGAAGGAGGCTTCCTCCGAACTGCTCGCCTCGATCTGCGAGGCCCTCGACGTGCGGATGTCCGAGCTGATGAGAGAGGTCAGCGACGAACTGGCCCTCGCCGAGCTGGCGCAGTCCGCGGCCGGCGAGACGGTGCCCGCACCGATGCGCCGTCCCGTCCTCAACCCGGTGAAGGTGACCTCCGTCACGAGCCGTCCGGAGGAACGGGTGACGATCAAGGCACCGGCCGAGGCCGTGGACGTCGTGGCCGCCTGATCGGCGCAAGCCCGGCGTACACGACGCGACGTGTCCCGCGGGCCCGGCCCGGAGCGTGGTTCCACGCTCCGGGCCGGGCCCGCGGCGTTGCGGCGGGCGCCTCGCGGCCGCCTTCCGCGGGACGGCGCGGACCCGCCGGGAGCGGTCAGCCCGGCGCGGGTGAGGGGCCCTGCTGGCAGCCGGGACACCAGTACGCCACACGCTCCCCCGCGGACGGGCCGGGCGTCCAGGTGCGGACGGCGGCGCCGCAGCGCCTGCACGGCCTGCCCGCACGGCCGTACACCCACAGGGCCCGGTCCCGGCGGACGTCGCCGGTGGTGATGCGCGTGCTCCGCCCCTTGTTCACCTCCAGCAGCCTCCTGGCCAGGGCCAGGAGCCGCTCCGGGGCGGGAAGCCCGCCGACCGGCAGCCAGGGGGTGGCCCTGGCGAGGAAGCACAGCTCCGCCGCGTAGACGTTGCCGATCCCGGCGAGGTTGCGCTGGTCGAGCAGGGCCTCGGCGAGAGGGCGCCCGGGGTCGGACAGCAGGCGCCGCAGCGCCTCGCCCGCATCCCAGTCCGGCCCCAGCAGATCCGGCCCGAGGTGGCCGACCGCCTGCTCCTCGTCCTCGGTGCGCAGCAGCTCCAGGACGGGGAGGCGGTACCCGACGGCGACGTGCCCGGCGGTGGCGAGGACGGCGCGGACCTGGTGGCCGGGACCGCCGGTCCACCGCTCGCCCGGTGCGTGGACGCGCCAGGCGCCGTCCATCCGCAGATGGGAGTGGAGCGTCAGGCCGCCCTCGAAGCGGGTGAGCAGGTGCTTGCCGCGCGCGGCCGTCTCCAGCACCGTGCGGCCGGTGAGATCGCTGGTGGCGAGCCGGGGTACCCGCAGATCGCAGCGGACCAGCGGGCTGTTCGACAGCGCGTCGTGCAGCAGCCGGGCGGTGCGCCAGACGGTGTCTCCCTCGGGCACCGGTTCCTCCTTTCCGTTTCGCGTGGTCCGCCTGCGGCCCGCCGCCCGCGGCCGCCTTCCGGCGCCTCAGGCGCGCAGCCGCAGCCCGCGCGGGGTCGCGTGGAAGCCGGCCGCCTCCAGGACACCGCCGAGCGGTGAGGCCAGCACCGGGGAGCCGTTGGCCCGCTCCACTGTGAGGGTGCCCAGCGTCCCCCGGCGCGCGGCGTCGGCCAGGGCCCCGGCGGCGGCCTCCAGCACCGGCCCCTCGGTGCGCCAGGCCAGAAGCGTCCTGCCGCCGCGCTCGAGGTAGAGGACCAGCTCGCCGTCGACCAGGACGACCAGGGACCCCGCCTTCCGGCCCGGTTTGTGGACGGCCGCCCGCCCCTTGTCCGGCGCGTCGGCGGGACGGGGCGGCTCGGGCCAGGGCAGGGCCGCGCCGTAGGCGTTGGCCGGGTCGGCGGCGGCGAGCACGGCCGTGCGGGGACGGGAGCCCTCCGGTTTCTCCCGCGCCCCGGCGATCGCCCGCAGCCGGTCCACCGCGCCGTCCACGGCGAACTGCGCGGCCCCCAGCCCCTCCACCACGTAGCCGCGGCGGGCCTGCCCGTTCTCCTCGAAGACCGACAGCACGCGGTAGGCGGCCGAGAAACCGCCCTCGACCCCCTCGGCGGCGACCGCGCCCCGGGTGACCACGCCGTGCCGGTCCAGGAGGGTGCGGGCCAGCGCGTGGGCGCGGAGGGTGGGGTCCGCCTCCCGCTCGGGCAGCAGCGACCAGCGGCCCGCCACGGTCGGCGGACCCGTCCGGGAGGTGGGGCGGGCGCCGGACAGGGCCGCGGCCGAGCCGTACCGGCCGCGCGGGGTGCTGCGCCGGGCCCGGTGCGCGGTGGCGCCCGCCGTGCGGCCGGAGCCCAGCAGGGCGCGCAGCGGGGCCAGGGTGTCGCCGGTGAGGTGACCGGCCCAGGCCAGCTCCCAGACGGCGTCGGCCAGCGCGGCCTCGGACGCCTCGTGCCCGGCGGCGCGGACCCGCTCGGCGATCTGCCGGAAGAACAGGCCGTAACCGCCCGCGAGCGCCTCCAGGACGGCCCGGTGCAGCGGGGAGAGCTCCAGCGGATGGGCGTCGGGCAGCAGCAGGGGGGCGGCGTCCGCCAGGAGGAGGCGGACCCAGCCGTCCTTGCCCGGCAGCGCACCCGCTCCCGCCCACAGGACCTCGCCGGCGGCGGCCAGCTCGTCCAGCATTCCCGGGTGGTAGCCGGCGACCCGGGAGGGCAGCACCAGCCTCTCCAGCGCGGAGGCCGGCACCGGCGCCCCCTGGAGCTGCTCGACGGCGCGCAGCAGCCCGTCGACCCCCCGCAGGCCGCCGCCGGCGTCCAGGTGCTGCCACTGGGGGAGGAAGGCGGCCAGCGCCGCCGGCGGCACCGGCTCCAGCTCCTCGCGGAGCGCGGCCAGGGAGCGCCGGCGCAGCCGCCGCAGCACGCCCGCGTCGCACCACTCCTGCTCCACGCCCGAGGGGTGGAACTCGCCCTGGACCAGGCGTCCGGCGGAGGCCAGCCGCTGCAGCGCACCGTCGGCCACCGCCGCGCCCAGCCCGAAACGGGCCGCTGCCCCGGCCGTGGTGAACGGGCCGTGGGTGCGGGCGTAGCGGGCCAGCAGGTCGCCCAGCGGATCGGGGACGGGCTCGGTGAACGCCTCGGGCACGCCGACGGGCAGCGCCGCGCCGAGGGCGTCGCGCAGCCGTCCGGCGTCCTCGACCGCCGCCCAGTGCTCCCGCCCCGCGATGCGGACCCGGATGGCGCGGCGGGCCCGTTCCAGCTCCTCGGCCCATCCGGCGCCCGCGCCCCGCTCGGCCAGTTCGCCGCCGGTGAGCGGGCCCAGCACGCGCAGCGCGTCGGCCACGCCCTCGACGTCCTTGATCCGGTGGACGCCGTCCCCGCCCGGGAGCCACTGCAGCTCGCGCTCCAGCTCGGCCAGCACCTCCGGGTCGAGCAGCTCGCGCAGCTCGGCCCGGCCCAGCAGCTCGGCCAGCAGCCGCGAGTCCAGCGACAGCGCGGCGGCCCGGCGCTCGGCGAGGGGGGAGTCGCCCTCGTACAGGTACTGCGCGACGTAGCCGAAGAGCAGGGAGCGGGCGAACGGCGAGGGCTCGGGCGTGGTGACCTCCACCAGCCGCACCCGGCGGGCCTCGACGTCGCCCATCAGCTCGGTGAGGCCCGGCACGTCGAAGACGTCCTGGAGGCACTCGCGCACGGCCTCCAGGACGATGGGGAAGGACCCGAACCCGCTCGCCACCTGGAGGAGCTGGGCGGCCCGCTGGCGCTGCTGCCACAGCGGAGTGCGCCTCCCCGGGTCGCGGCGGGGGAGCAGCAGGGCCCGGGCGGCGCACTCGCGGAACCGCGAGGCGAACAGGGCCGAACCGCCGACCTGGTCGGTGACGATCCGCTCCACCTCGTCCCGGTCGAACAGGATGTCGGCCGCGCCGACCGGGGGCCGGTCGGGGTCGTGGCCCGGGGCGTCCGCGGGGTCCGCACCGAGCCCCCCGTCGAGGTCGAAGCCCATCAGGTCGGTGTCGGGCAGGCGCAGCACGATGCCGTCGTCGGCGTGCATCACCTGCGCGTCCATGCCGAACCGCTCGGTCAGCCGGGCGCCCAGCGCCAGGGCCCAGGGGGCGTGCACCTGGGCGCCGAAGGGGGAGTGGACGACGACGCGCCAGTCGCCCAGCTCGTCCCGGAAGCGCTCCACCACGATCGTGCGGTCGTCCGGAACGTGCCCGCAGGCCCGCCGCTGCTCGTCGAGGTAGGCCAGGACGTTGTCGACGGCCCACTCGTCCAGCCCCGCCGCGGCCAGCCGCCCGCGGGCGGCCTCGGGGGCCAGGCCGCCGACCTCGCGCAGGAACGCGCCCAGCGCCCGGCCCAGCTCCAGTGGACGGCCGAGCTGGTCGCCCTTCCAGAACGGCAGCCGCCCGGGGACCCCGGGGGCGGGGGTGACCAGGACGCGGTCGCGGGTGATGTCCTCGATGCGCCAGCTGGTCGTGCCCAGGGTGAACACGTCTCCCACCCGGGACTCGTAGACCATCTCCTCGTCCAGCTCCCCGACGCGGCCGCCGCCCTTCTTCGGATCGGCTCCGGCGAGGAAGACGCCGAACAGGCCGCGGTCGGGGATCGTCCCGCCCGAGGTGACCGCCAGCCGCTGGGCCCCGGGCCGCCCGGTGACGGTGTGGGCGACGCGGTCCCACACCAGGCGCGGGCGCAGCTCGGCGAAGGCGTCGGACGGATAGCGCCCGGCGAGCATGTCCAGCACGGCGGTGTACGCCGACTGCGGCAGCGAGGCGAAGGGCGCGGCGCGCCGCACCACCGCCAGCAGCTCGTCGACGTCCCAGGTGTCCATGGCGGCCATGGCGACGAGCTGCTGGGCCAGGACGTCCAGGGGGTTGGAGGGCACCTTCAGCGCCTCGATGGCGCCCTGGCGCATCCGCTCGGTGACCACCGCGGACTGCACCAGGTCGCCGCGGTACTTGGGGAAGACCACTCCGGTCGAGACCGCGCCCACCTGGTGGCCCGCGCGGCCCACCCGCTGGAGGCCGGAGGCCACCGAGGGCGGCGACTCCACCTGCACCACCAGGTCCACCGCGCCCATGTCGATGCCCAGCTCCAGGCTGGAGGTGGCCACCACGGCCGGCAGGCGGCCCGCCTTGAGGTCCTCCTCGACCTGCGCCCGCTGCTCCTTGGAGACCGAGCCGTGGTGGGCGCGGGCCAGCACCGGCGGCGCGCCCCGGGCGGCTCCCGATCCCCCCATCAGCTCGGCGGGCGAGTGGCCATCGGGCACGGGCTCGCCGGTGGCGCGCTCGTAGGCGATCTCGTTGAGCCGGTTGCACAGCCGCTCGGCCAGGCGCCGGGAGTTGGCGAAGACGATCGTGGAGCGGTGGGCCTGGACCAGGTCGGCGATCCGCTCCTCGACCGACGGCCAGATCGACGGCCGGTCGCCCCGGCCGCCGGGGCCCTCCCCGCCCGCGTCCCGCGCCGGTGAGCCGCCCAGCTCGCCCAGGTCGGGCACGGGCACCACGACCGACAGGTCGAACTCCTTGCCCGAGGGCGGCTGCACGATCCGCGCCCCGCGGCGCGGCGAGAGGAAGCGCGCCACCTCGTCCACCGGGCGGACCGTCGCCGACAGGCCGATGCGGCGGGCGGGGCGGTCCAGCAGCTCGTCCAGCCGCTCCAGGGAGAGGGCGAGGTGGGCGCCGCGCTTGGTGCCCGCCACGGCGTGCACCTCGTCCAGGATCACCGTCTCGACGCCGCGCAGGGCCTCGCGGGCGGCGGAGGTGAGCATCAGGAACAGGGACTCGGGGGTGGTGATCAGGATGTCCGGCGGGCGCCGGGACAGGGCGCGGCGCTCGGCGGCCGGGGTGTCCCCGGAGCGGACGCCGACCCGGATCTCCGGTTCGGGCAGTCCCAGTCGCACCGACTCCTGCCGGATGCCGGTCAGCGGGCTGCGCAGGTTCCGCTCGACGTCCACCGCCAGCGCCTTCAGCGGGGAGACGTACAGCACGCGGCAGCGCCGGGACGGGTCGGCGGGCGGGGGCGCGGCGGCCAGCGCGTCCAGGGAGGCGAGGAAGGCGGCGAGCGTCTTGCCGGAGCCGGTCGGCGCCACGACCAGCACGTCGCGCTCCTCCGCGATCGCCCGCCAGGCGCCCTCCTGGGCGGGGGTGGGTGCGTGGAAGGCCCCCGCGAACCACGAGCGGGTCGCGGGGGAGAAGGCGCCGAGAGCCGATGACCGGTCCATGGGACCATCGTGCCCCGTGCCACCGACAGGCGTCCCGGCGGCGTCCCCGGCTCCGGCGGGCCCCGGCGCGGCGGCGGACCGGGCGGGGACCGAGCGGGCCGGCGGCTCCGTGGTCGTGACCAACCCCGAGGTGCCGCACGCCGCGCGCGCCGGGGCGCCCGGGGGCTGGGCCCACGCGACGTTCTACCCGGCGTCGGACACGGTGGCCGCCATCGCCGCCGGGACCACCGCTCTGCGGGGCACGGCGGGGTTCTCCGAGGCCGTCGTCCACGCCCCGTACGCGGCGCGCCTGATCACCGGGGTGTACCGGGCCGCGGAACAGGGCGACGCGCCGGCCGCCGACATCCTGCTGCGGGTCGCCGCCACCCGGCTGCTGCGCCGGCACGGCGGCCCGCTCCCCGCGCGCACGGTTCGCACCGCGGGCGCGCGCAATGCCGCGCGCGCCCGGGAGATCCTCCTGGAGCGGATGACGGATCCACCCATGATGGAGAGGTTCGCCGCGGAGCTGGGCACCGGTCCGTTCCCGCTGCTGCGGGCCTTCCGGGAGCGGTACGGGATGCCGCCGCACGCCTGGCTCACCGACGCCCGTGTCCGCCGGGCCCGCCGGCTGCCGGAGGAGGGGATGGCTCCGGCCGGGGCCGCCGCGGCCGTCGGCTTCGCCGACCAGCCGCACCCGGGGCGGCACTTCAGCCGGATCGTCGGTGTGCCACAGGGGGCCTACCAGCGCGAACGCGCAAGAACGTACAAGACCGGGAGGGGAAGGCCCGTCTAGTGTCGTCGCCGTGTGGGAACAGATACGAATTCAGGATGCCCCGGCCCCGGCGGTGCCCGCCGAGGCCGCCGCAGCCGCCGAGCCCGCCGCCGAGCCCGCCGCCGGGCCCGCCGCCGGCGACCGCGCCGTCGTCAGGGACGCGCTGGGGGTCGGTGTCGCCGTCGGCCTCTCCGGCTTCGCCTTCGGGGTGACCTCGGCGGGTGCCGGGCTCACTCTGGGGCAGACCTGCGCGCTCAGCCTGCTGGTGTTCACCGGTGCCTCGCAGTTCGCCCTCGTCGGGGCGATCGCGGCGGGCGGCAACCCGCTGACCGCGGCCGCCGGCGCCTTCTTCCTCGGCATCCGCAACGCCTTCTACGGGCTGCGGCTCTCCGCACTGCTGGACCTGCCCCGCGCGGTACGGCCGCTGGCCGCCCAGTGGGTCATCGACGAGACCGCCGCCGTCGCGCTCGCCCAGCGCGACAGGCGCGCGGCCCGGATCGGGTTCACCGTCACCGGTGCCGCCCTGTACCTGCTGTGGAACCTCACCACCCTGCTCGGGGCGCTCGGGGCGCGGGCGCTGGGCGACACCGGCGCCTGGGGTCTGGACGCGGCGGGTCCGGCCGTCTTCCTGGCCCTGCTCGCCCCCATGCTGCGGACGGCGGTGGAGCGGGCCACGGCGGGGCTCGCGGTGCTGCTGGGCCTAGGGCTGCTGCCGGTGCTCCCGGCCGGGATCCCCGTGCTGGCGGCGGCGCTGGCCGCGCCGCTGGTGCTGGCGGTGCGGGGGCTGCGCCGGGCGGAGGGGGCGCGGTGACCGTGTGGATCGCCGTCGGGGTGACGGCCGTTGGGTGCTACCTCGTCAAGCTGCTGGGGCTCTCGGTGCCGGCCGGGGTGCTGGAGCGCCCGCTGGTGCGGCGGCTGGCCGCCCTGCTGCCCGTGGCGCTGCTGGCGGCGCTGACCGCGCAGCAGACCTTCGGAGGCGACGGGGGCGAGCTGGTGCTCGACGCCCGCGCCGCGGGGATCGCGGCGGCGGCGGTCGCGCTGGTGCTGCGCGCTCCCTTCCTGGTGGTGGTGGCCGTCGCGGTCCTGGTCACGGCGGGGGTGCGGGCGCTGGGGTAGCGGCCGCCGGGGTCCGCCGGGGACTGCCGGATACTGGGAGCATGCGGTTGACGGTCTTCTGGGAGCGGATGGCGGCCCACTTCGGTGAGGCGTACGCCGACTCCTTCGCGCGTGATCACGTGATGTCCGAGCTGGGCGGCCGGACGGTGTACGAGGCCCTGGACGCGGGGTGGGAGGCGAAGGACGTGTGGCGGGCCGTCTGCGCGGCCGTGGGGGTTCCCGCCGAACTGAGGTGAGGAGGGGCCCGCCCGCCGGGCCGCACTCGTCGAAACCGCGCTGAGCTGCGGAAATGCAGGTTTTCCACAGGGGTACGGGGCAACTTGACACAAAAATCGAACAGGCATTCTTATGGTGGGGCCGGGCTGCCCGGGGCGGAGCCCGGCCCGATTGTCAGTGGCAGGCGTTAGCGTCTTTGACGTGAAGCGATCGACTCAAGCAAACCGGGTGGCACCCATGGCAGGAACCGACCGCGAGAAGGCGCTCGACGCCGCGCTCGCACAGATTGAGAGGCAGTTCGGCAAGGGCGCCGTCATGCGCCTGGGCGAGCGGCCGAACGAGCCCGTCGAGGTCATCCCCACCGGGTCGACCGCTCTCGACGTGGCTCTCGGCGTGGGCGGCCTCCCGCGCGGCCGCGTGGTGGAGGTGTACGGTCCGGAGTCCTCCGGAAAGACGACCCTGACCCTGCACGCCGTCGCCAACGCCCAGCGCATGGGCGGCACGGTGGCCTTCGTGGACGCCGAGCACGCGCTGGACCCCGAGTACGCCAAGAAGCTCGGCGTGGACGTGGACTCCCTGATCCTGTCCCAGCCGGACAACGGCGAGCAGGCGCTGGAGATCACGGACATGCTGATCCGCTCCGGCGCCCTGGACCTGATCGTGATCGACTCCGTGGCGGCCCTGGTGCCGCGCGCGGAGATCGAGGGCGAGATGGGCGACTCCCACGTCGGCCTCCAGGCCCGGCTGATGAGCCAGGCGCTGCGGAAGATCACGGGCGCGCTCAACCAGTCCAAGACGACCGCGATCTTCATCAACCAGCTCCGCGAGAAGGTCGGCGTGATGTTCGGCTCGCCCGAGACCACCACCGGTGGACGGGCGCTGAAGTTCTACGCCTCGGTGCGACTGGACATCCGCCGGATCGAGACCCTCAAGGACGGCACCGAGGCGGTGGGCAACCGCACGCGCGTCAAGGTCGTCAAGAACAAGGTCGCGCCGCCCTTCAAGCAGGCCGAGTTCGACATCCTCTACGGCATCGGCATCAGCCGTGAGGGCGGGCTGATCGACATGGGCGTCGAGCACGGCTTCATCAGGAAGTCCGGCGCCTGGTACACCTACGAGGGCGACCAGCTCGGCCAGGGCAAGGAGAACGCCCGCAACTTCCTCCGCGACAACCCCGACCTCGCCAACGAGATCGAGAAGAAGATCAAGGAGAAGCTGGGGATCGGCCCGAAGACCGAGGCGCCCGAGGGCGAGCCGAGCACGGACGCCGCCGGCCCCGACCCGGTCGCGGCCGCGACCGAGGCGGCGAAGACGGTGCCGGCACCGGCGGCCAAGGCGAAGGCCGCCAAGAGCGTCGCCGCCAAGAGCTGAGCCCGTGGCGGGACGACAGCGGGAGCGGCCGCCGTCCGATCCGGAGGAGCGGGCGCGGGCGATCTGCCTGCGCCTGCTCACCGGGACGCCCCGCACCCGCGGACAGCTCGCCGAGGCACTGCGCAAGAGGGACATCCCCGAGGACGTGGCCGCATCGGTGCTCTCCCGGTTCGAGGACGTCGGGCTGATCGACGACGCGGCGTTCGCCGACGCCTGGGTGGAGTCCCGGCACCACGGCCGAGGTCTCGCCCGCCGGGCCCTCGCCCGTGAACTGCGGAACAAGGGCGTGGACTCCGCACTGATCGACAGCGCGGTGGAGCGCCTCGATCCCGAGCAGGAGGAGCGGACGGCCCGGGCCCTGGTGGAGCGGAAGCTGCGCGCCACCAGAGGGCTCGACCGGGACAGGCGGCTGCGCCGACTGGCCGGGATGCTCGCCCGCAAGGGGTACTCCGAGGGACTCGCCCTGAGGGTGGTCCGGGAGGCCCTGGAGGCGGAGGGCGAGGAGCCGGAGGAGCTTCTTCCGTACGGGGAAGCGGACTGAGCGGAACCCCGAGGGCGTCCCCCCGTCCGCCGGGCGGCGGGCTCCGGTGTGGGGACGGCCGCCGCCGGGACTCCAGTGGGCCCCGCCGACGCCGGGAGCCCAGGGTGGGAGCCCTGTCCAGGCCCCGAAGCGCCGCGAGCCCTCGGCCACAGCCTGCCGGCCGCGGTTCCCGCCCTTGCAGTCTTCGCCCCCACGGGGCTGTCCCCGTCCGCCGCCGGTCCGGTTGCCTGTACGGCCTCCGCCCCGACGTGCTCGGCGCGCTCGGGAACCCCCACCGCCGATGACCGGTTGCCCGGCGGAGCCCGGGCAGCCCGCTGCTCACCGGTGTCCGGGCCGTCCGTTCACCGGTCGTGCTGGGCATCCGCCCGGCCGCGCTCCTCCTCGTCCACGCCCTTCTCCGGTTCCGGCGCCGGATCGCCCGCCGGACGCTGTGACCGGACCGCACCGGGCTCCGCCGCGCACAGCGGCGGAACCGTCGTCCGGCCTCCGGGGACGGGCGCCCCGTCAGGGGCCGGTCACCGGGACGGGCGCCTCTCCCGTCCCGCCGGTGCTCCCCGGCGTCGGCGGGCCCGTGCGGCGGGGGCGAGGCCCGGTCGCGGCGGCACGGGCCCACAGCAGGGCTCCCGCCAGCAGGACCGAGCCGCCCAGCAGCCAGGGCAGCGGACCGGGCGGCAGGGCACCGGCCACCAGTCCGGCGAGAGCACCGGCCAGTTGCAGGGCCAGGGACTGCACGGACAGCGCGGTGGCACGCCCCGCGCTGTCGACGCGGTGGTGCAGCAGCTCGTTCTCGTTGGGGCCCGCCGCGCCGAAGCCGAGGTAGACCAGGGCGTAGCCCGCGGCGGCCGGGACCAGCGCGGTCGGCCCGGACCACAGCACGGTCACCCCGAGCAGTGCCATGCCCGCCGCACCGAGACCGAGACCGGCCAGGACGCCGCGCTCCCCGCTGCCGGTCAGCCGGGCGACCAGCGGAGCGCAGTGGCTGCCCAGGGCGGTGCAGACGAAGCCGGTGCAGGCGAGCGCGGCGAAGAGCAGCGCACCGGACTCGGACGCGCCCGTCAGATCGGCGGAGCGTCCCGGGGCCAGCAGCTCGACGGTGGCCAGGGCGGTCCCCGCGGCGGCGGCGCTCAGCAGCACCCGGCGGACCAGGGAGCTCCCCACTCCCAGCCGCAGACCGCCCAGCACGGTGGCCGGCACGTCCCGCAGCACTCCCCGGACGGTGGCCGGGGGGCGGGGCGGCTCGGGCAGGGCGGTCAGGACGTAGGCGGTGAAGACCAGGCCGACGGCCGAGCCCAGCAGCGGCGGCACCGACAGCGGCAGCACCAGTCCGGAGGTGACGGAGTCCAGCCGGGCGCCCACGTCCGGCCCCAGTCCCAGCAGCCAGGGCAGCCCGCCGCCGCACAGGGTGCCCAGGGCCAGGGCGGTGGCGGAGGCGGTGCCGCCCCGGGCCAGCCCGGTGCGCAGCTCGGCGTCCCGCCCGGAGTGGGCCTGCACGGTGTCCACGTACCACGCCTCGGCCGGGCCGCTGGACAGCGCGCGGCCTGCGCCCATCATGGCCATGGCCAGGACGAGGACGCCCGGGGAGGTGCCCAGGGCCAGCAGGACCAGGGCCGCCGTGTTGAGCGCTCCGGCGGCGGCGAGCACGGCGCGGCGGCCGACCACGTCGGACAGGCCCCCGGTGGGGAGCTCCAGCACGGCGACGGTCAGGGAGTGCACGGCGAAGAGCCCGGCGACGGCGGCCAGGCCCATGCCGCGCTCGCCCAGCAGCAGGACCTGCGCGGGCAGGTAGAGCCCCACGGGGAGCCAGAACAGGAAGGTGACGGTGGCGAAGCGGCGCCGCGCGGCCGAGGGGTCCAGGGTCCGGATCACCGCGCACCGCCCCGGTGGCCGGCACCGCCGTCGTCGCCCGGTGCCAGTGGCAGTCCGGCCCACAGGAGCACCACCTTCTCGGCACGCGGGTCGTGCTCGTCCCGCGCCGCCAGCTCGTCGGCCTTCCGGCGGAAGGTCTCCTGCAGCTCGGCGAGCGATTCCGGCGTCAGCCGCACCAACAGGTCGCCGACGCCGGAGGACTCGAACCACTGCGGTCCCAGCCGCCCGGCGGCGACGTCCTCCTCGTGCCGGCGCAGCGAGCGCTCCAGGTGGTCGAGCTGAAAGCCCCGCAGGGCGTTGACGGAGGCGCGGCCGCCGGGAGACGCGTACACGGCCGCGTTGTCCCAGGACGTCACGGAGTGCACCGCGCGCCAGCGGCGCTCCCGCGCGTCCCGGTGCTCGGCCTCGGCGACGAACTCGTACCTGGCCAGCACCCGCAGGTGGTAGCTGGTGGAGGCGGAGGACTCCCCGGTGCGGGCGGCGAGTTCGGTCGCGGTCGCCGGTCCGTCCTCCCGCAGCAGTCCGAGCAGGCGGATGCGCAGGGGGTGGGTGAGCGCCTTCAGCGCCGCGGCGTCCCGCTCGGGATCGAGTACGCGGTCGGGGCGGCGGCCCGGTCCATCGGCCATGGGAGGAGGGTAGGGCCCACGGCGATCCAGCAAAACAAGTTTTGCAAAAATAGTTCGGCAGTATGCGGTGGTGCCCGGCGAACGGGAGGTCCGCGAGGGCCGGTCCGGTGCCCGGCGGCCCGCAGAACGGAAGCAGGAGCAGGGGGCGCCGGGCCGGCCCGGCGCCGGATCAGGCGCGGTCCGCCGCGCCGGCGGCGTCCCCGGCCGGGTCCGCGGCGGCCAGGAGGGCGCCGCGCACCGCGTCCACACAGGCACGCAGCTCGCCCGTCCGGGCGCCCGGCAGCGCGGCAGCCAGATGCCCGTCCGGACGCACGACCACGACGGTGTGGGCCGTCGCCCCCGGATACTCCTCGGCCACCAGCAGCTCCGCGGGCACCGGCAGCCGCTCCACCACGGAGGCCAGCTCCGGCATCAACCCGGCCGACAGCCAGTGGCGGCTGTCCCACACCCGGGTGCCCGGCGCCACCAGCAGCACCAGCAGGTCCCGGCCGATCCGCTCCCACAGCCGCCCGCGGGAGCCGTCCAGCGCCGTGACGGGCACGTCCGGCACGGGTGTGCCCGCGTCCGTCCCGACCGCGACGGCGCTGGGCACCGCGTCCCCGGCCGGGGCCAGCGGCGAGCGCCCGTAGGCGGGCGGCCCGCCCAGCGCGCCCCGCCCCAGGTGACCGTCGGTCAGCAGCTCCAGCCGCCCCCGGGAGCCGCCCGGCAGCAGGGTGCGCAGACCGCCGCCCCCGCGCACCACCGGCAGGGCCTGGTCCAGGGCGCGCAGCCGGGCGCCCACCGAACCCCGGCGCTCGGCCTCGTAGGTCTCCAGCAGTTCCTGCGGCGCCCGGCGGTGCCAGCACAGGGCCAGCTTCCAGGCGAGGTTGGCCGCGTCCTGCAGGCCCTCGTCGACGGAGCGGGTGCCCAGCGCCCCCAGCAGGTGCGCCGCGTCACCGGCCAGGAAGGCGCGCCCCGAACGCCAGTGCCGCGCCAGCCGCTGGTGCGCGATGTGCACACCGGTGTCCAGCAGTTCGTACGGCGGTACCTCCCCGCACCAGGCGGACAGCGTGCCGCGTATCCGGTCGAGCAGCTCCTCGGGCGTGACCAGGTCGCCGCGCGGCGCCAGCAGCCAGTCCAGCCGCCACACCCCGTTCGGCAGCGGCCGCGCCACCACCTCGCCGGGCACGCCCGGAAGATCGTGGTGGAGCAGCGCCTCGCCGTCCCACGGCAGTTCGAGGCGGAGCGCCGCCACCGCGTGCCGCTCCACCGAGGTGCGCCCGGGGAAGCGGATCCCCAGGAGCTTGCGCACCGTGGAGCGGGCACCGTCGCACCCCACCAGGTAGCTGCCGCGCCACCGGGCGCCGCCGGGGCCGCGGGTGCGCGCGAGGACCCCGTGCCCGTCCTGCTCCAGATCCTCCAGGCGGGCCCCGGTGACGATCCTGGCCAGCGGTTCGCGCTCCAGGGCGGCCCGCAGGCTCCGCTCCAGCGCGTACTGCTGGACGTGCACCGGCGAGGCCGGGGCGCCCAGCTCGGTCCGCCGCACCGCCTGCCCCCGCCGTCCGGTGCGCCAGGCGGCCCACCGGGCGCCGCCCAGCAGCGGGACGCGCTCCGCCGTCACGGGGTGCAGGACGCAGGTCCGCGCCGCGCGCTGCTCGATCCCGCCGTCCCCGCCGTCGAGCACCACCGACGGCACCCCGTGGCGCGCGAGCGCCAGCGACAGCGCGAGACCGACCGGTCCCGCGCCGACGACGATCACCGGATCCACGACGGGCGGACCTCGCACTTCCCGCTGCCCGCGCGGACGGCGGGGGACGTGGGGGGGAGGGGATTCGGCGAGGAGGAGGGGGCCCGGAACGTGATCACACACCGTATGCAACCCACTGCCTGTGCCCCCGTCAAGCGACGGGGGCACAGGCAGTGGGCAGGGTGTACGGTGCGGCGGCCGCTACTCCTTGCGAGTGGGAGCCTCCACATGGGGCTCGTCGAACTCCATCTCCGTGTCGGCGCCGGCGTGCAGCGCGGCCCCGGTCGACCGCTTGCCGCGCCGGACGCGGCCCTCGACCCAACTCGCGAAACTGGTGAGCAGGTAGTTCAGCAGCACGTAGATCAGCGCGACCACCGTGAAGGCGGCGATGGTGTTGGCGCCGTAGTTGGCCGTGATCACGCGGACCTGGCTCAGCAGTTCCATGTAGCCCAGCAGGGCGCCGCCCAGCGCGGTGTCCTTGACGATCACCACGAGCTGGCTGACCAGCGCCGGCAGCATCGCCGTGACCGCCTGCGGCAGCAGCACGTAGACCATGATCTGGCCCTTGCGCATGCCGATGGCCTTGGCCGCGTCGGTCTGGCCGGAGGGCAGGGAGAGGATGCCCGCCCGGACGATCTCGGCGATGACCGAGGCGTTGTAGAGCACCAGGCCGGTCACCACGGCGTACAGCGGGCGCACGTCCGAGGAGAGGTCGGTGAACTGCGCGTACGCCGCGTTGGCGAAGAACATCATCAGCAGCACCGGGATGGCGCGGAAGAACTCCACCACGGCGCCGGCGGGCACGCGGACCCACCGGTGGTCCGACAGCCGGGCCAGACCGAACAGGGCGCCCAGCGGAAGCGCGACGGCGATGGCCAGGACCGCCGCCTTGAGGGTGTTGAGCAGACCCGGGATCAGGTACGTCGTCCACACCCGGCCGTCGGCGACGAACGGCTCCCACTTCGCCCCGTCGAGCTGGTTCTTGTCGGCCATGGTGTCCAGCACCCACCACAGGGCGAGGGCGAGGAGGACCACGAAGACCGCGGAGTAGAGGATGTTGCGCGCCTTGGCCCGCGGGCCCGGCGCGTCGTACAGAACGGAGAGGTTGCTCATCGCTTCACCGCCACGCGCTTGCTGACCCAGCCCAGCAGCATGCCGGTCGGGAGTGTCAGGACAACGAACCCGAAGGCGAACATCGCGGAGACCAGGAAGATCGCGTCGCTCTCGTACTCGATCATCGTCTTCATCAGCGCCGCGGCCTCCGCCACTCCGATGGCGGCCGCCACCGTGGTGTTCTTGGTCAGGGCGATCAGGACGTTCGCCAGCGGCGCCACGACGGAGCGGAACGCCTGCGGGAGGACGATGAGGAACAGCACCTGGAAGAAGCTCAGCCCCAGGGCGCGCGCCGCCTCGGCCTGTCCGACGGGCACGGTGTTGATGCCGGACCGCAGCGACTCGCAGACGAAGGTGGCGTGGTAGGCGATCAGTCCGAGCACGGCCAGCCGGAAGCCGATCACCTCGAAGTCGCCGCCGCCGGCCAGCGTGACCCCCAGCGTCTGGAACAGCCCCAGCGAGGCGGCCAGGATGATGACCGTGAGCGGGGTGTTCCGCACGACGTTCACGTAGGCGGTGCCGAAGCCGCGCATCAGCGGCACCGGGCTGACCCGCATGGCGGCCAGGACCGTTCCCCACACCAGGGAGCCGATCGCCGAATAAACGGTGAGCTGCACCGTCACCCAGAAGGCTCCGAGCACGTCGTACTGCCCGGAATCAAGAAAGTCGAACACGTTCTCCCGCGCTCTCGCCTCGTCGGATGGCGTCTCGTCGGACCCCGTCGGAGGTGCGGTGCGCCGCCCGCGGACGGCGGCGGCGCACCGCGGACGGCGTCAGTTCGTCTCGGTGATCTCCGGGGCGGGCTCGTACTCGTAGTCGGCCGGGCCGAAGTGCTTCTTCGCGGCCTCTTCCCAGGCGCCCTCGTCGACCATCTTCTTCAGGGCGTCGTTGATCTTCTTCCGCAGCTCGGTGTCGCCCTTCTTCAGGCCGATGCCGTAGGGCTCGTCGCTGAGGCTGAGGCCGGCGAGCTTGAACTTGCCCTGGTGCTCCTTCTGCGCGGCGTAGCCGGCCAGGATGGAGTCGTCGGTGGTCAGGGCGTCGACGGCCTTGTTCTCCAGGCCGGTCAGGCACTCCGAGTAACCGCCGTAGTTGATCAGGTTGGCCTTCGGGGCGAAGTCCTTCTTGACGTTCTGCGCCGAGGTGGAGCCGGTGACCGAGCAGAGCTTCATCTCGCTGCTGTCGAGGTCGCCCTCGGTCCGGACGGTGTCGTCGTCGGCCCTCACCAGCAGATCCTGGTGGGCGAGGAAGTACGGGCCGGCGAAGTCCACCCGCTGCTTGCGCTCGTCGTTGATCGTGTAGGTGGCGACGATGAACTTCACGTCGCCGTTGGCGATCATGTTCTCGCGCTCGGCGCTGGGAGCCTGCTTCCAGACGATGTCCTTCTCGTCGTAGCCCAGCTCCTTGGCGACGTACGTGGCCACGTCCACGTCGAAGCCGGTGTACTTGCCGTCCTGGGTCTTCAGGCCCAGCCCCGGCTGGTCGAACTTGATGCCGATGTTGATCTTGCCGTCGTCCGACCCGCTCCCACCGCCGCACGCCGTGGCGGTCAGGGAGAGGACGAGAGCGGTGGCGGCGGCGAAGCCGGCCTTGCGGAAGGTCATGGTGAGCATCCCTGGGGTCGAGGTGTACGGGTTCCGCTGAGCCGAACTCAGTGGTGGAGGATCTTCGACAGGAAGTCCTTGGCGCGGTCGCTGCGCGGATTGCTGAAGAACTGGTCGGGAGTGGCCTCCTCGACGATCCGCCCGTCGGCCATGAAGACGACCCGGTTCGCGGCGGAGCGGGCGAAGCCCATCTCGTGGGTGACGACGACCATCGTCATGCCGCCCTGCGCCAGCTGCTGCATGACCTCCAGGACCTCGTTGATCATCTCCGGGTCGAGGGCGGAGGTGGGCTCGTCGAAGAGCATCACCTTCGGGTCCATCGCCAGCGCGCGGGCGATGGCCACGCGCTGCTGCTGGCCACCGGAGAGCTGGGCGGGGTACTTGTCGGCCTGGCTGGCCACCCCGACCCGGTCCAGGAGGGAGCGGGCCTTCTCCTCCGCCGCCTTCTTGTCGGCGCGCCGGACCTTGAGCTGGCCCAGCATCACGTTCTCCAGCACCGTCTTGTGCGCGAAGAGGTTGAAGGACTGGAAGACCATGCCGACGTCGGCGCGCAGCCGGGCCAGCTCCTTGCCCTCGGCGGGCAGGGGCTTGCCGTCGATCAGGATGGTTCCGGAGTCGATCGTCTCCAGGCGGTTGATGGTGCGGCACAGCGTGGACTTCCCGGACCCCGAGGGTCCGATGACGACGACGACCTCGCCACGCGCAATGGTCAGGTCGATGTCCTGGAGGACGTGGAGGGCACCGAAGTGCTTGTTGACGTTGTCCAGGACGACCAGGTTCTCCGCCGTCGGTGCGGCGTCCTTGGTCACCGATACGTTGCTCATCGGCGTCATTCGCTCCGTCCTCGTCGGTTGAGGGGACCTTAGTGACGAGCTCCGAGAAGCGTCAGCACATCTGAGCTGAACTTGAGGATAACGATTCAGCAGCAAGTGGACATATGGCTCGAACGGTGCGGCGAACGGCGTACCGGCTGCATAACGTGGGGGTCCGCCGCGGCCGGGCCTTGGCGCACCGGTCCGGGTCGGCGTGGATGTCCCCGTACCAGGGGAGAGCGCGAGGAGAGGCAAGGGGAGAGTCCGGGGGAGCTCCGTCGGGCTTCCGGGGGAGAAGAGGGGGTTCCGATGAGACTGCTGCTCGTCGAGGACGACGACCGCGTGGCGGCGGCGCTGTCCGCCGTGCTCGCCCGGCACGGATTCGACGTGGTGCACGCCCGCAGCGGCGAGGAGGCGCTGCGGCGCCTGCTGCCCGACGACGGGGCGCGGCCCTTCGGGGTGGTCCTGCTCGACCTCGGCCTGCCCGACACCGACGGCTTCGAGGTGTGCAGCCGCATCCGCCGGCTGACCGCCACCACCCCGGTGATCATGGTGACGGCCCGGGCCGACGTGCGCTCCCGGGTCCACGGCCTCAACCTCGGCGCCGACGACTACGTGGTCAAGCCGTACGACACCGCGGAACTCCTCGCCCGCATCCACGCCGTCAGCCGCCGCACCGCCACCGCCACCGCCGCCCCCGCGGGCACCGGCGGGAGCGGCGGCGGAGACGGCGAGCCGGCCGGCGCGTCCCCGGGACGACTGCTCCTGGGGCCGCTGGTCATCGAGGCCGACACCCGCCGCGTGACGGTGCGGGGCGAGCCGGTCACCCTCACCCGCAAGGAGTTCGACCTGCTCGCGCTGCTCGCCCAGCGCCCCGGCGTCGTCTTCCGCCGCGAGCAGATCATCAGCGAGGTGTGGCGCACCAGCTGGGAGGGGACCGGCCGCACCCTGGAGGTGCACGTCGCCTCGCTCCGCTCCAAGCTGCGCCTGCCCGCCCTGATCGAGACGGTGCGCGGCGTCGGCTACCGGCTCACCACCCCCGCCGACTGACCCCGCAGGACCGGACCCCGCCGTGCGCACGCGCCTCCTCGCCCTCCTCATCGCCCTGATGGCCGCCGTGCTGCTCGCCCTCGGCTTCCCGCTCGCCGCGAGCATGGCCGCCGCCGAGCAGCAGGCCGTCGTGGTGGACCGCATCGACGACACCGCCCGCTTCGCCTCCCTGGCCCAGTACGTCACGGCCCGCTCCCAGGCCCGCAGCCCCACCACGGCCGAGAACCGGCGGCGGGACGAGCGGCTGGCCACCCTCGTCGACGAACTCGACCGCTACCACGACCTGTACGGCATCCGCGCCGGCGTCTTCTACCGCGACGGCAGCGCGATGGCCGCCGCACCCTCCGGCTGGCAGGTGCCCGCGCAGGGCGAGGGCGCCGCGGCTTTCGCCGAGGCGCTGGTCGGGCGCCGCAGCCACGACCCCCCGCAGGTGTGGCCCTGGCAGGACGACCGGATCGCGGTGGCCTCGCCGGTGGTCCGCGACGGCGACGTCGTGGCCGTCGTCCTGACCGACTCGCCCACGGGGCCGATGCGCTCGCGCATCCTGCACGGCTGGCTCCCGCTGGCCGCGGGCGAGGCGGCCGCCATGCTCGTGGCGGTCGCGGTGGCCTTCCGGATGACGGCGTGGGTGCTCGAACCGGTGCGGGTCCTGGACAAGGCGGCCCACGACATCGCCACCGGCCGGCTGGCCTCCCGCGTGGCGGCCATGAGCGGGCCCCCCGAGCTGCGGCGCCTGGCGCGCTCCTTCAACGAGATGGCCGACCACGTCGAGACCGTCCTGGAGCAGCAGCGCGCCTTCGTCGCCGACGCCTCCCACCAGCTGCGCAACCCGCTCTCCGCCCTGCTGCTCCGCATCGACCTGCTGGCCCTGGAACTTCCCGAGGGCAACGAGGAGATCGCCTCGGTACGGGCCGAGGGCAGACGGCTGGCCCGCGTCCTCGACGACCTCCTGGGCCTGGCGCTGGCCGAGCACGCCCCCGCCGACCTCAGGCTGACCGACGTCGCCGCGCTGGCCGCCGGACGTGTCGCGGCGTGGCGTCCGGCCGCCGAGAGCAAGGGGGTGGAGCTGCGCGCGGAGGGCAGCGGCGCGGTGACGGGCTGGGCCGACCCGATCGCCCTGTCCAGCGCGCTGGACGCGGTGGTGGACAACGCCGTGAAGTTCACCCCGGCCGGGGAGTCGGTCACCGTCTCCACCGCGGCCGAGGGCGACCGGGTGACGGTCGAGGTCGCCGACCGCGGCCCCGGCCTCACCGAGGACGAGCTGGCCCGCGTCGGGGACCGCTTCTGGCGCAGCAGCCGCCACCAGAACGTCTCCGGATCCGGGCTCGGGCTCTCCATCTCGCGCGCCCTGCTCGCCGCGGGCGGGGCGGAGATCTCCTACGCCCGCAACGAGCCGCACGGGCTGCGGGTGCTGATCAGCCTGCCGAGGAACGCGCCGGACGACGCGCCGGAGGCGGGGTGAGGATCCCGAGCGGTCGCAGCCGCGCCGCCGGCGGCGGAGCCCGCCGCCCCGGCGGCGTCCCGCACCGGCCGGTCCCCGGCCCCGCCGCTGCGCGCGGTCCCCGGGCGCCGGGTCAGGACTTGGCGGAGCGGTAGTAGCGCTCGGCGCCGCTGTGCAGCGGGAGCGGGTGGGTGTAGATGGCCGTGCGCAGGTCGACCTTCTGCGCCGCGTGCACCTCGCGGCCGATGCGGTCCCGGCTGTTGATCACCGAGCGGGTCACCCCCTCCGTCAGCGTGTCGTCCGTCCCCTCCACGGTCACCAGCAGGTTCGCCACCGCGATCGTCTCGATCGCCCTGCCGTTCTGGATCCGGGGGTAGGCGTCGGCGGGCATCAGCGCGGCCCGGTAGGAGGAACGGGTCTCGGGCGCCTGGGCGTGCAGCTCGGGCACCAGGTCGCCCAGCGGCACCAGGCGGATGTCGGAGGACCCGGCGAGCTCCTCGATCGCGCCGGTCGGCAGCCCGCCGGACCAGAAGAAGGCGTCCAGCTCGTCCCGCGCCAGCAGTTCCGGCATCCGGTCTATGCCCTCGCGCACCGGCCGGACGTCCCGCTCCGGGTCCAGGCCCGCGGCCCGCAGCAGCCGCCCGGCGATCAGGTTGACGCCGGAGCGCTCCTGCCCGAGCCCGACCCGCAGCCCCTCCAGGTCCGCGGCCTCGCGCACCGGGGAGCCGGCGGGGACGACGAGCTGGATGTAGTCGTCGTACAGGCGCGCGCAGGCCCGCAGCCGTCCGGCGCCCGGCCGCCCCTCCGCCAGGTAGGTCGCCACCGCGTCGGCGGCGGCGATGGTGAACGACGCCCGGCCGGAGACCAGCCGGTCGATGTTCTGCACCGACCCCTGGCTGGGCAGCAGGGTCACCTCGACCTCGGGCAGGTCGCGGCCCAACTGGTGCCGGAGCAGTTCCCCGTAGCGCTCGTAGACCCCGCCCGGGACGCCCGTGGTGAACACCACCGAACCGCTCGGCGCCGGCCCGCCGCCGGGCAGCAGCCACCACAGCAGCAGCACCAGTGCGGCACCGGCCGCCGCGGCGGCCGGCAGCCGCCGCCCTCCGGGGCGGCGCGCGGACGGGGAGACCATGGGTCCGATCCTGCCAGGACCGGTGCGCGGAAGGGAGAGGCGGGGGAGGGGCGCGAGCACGTACCCTGTCGACTGAGATGAGTGCGAAGACTTACCAGGTGCGCACCTACGGGTGCCAGATGAACGTCCACGACTCCGAGCGCCTGTCGGGCCTGCTGGAGGACGCGGGCTATGTCCGGGCTCCGGGGGACGCCGACGACGCCGACGTGGTCGTCTTCAACACCTGCGCGGTGCGGGAGAACGCCGACAACAAGCTGTACGGCAACCTCGGCCACCTCGCCCCGAAGAAGGCGTCCCGGCCGGGCATGCAGATCGCGGTCGGCGGCTGCCTGGCGCAGAAGGACCGCGACACCATCGTGCGGCGGGCACCCTGGGTCGACGTGGTCTTCGGCACCCACAACATCGGCAGCCTGCCGGTGCTGCTGGAGCGCGCCCGCGTCCGGCAGGAGGCGCAGGTCGAGATCGCCGAGTCGCTGGAGGCCTTCCCCTCCACGCTGCCGACCCGGCGCGAGAGCGCGTACGCCGCCTGGGTCTCCATCTCGGTCGGCTGCAACAACACCTGCACCTTCTGCATCGTCCCCGCGCTGCGCGGCAAGGAGAAGGACCGCCGCCCCGGCGACATCCTCGCCGAGGTCGAGGCGCTGGTCGCCGAGGGCGTCACCGAGATCACCCTCCTCGGGCAGAACGTCAACGCCTACGGGTCCGACATCGGCGACCGCGAGGCGTTCTCCAAGCTGCTGCGCGCCTGCGGGAAGGTCGAGGGCCTGGAGCGGGTCCGCTTCACCTCCCCGCACCCGCGCGACTTCACCGACGACGTCATCGCCGCCATGGCCGAGACGGAGAACGTGATGCCGCAGCTGCACATGCCGCTGCAGTCCGGCTCCGACCGCGTGCTGCGGGCGATGCGCCGCTCCTACCGGCAGGAGCGCTACCTGGGGATCATCGAGAAGGTCCGGGCCGCGATTCCGGACGCGGCGATCTCCACCGACATCATCGTGGGCTTCCCCGGCGAGACCGACGAGGACTTCGAGCAGACCCTGCACGTGGTCCGCGAGGCCCGTTTCGCCCAGGCGTTCACCTTCCAGTACTCCAAGCGCCCCGGGACCCCGGCCGCCGAGATGGACGGTCAGGTCCCCAAGGAGGTGGTGCAGGAGCGCTACGAGCGCCTGGTCGCCCTCCAGGAGGAGATCTCCTGGGCGGAGAACAGGAAGCAGGTCGGGCGGACGCTGGAGGTCATGGTCGCCGAGGGCGAGGGCCGCAAGGACGGCGCCACCCGGCGGCTGTCCGGCCGTGCCCCCGACAACCGCCTGGTCCACTTCACCCGGCCCGAGGACTCGGTCCCGCGCCCCGGCGACATGGCCACCGTCGAGGTCACCTACGCCGCCCCGCACCACCTGCTGGCCGAGGGGCCGGTGCTGGGCGTGCGGCGCACCCGTGCCGGGGACGCCTGGGAGCGGCGCAACGCCGCACCCGCGCAGGAGTCCAAGGGCGTGATGCTCGGCCTGCCGACGGTCGGCGTCCCCGCGCCGCTGCCCGCGGCGCCGGACGGCTGCGGCACCTGCTAGGCCCTCCACCGGCCCGCGGCGGTCCCGCCGCGGTGCACGGTGCGGCGCAGGCGGGACCGCGCGGGCCCGCCGACCGGGTGGGAGCGCGGCGGTAGGCTGCGCGGCATGCTTGTCGCCGCCGCCGTATGCCCTTGCCCGCCGCTGCTGGTGCCCGAGGTCGCGCAGGGCGCCGCGCACGAGATGGACGACGCCCGGTCCGCCTGCCGCGACGCGGTCGCCGCGCTGGCCGCAGCCCGCCCCGACCGGCTCGTCGTCGCCGGGCCCGCCTCCCCGGAGGGCCGGGGCCGGTACCCCGGCGGTGCGGTCGGCTCCTTCCGGCCCTTCGGCGTCGAGGTCGAGGTCGTCCTCGGGGCGGGGGAGCCCGTGGGCCGTCCGCTTCCGCCGTCGCTGGCCGTGGGCGCCTGGCTGCTCGCGAGTGCGGGCTGGGACGCGGCTCCCGTGGAGGGCCTGGGGGTGGCCGAGTCGCTGACCGGGGAGGAGTGCGCGGCGCTCGGGCGCGAGCTGGCGGCCGGTTCCGACCGGGTGGCGCTGCTGGTGATGGGCGACGGCACCGCCTGCCGGACGGTACAGGCCCCCGGTTACCTCGACGAGCGCGCCGCCGCCTTCGACGCGGCGGCCGCCCGGGCGCTGGAGGCCGCCGACACCGGGGCGCTGCTGGCCCTCGACGGGGAGCTGGCCCGGGAGCTGGGGGCGTCCGGGCGGGCCTGCTGGCAGGTGCTGGCCGGTGCGGCGGAGGGCGCCGGGCTGAAGGGCCGCCTGCCGTACGACCGGGCGCCGTACGGCGTCGGCTACCTGGTGGCGAGCTGGTCGTGACGGCCCCGGTCCCCTCCGGCCCGGCCCACCGGGCCGGAGGGCCGGGGACCGGGGCGCCGGTCGCGCGCGAGGGCGCATGGGCGGCGGCCGCACGCCGGTGAGCCGTGCGGCCGCCGCCGAGCGGACTGCGGCAGGGCCGGTCAGGCGGCGGGGCCGCCGGTGCCGCTCTCGCCCTCCTCGCCCGTCATCCGCTTCCTGGTCTCCCGTGCCTTGCCGGTGCCGGTGTCGATGTGGTGCCGGTGCTTGCCCCCGGTCCTCCGGTCGGCGGCGTCACCGGCCTTCTCGACACCCTGGTCGACCTTGTCGCCGTGCCGGCTCATCATGTCCTTGACCTTGTCCTTGAAGCCCATGGCGGTTGCTCCGTTCCTCGGCTCCCTGGCGGTGTGCGGCGACTTTGCGGGCGGACGGGCGGGGCCTCAGCCGGCCGCGCCGGCGTCGGCGGCGTCGTCCGCCGACCGCGAGGTGGTCTGCTGCCCGGGGATCCGGGCGTCCGCGGTACCGGTGTCCGCGGCCCCGCCGGGGATGTCGCCCCGGCCGGTGTCGCCGTCTCCGGCGCCCGTGGCGGCGCCTTCCTGTGCGGCGCTGCCGCGGGCAGCGCCCTCCGCGGCGCTCCCGGCCGCGGTCCCGGTCACCTCCTCACCGGTCCGCCCGGTCCCGTCGGCCTCCTCCTGCCGCGCCTCCCCTCCGGTCTCCCGGGGCGGGACGGGGGCGGAGGCGTCCGCCGGGGCGGTTTCCCCGGCGGGTGCCGCGGAGGCGTCCTCCTTCGCGGCCTTCGTGCCACGACGAAACCAGGCAAAAATGCCCATATCCACTCCAGACCTTACTCGTGTGGTCGACGTTCCGCCCACTCCGGAACGGCTCGGGGCGCCGCCCGGGTCCTCGCCCGCGAGGTCCGCGGGCGGAGCCTCGCAAGAGGCAACGACCCCGCACGGGTGGTGTCACGTCACTCGTTCGGCTTCCCCTCCGCGTGTTTGCGAGACTTGGGCCGTGAGCAGCTCACCCCCCACCCCCCGTGTCATCGCCGTGGTCGGCCCCACCGCCGCCGGAAAGTCCGACCTCGGTGTCGCCCTCGCCCGGCACCTGGGCGGCGAGGTGGTCAACGCCGACTCCATGCAGCTCTACCGCGGCATGGACATCGGCACCGCCAAGCTGACGCCCGAGGAGCGGCAGGGAGTCCCCCACCACCTCCTGGACGTCTGGGACGTCACGGCCGCCGCCAGCGTCGCCGAGTACCAGCGGCTGGCCCGCGCCGAGATCGACCGCCTGCTCGCGCAAGGGCGCACCCCGGTGCTGGTGGGCGGCTCGGGCCTGTACGTGCGCGGGGCCATCGACGCCCTGGAGTTCCCCGGCACCGACCCCGCGGTGCGGGCCCGGCTGGAAGCCGAACTGGCCGAGCACGGCCCGGGGCACCTGCACGCCCGGCTCGCCGCCGTGGACCCCGAGGCCGCCCGTGCGATCCTGCCGGGCAACGGGCGCCGGATCGTCCGGGCCCTGGAGGTCGTCGAGATCACCGGCCGACCCTTCACCGCCAACCTCCCCGGCCCCGAACCCGTCTACGACACCCTCCAGATCGGGGTCGACGTCGGGCGTCCGGAACTGGACGAGCGGATCGCCCGCCGGGTGGACCGCATGTGGGAGGCGGGACTGGTCGAGGAGGTCCGGGACCTGGAGCGCGCCGGGCTGCGGGAGGGCCGCACGGCCTCCCGGGCCCTGGGCTACCAGCAGGTTCTGGCCGCGCTGGCCGGCGAGTGCACCGAGGAGGAGGCGCGGGCCGAGACGGTGCGCGCCACCAAGCGATTCGCGCGCCGTCAGGACTCCTGGTTCCGCCGCGACCCCCGCGTCCACTGGCTCAGCGGCGCCGCCGAGCACCGCGGCGACCTCACCGACCGCGCCCTGGCGCTCCTCGAACGAGCGGTCACAGCCTGATCACGTGATGGCATCGGGACGCCCAGGGGGCACTGGACAGTTGTCCGGACGTGCCATCATCGACCATCGATGAGCCGCAGAGCCGGGAGTTGGGAGGGCACGTGGCGATGGAGGCCGGCCCTCGTAACGGCGACGAGCCGGCCGTCGAGCCGCTCCGGGCCGACGGCCCGGAGACCGACGGCCTGACCGGGCTGGGGGACCTGGAGTCCGTCGAGGACCTCGACGGGCTGGGAGACGACCCCGCGGCGGACGGGGGCGAGTCCTACGGCGAGCTCCGCCCGCCCCGGCGGCTGCGGCTGTGGCAGATCGCCCCGATCGTGGGCCTGGGCGCCGCGGGTTCGCTGATGTTCGCCTTCCCCCTGGCCTTCGGGCTGGGCGAGGGGGGAGCGGTGGTCGCCATGCTGGGCCTGCTGCTCAGCTGCTGCGCCGCCGGCTGGGGCATGATGGCCGCGCGCCGCGCCGGTCTCGCCTGGCCCGGGCTGCCCGCGCGCGGCTCCGGCGAGCGCCCCGACTGGCGGCTGGTCGTCCTGTACACGGCGGTCGCCGGCACCCTGGTGGCCCTGGCCGTGTGGCGGGTCGCCCGTCTGCGCTGACCCGGGCCCGCCCCGCCGGGGCCGCCCCGCCCCGTACGATGGGCACGTGGACAGCGCTGCGCCCGTGCGGTTCCTCAAGGGACACGGCACCGAGAACGACTTCGTGATCATCCCCGACCCCGACGGGACGCTGGACCTGCCCCCGGCGGCCGTGGCCCGGCTGTGCGACCGGCACGCGGGCATCGGCGGCGACGGACTGCTGCGCGTGGTGCGCTCCGCCGCCCACCCCGAGGCGCGGGGCATGGCCGCGGAGGCCGAGTGGTTCATGGACTACCGCAACGCCGACGGCAGCGTCGCGGAGATGTGCGGCAACGGCGTGCGGGTCTTCGCCCGCTACCTGGAGCGGGCCGGCCTGGCCGCGGCGGGCGACCTCGCCGTCGCCACCCGGGCGGGCGTGCGCCGCGTGCACCTGGCCAAGGACGGCGACGTCACCGTCCACATGGGCGCCGCCCGGCTGCCCGCCGGACCGGAGCCGTCGGTCACCGTGGCCGCCGCCGGGCGCGAGTGGCCCGCCCGCAACGTCAACATGGGCAACCCCCACGCCGTCGCCTTCGTCGACGACCTCGCCCACGCCGGCGACCTCCTCACCGCCCCCGCCGTCACTCCGTCCGGCGCCTACCCCGAGGGCGCCAACGTCGAGTTCGCCGTCGACCGGGGACTGCGCCACGTGGCCCTGCGGGTCCACGAGCGAGGCTCCGGCGAGACCCGTTCCTGCGGTACGGGCGCCTGCGCCGTGATGGTCGCCGCCGCACGGCGCGACGGCGCCGACCCGGCGGCCGAGGGCGTCCCGGTCACCTACACCGTCGACGTGCCCGGCGGACGCCTGGTGATCACGGAACACCCGGACGGCGGCGTCGAGATGACCGGCCCGGCCGTGATCGTCGCCGAGGGCACCGTGGAGCTCGGCCGGCTCACCGCCCCCTCCGGGGACGACCGCTCGAACGGGTGATCCCGGACACGGTGCGCAGGAGGCGGCGCGAGGCGCGCGGCGGGGTCGATAGGATCAGCCAACCCGGCGCAGTAGGAGGTGCCATGAGTGCGGTACGGAGCCTTCGCAAGCTCGGTCGTGCGGCCCTCCTGAGCGCCTCGCCCCGTCACGCCCTCCCCGACGCCATCGAGCACGTCGCCAAGGTGCACCGCGCCCACCACCCCGGTGCCGACCTCGACATCCTCCGCCGCGCCTACGTCCTGGCGGAGTCCTCGCACCGCGGCCAGATGCGCAAGAGCGGCGAGCCGTACATCACGCACCCGCTCGCCGTCACCCTGATCCTGGCCGAACTCGGCGCCGAGACGACGACGCTGACGGCCTCCCTGCTCCACGACACCGTCGAGGACACCGACGTCACCCTGGAGCAGGTCCGGGAGGAGTTCGGCGAGGAGGTGAGCTACCTCGTCGACGGCGTCACCAAGCTGGAGAAGGTCGACTACGGCGCCGCCGCCGAGCCGGAGACCTTCCGCAAGATGCTGGTGGCCACCGGCAACGACGTCCGCGTGATGTCCATCAAGCTCGCCGACCGGCTGCACAACATGCGCACCCTGGGCGTCATGCGGCCCGAGAAGCAGGCGCGGATCGCCCGGGTCACCCGCGACGTGCTGATCCCGCTGGCCGAGCGGCTGGGCGTGCAGGCGCTCAAGACCGAGCTGGAGGACCTGGTCTTCGCCATCCTCCACCCCGAGGAGTACGACCGCACCCGGGAGCTGATCCGCGAGCACAACGCCGGCCCCGATCCGCTCGCCGAGATCGCCGAGTCGGTGCGGGGCGTGCTGAAGGAGGCCGGCATCGCGGCCGAGGTCCACATCCGGCCCCGGCACTTCCTCTCCGTCCACCGGGCCCGCTCCAAACGCGGCGAGCTGGGCCCCTGCGACTTCGGGCGGCTGCTGATCCTGGTCGCCGAGAACGCCGACTGCTACGCGGTCCTGGGGGAGCTGCACACCTGCTTCACCCCGATGGTGTCGGAGTTCAAGGACTTCATCGCGGTCCCCAAGTTCAACCTGTACCAGTCGCTGCACACCGCCTTCGCCGACGCCCACGGCCGGGTGGCGGAGGTCCTGGTCCGCACCCGCCGGATGCACCGCGTCGCCGAGGCCGGGGTCATCGCCCTGGGGAACCCGCACCGCGCCCCGGGGGAGGAGGGCGCAGACGGGGGCGAGCGCGCCGACCCCACCCGCCCCGGCTGGCTGGAGCGGCTGCTGGAGTGGCAGAGCCAGGCGCCCGACCCGGACACCTTCTGGGCCGAACTCCGCGACGACCTCGCCCAGGACCGGGAGATCACCGTCTTCTGCACCGATCCGGACAACGCCGCCCGGACGGCCACCCTCCACCTGCCCGCGGGCGCCACCTGCGTGGACGCCGCCTACGCCCGCTACGGCGCGGCCGGGCACGCACTGATCGGCGCCAGGGTGGACGGCCGGCTGACCACGCTGGGCACCGTGCTGCGCGACGGTGACGCCCTGCAGCTGCTGATGGCGCCCGAGGGCACCTCCGGCCCCTCCCCCCAGTGGCTGGAGCACGCCCGCACCCCCACCGCCCGGATCGCCATCCGCGCCTGGCTCGACGGCCGCCCGCAGGACGGCGAGGGCGGCCGGGCGGAGGACGCCCCGGATGCCTCCGCCGCCGGTGCGGGTGCCTCCCGCGCCCCGCGGCCCGCCCCCGGCGACGGCCCGCACCACCGGCGCCCCGGCGGCCCCGCCCGGACCGCGCACCGCGGCTCCCGCGAGGAGCCCGCGGCCGTCGCCGTCCCGCCGGGCGCCCCCGTGCGGCTGGCCCGCTGCTGCACGCCCGTGCCGCCCGACGCCGTCGTCGGCTTCACGGTGCGCGGCGGCATGGTGACCGCCCACCGGGAGAGCTGCCCCACGGTGGCCCGCATGACGGCCTCCGGGCGCGGCACCGTCCCCGTGCGGTGGCGGGCCACCGGTGCCGGCTGCCGGGTGAGGCTGTACGCCGAGGCGCTCAACCGTCCGCACCTGCTCGCCGACCTCACCGAGGCCATCGCTGCCCAGGGCGCGGCCGTGGTCTCCGCCGAGGTGGAGCCGCCCCGGGAGCACCGGGTGCGGCACACCTACACCCTGCGGCTGGCGGACGCCGGCGAACTGCCCGGGCTGATGCGCGCCATGCGGGACGTCCCGGGGGTCTACGACGTCGTGAGGGCCGCCCTGCGCACTCCCTGAGAGGCTCGCGCGGCCCCGCGGGCGGCCCGGACCCGGACCGCGGTGCACAAACCAGGTGACGGCCGGGTCGCGGCGTGCCACCATCGTCCTGTCGGATCGCACCCGCCGGCGGGCGCCGGGCCCCGGGAATGTTCCACGGGCCCCGCGCGTTGATCCGGACGAACACTCCAACGACGTTAAGGACACGATGACCTTCTCTTCCTCCCTCCCGCAGAACGGCCAGCGCCTCGCCGAGTCGCCCCGCCGAGCCGACGCCCTGATGGAGGAGGACGTCGCTTGGATCCCCGAGGTCGACGGCGAGCGCGACGGTGACCAGTACGACCGCACCGAGCGTGCCGCTCTGCGCCGGGTCGTGGGCCTGTCCACCGAACTCCAGGACGTCACCGAGGTCGAGTACCGCCAGCTGAGGCTGGAGCGTGTGGTGCTCGTGGGCGTGTGGACCTCCGGCACCGTGCAGGACGCCGAGAACTCCCTCGCCGAGCTCGCGGCCCTCGCCGAGACGGCGGGCGCGCTCGTCCTCGACGGGGTCGTCCAGCGGCGCGACAAGCCGGACCCGGCCACCTACATCGGCTCCGGCAAGGCCCAGGAGCTGCGCGACATCGTCCTGGAGACCGGCGCCGACACCGTCGTGTGCGACGGTGAGCTCAGCCCCGGCCAGCTCATCCACCTGGAGGACGTCGTCAAGGTCAAGGTGGTCGACCGCACCGCCCTGATCCTCGACATCTTCGCCCAGCACGCCAAGTCCCGCGAGGGCAAGGCGCAGGTCGCGCTGGCCCAGATGCAGTACATGCTGCCCAGGCTCCGCGGCTGGGGCCAGTCGCTGTCCCGGCAGATGGGCGGCGGCGGCTCCGGTTCCTCGGGCGGCGGCATGGCCACCCGCGGTCCCGGTGAGACCAAGATCGAGACGGACCGGCGGCGGATCCGCGAGAAGATGGCGAAGCTGCGCCGTGAGATCGCGGAGATGAAGACCGGCCGCGACCTCAAGCGCCAGGAGCGCCGCAGGAACAAGGTGTCCTCGGTCGCCATCGCCGGGTACACCAACGCCGGCAAGTCCTCGCTGCTCAACCGGCTCACCGGTGCGGGCGTGCTGGTGGAGAACGCGCTGTTCGCCACCCTGGACCCGACCGTGCGCCGGGCCGAGACCCCCAGCGGCCGGATCTACACCCTGGCCGACACCGTCGGGTTCGTACGGCACCTGCCGCACCACCTCGTCGAGGCGTTCCGCTCCACGATGGAGGAGGTCGGCGACTCCGACCTGATCCTCCACGTGGTCGACGGCTCCCACCCGGCGCCGGAGGAGCAGCTGGCCGCTGTGCGCGAGGTGATCCGGGACGTCGGCGCGACGGACGTGCCGGAGATCGTGGTGGTCAACAAGGCGGACGCCGCCGACCCGCTGGTCCTCCAGCGGCTGCTGCGCACCGAGAAGCACGCCATCGCCGTCTCGGCCCGCACCGGGCAGGGCGTCGACGAACTGCTGGAGCTGATCGACCGCGAGCTGCCGCGCCCCGGCGTGGAGCTGACGGCGCTGGTGCCCTACACCCGCGGCGACCTGGTCTCCCGGGTCCACTCCGAGGGCGAGGTGCTCTCCGAGGAGCACACCGAGGGCGGCACGCTCCTGGCGGCCCGCGTCCACGAGGAGCTGGCGGCCGACCTCGGGGCGTACGCCACGGCGGGCACGGGGGCCTGACCCCGCTCCCGGGCGCACGTCCCGACCCGCGGCACACCGGGCCCGTCCCCTTCGGGGGGCGGGCCCGCACCCGTGTCCGCCCGGCCGGACGGTGCATACTGCATTCATGATCAGAGTGCTGGTCGCCGAGGACATGCACGTGGTGCGGGCGGGCCTGGCGGAGGTCCTCGGAGGGCAGCTCGGGATCGAGGTCGTCGGGCAGGCGGCCGACGGACCGTCCGCGCTGGAGACGGCCCTGCGGTGCGGACCCGACGTCGCGGTCCTCGACATCGACCTGCCCGGCGCGGACGGCATCGCGGTGGCCGCGCGGTTGCACGAACGGCTTCCGACCTGCCGGTCCCTGATGCTCACCGCGCTCGACCGCCCCGGACTGCTGCGCCGGGCCCTGAAGGCGGGGGCGGCCGGCTACCTGCTGAAGACCGCCACGCCCGGGGCACTGGCCTCGGCCGTACGCACCGTCGCGGCCGGAGGACGGGCCGTCGACCTCCGGCTGGCCGAGCAGAGCGAGGTACTGGGCGAGAACCCGCTGACCCCGCGCGAGGCGGAAGTGCTGCGGCTGTCCGCCGCCGGGGCCGGGGCCCGGGAGATCGCCGCCGAGCTATTCCTCGGAGTGGGGACGGTGCGCAACCGCATCTCCTCCGCAGTGGGCAAACTCCACGCCCGCACCCTCGTCGACGCCGTCCGGATCGCCGAGCGCAACGGATGGATCTAGCGGCAGCGTGACCGACAGCCGGAAGGAGCCGTCCCCGGCGGAGGTGCTCAGGCGGCCGCCGAGGGCGGCCGCCCGGGCCGCCATGCCGGTCAGCCCCGTCCCGTGGTGCGGCCGGCGGCGCGGAGCGCCGTCGTTGACGACCGTGAGCGTCACCCTCCCGCCGCGTTCGACCACGGTGATCGTGCAGTTCGCGGCCCGGCTGTGCCGCAGGAGGTTGCCGGTGGCCTCCCGCAGCACCGCGCCCAGGCAGTTGACCAGGGGAGGCGCCAACCGGTCGTGCGCGGGGACGACGGTGCGGGTGGTGATCCCGGCGTAGGTCAGCAGCCGCCGGACGTGGGCGAGTTCGGAGTTCAGGGACAGCGCCAGGTGTCCCTGCGCCACCGTCCGCACCTCGGCGTGCGTACGGCGGGCCAGCACCGCGACATCGGCCAGCGCGCGCCGGGCGCACTCCTCGGACCTGGGAGCGCCGGGACCGGACGCCTCGACGCGGTTCAGCGCGGCCTCGCACCGGACGGCGATCGACACCAGGGAGGAGCCCAGCAGGTCGTGCAGGTCCCGCGCCATCCGGTCGCGCTCGCGCTGTTCGGCGAGCCGGGCGGCCTGGTCCTGAGCGGCCTGCAGCCGGGAGACGAGCAGGGCCAGGTGCGCGACGCCGTAGACGCTGCCGGCGGTGACCGCGGTGGAGACCAGCACGCTCAGCGGGCCGCGGTGGGTGTCGACCAGCGTTCCGGCGAGCAGCGGTCCGCTGGCGGTCACCCCGGCCGCGATCGCCAGTGAGGCGGGCGGGGGGACGGTGAGCAGGACGGCTCCGGCCAGGAAGCCCAGCAGGCTGAGCCAGGAGGTGCGGAAGAGCAGGATCGGCAGGTAGGTCAGCAGCGCCTGCACCCCGAGCAGCCACCAGCGCCAGCGGTAGGGCAGGCGGTAGGGGGGAGGCGCGTACTGGCCGAGCAGCACGGCCGGCAGGACGATCAGCAGCAGGAGCGCGGTGATCACCGTGCGGCGGCTCAGCGGCCGGCTGAGCACGTCCAGCGCGAGCAGGGTGAGCGACCCGGCGACCAGCAGGGCGACGGTCCCGAAGGCGACCCACGAGCTCTGCGGTATCCGGACGCGGCTCCGCTCCCCGGCGGTCATTCAACCCTCCTCGGTACAGGGGTGTTGTGGAGTACCCGGTGTCGGTGAAGCCTTCGGGGAGTTGTCCGTGGAATCGGTGAAGGTTTCACTTCCTCGGCGGCCGGCGTGGTGGTCGGATCGGCGGCGACCTGTGTTCCCGAGAGAAGGAAACCCGGTGACAGACCACGCATCCCCGCCCGAGGAGTGGGCGGGGTCCGCACTGGCGCTGCAGCGCCGCAGACGCCTGCTGCCCCGCATAGCCCTGGCCACGGCGGCCCTGCTCACCGCCGAGACGGCGCTCGTCGTCGCCACGTCGGGCCAGGCCGTCGCGCTTCCCGGGGAGAGAGTCCAGGCCCCGGTCCGGACCGAGCGGCCCGACGGGCCCCGGGAGGCCGCGGACATCCCGTCGGCGAAGGTGGCGGCGCGGTTGTCGGGCCGGCGGGTCGAGGCGCTGAGTGAGCGCACCGAGACCTCGACGACGTGGGTGAACAAGGACGGCAGCCTGACGACCGAGCTGTCGGCCGGTCCGGTCCGCTTCCAGCGCGACGGCGAGTGGGTCGACGTGGACGTCGACCTGGTGCGGCGGTCGGACGGCTCGGTCGAGGCCGCCGCCCACCCGGCGGGACTGAGCCTGGCGGGCAGGGGCGGCGCACTGCCGAAGTCCCTGGCGGCGGCGGAGAAGGCGCCGGCCCGCGACCTGGTGACCCTGGGGGAGGGGAAGGAGCGGATCACCCTGCAGTGGAGGGGCGGCCTGCCGGCCCCGAAGCTGGAGGGCACCCGCGCCACCTACGCCGGTGCGCTGCCGGACGCCGATGTGATCGTGGAGGCCACCCGGACCGGGTTCGAGCAGTTCGTCGAGATCACCAAGCGGCCGACCGTGAAGGAGTACTCCTACACGCTGCCGCTGAAGACCGACGGGCTGAAGGTCAAGCAGCAAAGGGACGGCAGTCTGCTGTTCACCGACGCCGCCTCGGGCAGGAAGAAGCGGGCGGTGATGCCCGCACCGGTGATGTGGGACGCCGCCGTGGACGAGGTCTCCGGTGAGCACACCAACCGGGCCGAGGTCGACTGGAAGGTCGTCCAGACCGAGGACGGCGTCGACCTGGTCATCACCCCCGACGCCGACTTCCTCGCCGACCCCAGGACGCAGTACCCGGTGACGGTGGACCCCTCCACCTCGGCGCTGTCCAACGTCTTCGACACCCTCGTCAAGCGCGGTGAGACGGTGGACTGGTCCACCAACACCGAACTGCACCTGGGCAACCCCGGCACCACCAATCCGGACGGCACCACGAGGCTGTCGCGGTCGTTCATCACCTGGAACACCGCGCCGATCTCCGACGCGCTGGTCACCGGCGCGAAGCTGTCGCTGTGGAACGTCCACTCCGGCAACGCCGACTGCAAGCCGTACCAGTGGACGATCTGGGAGACCGGCGCGCCCTCCACCGCGACCCGGTGGGACAACCAGCCCTCCTGGATCGCCCAGCGGCACTCCTCCACCGAGACCAAGGGCCGCGCGGCCTGCGGCGGGGCGGGCTGGATCAACGCCGACGTCACCGACCTGGTGCAGACCTGGGCGTCGGCCAAGGCGACCCGCGGCCACATGGGCCTGCGCGCCGCCACCGACGCGACGACCCACTGGAAGCAGGTCAACTCCGCCAACGCCGCCACCAACCCGCCGAAGCTGGTGGTGAACTACAACTACCGGCCGCGCACCGGCACCAAGCAGGAGGCCGGCCCGCCGTACTTCTCCTACGGCGGCGCCTACACGGTCAACACCACCACGCCCACCCTGCGGGACACCTTCGTCGACGCCGACGGCGACAAGGTCAACGGCACCTTCCAGATCTTCGACGCCGCCACCAACACCCAGGTCGGCGACGTGATCGTCTCCAAGTACGTGCCCAGCGGCCAGGTCGCCTCCGTCACCGTCCCCGCCGGGGTGCTGGCCAACGGCAAGACCTACAAGTTCCGCACCAGCCCGTATGACGGGGCGCACTACAACACCGGCTGGTCGGCGTGGAAGACCTTCACCGTCGACACCACCGCTCCTTCCGCTCCCACCAAGATCACCTCTACAGACTATCCGTCGGGCTCCTGGGTCAAGGGCGCCGGCCAGGCCGGTACCTTCACCGTCACCCCGCCCGCCGGCGGTGACCACAACTGGCTGGAGTGGACGCTGGACGGCGTGACCTGGACCAAGGTCGCCACCGGCGGTTCCAGCGCGAACAAGGCCCTCTCCATCACCCCGCCCAAGGACGGCACCCACACCCTCCAGGTGCGGGCCGTGGACAAGGCCGACAACAAGTCCGAGGCGATCGAGTACACCTTCCACGCCGGACCCGGCGGCTTCCTCCAGCCCGCCGACGGCGAGCGCACCGCCCGCCGCCTCACTCTGGCGGCCGAGGCCGACGGCTCCAAGTACAACGCCGTGTCCTTCTCCTGGCGCCGCTCCGAGGCCGACGCCTGGACCCGCATCCCGGCCGGTGACGTCACCTCCGGCGGAAATCCGCTCACCGCCTGGCCGGTGCCGCTCACCGGCGGCAAGAACGCGCCGCTGGTGTGGAACGCCACCGACACCGTCGACCCCGACGGCAGCGTGCAGATCAAGGCCGACTTCACCGGCCCCGGAGACGCCGCCGGCGCCGCCGAACCGCTCACCGTCGTCGTCGACCGCAACGCCACCGGCGCCGCCACCGACGAGATCGGCCCGGGCACGGTCAACCTCCTCACCGGCGACTACACCCTCTCCGCCACCGACGCCTCCGCGTTCGAGATGTCGGTGACCCGTACCGCCTCCTCCCGCACCCCCGACAAGGGCGCGACACAGGAGGGACAGGCGCCGATCTTCGGCAAGGAGTGGGTGACCGGCACGGCCGCGGAGCTGACCGAGTCCGACTACACCCACCTGCGCAAGGTCTCCGACACCGCCGTGGACGTGGTGCTGGAGGAGGGCGACGCGATCCACTTCACCGCCAACGCCGCCAAGTCCGGCTGGATCCCGGAGCCCGGGGCGGAGGACCTGACCCTCAAGGGCAGCGTGACCGGCTCCTTCACCCTCACCGACACCGAGGGCACGGTCACCACCTTCACCAAGCCCGACGCGGCGGCCACCACCTGGCAGGTCTCCTCCACCCTGCTGGACGGCCTGGCCAACTCCACCACCACCATCGTCTCCGAGACGGTGACCGTCGACGGCAAGAAGTTGGCCCGCCCCAAGCGCGTCATCGCCCCCACCTCGGCCGCTACGGCCGCGGCCTGCACCGCGGACCCGGCCACCCGGGGCTGCCGCGTGCTGGAGTTCGTCTACGCCACCGCCACCACCGCCACCGCCGACGCCTTCGGCGACTACGGCGGCCAGGTGAAGGAACTCCGCCTGTGGTCCACCGAGCCCGGTGCCGCCTCGGCCACCGCCAAGGCGGTGCAGACCTACGCCTACGACACCTCCGGCCGACTGCGTCAGGCGTGGAACCCGCTGATCACCCCGGCGCTGAAGACCGAGTACGCCTATGACGCCGCGGGAAGGGTCACCCAGCTCACCCCGCCCGGCGAGCTGCCGTGGACCTTCGCCTACGGCAAGGCCGGTAACGCCTCGACCGCCGGTGAGGGCATGCTGCTCAAGGCCACCCGGCCGGGACTGAAGCAGGGCACCGCCGACACCGTCGAGGGCACCGCGGCCACCAGCGTCGTCTACGACGTGCCGCTCACCGGCACTGCCGCCCCCTACCGGATGGGCGCCGCCGACGTGCGGGCGTGGGGCCAGCTCGATGCGCCCACCGACGCCACCGCGGTCCTCCCCGCCGACGCCGTCCCCGCCTCCCACACCGGCAGCGCGCTGACTCCGGCCGCCTACCGGCGGGCCGAGGTGCACTACCTGGGTGCCTCCGGCCGTGAGGTCAACACCGCCGCCCCCGGCGGACACATCTCCACCACCGAGTACGACCGGTTCGGCAACACCGTCCGCGAGCTGTCGGCCGCCAACCGTGCTGTCGCCCTGGGCCTGGCGGCCGACGACCGCGAGACCCAGGCCGACCTGGGCATCGCCCAGCTCACCGGTGCCGAGCGCGCCGACCTGCTGGCGACGAAGTCGGTCTACAACGACACCGGCACCCGGGAACTGGAGGAGTTCGGCCCCCTGCGCCGCGTGGACCTGACCGCCGACCTGAAGTCCGGTACCACCACCCTGGTCCCGGCCGGCACCTCGGTCACCGCCCGGAGCTGGACGGTCAACGAGTACGACGCCGGACGTCCGACCGACGGCACCGCCGCGGTCAAGGACCAGGTCACCAAGGTCACCACGGGCGCGCAGGTGCGTGAGCACCCGGCCGTCCACGGCGAGACCCGGGTGACGCAGACCGTCTACGACTGGGCCAAGGGGCTGCCGACCAAGACGATCCAGGATCCGGGTGGTCTGGCGATCACCACGGAGAAGACCTACGACACACAGGGTCGTGAAACGAAGGTCATCGCACCGGGTGCTACCGGCGCCGACGCCGCCACCCGCGTGACGACCTACTGGTCCGCGAGTGGCACCGGCGCCTGCGCCGGGCGCCCGGAGTGGGCCGACCTGGTCTGCTCGGTCGGGCCCGGCGGCGCGATCACCGGCGGCGGGACGAACCCGGCACAACTGCCGACCACCACCACCGAGTACGACTGGTGGGGCAACACGGCCAAGGTCACCGAGACCGCCAACGGCGTCACCCGCACCACCACCACGTCCCACGACGACGCGGGCCGTCCCACCACGGTGAGGACCACCGGAGGGGTCGGGCAGGCGGTGCCGGAGACCACCACCGAGTACGACCCGGCCACCGGCCAGGCCGTCAAGACCGTCTCGCCCACCGGTGGCACGATCACCAAGGCGTACGACCGGCTCGGCCGCATCATCTCCTACACCGACGCCGACGGCGGGAAGACCACCACCGAGTACGACCTGCTCGACCGGCCGGTGAAGGTCTCCGACACCGTCCCGTCCACCGTCACCTACACCTACGACCACACCGCCGAGCCCCGCGGCCTGGTGACGGGGACCACCGACTCCGTCGCCGGCGCCTTCTCGGCCACCTACGACGCCGACGGCTCGGTCGCCACCGAGAAACTGCCCGGCGGCTACACCCTCACCGTCACCGAGGACACCACCGGTTCGGCCACCGAGCGCACCTACACCCGCGACAGCGACGGCACCCTGGTCTACGCGGACACGGTGACCGAGTCCGTCCACGGGCAGAACACCAGCCACGCGGGCTGGTCCGGCCAGACCTACCGCTACGACGCGGCCGGCCGCCTCACCACCGTCGAGGACACCGCCGACACGGTCTGCACGCGCCGCAGCTACACCTTCGACGCCCGGACCAACCGCAAGACCCTGACCACCGCGGCCGGTGCGCCCGGCGCCGACTGCCCCACCACCGGAGGCACCACCACCAGCCACACCTACGACAGCGCCGACCGCCTCGTCGACTCCGGCTACACCTACGACGCCTTCGGCCGCACCACCGCCGTCCCCGGCCAGGGCACCATCGGCTACTACGCCAACGACCTGGTCCACCGGCAGACCGCCGGCGACAAGCGGCAGACCTGGACGCTGGACGCCGCTCTGCGCTTCCGCTCCTGGACGGTGGAGACGGGCAGCGGCAGCACCTGGACGCAGACCGCGTCCAAGCGCAACCACTACGACGGCGACGGCGACAACCCCCGCTGGATCGTGGAGGACACCGCCACCGGAGCCGTGAGCCGCAACGTCGACTCCATCTCCGGCGACCTGGCCGCCACCACCGGCAGGACCGGCGACACCGTCCTGCAGCTGTCCACCATCCACGGCGACATCGCCCTCCAGCTCCCGCTGGATGCCGGCCAGGCACCCGTCGCCCTGGACAGCGACGAGTACGGCAACCCCCGCCCGGGCCAGCCGGCCACCCGCTACACCTGGCTCGGCGCCAAGCAGCGTTCCACCGAGACCCTCACCGGCCTCACCCTCATGGGCGTCCGCCTCTACAACCCGGCCACCGGACGCTTCCTGTCCACCGACCCCGTTCAGGGAGGCAGCGCCAACGCCTACGAATACGCCTACGCGGATCCGCGCAACAAGTACGACCTCGACGGCAGATGGGTTCCGCTGGTCATCGGCGCGGCTCGTCTCGGCATGGCGTGCTTCAGGTACTGCGGCAAGATCTACCGGGGAGCCAAACTTGCCTATCGCGGGTGGCGGGTACGGCGAAAGATCCACAAGTACACTTACACGCGAACCGCATGGGGCCACAGGTGGAGCAGGCCGTACATGCACTCGCACCACCACCTCCGCAATATCACGAGGGGGCGGCCGATGCGTGATCCGAGAGGGGCCCGCCACGCCATCGCCTGGCGGGCCAAGGGATCGTTCAACGGCCGCCGTGGACACTACGAACTGGTGGTCAACTACAGAACGCGGAAGATCCTGCACCACCAGTTCAGGGGACGGTAAGCGGTGATATTTCACTTCGATCGGGAGCGGGCT
>NZ_JBHUFU010000024.1:0-60258 GCF_042681365.1 Streptomyces desertarenae | reverse complement strand
CCGCTGCCCGCCGAGCACGTCCACCCGCCCAGCCCCGACTCGAAACCGGCGTTGCGCACCAGATTCGCCTCCGCGGCACCGGCGCTGCCGGTCAGGCCGCCGAAGGCCACCGAGCCGGCCGCGACCGCGGCCGCACCGAGCACCGCGACGATCCGGGCGCGGACGCCCCGGGCGCCCGGCACCGCGCCGCTCCTCCCGGGTCTGCGGGTTCCTCGCCTCGTGGGTTCCACTACTGCCTCCGTGCGTTGGGGGGTGGGAGCGCGTGGGGAGCGCATGGGAGACGGCGGCCACCGTGCTGAGCCGGAAGGATGGTTCAGACCAATGAGGGTGTCAAGGGGCACGGGGAACTCCGCGCCCCGACGACGGGACCGCGCCGCGCGCGGCGGGGGCGTCCGCGCCCGCCGCGCGCCGCCGGCGGACGCCCCGCGGCACGCTCCGTGCTCCCCGCCTTCCGGTAAGTGTTCTCTGCCGCCCAAAGCGCCTATAGGCTGCTGAGTCGGCAGAACGGAACAGGACTCCACAGGGCAGAGCAGTACCGCAGGACAGTTCTTGGACAGGGGAACCCCCACGTGCCCACAGCGATAGCCGTCACCAGCGCCGACCTGGTGCTCCCCCCGCCCGACGCGCACACGCCGACGGCGCACGTGCTGACGCCGCCCGACCGGCAGCCGCTGGACGCGGCGCTCCGCGAGACGCACCTGATGCTCGAACAGCACGGCTACGCCGTCGTGCTCCACCCCTCCTCCGTGCCCGCCTCCTTCGTCCGCAGGCTGCACACCGTCCGCTCGGTGCTGGAGAGCGACCGCATCGCCCTGCTGGAGGTCGACCTCCCGCCGCTGGCCACCGCCGTACTGGCGCTCCAGCTGCGGCAGTTGTCCGTCTGCGACTTCAGCCCCGGCGTCCTGGGCGCCGCCGTCCGGCTGCTGGCCCACTACGTGTACGCGGGCGCGCTGCTGAACTCCGTCGCCCGCCTGGACCGGGTGCCCGTCAGCCTCACCGCGCACGCCAGGTCCTGGGTGCCCGGCTCGCAGTTCGCCGTGCTCGCCGCCCCACGGCCCCAGATGGTGAAGGTCGGCGGCGGGGACGCGCTCGCCGGCCCGGAGTTCGCCACCCGCCTCACCCTCGCCCCCGGCCAGCTCTCCCCCGAGTGGGTGACCGGCACCCTCGCCCCCGGCTGGCGCGTGCACGGCGTCCAGGAGGTGCCGCTGCCCGCCGAGTCCTCCCGCTGGTGGGGGACGGGCCGGCTGGTGGAGTTCGCCGCGGCCATCCCGGACGTCTCCGTCCTGTACCAGCTCGTCAGCTCGGTGCGGCGGGAGGAGTGCCGCTGGTGCGGCCTGGAACTCATCGGCGACCGCTGCGCCTTCTGCTCCGCGCCCGTGGCGCCGCCGGACGGCCGCCGAGCCGCGGCGTCCGGCGGGACCCGCGCGATCCGCGGAACGTCGCGCAGGGCCCTTCCCGCCGGAGGCGGGGATCCCGCCCCCGGCCGGACGCGCTGAGGTGCGCCGCCACCGTCCCGGCCGGGCCGGGAACACGGCGCGGCCGCACCCGGACCCCGCCCGCGGGGCCGCCCGCCCCGCCCACCGCCGCCGTCCCCGAACGAGGTAAACGAGGTAGCCGCCACCATGAACTCACGCCAGCGCCGCGGCGTCATCCTGCTGCTCCTGTCCGTCCTGTGCGCCCTGGGCGCCTTCGCGGGGGTGCTGTCGGTGATCGACGACGTGGAGTCGAAGGTCGGTCCGGAGGTCACCGCGTACCGGCTGGCGAGGAACGTGCCGGCCTACCAGGGGCTGGACGGGGCGGTGGAGGAGGTCTCCGTGCCCGAGCGCTGGCTGCCGAGGACCGCGGTCACCGACCTCGACGCCCTGAAGGGCAAGATCGCCGCCGGCCCCCTGACGAAGGGCTCCCTCCTCCAGACCGACATGGTGGCCGACCGGCCCGAACTGAAGCCGGGGGAGCAGGAGATCGCCATCATGATCGATGCGGAGACCGGGGTGGCGGGCAAGATCAACCCCGGCTCCCGGGTCAACATCTACGCCACCTTCCGCGACAAGAACGAGAACGAGGTCTCCAAGGTGATCGTCGACCACGCCCGCGTCATCGACGTCGGCGAACTCACCCCCATCCACCGGGACAGGGAGGACGACGTCGACCGCGACTCCGAGGCGGTGCCGATCACCTTCGCGCTGAGCACCGTGGACGCCCAGCGCGTCGCCTTCGCCGAGTCCTTCGCCGTCAACGTCCGGCTGGCCCTGGTGGCCCCCGGGGACCGGACCGAGATCCCCGAGGAAGAGCGCACCTACACCCTCGTCGGGGACAAGTGAGGCACGGATGGTCACGCGCATCCTCCCGGCCGTCGGCGACGCGGACGCCGCCCGCTCGGTGACGGCCCTGCTGGGGCAGCTCCCCGGCACCGAACCCGCGCCGCCCGTCGGCGACTCCACCTCGCTGCTGGACGTCCTCGCCGCGACGGCCGCCGAGTCGGTGGCCGACCTGCCCGAGGTCGTCCTCGTCCACGAGCGCATCGGACCGGCCCCCGCCCTGGAGCTCATCCGGGAGGTCGCCCTGCGCTTCCCGGCCGTCGGCGTCGTCCTGGTCACCTCGGACACCACCCCCGGCCTGTACTCCGCCGCCATGGACGCCGGCGCGCGCGGCGTGGTCGGACTGCCCCTGTCGTACGACGAGCTGGCGGCGCGGGTGGGGGCCGCCGCGCAGTGGGCGGCGGGCGTGCGGCGGCACCTGGGAGCCGGCCCGGACGCCCTCGCCGGCCCCGGCGGCACCGTCGTCACCGTCACCGGCGCCAAGGGCGGGGTGGGCACCACGGTGCTGGCCGTCCAACTGGCGCTCGCCGCCTGCGCCTCGGGCCGCGCCACCGCCCTGGTCGACATGAACCTCCAGGCCGGGGACGTGGGCTCCTACCTCGACGTCCAGTTCCGCCGCTCGATCGCCGACCTCGCCGGCATCAGCGACATCTCCCCGCGCGTGCTCCAGGACGCCGTCTACTCCCACGCCACCGGGGTGGCGCTGCTGCTCGCCCCGGCCGAGGGCGAACGCGGCGAGGAGGTGGACGACCGGGCGGTCCGGCAGATCGTCGGCGCGCTGCGCTCCCGCTACGAGGTCGTGGTGATCGACTGCGGCACGCAGATGAACGCCGCCAACGCCGCCGCCGTGGAGACGGCGGACACGGCCGTGCTGGTCACCACCCCCGACGTGGTCGCCGTACGCGCCGCCAAGCGCATGATCCGGCTCTGGGACCGCCTCCAGATCCGCAAGGCGGAGGAGACGCTGACCGTCGTCAACCGCCACACCCGCAGCGCCGAGATCCATCCGCAGCTCATCGCGCAGATCGTCCGCACCAGGATCGCGCGCACCGCCGTTCCGGCGAACTTCAGGGAACTCCAGGGCGCCGTGGACTCCGGCCGGATGCAGGACCTGGACAGCCGCGGCGCCGTCCGCCAGGCGATGTGGGCCCTGGCCGGGGAGCTGGGCCTGGTCGGCGCGGCCGGCGGCGCGGACACGGCGGGCCGGACGGGCCGGGGCCGCCGCCGCAGGGGAGGCGTCGAGCGGCACTCCTGAGGGCAGCAACGCAGTGGACCGGCCGCCGGGGGCGGTCCGGGGAGGGAGGACCGATGCGCGCCACACGGACACCGGACGGCCCGGGCCGCGGCCGGGACAGCGGCCAGACGATCGTCGAGTTCGTCGGCGTGCTGCCCCTGATCCTGGTCGTCCTGGCCCTGATGTGGCAGTTCGTGCTGATCGGCTACACCTTCACCCTCGCCGGCGACGCCGCCGACCGGGGCGCCCGCGCGGACGCGGTGGACGGGGACTGCGCGGGGGAGGCCCTGGAGGACCTGCCGCGGGCCTGGCGGGGCTCGGCGGACGTCGCCGGCTGCGGCTCCGGAGGCGCGATGGCCACGGTCACCGTCCGCCTGCGGGTGCCGGTGCTCTTCCCCGGGGGTGCGAACCTCCCGATGACGGTCACCGGGAAGGCGGGCGCGGTGCGGGAGGGGCGGCGGTGAACCACCACCAGCGGACCGGACGGTTCCGGCGGGCCGGCTCCGACCGGGGCCAGGCCGCCCTGGAGTTCGTCGGCTTCCTCCCGCTGCTCCTGCTGGTCGGGCTCGCCGCCGTCCAGCTCGGCCTGGTCGCCTACGCCGCCCAGCAGGCCGGCACCGGAGCCCGCGCCGCCGCCCGCGCCGAGTCGATCGAGGACGGGGACGTCGGCGGCGGGGAGGCGGCCCGCGCCGCCGTCAGCGACTGGCTCGACCCCCGGGTCGGGATCAGCGCCTCCTCCGACGAGGTGACCGCCACCGTCACCGTGGACATCCCCTCGGTCGTCCCCGGCATCGACTTCGGAGCGGTGAGGAGGGCGTCCACCATGCCCCGCGACTGAGCACCGCCCGCGCACCACCCGTGAACCGACAGGACCAAGAGGAGTTGGCATGAGCCTGAGGGCGCGCCTCACCGCACCCGAGACGGCCGGCGGACAGCAGGAGGAGAGCCACCTCGTCGCGGTCTACCGCGCCAAACTGCTGGAGGAGATCGACCTCGCCGAGATGTCGACCCTCGCGGCGGCCGAGCGGCGCACCCGCCTGGAGCGGGTGCTCGGCCACATCATCAGCCGCGAGGGCCCGGTGCTCTCCACCCAGGAGCGCTCCCTCCTCATCCGCCGCGTCGTGGACGAGGCCCTGGGCCTGGGCATCCTGGAGCCGCTGCTGGAGGACGCCTCCATCACCGAGATCATGGTCAACGGCCCCGACCAGGTCTTCGTCGAGCGGGCCGGGCGCGTCGAGCGCCTCCCGCTGCGCTTCGCCTCCACCGAGCAGCTGATGCAGACCATCGAGCGGATCGTCTCCACCGTCAACCGCCGCGTCGACGAGTCCAACCCCATGGTCGACGCCCGCCTCCCCTCCGGCGAGCGCGTCAACGTCATCATCCCGCCGCTCTCCCTGACCGGGCCCACGCTCACCATCCGCCGCTTCCCCCGCGCCTACACCCTCCACGAGATGATCGGCCTGGGCTCCCTGGACGAGCACATGCTCCTGCTGCTGGCGGGACTCGTCCGCGCCCGGTTCAACGTCGTCGTCTCCGGCTCCACCGGCTCCGGCAAGACCACCCTGCTCAACGCCCTGTCCGGGCTGATCCCCGACGGCGAGCGCATCATCACCATCGAGGACGCCGCCGAACTCCAGCTCCAGCAGAGCCACGTCATCAGCCTGGAGAGCCGCCCCGCCAACGTCGAGGGCAAGGGCCGGATCACCATCCGCGACCTGGTGCGCAACTCCCTGCGCATGCGCCCCGACCGCATCATCGTCGGCGAGGTCCGCGGCGGCGAGACCCTCGACATGCTCCAAGCCATGTCCACCGGCCACGACGGCTCGCTCGCCACCGTCCACGCCAACAGCGCCGAGGACGCCCTGATGCGTCTGCAGACCCTCGCCTCGATGGCCGAGGTGAAGGTCCCCTTCGAGGCGCTGCGGGACCAGATCAACAGCTCCCTGGACGTCATCGTCCAACTCGGCCGCTACCCCGACGGATCGCGCCGCGTCAGCGAGATCGCCGTCCTGGACTCCCGGGGGCGCGAGGAGTACCGCATCGCGACCGTCTGCCGCTTCGAGGCCCTGCCCGCGGGAGCGGACGGCGCCGTGCGCGGCGCCTTCCGCCACCTGCCCCTGCCGCGCCGCACGGCCGAGCGCCTCCACCTTAAGGGAGAGCCCGTGCCGCCCGCCTTCGGCGTCGCGCGGGACGACAGCCAACTGACCACCCGAGCAGCCACCTAGGAAGCCGCCCGACATGGACAATCTCGCGCTGCCGACGATCGGCGCCACCCTGCTCGCCGGGGTGCTCGCCGTCGCGGGCATCCACGCCTACGCCTCCGGAAGGGCGCAGCACCGGGCGCTGGTCGACCGGCTCTCGCACAGCGGGCAGCCCGGACCGGCCGGGCGCAGGCGCCGGTTCGCCGGCGTCGACCGGAGGCTGCGGAGGACGGCGGTGGGCCGCAGGATCGAGCTGAAGCTCGCCGCCACCGGACTCGACCTGACCCCGGGCGAGTTCCTCGTCTCCATGACGGCGGCGGTGGCCGGCCTGTGGCTGCTGGCCTCCTCCGTGCTGGCCCCCTTCTTCGGCCCGATCGCCGGACTCGCCGGGATCTGGAGCGCCAACGCCTTCCTCACCTGGCAGCGCAACAGGCGCATCGAGGCGTTCATCGCCCAGCTCCCGGAGCTCTCCCGGGTGCTGGCCAACGCCACCCGCGCCGGGCTCGCCCTGCGCACCGCGCTGAGCATGGCGGCCGAGGAGATGGAGGCCCCCGCCGGCGACGAGATCGGCAGGGTCGCCGCCCAGCTCGCCGTCGGCCACTCCATCGACGACGCCCTGAACGAGCTCGCCGAACGGCTGCCCTCGCGCGAACTGGTCGTCCTGGTCACCACCCTGGTGCTCTCCAACCGGGCGGGCGGCGCGGTCGTCAGCTCCCTGCAGAACCTCACCCGCACCCTGGAGGAGCGCAAGGAGACCCGGCGCGAGGTGCGCACCCAGCTCTCCCAAGTGAACGTCACCGCCTACACCGTCCCGGCCATCGGGCTGGGCGCCATGCTGCTGATCGACACCATCGAACCCGGCGCCCTGGACCGGGTCACCGGCAGCTTCGCCGGCCAGGTCGCGGTGGTCGTCTCGGTGGCGCTGTACGTGCTGGGGTTCGTCGCCATCCGGCGCATCTCCCGGATCGACGTCTGAGACGGCCGGGGAGACAGGAGGGGACAGGACATGGGACTGCTGCTCGCACTCGTCCTCGGGCTCAGCGTGTACGGGATCTTCGCCGGCGCCCGCATGTACCGCAGCGAGACCAGGCTCCCCGGCGACCTGGCCGTCGCCCTGGAGGTCGGTTCCACCCGCACCGGCGCCGTCGGCTCGGCCGTGGACCGGCTCGGCATGCGCTGGGCCCCGGTCGTACTGCGGCTGATGGGCCCGGAGCGGGTGGACCGCAAGCGCCGCCGGATCAGCATGGCCGGCAACCCCGGCGGCCTGACCATCGACCGGTACGCCGCCCGCCGCGCCGTCTACGGCCTCCTGGGGTTCTTCGGCGCGCTGGTGATGCTGGCCGACGGACGGCCGGTGGTCGCCGTGCTGCTGGTCGTTTTCGGGCTCTTCTGGGCGGAGGTGGGCCTGTGGGTCGCCGTCCGCCAGCGCAAGGAGGACATCGAACGCACCCTCCCGGACTTCCTGGACGTCCTCGCGGTCGTCGTCAGCGCCGGACTCGGCTTCCGCCAGGCCCTGGAGCGGGTGGCCGAGCGGTACGAGGGCCCCTGGGCCGACGAGCTGCGCATCACCCTGCGCCAGATGGACATGGGCGTCAGCCGCCGGCAGGCCTTCGACGAGCTGCGCAGGCGCAACGACTCCGAGCAGGTGGCGATGTTCGTCACCACCCTCCAGCAGGGCGAGGAGCTGGGCGCGCCGATCGTGGAGACCCTGATCTCCATCGCGAACGACATGCGGCGCGCCGACGCCCAGAACGCGCGGCGCCGGGCCGCCAGGGCGATCCCCAAGGCCACCATGGTCGTCACCACCTTCATGGTGCCCGCCACGATCATCCTGATGGGCGCCGGCCTGCTGCTCGGCTCCGGGACCGACTTCGGGTCCTTCGCCGGGGAGTAGAGCGGGGTCGTTTTCGGGGTGGCGCGGCTGGGCGGGGCGCGGTGCCGCTCCGGCCGGCCGCGGGAGTCCGGTTCCGGCCAACCGGCCGCGGCCGCACGCGGCGCCGGGACGGCGGATCCCACCGGCCCCGGACGGCCGCCGACACGCTTCCCGGCCGTCCGGATGCGGATGCACCGGGCCTTCCGGAGGACCTGCCGGAAACGAGCGCATCCGCACAGGGCGGACAGGAGGAATCCGCCCATCACGGCCCAACTGCCGCGTGGGCACGGAAGCCGCGGGCGGTCTTGAATGTGCCATGCCACGCGCACATACCTTCGCAACCGCAACTTCTTGTGGCACAGTCGGTAGGGGTCCGGGGTGTCCCGGGTGCAGCGGTTCGGGCCGAGCGGCAGGGAGGTGCGGGTGACGGGAGCGAACGCCTCCGGCGCGGCCGGCCGCCGTCCTGCGGTCCTGTGCCTCATCGGCGAGAAGACGGCAAAGGGCCGCGTCGGCCGGTTCCCCGCCGGAGTGCGCCCCACGGGTGGCGACGGGTCCGCCGCGGCCCGGCCGGGCACGGTGCGGCGGGGGGTGACCCGGCGGTGAACGCGCGGGCCACGGGCGGAAGACGGCGCCTGCAACGGTATCGGGCCACGCGCCCTCGGAACGGGCCGGGAGGCCCCGCGTACGTTTCTCGTGCCGCGGATGTGACCGGATCTACGAAGACCGGTGACGGGGAAGGCATCAGAGGCACAGAATCGTACGTGTCGGCCGGTGGAGGGCCGGCCGGACCCGGAGGGGAACACCGTGAGCGACAAACTGCTGAAGGCTGCCGTCACCACCCGAAACCGCCTGCTCGGCTGGCGGAACACCACGATGGAGGCCGTACGGCGCCGCGGGGACGAGGGCCAGTCCGCGGTCGAGTACATGGGCATCATCGTGGTGGTCGTGGCGATCATCATCGTCCTGCTCAACACCAATTTCGGAGACACGATCTCGGGAGAGATCACCGAACAGATCGAGCAGATCACCTCCCGGTGACAGGCGCGGACCGTGACGCCGGGCAGGCCTTTCCCGTCTACGTGGCGGCAGTGGCGGGCCTGCTCTTCCTCGCGTTCGCCTTCTTCGCGGTGGGAATGGCCTCGGCGAGCCGCAACGACGCCCAGGGCGCGGCGGACGCGGCCGCGCTGGCCGCGGCCCAGGACGCCAGGGACGGGCTGCGGGACGACCTGCTGGAGCTCTTCGACCCGGACGCCTGGGAGGACCTGCTCGACGGGAACCTGCCGGGTGGCGCGGGAGGGCCCTGCGGCGAGGCCGCGGAGTTCGCGCGGAAGAACGGCGCCGAGCTGACGGGGGACCAGTGCCGTCGGGTGTACTCTCCGGCGGGTTTCAGGGTCGAGGTCAGGAACACCAAGCCGGTGGGCGAGTCGTTGATCCCCGGCACGGAGAACCGCCACGCCACGGCCGCCGCCACGGCCGTCATCGAGCCCCTGTGCGGCATCAGGGAGACCGAGGGGGAGACCGAGGAGCCCGGAAGCGGTGAAGGCGAGGAAGAGGGCAGGGAGGGCGACGAGGAGAAGGAGGACGAGAAGGGGCACGAGCTGGTCTGCGAGGGGATCGACGAGCCCATCGAAATCGACCCCGACCGCCTCGCGGACATCCTTCCCGATCCGGAAGACCTGTTCTCCGTCCATCTGACGGACCGGTGAGCGAACGACGAGCAGAGGAAGCGCGATTCATGGGCACACGCGAGATCGGGAAGCTGTTGCGGGGCACCGTCGCCGTGGCGACGGCGGCGGCGCTGGCCTTCACCCTGACTGCGTGCGGCGGGGGAGACGAGAAGGAGCCGGAGGCCGCGTCCTCCTCCCAGTCGACCGGTGATGGTGGTGGAGAGAGGAGCGGCGGGAACAACTCCGAGGGCGGCGGCGAGGAGAACGAGGTTCTGGCGACGATCAACGGTGCCGACGGCGTGAACGTCGTCGTGAACTCGGCCGTGCGGGACCAGGCGGGATTCGTCACGGTCAAGGGAAAGGTCGAGAACACGGGTGACAAGACCTACGTGTTCCGCAACTGGGCCGCAGGCGACCTGGACTTCACGGGGAAGGGCGCCTCGGTCGCCGGCATGACGCTCGTCGACAAGAAGGGGAAGAAGCGCTACTACATCCTCCGCGACACCGACAACAACTGCCTGTGCACCATGTTCCCCGGCGGGCTGGGCGCCGGTGAGACCGCGGACTTCTTCGCCCAGTTCCCCGCGCCCCCCGCGGACACCACCGAGGTCGACCTCCAGGTTCCCACCATGAGCAGCGCGACCATCCGGATCACCGACAAGTGAGGGGCGCGCAGCGATGACCGACCGACCGCGTACCCCCGCCGCACGCCGCACCGTGGCCCTGGGCGCCGGCGCCCTGCTGGCCGTCTCGGTCCTGACGGCGACGGGGGCGGGGACCGCGCACGCCGAGCCCGGCCCCAGCGCACCCTCGGACTTCGTCCCCTCCCCGCCCCCGCCGGTGGAGGTGGACCAGAACGCGCCCGGCCTGATGATGAGGGACGGGGCGACCCTCAAGGAGCCCAAGGTCCTCGACATCCGCTCCATCGTCGAGGAGCAGGGCGGTGCCGAGAGGCGCGAGGACTCCAACAGCCAGACCAAGTTCACGCTCCAGGCCGAGGTGCTCTTCGGCAAGGACAGCGCCCGGCTGAACGGCGAGGCGTACGCGCGCATCGAGGACATCGCCGCGGAGATCGACAAGCAGGGCGCCGCGGAGGTCAACGTCTTCGGCTTCACCGACAACCTCGGTTCCTACGAGCACGGCACCAAGCTCTCCAAACAGCGCGCCGAAGCCGTCCACCGGCAGCTGCTGGAGGAGCTCTCCGCCGACGTCACCTTCAACATCCGCGGCTACAGCGAGGACTACCCGATCGCCGACAACTCCACGGAGGAGGGACGCAGGAAGAACCGCCGCGTCGAGGTCTCCTTCCCGCGCGGCGGGTGACCGGGGGGCGGGCCCGGCCCTCAGACCCCGACCGTGAGCCGCGCCCCCGGCCGCAGCCCCCAGCGGGCCATGGCCCCCGCCTCCGCCTCCAGGACGTGGCGGGCGCGCGGCCGGGGGGCGCCCAGACGGCCGGGCGGCATCGTCCGCACGGCCAGCACGCGCAGACTGCGGTCCAGGTAGGCGACGTCGACGGCGAAGCGCATCCGGAAGGTGTGCACGCTGCTCGCCGGGGTCAGCAGCAGGGCCCCGTCGACGCCGTCGCGTCCCAGCAGGCCCCGCATCCGGGAGCGGGGGGACGCGGCGATCTCCAGCGGGACGCCGGACGCGCCGTCCACGACGCTCAGGGTCCCTCTGCCGTCCCGCCACCGGACCATGGCGCTCCTTCCGCTCCCCGGGGGCCGTTCTAGCAGACGCCCCCGTACGGCCGGAGGCCGCCCGGGGGGCCGACCGCCCGTACGGCGTCCTCCTCCCGGGCCGGGGGCGGTTTTCCACAGGCGGGCCGGGGGCCTGGGCCCCGCGCGTCCGGCGCCCGTACGCTCACGGCGTGCGCCCCACCTCGCTCTCCCTGCTCCTGGCCGTTCCCGCAGCCGCCTACGGCGCCGCCGTGGGACTGCTGGTGCCCCGTGCCGCCTACCGGCTCGCCGTGCCGTACGGGGAGCCGTGGCGTGCCCAGTGCCCGGGCGGACACCCCCTGCCGGGGTGGGTGGGGCTCGCCCGGTGCGCGGAGTGCGCGGCGCGGGACGCCCCGGACGGGCGGGCCGCGCAGGACCGGCGGGAGGCCCGGGGCGCCCCCGGCGCGGAGCGCGGGGGGAGCGGGGGACGGGGTGGTGCGTACGGGCCCGGCGCCGCGGCACCGGCCGTGGCCACGGCCCTGGCGTGCGCGCTGCTCGCCGCGGCCGCCGGGGCCCGGCCGGAACTGGCCGTGTGGCTGCTGCTGGCGCCGTTCGCGGTGCTGCTGGCCGTCGTGGACCGCGCCGTCCACCGGTTGCCGGACGCCGTGACGCTGCCCCTGGCCGCGGCGGGCGCCGCGCTGCTCGGGATCGCCGCGCTGCTGCCCGGCGCGGCCGGCAGCTGGACCCGGGCCCTGCTGGGCGGGCCGGCGCTGGGCGGGCTCTACTGCCTGCTGTTCCTGGCCAATCCGCGCGGTCTGGGCCTGGGCGACGTCAAGCTGGCGGTTCCGCTGGGTGTAGCCCTTGGGTGGTACGGCTGGGGCGCGCTCCTGACCGGTGCCTTCGCGGGCTTCGCGCTGGGCGCGGTGTACGGGATGTCGCTGGTCGCGGCGGGGAGGGCGGGCCGGAAGGACGCCCTGCCGTTCGGGCCGTTCATGGCGGCGGGGGCCCTGGTGGGGCTGCTGCTGGGAGGGCTGACCGTGTGAACCGGCCCGCTGCTGCGCCCCCGGGCCGCCCCGGGGGGCTATGGTGGAGGTCCCCCCCTCGGGCCGGTCCGTATCCCCCCCACGGACCGGCCCGCTTCACGTTCCGCCCCGCCCCGCGGCGGAGAGCGGGCCGGGGCGGTGCCTCAGCTCTCGCTGCTGAGGGCCCACAGGTTGGCGCCGGGCGCCGTGACCGCGTGGGTGTCGATCTCCGCCAGCTCCCCGGCCGTCAGCTCCGGGGCCCGCAGCGCCGCCACGTTGGACTCCAGCTGTGCCACGCTGCTCGCGCCGATCAGCGCCGACGTCATCCGCGGGTCCCGCAGCACCCAGTTCAGCGCGAGCTGCGCCAGGGTCTGGCCGCGGCGCTCGGCGATGGCGGACAGACCGCGCAGCCGGCCCACCACCTCGTCCGTCAGCAGGCCCGGGTCCAGGGAGGAGCCCCGGGCGGCGCGGGAGCCCTCCGGGACGCCGTCCAGGTACTTGCCGGTGAGCAGGCCCTGCGCCAGCGGGGCGAAGGCGATGCAGCCCATGCCCTCCTCCTCCAGCGCGTCCAGCAGGCCGTCGTCCTCGATCCAGCGGTTGATCATCGAGTAGGACGGCTGGTGGATCAGCGGCCGCACCCCCATGCCGCGCAGGATCCGCGCCGCCTCGCGGGTGCGGCGCGCGCTGTAGGAGGAGACGCCCGCGTACAGGGCCTTGCCCTGGTGGACGGCGGACGCCAGGGCGCCCATGGTCTCCTCCAGCGGGGTGCCCGGGTCGAAGCGGTGCGAGTAGAAGACGTCGACGTACTCCAGGCCCATCCGCCTCAGCGAGGCGTCCAGCGAGGAGAGCAGGTACTTGCGCGAGCCCCACTCGCCGTACGGCCCGGGGTGCATCAGGTAGCCCGCCTTGGTGGACAGGACCAGCTCGTCGCGGTGGCCGCGGAAGTCGGTCGCGAGGATCCGGCCGAAGTACTCCTCGGCGGCCCCGGGCGGCGGGCCGTAGTTGTTGGCCAGGTCGAAGTGGGTGATGCCCAGGTCGAAGGCGCGGCGCAGGATCGCCCGCCGGGTCCGAGGCGTGCGGTCGTCGCCGAAGTTGTGCCACAGGCCCAGCGAGATCGCCGGGAGCCGCAGCCCGCTGCGGCCGGTGCGGCGGTAGGGCATGGCGTCGTCGTGGCGGGATCCGCCGGGGAGGCGCGGGGAAGCGTCGTTCATGGGCCCTGCCTACCACCGTTCTTTATCGCCGTTCTGTGACGTTCCCGGTTCGTGCGTCCGTGCGGATGCGCAGTAAGGTGCCTATGGCCTGTCCGGCCGGGTCCCCGCCGGCCGCGGCCTCCCCTGCCCCGAGCCCGGACCTGTTCCGGGATCCGGCGCCCGGAAGGGAACCGGGCCTCCCACAGCGACGCGTCGTCCCGCCCCGTCGGCGGGCTGCCGAGCCGTTCCCGGGAGCCGGGAGGAGGAGCGGCCGGGGACCGACCGGACAGAACTGGCGTTCGGGCCGGCATGGAGGGCTGACAAACCGATGCTGCAATCTTCCCGGGGACGGACCCGGTATCCCCGGTGGCTGCGCCGGCTGGTCTACAGGCTCTACGCCCACCGGGTGGAGGGCCGCCTCGACCACGACCAGGTGCCCAAGCACATCGGCGTCATCCTCGACGGCAACCGCCGCTGGGCACGGGCCTCCGGCGGCACCACCGAGCAGGGCCACCAGGCCGGGGCGGAGAAGATCCGCGAGCTGCTGGGCTGGTGCGCCGAGACGGACGTCGAGGTCGTCACCCTGTGGCTGCTCTCCACCGACAACCTCAGCCGGCCCCCCGAGGAGCTCAGGCCGCTGCTGGGCATCATCGAGGACGCCGTGCGGGACCTGGCCGCGGACGGGCGCTGGCGTGTGCACCACGTGGGCACCCCGGACCTGCTGCCGGACCACACCCAGCGGGTGCTGAAGGAGGCCGAGGAGACCACCCGGGGCAACACGGGGATACTCGTCAACGTCGCCGTCGGCTACGGCGGCCGGCAGGAGATCGTGGACGCGGTGCGCTCCCTGCTGGCCGACCGGGCGGCACGGGGCATGACGCTGGAGCGGCTGGCGGAGGAACTCGAGGTCGAGGACATCGCCGAACACCTGTACACCCGGGGGCAGCCCGACCCGGACCTGGTGATCCGCACCAGCGGGGAGCAGCGGCTGTCCGGCTTCATGCTCTGGCAGAGCGCCCACTCCGAGTACTACTTCTGCGAGGTCTTCTGGCCCGCCTTCCGGAAGGTGGACTTCCTGCGCGCGCTGCGGGACTACGCGGCCCGCCACCGCCGCTACGGCACCTGACGCCCCGGCGCCGGGGTCCGGGACCGCCCCCGGGCCCCGGGCGCCCGAGTGTCCCGGGGCGCCGTCCCGGCAGGTCCGCGTCCCCTTTCCGCACCGGTCACCAGCCGTTCGCCGCACTGTCGGCATATGCCGTTGCATGGTGGCGGCGCGGACAGGGAATACCCCCTCCAGGCCGGCTCCCGGGACAGGGAGGCGGCCCCGGGAGGCCCTTTGCACACCACGGACGACCGTGCGGCCCGCACGGAGGACGCGGAGGGCCGGTGCCCGGCCCCGTGCAGGGGGCCGGAGCCCGGCCTCATCCCCGCGACGCCGTCGCACCCCGAACTCTTCCGAGGGGGTACGTCCATCCGTGGTGACCAGCACTAAGCGCCGTGACGACCGGCGCACCTACGTCATCGACACCAGCGTCCTGCTCGCCGACCCGGCGGCCCTGACCCGCTTCGACGAGCACGAGGTCGTGCTCCCGGTGGTCGTGGTCACGGAGCTGGAGGCCAAGCGCCACCATCCGGAGCTGGGCTACTTCGCCCGTCAGGCTCTGCGGCGACTGGACGAGTACCGCGTACTGCACGGGCGGCTGGACGCACCGATCCCGATCGGCGAGCTGGGCGGCACGCTCAGGGTCGAGCTCAACCACTCCGACCCGGCCGTCCTCCCCTCCACCATGCGCGGCGACCACGGCAGGCCGGTCGACAACGACTCGCGCATCCTGGCGGTGGCCCGGAACCTCCAGGCGGAGGGGTACGACGTCACGGTCGTCTCCAAGGACCTGCCGCTGCGCATCAAGGCCTCGTCGGTCGGGCTGCTGGCCGAGGAGTACCGGGCCGAGCTGGCGGTCACCGAGTCCGGCTGGACGGGGATGACCGAGCTGACCCTGGCCGGCGAGGAGGTGGACGAACTGTTCGCCGCCGAGAGCGCGTACGTGCCCGAGGCCGCCGAACTGCCGGTGCACACCGGACTGGTGATCCACTCGGAGCGCGGCAGCGCGCTGGGCCGGGTGACGGCCGAGGGGCGGATCAGGCTCGTGCGGGGGGACCGCGAGGCGTTCGGCATCCACGGGCGCAGCGCCGAGCAGCGCGTGGCGCTGGACCTGCTGCTGGACCCGGAGGTCGGCATCGTCTCCCTGGGCGGCCGGGCCGGCACCGGCAAGTCGGCCCTGGCGCTGTGCGCGGGCCTGGAGGCGGTGCTGGAGAGAAGACAGCACCGCAAGGTGATGGTGTTCCGGCCGCTGTACGCGGTCGGCGGCCAGGACCTGGGGTACCTGCCCGGCACCGCCGACGAGAAGATGAACCCCTGGGCGCAGGCGGTCTTCGACACCCTCTCGGCGGTGACGACGCGTGAGGTGGTCGAGGAGGTCGTGGCCCGGGGCATGCTGGAGGTGCTGCCGCTCACCCACATCCGCGGCCGCTCCCTGCACGACGCCTTCGTGATCGTCGACGAGGCCCAGTCCCTGGAGCGGAACGTCCTGCTGACGGTGCTCTCCCGGATCGGCCAGGACTCCCGGGTCGTCCTCACCCACGACGTCGCCCAGCGCGACAACCTGAGGGTGGGCCGGTACGACGGGGTGGCCGCGGTGGTGGAGAGGCTGAAGGGGCATCCGCTGTTCGCGCACATCACCCTCACCCGCTCGGAGCGGTCGCCGATCGCGGCGCTGGTGACCGAAATGCTGGAGGAGGGCCGGATTTAAACCGGTTGACGGACGGCCCCGCCCGGCGAAGCCCAGCAGCCTAGCCGTGCGGGGCCGTTCGCGCGCCCTTTTCCTTCCGGCCGAAACCGCAAACGCGGTGTGAGGTATCCCACGTGTCACGGAATTGCATCGGCCGAACCGGTTCCGGCAGGGTGTGGGTTCTGTCAGGCCCCGCATACGGCATCCAGGCATCGACCGCACCACCCGGTGCGGCCCCCACAAGTCAACAGCAGCGCGCCGTATGCCGCCCGAAGAACCACGCGGGCCCCCGGATGGGGGACCGGCCGGGCCAGTGCCTCCCGTGACCACCACGAGGGGAGGCCCGTGTCAGGGGCACGATTGCGCCCGTGAGGTCACCTAAACGGGCATTGTGGAAGGAAACCGTGTGACTCGGATTTCGGTCCGGGGGTTCGCGGTGGCGTCCGCCACCGCGGTCACCACCGTGGGCGCCGTCGTCGGTGTGGCGTCGGGCAGTGAGCAGGGCACGGCCGAGCCGGTCGAGGTCACTGCCGCCGACGCGACACTTCTGGCGGAGATCCCCGCAGGTCAGCAGGCCCAGACCGCTTCCCTCACACAGCAGGCGGACAACGCCGCCGCCGCCGCGGACGCCGCGGCGAGGAAGGCCGCCGAGGAGGCCGCCCGCAAGCAGGCCGCCGCGGACGCCAAGGCCAAGAGGGAGGCGGCCGAGAAGAAGGCCGCCGAAGAGGCGGAGAAGCGCGAGAAGGCCCGGCAGCAGGCCGCCAGCCGTTCCGCGGAGCGCACCGACTTCGCGGTGCAGAGCTCCTACACCATCGCCGAGGTCAAGGCGATGGCCCAGCAGATCGTGGGCGCCGGCCAGTTCCAGTGCTTCTCCAGCATCGTCGAGCGCGAGAGCGGCTGGAACTACCGGGCGCAGAACCCCTCCTCGGGCGCGTACGGCCTCGTCCAGGCCCTGCCCGGCTCGAAGATGGCCTCGGCCGGGGCCGACTGGCGGACCAATCCCGCCACCCAGATCAAGTGGGGCCTGAACTACATGAACGACAGGTACGGCAGCCCCTGCGGTGCCTGGCAGTTCTGGCAGGCCAACCACTGGTACTGAGCCGCCGCCGATTCCGGCGACCCCCCGCCCCACGGGCGGGGGGTTTGGCGTGCCGCACGGGGAGCAAACCTTTATCCCGGTACCGTCGTCCTCTGATGGGGTGCCCGGCGCGGTGACACGTGCCGGGCGGATCGGGCCGAGCCGCGACGGAGCGGCCGGTACAGGACACAGGGGGGCGAAGGAAGCGGCATGTCGAGACTTCGGGACCTGAAGGACAGCGTGTCGCGCGCAACCGCCCGGCTGACCGAGCGGCGGGCGCGTGCGGCGGAGGACACCACCGACGGCCTCGGGCCGCCCCTGCCGCCCCCGCCGCCCCCCGCCCCGCTCGCCGGGAGCCCCGGCCCGCCCCCGCCCGCCGCCGTGGTGCCGTGGGGGGTGCGCGTGGCCGCCGAGGTGGGGTGGCGCCTGCTGGTCCTGGCCGGGGTCATCTACGTCCTCATCGAGGTGATCAGCGCGGTCAGCCTGCTGGTCCTGGCCTTCACCGTCGGCCTGCTGCTCACCGCGCTGCTCCAGCCGACGGTCGCCCGGCTGAGGCGGCTGGGGATAGCGCGCGGCCCGGCCACCACGATCACGTTCGTCGCCGGCGTGGCGATGCTGGGCCTGGTGGGCTGGTTCGTGGTCTGGCAGGTGATGGAGAACCTCGACGACCTCACCAAGCAGGTCCAGGACGGCATCGAGGAGCTGAAGACCTGGCTCCTCAACAGCCCCTTCCACGTCACCGAAGAGCAGATCAACAACATCGCCGACAGCCTGAACGACTGGCTCGGCAGCAACAGCCAGGAGATCACCAGCGCGGGCCTGCAGGGCGTGACGGTGGTGATGGAGTTCCTCTCCGGCGCGGTGCTGGCCCTCTTCGTGACGATCTTCCTGCTCTACGACGGCCGGCGGGTGTGGAACTGGTCGCTGAACTTCGTGCCCGCGGCGGCGCGCGACGCGATCGCGGGCGCGGGGCCGCGGGCGTGGACGACGCTCACCGGCTATGTGCGCGGCACGGTCATCGTGGCGTTCATCGACGCCTTCTTCATCGGCATCGGCATCTACTTCCTGGACGTGCCGATGGCCGTGCCGCTGGCCGTGTTCATCTTCCTGTTCTCCTTCATCCCGATCGTCGGCGCCTTCGCCTCCGGGACGCTGGCGGTCATCGTCGCCTTCGTGGCCAACGGCGTGGTCTCCGCGCTGCTCGTCCTGGCGGTCGTCCTGGCCGTGCAGCAGTTGGAGGGCCATGTGCTCCAGCCGTTCATCCTCGGCCGGCTGGTGCAGGTGCACCCGCTGGGCGTGGTGCTGGCGGTGACCGGCGGCAGCCTCCTGGCGGGCATCCCCGGCGCGGTGACGGCGGTGCCGGTGGTGGCGGTGCTCAACACCGTCGTCTGCTATCTGAAGGCGTACGCGCGGGAGAGGGCGCTGCACGGCGGGGGCGGGCCCCACGGCGCCACGGGCGCCGCGCCGGCACCGTCCGGACAGGTGACGGCGGGGCAGGCGGCGGCCGGAGCGGAGCGGCCGGCGCCGGGCAACGGCAAGCAGGGCAACGGAAAGTCGGGCAACGGGGTGTCGGGCGACGGGCCGGAGGCCCCGGACCGGTAGGCCGCCCGGCGCTCCGCCGCCCCCGCACCGAATCCCTCCGGGGCCCCGCCGCACGGCGGGGCCCCGGTCGTCTGCCGGTCTCCCCGCCGAGGGGCTTACGCGGCGGGGCCCTCCGGGTTAAAGTGATATCACTTTGCTAGAGAGTCAACGAGAAAGACGGGGAACCGACATGCCCGCCGACACCGCACCCACCGCCCGGGACCTCCCCGAGATGCCCGTGCCGCACGTCACGGAGAAGCCCGCCTACTCCGTCTCCGGCGTGCTCGCCCTGCTGCTGGGGCTGATCGGCCTGCTGGCCGGCGGCGCGAGCGCCGTCGGCGGAGCCGGACTCCTCTCCGGCGAATCGGGCGCCGCGGGGGCCGCTCTGGTGGTGGTCGGGGTGCTCCTGGTCATCGGCTCGGTCTTCGCGATGGCCGGGCTCAACATGGTGGCGCCGGGCGAGGCCCGGGTCGTCCAGCTCTTCGGCCGCTACACCGGGACGGTGCGCGAGGACGGCCTGCGCTGGGTCAACCCCCTGACGACCCGGAAGAAGATCTCCACCCGGGTCCGCAACCACGAGACGGCCGTGCTCAAGGTCAACGACGCCTACGGCAACCCGGTCGAGCTGGCCGCGGTCGTCGTCTGGCAGGTCGAGGACACCGCCCAGGCCACCTTCGAGGTGGACGACTTCCTGGAGTTCGTCTCCACGCAGACCGAGGCCGCGGTGCGGCACATCGCCATCGAGTACCCCTACGACGCCCACGACGAGGGCGGCCTGTCGCTGCGCGGCAACGCCGAGGAGATCACCGAGAAGCTCGCCGTCGAGCTGACCGCGCGGGTGCGGGCGGCGGGCGTGCGGATCATCGAGTCGCGCTTCACACACCTGGCGTACGCCCCCGAGATCGCCGCCGCGATGCTCCAGCGGCAGCAGGCGGGCGCGGTGGTCGCGGCGCGCCGGACGATCGTGGACGGCGCCTGCGGGATGGTCGAGGACGCCGTGGCCCGGATCGCCGCGCAGGACTTCGTCGAGCTGGACGAGGAGCGCAAGGCCGCCATGGTCAGCAACCTGCTGGTGGTGCTCTGCGGTGACCGGTCGCCCCAGCCGGTCCTCAACGCGGGGTCGCTCTACCAGTGACCGGCGGGGCGGAGCGCGGAGGACGGCCCCCCGAGGGCGCGGGCGCGGAGCCGGGGGCGGAGCGGCCGCGCCGGCGCGAGCGCAAGCAGGTGCTGCTGCGCCTGGACCCGGCGGTCCACGACGCGCTCGCCGGGTGGGCGGCCGACGAACTGCGCAGCACCAACGCCCAGATCGACTACCTGCTGCGCAGGGCCCTGACCGAGGCCGGACGCATGCCGCGCGACGCGCGCCCCCTCCCGCGCCGGGGCCGCCCGCCGCGCTCGCGGGAGGACCCGCCGGGCGGCCCGCGGGAGTGAGGGGCGGGGGCGCCGGAGAGGGGCGGTACGACCCTCTCCGGCGCCCCCGCCCTTTCCCGCCGCAGCGGGGAAAACCGCGTCGAGCTGCGAGAACACCGGTATCCGCACTGCGTATACATCACGTGTATACGCATGGTGTACAGTCCTCGGCATGTCCATCGGCCACACCCTGCTCGGGCTCCTGGAGACCGGACCCCGTCACGGATACGACCTCAAGCGCGCCTTCGATGAGCGCTTCGGCCACGACCGCCCCCTGCACTACGGGCAGGTCTACTCGACCATGTCCAGGCTCCTGAAGAACGGCCTGGTGGAGGTCGAGGGCGTCGAACCCGGTGAAGGCCCCGAACGCAAGCGCTACGCGATCACCGACGCCGGGGTCACCGACGTCGCCGACTGGCTCGGCCGCCCCGAGAGGCCCGAGCCGTACCTGCAGTCCACCCTCTACACCAAGGTCGTCCTGGCGCTGCTGACCGGCCGCGACGCCGCCGAACTGCTGGATATCCAGCGCACCGAGCACCTGCGGCTGATGCGGGAGCTGACCCAGCGCAAGAGGAGCGGCGACCTCGCGGACCAGCTCATCTGCGACCACGCCCTCTTCCACCTCGAAGCCGACCTGCGCTGGCTGGAGCTGACGGCCGCGCGTCTGGACCAACTCGCCCGGGAGGTACGCCGATGACCGCCGCCGAACCACTGCTCGGTGCCAGGGACCTGCGCAAGTCCTACGGCCCCACCCCCGCCCTGGACGGCGCGGACTTCTCCGTCCACCCCGGCGAGGTCGTCGCCGTGATGGGCCCCTCCGGCTCCGGCAAGTCCACCCTGCTGCACTGCCTGGCCGGCATCGTCCGCCCCGACTCCGGCACCGTCCGCTACCGCGGCCGCGAGCTGTCGGCCATGTCCGACGCCGAGCGCAGCGCCCTGCGGCGCTCGGAGTTCGGCTTCATCTTCCAGTTCGGCCAGCTCGTCCCCGAACTGACCTGCGCGGAGAACGTCGCCCTCCCCCTGCGCCTGACCGGCGTGGGGCGGAAGGAGGCCGAGCGGCAGGCCGCCGGCTGGCTGGAGCGGCTGGAGGTCGACGACGTGCGCCACCACCGCCCCGGCCAGGTGTCGGGCGGCCAGGGCCAGCGCGTCGCGGTCGCCCGCGCCCTGGTCGCCGGCCCCCGGGTGGTCTTCGCCGACGAGCCCACCGGCGCGCTGGACTCCCTCAACGGCGAGCGGGTGATGCAGCTGCTCACCGACGCCGCCCGGGACACCCGCGCCGCCGTGGTGCTGGTCACCCACGAGGCCCGCGTCGCGGCCTACTCCGACCGTGAAATCGTCGTCCGCGACGGCCGGGTGCGGGACCTGGCGGGCGCGGTATGAGCGCACTCGACTCCAGGGCGAGGACACCCGCCCCGGCCACCGGGCCCCCCGCGCCGCCCGCCTCCACCGGCCCCACGGGAGCGGCCCGCTGGGCGGCCGACCTGGCCATGGGCGCCCGCTTCGCGCTCTCCGGCGGACGCGAGGGCTGGACCCGCACCGTGCTCACCGCGATCGGCGTCGGCCTCGGTGTGGCCGTGCTGATGATCGCCGCCTCCGTGCCCACCATGATCGCCGCCCGCGACGTCCGCGCCGACGCCCGGGAGAACCTCGGCTTCTCCCAGCCGGTCGAGCCCTCCGACCGCACCGCCCTGTACGGGCACTCCGACACCGAGTTCCGCGACGAGGACATCCGCGGCCGGTACCTCCGGCCCGACGGCGACCGCCCGCCGCTGCCCCCGGGCGTGGAGAAGGCGCCCGGCCCCGGCGAGATGCTCGTCTCCCCGGCCCTGAAGGAACTGCTCGCCTCCTCCGAGGGGGAGCTCCTCAGGGAGCGGCTGTCCCAGCGGATCGTCGGCACCATCGGGGACGAGGGGCTGCTCGGTCCGGACGAACTCACCTTCCTGGCGGGCTCCGACCGGATGTCGGAGGACGACGGCTTCTCCTACCGCATCGACGGCTTCAAGGGGGCCGGGGAGCCGGAGCCCCTGGACGCGGTGCTGTTGCTGCTGGTGGTCGTCACCTGCGTGGTGCTGCTGCTCCCGGTCGGGGTGTTCGTCGCCACCGCGGTGCGCCTCGGCGGCGAACGCCGCGACCGCCGGCTCGCCGCCCTGCGGCTGGTGGGGGCCGACAGCCGCATGGTGCGGCGCATCGCCGCCGGGGAGTCCCTCGTCGGCGCCCTGCTCGGACTGGTCGTGGGCGCCGCGCTGTTCTTCCCGGCCCGTGAGCTGATCGGCGAGGTCACGCTCTTCGACCTCAGCGTCTTCCCGTCCGACGTACGGCCCAGCGCCCTGCTGGCCGGGTTGATCGTCCTGGCCGTGCCCGCCTCCGCCGTGGTCGTCACCCTGTTCGCGCTGCGCGGGGTCGCCATCGAGCCGCTGGGCGTGGTGCGCGGCTCCGGGGGCCGCCCGCGCCGGCTGTGGTGGCGGCTGCTGGTGCCGGCCGTCGGGCTGCTGCTGCTGGTCCCGGCCTTCGGCGGGATCGACAGCGGCCAGACCTCGATCGAGGCCTACCGGATCGCCACGGGGCTCGTGCTCCTGCTGATCGGCACCACCGTCGTGCTGCCCTGGCTGATCGAGCGGACCGTCGGAGGGCTGCGGGGCGGACCGCTCCCCCTCCAGCTCGCCGTCCGCCGCCTCCAGCTCGACAGCGGGTCGGCGGCCCGGGCGGTCGGCGGCATCACCATCGCCGTCGCCGGGGCCATCGGCGTCCAGATGCTCTTCGCCTCGGCCGGCGAGTCCTACACCCTGGACACCGGCCAGGATCCCTCCCGCGCCCAGATGGTGGTCTCGGCCGACGCCGGCGACGGCGAGGGGGCCCGCGAACTGACCCGGCGGGTCGGCGGGTCCCGGGGGGCGCGCGGGGTGCTGGGCGTGACGAGCACCTACGTCCCGGAGTACGGCAAGGGGGCGGAGGACGACAGCTACACGTCCCTCACCGTGGCCGACTGCGCCACCCTGGCCGAGCTGGCACGGGTCGGCGACTGCGAGGACGGGGACACCTTCGTGGTGCCCTCCTCGTACGAGGAGGGGGAGACCGGGGCCCGTCCGGGCGCGCGGCTGGACCTGAACACCCCGGTGTACGTGCGGGGGAGTGACGAGCCCGTGCAGAGGGGCGAGCCCGACCCGTGGACGGTCCCCGCCGGCGCCCGCGAGGTCGAGGGCAGGACCAGCCCCACGGGGATGGTGGTCGACGGCATCCTGGCCACCCCCGCGGCGCTCGACGTCTCCCGCCTGACGGACGCGCGCGTCGAGGTGATGGTGCGCATCGACTTCTCGGTGCCCGACGCCCGGGAGTACGTCCGCAACGCCGCGCAGGCCGGTTCCCCCGGCGTCAGCGTGCTGGAGCTGCAGGGCGACAACCGCGCCCGGGAGTTCGTGCTCATCCAGCGCGCCCTGTACGCGGGCGCCGCCGGAGTGCTGCTGCTGATCGGGGCCAGCATGGTCGTCTCCACCCTGGAGCAGCTGCGCGAGCGCAGGAGGCTGCTGTCGGTGCTGGTCGCCTTCGGCACCCGCCGCTCGACCCTGGCCTGGTCGGTGCTGTGGCAGACGGCGGTGCCCGTGGTGCTGGGACTGATGCTGGCGGCGGCCGGCGGGGTCGGCCTGGGCGCGGTCCTGCTGGCGATGACCTCCGAGCCGTTCTCGGTCGACTGGACGGGACTGGCCGCCACGACGGGCACCGGCGCGGCCGTGATCGCCCTGGTGACCCTCCTCAGCCTGCCGCCGCTGTGGCGGATGATGCGCCCGGACGGCCTGCGCACGGAGTGACCGCCCGCGCCGGCACCGGGCGGGAACCGCCGCACGCCGCCCGTACGCCCCGAGCCGGGGGCCGTACGGGCGGCGCCGTGCGCGCCCGGGGCGTGCCGCCGCGCGGTCCTGCCCCCGGCGGACGGGAGGGGCCGTCAGCCCCGCAGGTTCTTGAGGCGCCTGCCCTTGCGGGGCCTGGCCTCGACGCCGCCGAAGACCGCCGCGCCGCGCACCACGACCACCGGCGCCTCCGGGTCGTCGGACTCCGCGGACACCACGTCGTAACCGCCCATGATCCCGGTGCCCGAGCCGCGCAGGGTGACGTTCTCCGGGACCCTGATCTCCACCCCGCCGAAGATCGCCGTGGCGTTGACGACGACCTCCCGCTGCTCGAACAGGGCCTCGCTCAGGTCGATCTCCACCCCGCCGAAGAGCGCGAAGGCGTTGAGCCTGCCGCCCACCCGCCAGCGGCCCCGGCGCGTGGCACCGCTGAAGATCGCCACCAGGTTCTCCCCGGCCGCACCCGGCGAGGAGTGCGGCGCGGCGGACCGCGGCGCCGGGGCGGGACGCGTGAAGGCGTCCCCCGGCTCCCGCCGCGCCGGCGGCAGGTCGCGGACGAGGGGGCGCAGTTCGCCGATCGTCCTGGCCCGGTAGGCCGCGTCGATCCGCTCGGCGTGCTCGTCGGTGTCCAGCCGCCCCTCCGCGAGCGCCTCGCGGAGGATCTCCGCGACCCGGTCGCGGTCGGCGTCCGAGGCGCGCACGTCGGCCCCGGCGACGGCACCCGCAGGGGAGTGCTCCGCGGGTGCGCCGGCGGACTGCTTGCGCAGGGATGTGTCGTCATTCACACACCCAGCCTAGCGAACGCGATACATCGCGACCAGGGGGTGCGGCGGGCGCGGACCGGACCGCCGGCTGAGCCGTACCTCACACCCGGGCCGGGCACGGGGGGTCATACCCTGTGATGCGCCGCAAACGAGAGGAAGAGACGCCCCATGCCTGCCGACCCCCGCCCGAGCGCCCCCGAGTTCGCCTACACGGACCTGCTGCCCCTCGGCGCCGACGAGACGCCGTACCGCCTGGTCACCTCCGAGGGCGTCGGCACGGTCGAGGCCGGCGGGCGCACCTTCCTGACCGTCGAGCCGGAGGCGCTGCGCACGCTCGCGGCCGAGGCGATGCACGACATCTCCCACTACCTGCGCCCCGCGCACCTGGCCCAGCTCCGCCGCATCCTGGACGATCCCGAGGCCTCTCCCAACGACCGCTTCGTCGCGCTGGACCTGCTGAAGAACGCCAACATCGCCGCCGCCGGCGTCCTGCCGATGTGCCAGGACACCGGCACCGCGATCGTGATGGGCAAGCGCGGCCAGAACGTGCTGACGCGGGGCGGTGACGAGGAGGCCCTCTCGCACGGCATCCACGACGCCTACACCCGGCTCAACCTCCGCTACTCCCAGATGGCCCCGCTGACCATGTGGGAGGAGAGGAACACCGGCACCAACCTCCCGGCGCAGATCGAGCTGTACGCCGCCGACGGCGACGCCTACAAGTTCCTCTTCATGGCCAAGGGCGGCGGCAGCGCCAACAAGTCCTTCCTCTACCAGGAGACCAAGGCCGTCCTGAACGAGGCGTCCATGATGCGCTTCCTGGAGGAGAAGATCCGTTCGCTGGGCACGGCGGCCTGCCCCCCGTACCACCTGGCGATCGTCGTCGGCGGCACCTCGGCCGAGTACGCGCTCAAGACCGCCAAGTACGCCTCCGCGCACTACCTGGACTCCCTGCCGACCTCCGGCTCCCCGACCGGCCACGGTTTCCGCGACCTGGAGCTGGAGGAGAAGGTCTTCGAGCTGACCCAGAAGCTCGGCATCGGGGCCCAGTTCGGCGGCAAGTACTTCTGCCACGACGTGCGCGTCGTCCGGCTGCCCCGCCACGGCGCCTCCTGCCCGGTGGCCATCGCCGTCTCCTGCTCCGCCGACCGCCAGGCCCTGGCGAAGATCACCGCCGAGGGCGTCTTCCTGGAGCGGCTGGAGAAGGACCCGGCGCGCTTCCTGCCCGACACCACCGACGCCGACCTCGACTCCGAGGTGGTGCGCGTCGACCTCAACCGGCCGATGGACGAGATCCGGGCCGAGCTGACCAAGTACCCGGTCAAGACCCGCCTGTCGCTGACCGGCCCGCTGGTCGTCGCCCGCGACATCGCCCACGCCAAGATCAAGGAGCGGCTGGACGCGGGCGAGGAGATGCCGCAGTACCTGCGCGACCACGCCGTCTACTACGCGGGCCCGGCCAAGACCCCCGAGGGGTACGCGTCGGGCTCCTTCGGCCCGACCACCGCGGGCCGCATGGACGCCTACGTCGAGCAGTTCCAGGCGGCGGGCGGCTCCTTCGTGATGCTGGCCAAGGGCAACCGGTCCCGGCAGGTCACCGAGGCCTGCGCCAAGCACGGCGGCTTCTACCTGGGCTCCATCGGCGGCCCGGCCGCGCGCCTGGCCCAGGACTGCATCAAGAAGGTGGAGGTCCTGGAGTACGAGGAACTGGGCATGGAGGCGGTCTGGCGGATCGAGGTGGAGGACTTCCCGGCCTTCATCGTCGTCGACGACAAGGGCAACGACTTCTTCACCGACCCCGGCCCGGCCCGGCCGTTCGTCACCTCCATCCCGGTGCGTCCGGGGAGCTGACGCCCCCCACGGCGTAGATTCGTCCCCATGACCGGGACGAACGAGGAACACGCCGACCACCGGATCGAACGCGACTCCATGGGCGAGGTGCGGGTCCCCGCGCACGCCAAGTGGCGGGCGCAGACCCAGCGCGCCGTGGAGAACTTCCCGATCTCGGGCCGGCGCCTGGAGCGCGCGCACATCCAGGCGCTGGCCCGGATCAAGGAGGCGGCGGCCAGGGTCAACGCGGAGCTGGGCGTCCTGGACGCCGACCTGGCGCGGGCGATCGCCGAGGCCGCCGCCGAGGTGGCCGAGGGCCGCTGGGACGACCACTTCCCCGTGGACGTCTTCCAGACCGGCTCCGGCACCTCCTCCAACATGAACGCCAACGAGGTCGTCGCCACGCTCGCGAGCGAGCGGCTGGGCGCGCCCGTCCACCCCAACGACCACGTCAACGCCAGCCAGTCCTCCAACGACGTCTTCCCCTCCTCCATCCACATCGCGGCCACCGCGGCCGTCACCGAGGACCTGGTCCCGGCGCTGGAGCACCTGGCCGGGGCGCTGGAGCGCAAGGCCGAGGAGTTCGCCGAGGTCGTCAAGGCCGGCCGCACCCACCTGATGGACGCCACGCCCGTCACGCTCGGCCAGGAGTTCGGCGGCTACGCGGCGCAGGTGCGGTACGGGGTGGAGCGGCTGCGCGCGTCGCTGCCGCGCCTGGCGGAGCTGCCGCTGGGCGGCACCGCGGTGGGCACCGGGATCAACACCCCGCCCGGGTTCTCGGCGGCGGTGATCGCCGAGGTCGCCCGCACCACCGGACTGCCCCTGACCGAGGCGCGCAACCACTTCGAGGCCCAGGGCGCCCGCGACGCCCTGGTGGAGACCTCCGGCCAGCTCCGCACGATCGCGGTCGGCCTGACCAAGATCTGCAACGACCTGCGCTGGATGTCCTCCGGCCCGCGCACCGGCCTGGCCGAGATCCGGCTGCCCGACCTCCAGCCGGGCTCCTCGATCATGCCCGGCAAGGTCAACCCGGTGGTCCCCGAGGCGGTCCTGATGGTCGCCGCGCAGGTCATGGGCAACGACGCCACGGTCGCGGTGGCCGGCGCGTCGGGCAACTTCGAGCTGAACGTGATGCTCCCGGTGATCGCGAGGAACCTGCTGGAGTCGATCCGGCTGCTGGCGAACGCCGCCCGGCTGCTGGCCGACCGCACGGTCGACGGCATCGAGGCCGACGTCGAGCGCGCCCGCGAGTACGCCGAGTCCTCCCCGTCCGTGGTGACCCCGCTGAACAGGTACATCGGCTACGAGGAGGCCGCGAAGGTCGCCAAGCGCTCCCTGGCGGAGCGGAAGACGATCCGCGAGGTGGTCCTGGAGTCCGGCTACGTCGAGCGCGGCCTGATCACCGTCGAGCAGCTGGACCGGGCCCTGGACGTGCTGGGCATGACGCGCCCCTGAGGGGCGGCGGGCGGCGCGGGGACCGGGCCGCGGGAGCGTGGCGTGGGTCGCGGCCCGGTCCCCGGTACCCGACTAGGATCCGCGCATGACGGCGGAGACGACTCGGACCGCGGACGGCGGGGCGCAGGCGGGGGACGGCCCCCGCTGGCGGCCCGGTGAGCACATCCTGTGGCGCTACCGGGCCAACGGCGGCGACGGCCTGCACATCTGCCGCCCCATGACCGTCGTGCGCGACACCCCCGCGCTGCTCGCTGCCTGGATGGCCCCGGGCACCGTCTGCATCAAGCCGGAGCTGGCCGACGGCACGCCCGTGCACCGCGAGCCGCTCGCCACCCGCTACACCAAGCCCCGCAGGACCGTGCGGTCGCGCTGGTTCGGCACCGGGGTGCTCAAGCTGGCCCGGCCCGGCGAGCCCTGGTCGGTGTGGCTGTTCTGGGAGCACGGGTGGCGGTTCAAGAACTGGTACGTGAACCTGGAGGAGCCGCTGCGCCGCTGGCCGGGAGGGGTGGACTCCGAGGACCACTTCCTGGACATCACCGTCTGCCCCGACCGCTCCTGGCAGTGGCGGGACGAGGACGAGTTCGCCCAGGCGCAGCGGGCCGGGCTGATGGACGCCGCCCGGGCCGAGCGCGTGCGGGAGGCGGGGCGGCGGGCGGTGGAGGTGGTCCGCGCGTGGGGGAGCCCCTTCCGGGACGGCTGGGAGGAGTGGCGCCCCGACCCGGCCTGGCGGATCCCCCGGCTGCCGGACGACTGGGACCGCGGGCCGGGGCGGGACGTCTGAGGGCCGGCGGCCGCGGCGGCCGGGCGCCGGGCCGGCGGCTCCCGCGGAGCCGAGGGCCTGAGGGACTGGTGGGAGCGGCGGTGCTTCTCGCATGATGGCGGTGGGACGCGACGGGGCGCCCCGGGGACGGTGCGGGTTCCGGCGATCCCTTGCTGTGCCCCCGGGCGTCGAACGTAGGATCACCTCCGGACCTGACAGGAAGCACCAGCGCATCGAATTCCCGGTCCTCACAAGGGACTTGGCGCATCCCCGAGAGGAGCCCCAGACGTGAGCAGCACGGAAGGCCGGCAGGCGTACCAGCACTACGGCCGGGCGGTCGCCGACCGCGCCGGCCAGGCCGAGGCGTTCGACGCGATCGGCGACCGCTACGACGAGGTCTTCCCGCACAAGGAGGGCCAGCTCGCCGCCGGCGCCTGGCTGGCGCGGGAGCTGCCCGCCGGGTCGCGGGTGCTCGACGTCGGCTGCGGCACCGGCGTCCCCACCGCGCGCCAGCTCGCCGAGGCGGGCCACCGGGTCACCGGCATCGACATCTCCTCCGGCATGGTCGAGCTCAGCCGGGCGAACGTCCCCGGCGCCGAGTTCCACGTCCTGGACGTGGCCGAGCTGGAGGAGCGCGACCTGGGCCCCTTCGACGGGGTGACGGCCTTCTTCGCGCTGCTGATGCTGCCGCGCCGGGAGATCCCGGTCGCCCTGCGGGCGCTGCACGGGCAGCTGCGGCCCGGCGGGCTGCTCGCCCTGGGCATGGTGGAGGCCGACGTGGACGACTTCGCGATCCCGTTCCTGGGCCACACGATCCGGGTATCGGGCTACCTGCGGGAGGAGCTGCGCCAGGTGGTGAACGACGCGGGCTTCGAGATCACCGGGGAGGAGACGTTCGCCTACGCGCCGGCCAGCACGGACGTCTCCCCCGAGATACAGGTCTTCCTGAACTGCCGACGACTCCCCTAGTCCCCAAGCGCTGGGCACGCCCGATGCGCGGCCCCGGACGGACGGAAAACCAACGCGTGACGGAGTACCCGACATCCCGACAGCCCGCTGCCCGGCCCCCGAGCGGCGGCGCCCGCACGGCCACGTCCGTGGCCGGCCGCGCCGATGCCGCGCACGCCCCGCTGCCCGACCCGCGGGACGGGCCCGGCGCGCCGGGCCACGCGGCCGCCGCACCCCAGGGCGCCCCCCGCCGCGCCCCTTCCCCCGCCCTGCCGGACGCACCCGCGTCCGCGTCCGCTCCGGAGCCCGCGGGGCACTCCGGCGCGGGCGGCCACGCCCGTCCCGCGGGCGGTGACGAGCCGGTGGGCCGGAGCCGCCCCGGTGCGGCGGGGGAGCGGGCCGCGGCCGGCCCCGACACCGCCCCCGGCTCGGTGCCCGGCGCGGCCGAGCACCCCGGTGGCGACGAGATCGCCGAGCGGGAGCGGCGCGGCGGCGACCGGCTGCGCTTCGTGGGAGCGGCCACCCGGCGGATCGCCCGCGGCGTCGACCTGGACGAGACCGTCCTCGGGCTGTGCCGGGCGAGCGTCCCGGCGTTCGCCGACGCGATCCTGGTCTACCTGCGCGACCCCCTGCCGGTCGGGGACGAGCGGCCCGGCGGGCCGTTCGTGCTGCGGCTGCGCCGCACCGACCGGCTGCCCGACCACGCCCTGGAGGCGACCGCGTCCCCGGACCTGGACGCCTCGGACACCGGTGAGTTCCCGCTGCCGCTGCTGACCGTCTCCCCGGAGGGGTCGGGGGGAGGGGCGGCGGAACTGATCGAGGTGCGCAGCGGCGGCTCGCTGGCCGAGGTGCTGCGCGGGGTGCGGCCGGTGTTCGGCGACGCGCCCACCGCCCGCGAGGCGCTGCCCGAGCTGCTGGGCCCGGGCCACGACGCCCCGGTGGGGCGCCGGGCGGTCCTCGCCCCGCTGCGCGGGCGCCGCCGGGTCATCGGCGCGGCGGTGTTCCTGCGCCGCCCGGAGCGCTCCGCCTTCGAGCCCGACGACCTGCTGGTCGCCGCGCAGCTGGCCACGCACACCGCGCTGGGCGTGGACAAGGCGGTGCTCTACGGCCGCGAGGCGTACATCGCCGACGAGCTCCAGCGCACCATGCTCCCCGACGCGCTGCCCCAGCCCACCGGGGTGACGCTGGCCAGCCGCTACCTGCCGGCGGCCGAGACCGCCCGGGTGGGCGGCGACTGGTACGACGCGATACCCCTGCCCGGCGGGCGGGTGGCCCTCGTCGTCGGGGACGTGATGGGCCACTCCATGACCTCCGCGGCGATCATGGGCCAGCTGCGCACCACCGCGCAGACCCTGGCCGGGCTGGACCTGCCGCCGCAGGAGGTGCTGCACCACCTCGACGAGCAGGCCCAGCGGCTGGGCAGCGACCGCATGGCGACGTGCATGTACGCCGTCTACGATCCCGTGGCGCACCGGATCGTGGTGGCCAACGCCGGGCACCCGCCGCCGGTGATGCTGCACCGCGACGGCCGCGCGGAGGTGCTGCACGTGCCGGCCGGGGCGCCGATCGGCGTGGGGGGAGTGGACTTCGAGGCGGTGGAGCTGCCCGCTCCGGCGGGCGCCACCCTGCTGCTGTACACCGACGGCCTGGTGGAGTCCCGCCACCGCGACGTGTGGACCGGGATCGAGCAGCTGCGGGAGAAGCTGACCGAGACGGCCGGGCTGACGCGCCCCGACACCCCGCCGCCGCTGGAGCCGCTCTGCGACGAGGTGCTGGACATCCTCGGCCCCGGCGACCGGGACGACGACATCGCGCTGCTGGCGGCCCGCTTCGACGGCATCCCGCCCAGCGACGTCGCCTACTGGTACCTGGACCCGCGGGCCCAGACGGCCCGGCAGGCGCGGCGGCTGGCGCGCCGGGCGCTGGAGCGCTGGGGCCTGGAGGACCTGACAGACTCGGTGGAGCTGCTGGTCAGCGAGGTGGTCACCAACGCCGTCCGCTACGCGGAGCGTCCCATCACGCTGCGGCTGCTGCGCACCGACGTGCTGCGCTGCGAGGTCGGGGACGACGTGCCGCAGCTGCCCCGGCTCCGCCAGGCCCGGGCCACCGACGAGGGCGGCCGCGGCCTGTACCTGGTCAACCGGCTCGCCCGCCGCTGGGGCGCGACCCGGCTGAGCACGGGCAAGGTGGTGTGGTTCGAGTTCCCGATGCCGTGACGCCCGCGGCGGCCGGGAGCGGCGGGGACACGGGAGCGGCCCCGTACCCCGGCCGGGGTACGGGGCCGTCCACGGCGTGCCCGGTGGTGCGCCGCGGCGCGCCGGGAGCCGTCAGACGCCGGTCGGGGCCGGGTCGGCCAGGGAGGCCTCGGCGTCCAGGACCGTGCCGACGGCCTGGATGACGGCCGCGATCTTGAACGCCTCCTGGACCGTCTCGCGGTCCACGCCGGCCTTGCGGAGCACCTGCTCGTGGGAGTCCAGGCACTGCCCGCAGCCGTTGACGGCGGAGACGGCCAGCGACCAGAGCTCGAAGTCGGTCTTGTCCACGCCCGGGTTGCCGATGACGTTCATCCGCAGGCCCGCGCGCAGGGTGCCGTACTCCGGGTCCGACAGCAGGTGCCGCGTCCGGTAGAAGACGTTGTTCATCGCCATGATGGCGGCGGCGGCCTTGGCCGCGGTGTACGCCTCGGGGGAGAGGTTGGCCTTCGCCTCGGGCTCCAGCTCGGTGAGCACCTTCGGCGAGCGCGAGGCGATCGCGCAGGCCAGCACCGTGCCCCACAGCTGCTGCTGGGGCAGGTCGGAGTTGCCTATCACCGAACCCAGGTTGAGCTTGAGGTCCTTGGCGTAGTCGGGCAGGGCCGACTTCAGGTCGTCGAGTGCCATGTGGTCGAAGTCCTCACTCGCCCGCGAGCAGCTTGACCGGGTCGAGGGTCTCCTCGCCCTTGGTCCAGTTGCAGGGGCACAGCTCGTCGGTCTGCAGGGCGTCCAGCACCCGCAGGACCTCCTTGGGGTTACGGCCGACGGAACCGGCGGTCACCATGGTGAACTGGATCTCGTTGTTCTGGTCCACGATGAAGACCGCACGCTGGGCGTAGCCGTCCTCGCCCTCGACGCCGCAGGCCCGCATCAGCTCGTGCTTGGGGTCGGCCAGCATCGGGAAGGGCAGGTCGCGGAGGTCGGCGTGGTCCTTGCGCCAGGCGTGGTGCACGAACTCCGAGTCGCCGGAGACCCCGAGGATCTGGGCGTCGCGGTCGGCGAACTCGTCGTTCAGCTTGCCGAAGGCGGCGATCTCGGTCGGGCAGACGAAGGTGAAGTCCTTCGGCCAGAAGAAGACGACCTTCCACTTGCCCTCGTAGGTCTTGTGGTCGATCTGGGCGAAGGCCTTGTCCGCGTCGATGTCCACACAGGCCGTCAGGTCGAACTCGGGGAACTTGTCACCGACAGTGAGCACGCGCTCTCCTTGTTGCGTGGAAACGTCCCTTGTGAGGGGTTTCCTGAGGGTTGGACGTGATCCACACTGCCACACACCACATTGATCAAAGAAATAGCTACACTCACGAATATTGATCGGAGGTGGTTATCAGTGACCCTGTCGGCGCACCGCCTGCGCCAGGAGTCCCGTCCCGGCCCCCACCAGCGGACCCGGCGGATCCCCCAGCAGCGGCAGCCCACGCTCTCCCAGTTGCGGGCGTTCGCGGCCGTCGCCGAGCACCTGCACTTCCGGGAGGCGGCCGCGGAGATAGGCATGAGCCAGCCGGCCCTCTCGGGCGCGGTCGCGGCGCTGGAGGAGTCACTCGGAGTGAAGCTCCTGGAGCGTACGACGCGGAGGGTGGTGCTGTCCGCGGCGGGGGAGCGGGTGGCCGCCCGCACCCGCGGAGTCCTGGAGGCCGTGGGCGAGTTGCTGGAGGAGGCGGAGGCGGCGCGGGCCCCCTTCACGGGCGCGCTGCGGCTGGGAGTGATCCCGACCTGTGCGCCCTATCTGCTGCCGACGGTGCTGAGACTCGTTCACGATCGTTATCCGGCGCTGGAGTTGCAGGTGCACGAGGAGCAGACGGACTCGCTCCTGAACGGCCTGCTGGCGGGCCGGCTCGACCTGCTGCTGCTGGCCGTGCCGCCGGACGAGCCGCAGGCGGAGGCCGCCTCCGGGGTGGAGACGCTGCCGCTGTTCGACGAGGACTTCGTGCTGGTCACGCCGCGCTCCCACGAGCTGGCCGGGCGGACTGACCTGCCTCGCGAGACGCTGCGCGGACTGGACCTGCTGCTCCTGGACGAGGGGCACTGCCTGCGCCGGCAGGCCCTGGAGGTGTGCCGGGAGGCCGGGCGCACCGACGGGGTGCCGTCCACCACCAGCGCGGCGGGGCTGTCCACCCTGGTCCAGCTGGTCGCGGGCGGACTGGGCGTGACGCTGCTGCCGCGCACCTCGCTGCACGTGGAGACCGAGCGCAACGAGCTGCTGGCGACCGCCTCCTTCGCCGACCCGGCGCCCTCGCGGCGGATCGGTCTGGCGATGCGGGCGGGAGCGGCCCGCCGGCAGGAGTTCGCCGTGCTGGCCAAGGATTTGCGGGAGGCAATGCTTCCCCTTCCGGTGCGGCCCGTGGAGTGAGGACGCGCCCGCCGGCCCGGCGGCGGGCGCCGCGGCGCGGGCCGCACCGGGGCCGGTGCGGCCGGGGACGGCAGGCGGTACGCCACCGTATGCATAAGCACGCGCACAGTGGGTAGGCCGCATGCATCGTCTCTCGTACGGCCGCAGCGCGAACTGCCGTGCGCAGCAAGGCGGAGCCAGGTGACTTCATCGGAAGATCGAACAGCCGTAGCCGTCGTCAGGAGTGGACCGTGCTGCAAACGCCGCATCAGCCTCCGCAGGCCGCCGTCGTCCCCGCCCAGCGCACATCCTCGCGCGAGCAAACCGGGCCGTGGCACTCCGAGGCGGTCTGCCGGAGGGACGAGGCCGGGCTGTTCTTCGCCCCCTCCAAGGAGCCGACGGCGGCCCGCCTCTCCCGCGAGCAGGCGGCCAAGCGGGTCTGCGCGCGCTGCCCGGTGCTGGTCGAGTGCCGCGAGCACGCCCTGCTCCAGCCCGAGCCGTACGGCGTGTGGGGCGGCCTCACCGCGGCCGAGCGCCGGGTGCTGCTCGCGCGCCGGCGCCGCCGCGACGCCGAGCTGGGGCAGTCCGCCCAGGTCCCGCGCATCGCCTGACGGCGGTCGACCCGGGGTGCCACCCCCGGCGCCGTCCTCCGGTGCCCGCGCCGGCCGGCCGTCACCGCCTTCGCGGCGGCGGGCCCGCGGCCACCCGGGCCGGGCCCGCCGCCGCGCCGCTCAGCGGGCCCGGTCGAAGTCGACGGAGCTGTAGGCGCGCAGCTTCGACAGCTTGTGGGTGGAGTCGATCTGGCGGATGGTGCCGGACTTCGACCGCATCACCAGCGACTGGGTGGTGGCGGTCTCCGCGCGGTACCGCACGCCGCGCAGCAGGTCGCCGTCCGTGATGCCCGTCGCGACGAAGAACACGTTGTCGCCGCCGACCAGGTCGTCGGTGGTCAGGACGCGGTCCAGGTCGTGGCCCGCGTCGACGGCCTTGCGCCGCTCCTCGTCGTCCTTGGGCCACAGCCTGCCCTGGATCACCCCTCCCAGGCACTTGATGGCGCAGGCGGCGATGATGCCCTCCGGGGTCCCGCCGACGCCCAGCAGCAGGTCGACGCCGGTGCCCTCGCGGGCGGCCATGATCGCCCCGGCGACGTCGCCGTCGGAGATGAACTTGATCCGTGCGCCCGACTCGCGGATCTCGCGGACGACCCCCTCGTGGCGGGGGCGGTCAAGGATGACGACGGTGACGTCCTCCGGGGCGCCGCCCTTGGCCTTGGCCACCCGGCGGATGTTGACGGCGGGCGGGGCCGTGATGTCGACGAACTCCGCCGCCTCCGGGCCGGTGACCAGCTTGTCCATGTAGAACACCGCGCTCGGGTCGAACATCGAGCCGCGCTCGGCCACCGCCAGCACCGACACCGCGTTGCCCATGCCCTTGGCCGTCAGCGTCGTGCCGTCCACCGGGTCCACGGCCACGTCGCACTCCGGGCCGGTCCCGTCGCCCACGCGCTCTCCGTTGAAGAGCATCGGGGCCTCGTCCTTCTCCCCCTCCCCGATGACGACGACGCCGTTCATCGAGACGGTGGAGACCAGGGTGCGCATCGCCCTGACGGCCGCGCCGTCCGCGCCGTTCTTGTCACCGCGGCCGACCCAGCGGCCCGACGCCATGGCACCGGCCTCGGTCACCCGGACGAGTTCGAGGGCGAGGTTGCGGTCGGGGGCCTCCGGGCTGACTTCGAGCTGCGAGGGGAGGTGGTGGTGATCGGTCATCGTGACGCACCTTTCTGCACGTCTGTACGGCGTCCGAACGCGACGGCCGAAGCTTGAGGGTGCTTCGACCCTATCCGGGACGACGGCAAAGTGAGCAGGGTGCCCCACGGATGAGCGGAAAGGGGGTGGTGGTACGGGCGAACCGGGCATGGGGGACGATGGAACCGTGGCAAGCACGGCAAGCAAAGGCAGGCAGACGGCACGGGACATGGTGCTGTCGATGCTGGTGATCCTCCTCGGCGTCGGCGTGGTGTACCTGTTCATCCCGCACGACGACTCCCTGGACCCGGTCCGGCCGATCACCTACGACATGGAACTGGTGACGGCGCGGCGCGCGGCGCCGTACCCGATCGCCGCCCCGGTGGGGCTGCCGGAGACCTGGCGCGCGACCTCGGTGCGGTACCGGGGGCAGAGCGACCAGGGAGCCGTGTGGCACCTGGGCTTCATGGACCCCGACAACGAGTACGCGGCCGTCGAGCAGAGCGACGGCGAGCCGGAGCGGTTCGTCGGGGAGGTCACGCGGGGGGCCGAGCCGACCGGGCGGACCCGGACGGTCGGCGGCCGGGAGTGGGAGCGCTACGAGGGCCCCACCTACGACGCCCTGGTGCTGAAGGAGGCGGAGGTGACCACGGTGGTCACGGGCACGGCCCCCCTCGACAGCCTCGCGCAGCTGGCCGCCGCGCTCAGCACCGGGGAGGGGACCGGGAAGGGCTGAGCGGCGGCGGCCGGCGGGGCCGGGCGGGTCAGACGGTGGTGACGACGTCCTCGTAGGCCAGGCGCGGCGACCGGGGGCGGTAGGACTCCTCGCAGGGCCTGCCGATGTTGACCACGGCCAGCACCTTCTGCCTGCCGTCGCCGAAGAACTCCTTGTCGATGCCCTCGGCGTCGAAGCCGGTCATCGGGCCGGCGGCCAGCCCGGCGGCGCGGATGCCGACGATGAAGTAGCCGATCTGGATCGCGGCGTTGAAGCCGCCCGCCGCCTCGCGGACCGGGAGCTCGGAGAAGAACCGGTCCTTCAGGCCGGGGGCGTGCGGGAGCAGCTCCGGCAGCCGCTCGTGGAAGTCCAGGTCCACCGAGAGGATCGCGGTCAGCGGCGCAGCCGCCGTCTTGGCCCGGTTGCCCTCGGAGAGCTGCCGGACCAGCCGCTCCCGGGCCTCGGGGGAGCGGACCAGGGTGATGCGCAGCGGGGACTGGTTGAAGGCGGTCGGTCCGTACTTCACCAGGTCGTAGACCGCCCTGAGCTGCTCGTCGGTCACCGGTTCGTCGGCGAAGGCGTGGGCGGTGTGGGCCTCGCGGAAGAGCAGGTCCTGTGCGGCGCTGTCGAGGGCCAGGGTCATGGGAGGGGACGCCTCTTCGAGTAGGTGGTTCGGATGTGCACCACCCACTCTAGGGAGGAATGTCAAACGTTCAAGCAAGTGCCCCGCCCCGCGGAGCCCCTCACTCCCCGCCGTCTTCCTCCCCGTCCTCCTCGGCGTCCCCGGTGCCCTCGGCGTCCTCGGCCAGCGCCGCGTCCAGCCGCGCACGCGCGCCCTCCAGCCAGCGGCGGCAGACCGCGGCCAGCTCCTCGCCCCGCTCCCACAGCGCGAGCGACTCCTCCAGCGTGGAGCCGCCCGCCTCCAGACGGCGGACCACGGCGATCAGTTCGTCACGCGCCTGCTCGTAGCCCATCTCCCCGGCCGGCGGGGTGCTCGTGTCGGTCATGCGCCCAGCCTAGGGCCGGTCACCGACACCCCGGTGCCTCATCCGCCGTCCGCCCGCCGGGCGACCACCGGCAGCTCGCCCTCGGCGAGGCGGGCGCGCAGCTCCTCGCCGTCGGCCACCTCCTCCGCCGCGCGCACCGCACTGCCGTCGGCCCGCTGGAGCACCGCGTAGCCGCGCCTCAGCGTCGCCGCCGGGGAGAGCGCCACGACCCGGGCCAGGGTGTGCTCCAGCTCCGTGCCCGCCCGGTCCAGCAGGTGCCCGAAGGTTCGGCGGCCCCGCTCCAGCAGCGCCCCGACCTGCTCCTCGCGCTCCTCGACCATCGTGTAGGGCCGGGCCAGCACCGGACGGCTCACCGTCTCCGCCAGACCGCGCTCCTGCCGCTCCAGCATCACCTCCACCGCCCGGCGCGCCCGCTCCCGCAGCTGCCGCACCCGCTCCAGCTCCTCGACCACGTCCGGGACGACGTCCTTCGCGGCGTGCGTCGGCGTCCTGGAGCGCAGGTCGGCCACCAGGTCCAGCAGCGGGGTGTCCGGCTCGTGCCCGATGGCGGAGACGACCGGGGTGGCGCAGGCGGCCACCGCCCGCACCAGCCGCTCGTCGGAGAAGGGCAGCAGGTCCTCGACGCTGCCGCCGCCGCGGGCCACGATGATCACGTCCACGTCCGGGTCGGCGTCCAGCTCCCGCACCGCCTCGATCACCTGCGGCACCGCGTGGACGCCCTGCACCGCCACGTTGCGCACGGCGAAGCGGACGGCGGGCCAGCGCTGCCGGGCCGTCTCCAGCACGTCCCGCTCGGCCGCCGAGGCACGGCCGGTGACCAGGCCCACCAGGGCGGGCAGGAACGGCAGGGGCTTCTTCCGCTCGGCGGCGAACAGGCCCTCGGCGGTCAGCGACCGCTTCAGCGCCTCCAGGCGGGCCAGCAGCTCGCCCACGCCCACCGGGCGGATCTCCGACACCCGCAGCGAGAGCTGGCCGCGCGGCGCGTACCACTCCGGCTTGCCGTGCACCACCACCCGCGCGCCCTCGGAGACCACGTCCGCCACCTTGTCGAAGACGGCCCGGTAGCAGGTGACGGTCAGGGAGATCTCGTGGGAGGGGTCGCGCAGCGTCAGGAACACCACCCCCGCGCCCGGCCGCCGGGAGAGCTGGGTGATCTGCCCCTCCACCCAGACGGCGCCGAGCCGGTCGATCCATCCGCCGATCAGCCGCGACACCTCGCCGACGGGGACCGGCGCCTCGGGCGACGTGTTGAGAGCCATGCGACGAGGCTAGCCGCCGTCGCCGACAGCGGTCCCCCGCTCCCCGGGGCGGGATCGCGCGCCGGGCCCGTCCCGCGGAACGGAGGCCGCGCACCGGGCCCGTACGATGGGCCCATGACTGCTACGACCGCACGCCGGGTCCTGCTCGCCGCGCCCCGCGGCTACTGCGCGGGGGTCGACCGCGCCGTGATCGCCGTGGAGAAGGCGCTGGAGCAGTACGGCGCGCCGATCTACGTCCGCCACGAGATCGTCCACAACAAGTACGTCGTGCGGACGCTGGAGAAGAAGGGGGCGATCTTCGTCGAGGAGACGGACGAGGTCCCCGAGGGGTCCATCGTCATGTTCTCCGCGCACGGCGTGGCACCGACCGTGCACGAGGAGGCCGAGCGGCGCCGGCTCGCCACCATCGACGCGACCTGCCCGCTGGTCACCAAGGTCCACAAGGAGGCGGTCCGCTTCGCCAGGGAGGACTACGACATCCTCCTGATCGGCCACGAGGGCCACGAGGAGGTCATCGGCACCTCCGGCGAGGCCCCCGACCACATCACCCTCGTCGACGGCCCGGACGACGTGGAGAACGTCACCGTGCGCGACGAGTCCAAGGTCGTCTGGCTCTCCCAGACCACCCTCTCCGTCGACGAGACCATGGAGACCGTCGACCGGCTCAAGGAGAAGTTCCCCCAGCTCCTCTCCCCGCCCAGCGACGACATCTGCTACGCCACGCAGAACCGGCAGACCGCGGTCAAGCAGATGGGCGCCGAGGCCGACCTGGTCATCGTCGTCGGCTCGCAGAACTCCTCGAACTCCAAGCGCCTGGTCGAGGTCGCCCTGGGCGCCGGGGCCAAGGACGCCCACCTGGTGGACTACGCCTCCGAGATCGACGAGGCCTGGCTGACCGACGAGGTGCGCACCGTCGGCGTCACCTCCGGCGCCTCCGTCCCCGAGGTGCTGGTGGAGGAGGTCCTGGAGTGGCTGGCGCAGCGGGGCTTCGCGGACGTCGAGATCGTCAAGGCCGCCGAGGAGTCCATCACCTTCTCGCTCCCCAAGGAGCTGCGCCGGGACCTGCGCGCCGAGGCCGCGCGGAAGGCCGCGGGCTGACCGCGGTCTGACCGCCGGCCGGCCGCGGGTCGGACGGCGGTCAGCCCCTCTCCGGGGAGGCCGGCGCGACCGCCTCCCCGGCCTCCGCCGTCCTGAGGCGGGCCCCGGCCGGCCGCGCCCTCCTCGGCTCCGCCCCGCCGGACTCCGGCCGGCGGCCGGCGGCCCGGCGGCCGCCCTGCCCGCGCCGGACGGTGCCGCCGCGGGCCAGGACGACCAGCAGGGCGGCCAGCGTGCCGCCGTACACCCACCCGGCGTTGACGGCCAGCGCGGACACCAGATCCACCAGCCGGTCGGCCGCCCCGCCCGGACCGCTGCCCAGGAACGGCAGGCCGGCGGTGAACGCGATCGGCGCCGCGATCGGCGCGGCGGCCAGGTCTGCGGGCCTCACCCACAGCGCGCACACGGCGCTGACCAGGACGAACGAGATCCCGTAGGGGAGGGACAGGCCGTTCAGCAGCAGCGCGTCCAGACCGCCGGCGGCCACCATCGCCCCCACGGCCAGCAGCCCGCAGCCCAGCCCGGTGAGGCGGGCGCCGGGCGGCCAGGTGCGGCGGGCGGCCACGGCGCCGCCCGCTCTCCTCGCCCCCTTCGGGCCGCCCGCCCCCCGGGCCGGTCCGCGCCCGGGGCGCTCCGGCGGGACCGCCGGGGCCCCCGCGTCCCCGGCGGGCGGGGAGGCAGGGGACGGCGAGGGCTGCGCCGTCCGGCGTCGCGGACGGAGACGGGGGATGCGCGCACTGTGTTGCTCCACCGCACCAACGTAGGACGCCGACCGGTCCCGAGCCGGGGACGGACACGCCAGGGCCGCCCTTTGGAGTGCCCGTAGACTGGTGGATCGGCCCACCCGGGCCCACCCGCCCAAGATCCTCTCGCTCACGGGAAGTCGCCACGTGTCGCTCACGATCGGAATCGTCGGCCTGCCCAATGTCGGCAAGTCGACCCTCTTCAACGCCCTGACCAAGAACGACGTCCTGGCGGCCAACTACCCGTTCGCCACCATCGAGCCCAACGTGGGCGTCGTGGGCGTCCCCGACTCCCGGCTGGCCCGCCTCGCCGAGATCTTCGACTCCCAGCGCGTCCTCCCGGCGACCGTCGACTTCGTCGACATCGCCGGCATCGTCCGGGGCGCCAGCGAGGGCGAGGGGCTGGGCAACAAGTTCCTGGCGAACATCCGCGAGTCGGACGCGATCTGCCAGGTCATCCGGGCCTTCCGGGACGAGAACGTCGTCCACGTCGACGGCAAGGTCTCGCCGAAGGACGACATCGAGACGATCAACACCGAGCTGATCCTCGCCGACCTCCAGACGATCGAGAAGGTCCTGCCCCGGCTCCAGAAGGAGTCCCGGATCAAGAAGGACGTCCAGCCCAAGGTGAAGGCCGTCGAGGAGGCCAAGGCCATCCTGGACGAGGGCCGCACCCTCTTCTCGGCCGGGATCGTCCAGGGCTCGGAGCGGGCGGAGCTCCTGCACGACCTGCACCTGCTCACCACCAAGCCCTTCCTCTACGTCTTCAACGTGGACGAGGAGGAGCTGACCGACGAGGCCTTCAAGGACGAGCAGCGCGCCCTGGTCGCCCCCGCCGAGGCGATCTTCCTCAACGCCAAGCTGGAGGCCGACCTCGCCGAGCTGGACGACGACGAGGCCCTGGAGCTGCTGCAGTCGGTCGGCCAGGAGGAGCCGGGCCTGGCCACCCTCGCCCGCGTCGGCTTCGACACCCTCGGCCTGCAGACCTACCTCACGGCCGGCCCGAAGGAGGCCCGCGCCTGGACGATCAGGAAGGGCGCCACGGCCCCGGAGGCCGCCGGTGTGATCCACACCGACTTCCAGAAGGGCTTCATCAAGGCCGAGGTCATCTCCTTCGAGGACCTGGTGGAGGCGGGCTCGGTCGCCGAGGCCCGGGCCCGCGGCAAGGCCCGCATGGAGGGCAAGGAGTACGTGATGCAGGACGGCGACGTGGTGGAGTTCCGCTTCAACGTGTAGCGGGTGATGTGGCACTACGCCATCGACCTGGCGGATGCGCAGGTCGAAGGGGGTCTGACTCGCCGGAGTCAGGCCCCTCGGTCTTCGCCGTGCCGGACGGACACCGGATCCCCCGAGCCCTCGCCCCGGCGTCGCGCCTGCTGCGGCCGCGGTCGTGGTCTCGGTGCGCCGGCCGGCGGGGCGCGCACCGGGGGGTTCGGCAGCGGCCCGGCCGAGGGGCCCGACGGCAGACGGCCCCGGCCGGCGCCGTGACCCCGCCTCCGCGCCCCCTCCGCCTCCGCCCATGGCGTCCCCGTGGTGGTTCGAACCCGCGGCGGGCGCGTACCCGCGGCGTCGGCCGCCCGCTCCCGGCGCCGGTGCCCGGAGCGGGCGGTCCCGGCGGGAGGCCCGCACGACCTGTCAGCCGCGCGGCACCGCGCCCTCCTGCCGGACACGCCGGTCGCCCTCGCGGTAGAGCACCAGGTGCTCGTGGAAGAGAACACCGTCGCGGATGTCGCCGGTGGCGGTGAAGCCGGTGTCGTCGACGTAGTCGATGTGGTCGCCGGTGACGGTGTACCGGCCGGTGTAGGCGCTCCGACGTTGCCCGCGGGCCTCGTCGTAGCGGCCGTCCGGCAGTAGTTCCTGGCGGATGAATCCGTCCGCGGTCACCCACATCCCGACGTACGGGTGCGGGTCGCGGTGCGTGTCGTTGCCGGTCATGGTTCCACCCTCGGCCCCCCGGCGCGAAGCGGCCAGGCCGCCGTCTCCCCAGGTGCGGGCTTCCTGGGAGGCGTGCACCCACGATCGCGAGCGGGGCGGTGCGGCGCCGAGCGCGCGGGCCGCCGTCGCGAGCGGGAGGGCCGACCCTGGGTGCCGCACACCTGGGGACACGGCGGCCTGGTTCCGACTCCGCACGGCGGCGAACCTGGTGGTCGTGCGGCTGCGGCAACCGCCGGGCAGCCGCCCCGCCCGCGTGGGCGCTCGCTTCGCTCGCCGGGCCGACCGACGAGCCGACTCCCCCCGAGGAACACCATGACCATCACCAGCACCGACACCGTGGACTGGAACCGGAAGGCACTCGACGAGATCGTCGCGAACGACGGTGGCCGTCCGGTCCTGTTCACCAACGCCCGGATCGTGACGATGGACCCGCTGATCGGGACCATGACCGGTGCCGACATCCTGTTCGTCGGTCCCCTGATCGCGGGCGTCGGCCCCGCCATCGTCACCGCGGCACAGGACGACAACGCCATCGTCGTCGACTGCACGGGCACGACCGTCGTCCCCGCCGTCGTGGACACCGCCGCACTGGTCGGCGGACGCGGCCGACGCTCGGAGTACGTCGCGACGCTGACCCCGGGCAACACCGCCGACTTCCTGGTGGTGCCCGACGAACTCGCCGCCGACGTGCCCGGCGCGGTGGCCGCCCTCGTGTCCCGCCCGGAGCAGGTCCGCGCGCTGGTCGCAGCCGGCCGGCCCGTCCTGTGGGCGGGTGCCGACGCCCCCGGCAGGCCCACCGTCCCCGAGACGGGCATCCCCGCCGCTTCGGACCTGACCGGCAGCCCGCGGCTCGGCGTCTGGATCGACCGGGAGGACTTCCTGCACCAGGAACTCACCGCCGACGGCCGCTACGACGAGACGCGGGGCGGCCGCCCCCACGCCTACCAGGGCCGGTTCTGGATCGACGGCGACCGCATCGACTACCTGGACGACCTCGGCTTCTGGGCCTACGGGAAGTTCGAGGGCGACGAACTGCACCACGCGGGTTACGTCATGAAGCGCAGCCGGCCGTAGGCCGCACCTGTCCGCGTCCTGGTCCCGGGTGCGTGACACCCGGGGGAACGGCGCCCTGGTTGCCCCGGCCGGACCGGCAGGACCGGAGACCGAGCAGCGCCGATGCGTCGGCAGCCCACCATCCCCTCCCCGAAAGCCACGGGAAGCAGACCCCCATGAACGTCAACGACACCACCAGTGCCGCCGTCCTCGACCGGCTCCGGCGCCGCCCCGCGGACGAGCGGCGCATCCTGTTCACCGGTGCGGCCATCGTCACCATGGACCCCGCCCTCGGTGTCCTGCACGACGCCGACCTGCTCGTCGAGGGCGACACCGTCGTCGCCGTCGGCCCGGACCTCGACGCCGGCGATGCCGTGGTCGTCGACGCCACCGGCTCCGTCCTCAGCCCCGGCTTCGTCGACACCCACCGGCACGCCTGGGAGACCCAGCTGCGCCGCATCATGCCGGACGTCGACGACCTCGGCGCCTACGTCGTGTCCACCCTGGCCGGCTACGCCACGGTCTACCGGCCCGAGGACATGTACACCGGCACCAGGCTGGCCGCCCTCACCGCGATCGACAGCGGCATCACGACCATGCTCGACTTCTCCCACAACGCCCGCACCCCCGAACACTCCGACGCCGCGATCGAGGCCCTCCGCGACACCGGAATCCGCGGCGTGCACGCTTCCATGGGCCCGCACTTCGGCGACTGGGACAAGCAGTGGCCCGGCGACCTGAGCCGCATCAGGGAGCAGTACTTCAGCAGCGACGACCAGCTGCTGACCCTGCGCCTGGCCACGCTCGCCACCGACGAGATCGCCGGCCCGGCACTCGCCTACGGCCCCGAACTCGCCCGCGTCGCCAGGGACCTGAGCATCGGGGTGAGCGTGGACGCGGTCTTCGGCGCGCCCTCCTCCGAGGCGATCCTGCGCTGGGCGGAGGAAGGCATCCTCAGCCCCGACGTCACCCTCATCCACGCCACCGGACTGACCCCCGAAGCGTGGAAGGCGATGGGGGAGACCGGCACCACCGTGGCCCTCGCCCCCACCTCCGACGCGCAGATCGGTCTGGAAACCGCGATCCCCGCCGTCGACGAGGCCCTGTCCGCCGGCATCCGTCCCGGACTGAGCATCGACGTCGAAGTCGCCCTGGTCAGCGACATGTTCACCCAGATGCGCACCCTGCACGCCATCCAGCGGATGCGGGCCGTCAACGCCGCCCACGGCACCGACCGGCAGCCCCGCCGCATCACCACCCACGACGTCCTGGACTTCGCGACCCTCCAGGGCGCCCGTACCAACGGCCTGGAGGCCGTCACCGGCTCGCTCACCCCGGGCAAGAAGGCCGACCTGCTGGTCACCCGGGCCGAGGACCTCAACAACATGCCGCTCAACGACCCGATCGGCACGATCGTGCTGGGGTCCGACGCCCGCAACATCACCGCCGTTTTTGTGGGCGGCGAGCCCCGCAAGTGGAACGGCCACGTCCTCGACGTCGACCTGCCCGCCCTGCGCCGCGAGGTCCACGCCTCGCGCGAGTACGTGCTGAACACCCCGGCAGCCTGAGCATCCCCGGCTCCCCCGGCCGGCCCCGGCGTCGCGGCGGTGACCGCCCTCACCGCCGGTACGGCGGGGGAGGCCGGGGCGACGGCGGTCCCGGACACGCGGTGGTGTGCGGGCACGCCCGTACCGCACCGGCACCGGGCCGACCGGCCCGCAGCGCTCCACCCGGACCGCGGACGCTCGGCGGTGCGGGCCCCAAGGGGGCCTGTCCGGGGCAGGGGACCCCGAAGGGCACCGGGCGCCGGAGTGCGCCCCGGAAGGCACCGGCAGGAGCGCAGGCGCCGGTGGGCTCGTCCGAGGGGCGGGGCCGGAACGTGTTGACCGCATGTGACATGTACGTGTCTTCGGTGCACGCACCCTTGTGCCTTTCCTATGGATGGGTGAACCTTTCGTGCGGCGGATCGTTTGCGCATCGCGCGGACCTGGTGCCTCGATTTGTCATGCGCATGAATGCCCTCACCAGCGCACCCCCACAGGAGGAGGAACCCTCATGGCAGCGACGCGTCCCACCCGGCGCAGACGCATCCGGACGGCCGCGGTGACCGCCGCGGCCCTGGCCGTCGGCCTCGCCCCCGGGCTGACCGCCGTGGCGGCCCCCGCCCCGCCGGCCGAAGGCGTGATCCAGAACGCCGGGGCACCGGGAGCGATCAAGGGAAGCTACATCGTGACCCTCGACGAGGGCGCCGTCGACTCCGGCACCTCCAAGGGGCGGTCCCTGGTGGAGCGGTACGGGGCCACGATCGAGCGCACCTACCACGAAGCCCTCAACGGCTACGCCGTCCAGTTGACGGAGGCCGAGGCCAAGCGGCTCGCGGCCGACCCGGCCGTGGCCGCGGTCGCCCAGGACCAGCGGGTGTCCGTCACCGCGACCCAGACCAACCCGCCCTCGTGGGGCCTGGACCGCATCGACCAGAGGTCCCTGCCGCTCGACAGCCGCTACACCTACCCCGACTCCGCCGGTGACGGCGTGACCGCCTACATCATCGACACCGGTGTGCGGATCAGCCACGCCGACTTCGGCGGACGCGCCCGCTACGGCTACGACGCCATCGACGGGGACACCAGCGCCGGCGACGGCAACGGCCACGGCACCCACGTGGCCGGCACGGTCGCGGGCACCGCCCACGGCGTGGCCAAGAAGGCCGACGTCGTGGCCGTGCGCGTGCTGGACAACAACGGCTCCGGCACCATCTCCGGCGTGGTCGCGGGCGTCGACTGGGTGACGCGGAACGCCGTCAAGCCCGCCGTGGCCAACATGAGCCTGGGCGGCGGCGCCAACTCCACCCTCGACACCGCCGTGCGCAACTCCATCGCCTCCGGCGTCACCTACGCCGTGGCCGCGGGCAACGAGAGCAGCAACGCCTCGGGCTCGTCGCCGGCCCGCGTCGCCGAGGCCATCACCGTCGGCTCCACCACCAGCACCGACGCCCGCTCCTCCTTCTCCAACTACGGCAGCATCCTGGACATCTTCGCGCCGGGCTCCTCCATCACCTCCACCTGGCACACCTCCGACAGCGCCACCAACACCATCTCCGGCACCTCGATGGCCTCGCCGCACGTCGCCGGCGCCGCCGCGCTGTACCTGGGGGAGAACCCGAACGCCACCCCGACCCAGGTCGCGGCCGGCCTGGACTCGGCCGCCGTCACCGGCGTCGTCTCCGGCCCCGGCACCGGATCCCCGAACAAGCTGCTGAACGTGGGCGAGGGCGACCCGGGCGAGGAGCCGCCGACCGGCGACCGCTTCGAGAACACCGCCGACTACCCGATCCGCGACAACGCCACGGTGGAATCCCCGATCACCGTCTCGGGCATCAGCGGCAACGCCCCCTCGAACCTGCGGGTCGAGGTCGACATCCGGCACACCTACAGCGGTGACCTCCAGGTCGACCTGGTCGCGCCCGACGGCACCGCCTACCGCCTGAAGAACTACGGGACGGGCGGCAGCGCCGACGACGTGGTCGGCACCTACACCGTCGACGCCTCCTCCGAGACCGCGAACGGCACCTGGAGGCTGCGGGTCGGCGACAACGCCCGGTGGGACACCGGCACGATCAACTCCTGGGCGCTGCAGTTCTGACGCCCGGCCCGCGGACCCGGGCCCGCGGCGGCCCGGTCCGCGGGGGACCGCCGGGAGCCCCCGAGGGATCCGGGCGGCCCCGGCGGACCGGTGAGCGGTCCCGCCCACCGCAGTGATCCGGCCCCCACGGCCCTGCCGTGGGGGCCGGAGCCGTTCCGAACAGGGCTCTGAACAGTGCTTCATCACATCGGGTGAAACTCTGGCCGTTTGTTGCGGGGTGCAACAGTCCGTTGTCAAGCTGTTGCGCACCGTCGAGCCGTTGGGAGGGGCACGTGCCTTTCGGTGAGCAGCCCGCATATCTGCGTGTGGCCGGAGATCTCCGCCGGAAGATCGCCGACGGAACGCTTCCGCCGCGCACCCGGCTTCCATCGCAGGCCCGCATCCGCGCGGAGTACGGCGTGTCGGACACCGTCGCCCTGGAGGCGCGCAAGGTGCTGATGGCCGAGGGCCTGGTCGAGGGCCGCTCGGGCTCGGGGACGTACGTGCGCGAGCGGCCGGTGCCGCGCAGGGTGATCCGGACGGGGTACCGGTCGGCCGGAGGCTCCAGCCCGTTCCGGCAGGAGCAGGCCGACGAGCGGGTGGACGGCACCTGGGAGTCGCGCAGCGAGCAGGAGGAGGCGGACGCGAGGATCGCCGAGCGCCTGCGGATCAAGGAGGGGGAGCGGGTGATGCGCACCCACTACCTGTTCCGCGTGGACGGGGAGCCGTCGATGCTCTCGACCTCCTGGGAGCCGCTGTCGCTCACCGGGCGCACCCCCGTGATGCTGCCGGAGGAGGGCCCGCTGGGCGGGCGCGGGGTGGCCGAGCGGATGGCGGCCATCGACCTGGTCGTGGACAACGTGGTGGAGGAGGTCGGCGCCCGCCCCGGGCTGGCGGAGGAGATGCTCGCGCTGGGCGGGGTCCCGGGGCACACCGTCCTGGTCATCGAGCGCACGTACCGCGCCGGCGGACGTCCGGTGGAGACGGCGGACGTGGTCGTGCCGGCGGACCGGCACCGCATGGTGTACCACCTCCCGGTGCGCTGAAGGCTCCCGTGCGCCCCTGGAGGGGCACCGCCACTCGCACACCTGGCCGAAAGCATGTCTCATCGTGCCAACTCGAATGCACTGAGTGAAGCCGGGGCGTAGGCTCGGGCATATGCAGACCGGCGGAGCGTCAGGGGGCGGAGTGCGTCAGGGGGCACGGGTCCGGGGGAGTGCGCGATGAGCGAAAGCGGCATCGCGCTCCCCTGGTTGGTCATACGGCAGGACGCGAACGGCAACCGCTACCGTGTCGGCCGCTACGCCACCCGAGCCGAGGCGCAGAGCATGGCCGAGCGGCTGAGCGGAGGCGTTGCGGGGGGCGCCGCCGGCGCGGACGGCGCCGGGAGGAGCGCGGAGGAGCGGCGCTACCTGGTCGAGCGGCTGCGCCGCGGAAACGGTGATCACGCCTGACTCCGGGCACAATCGGGTATATGGGCATTTAGTCCGATTCCTATGGGATGGTGGTGTCCGGACGGGAACCCGAGCGTGGACGAGGACGGCGTGAGCGATCCCCCCAAGACCTTCCACAGCGCGGGCGAGCGGTTGAGCACGTCGCTGCTCGAGACGCTGCGCATCGGCATCGTCATGTTCGACGCGGAGGGGTACGTCCGGCTGTGGAGCCCGGCCACCGAGGAGATCCTGGGCTGGCCCGCCGAGGAGGTCGTCGGGCGTTACTACGCCGACTACCTCACCGGCCCTCCCGTGGCCTCGCCCTCCGGCGCCCCCGCCCGGGCCGGGGAGATCTACGCGACCCTCCAGCACGAGAAGTACTGGCGCGGCATCCTGCGCGTGCGCCGCCCCGACGGCCGCGCCGTCGAGGTCGAGGGACGCGCCTCGCTGATCACCCCCGCGGGGGGCAGACCGTTCATTCTGGCCAACCTCGTCGAGACCTCCCGGCTGCGCGCGGTCGAGCACGACCTCGCCGCGCTCGACGCCCTCTTCGCCACCTCCCCGCTGGGCATCGCCTTCCTCGACACCGAGCACCGCTACGTCCGGGTCAACGACGCGCTCGCCCGCCTCAACGGCGTACCCGTCTCCGAGATCCTGGGCAGGAGCATCCGGGACGTCCTGCCCCCGCACCTGGCCGACAGCCTCGTCCAGATCCAGTCCCTGGTGCTGCAGACGGGCCGGCCCGTGGTGGACACGGTCATCGCGGCGCCCGACGGACACGGCTGGCGCTCGGTGTCCTACGGCAGGCTCACCTCGCCCGACGGCCGCGTCCTCGGGGTGAGTTCCACGATCATGGACGTCACCGAGCGGCGCGACGCGATGGAGAAGATCGAGCGGGCCCGCCAGCGGCTCAAGCTCCTCGACGACGTCGGAGTGGCCCTCGGCGACCTGCTCGACGTCCCCCGGATCGCCCGGGCCCTCGCCGACTGCCTCGTCCCGCGCTTCGCCGACCACGCCGGCGTGATGCTGTACGCCGCCGTGGCGCACGGCGGCGAACTGCCCCGCCCCGACCGCCTGCCCGACTCCCCGCTGCTCCAGCTGGGCGCCGCCGCCAAGACCAGCGGCCCGGCCGTCGAAGCGCTGCTGCGGGTGGGGCGGGAGGTCACCTTCCCGCCGGAGTCGGTGTTCGGCGAGGTGCTCTCCTCGGCCGCCCCCCACATGACCCTGACCGAGGAGGAGTTGCACTCCGCGACCTGCTCCACCGACCCCGCGCTCGCCGCGGCCGCTCCCCCGGACGCCGACTCCGTCCTGGTCGTCCCGCTGCGGGCCCGCGGCGTCGTCCTCGGGCTGCTGGTGCTCAGCCGCTCCGGGGGCCGCGCCCCCTTCGACCGCGACGACCTCGCGCTCACCATGGAGCTGACCGGACGCGCCGGGATCAGCCTGGACAACGCCCGCCTCTACGCCCGCGAGCGCGAGAGCGCCCTGATGCTCCAGCGCAGCCTGCTGCCCCAGCGCGTGCCCTCGCCGCCCGGCGTGCAGGTCGCCTACCGCTACGTCCCCAGCGGCAGCCGGGCCGAGGCCAGGGCGGAGGCGGGCGGCGACTGGTTCGACGTGATCTCCCTCGCGGGCGGGCGGGTCGCCCTCGTCGTCGGCGACGTGATGGGCCACGGGATGCGCGCCGCGGCCACGATGGGGCGGCTGCGCACGGCGGTGCGCACCCTGGCCGGACTGGACCTGCCGCCCGCCGAACTGCTGCGCCGCGTCAACGACCTGGCCGACGACCTGGCCCCGGGACCGGACGAACCCCTGATGGCCACCTGCGTCTACGCCGTCTACGACCCCTCCACCCGCCGCTGCACCCTGGCCTCGGCCGGGCACCTGCCCCCGCTGCTGCTCGCCGGCCGCCGGGACGAGGGCTGGGCCGTCGCGTCCGTCGAGGCCCCCTCGGGCGTCCCCCTCGGCATCGACGGGGTGGAGTTCGAGTCGGTGGAGCTGGAGGTGGAGGAGGGAGCGGTCCTCGCCCTCTACACCGACGGGCTGATCGAGCACCGCGGCGAGGACATCACCGAGGGGCTGGACCGGCTGGTCTCCCTGCTGGCCGGCCTGCCGCGGCAGCCCTTCCTGGAGGACATCTGCGACCGGGTGCTCGACGGCATGGCCCCCGGCGGCACCGGACCGGCCGACTCCGCCGACGACGTGGCGCTGCTGATGGCCCGGCTCGGCGGCCTCCCGGAGGGCAGCGCCGCCTCCTGGACCTTCCCCGCCGAGCGCCACGCGGTGCGCCGGGCCCGCGACACCGTCCGCCGGACGCTGCGCGGGTGGGGGCTGGGAGCCCTGGCCGACGACGCGGTGCTGCTCGTCAGCGAGCTGGTCACCAACTCCCTGCGCCACGCCCACGGCCCCATCGGGGTGCGGATGGTGCGCGGCTCGTCCCTGCTGGTGGAGGTCTCCGATCCGCTGCCCGTCCCGCCCCGGGAGCACGTGGCCACCGTGGACGACGAGGGCGGGCGCGGCATCCAGCTCGTCGCCCGCGGGTCGCGCCGCTGGGGGACGCGGCACGGGCCGATCGGCAAGACCGTGTGGTTCGAACTCCCCCTGCCCTGACACCGCCACGGCGGCCCGCGGCGCGCGGGAGGCGCCCGCGGCGCCGTCCGGAGTGCGCCGGGGCTCCGGCAACGCCCCAGGCCACAGGGCTGTGCCGGGGGAACGATCCCATCGCCCCCGTCAACAGGGCGGTGGCCCGCGCGCCTTGACGCTGTGTCGATGAGACCGGAAAAATTACGCCACGCCACGCCACGTGTCCCCCTCCTCCGGCGGCGCCGCCGCCGGTACCGGTCCGCGGGCCGCACCGTCCCGGTGTGTGGTTCGGGCCGACTCTGCCTGGTTAGGAGAGAGGAGGAACGGGACTGGCTCGGTCTCCGCCGGACGTGGCGGGGACCGTGCGGTGGTCGGGACCGGTGTGTTCCGGGCGGCACGCGCCTGGGAGGATGCCGGGCCGGAACAGGAAGGGGCGGCGTTGAGCGACATCCCAGCCGAGGCGGGAAAGCCGGACGACGTACGCCGGGCCCTGGCGCTGCTGAACGCGGCGGGGGCCCGGATAGGCAACTCCCTCGATCTGGACACCACCGCCCGGGAACTGCTCGACGTCGCCGTGCCGCAGTTCTGCGACCTGGCCTCCGTGGACCTGTACCCCGAGGTGTTCTCCGGTGAGGACCCCCGGGCCGGCGAGGGCCTGGACGGCACCCGCCCGCTGCGCCGGGTCGCCTTCGCCAGCGCCGTCTCCGACGGCCCCATCACCCTCGGCCGCCGCGCCGGCGGCGACCCCGACCCCGAACCGGTCGAACTCGGCAGCGTCCACAGCTATCCGGCGGGCTCCCCGTACGCCGACGCCCTGCGCACCGGTCGCGTCCAGCGCGCCGCCGGGACCCTGGTGCAGTCCACCCTCGCGGTGCCCATGGTGGCGCGCGGCCGGGTGCTGGGGCTGGTGCAGTTCTCCCGCACCAAGGGCAGCGAGCCCTTCGGGGAACGCGACGCGGCCCTCGGCGCCGAGCTGGCCGCCCGCGCCGCCGTCTGCGTCGACAACGCCCGCCTGTACCGCAGGGAGCACGAGCGCGCCCTGATCCTCCAGCGCAGCCTGCTGCCCCCGGACGACCCCGAGGCCGCCGGACTCGACATCGCCTGCCGCTACCTGCCCGGCACCGCGGCGACCGAGGTGGGCGGCGACTGGTTCGACGTCATAGAGCTCCCCGGCCACCGCACCGCCCTGGTGGTCGGCGACGTGATGGGCCGCGGACTGCGCGCCGCCGTCGCCATGGGCGAACTGCGCACCGCCGTGCGGACGCTCGCCCTGCTGGACCTGGAGCCCGCCGAGGTGCTGGGCGCGCTGGACGAGATCGCCCGCGGTCTGGGCGCCTCCCGCGACGGCCGCGGGGAGCACTCGGGCCGGGGCGCCGACCTGTCCGAGGTGTACCTGGCCACCTGCGTCTACGCCGTCTACGACCCCGTCACCCGCCGCTGCACCTTCGCCAACGCCGGGCACCTGCCGCCCGTGCTGGTCGAGCCCCGCGAGGACGGCGGCGAGCAGCCCGCGCTGCTGCTGGAGGTCCCCCGGGGGGTGCCGCTGGGCGTGGGCGGCGAGCCCTTCGAGGAGACGGAGGTCGAACTGCCGGACGGCGCGCTGCTCGCCCTCTACACCGACGGCCTGGTCGAGTCCCGCTACCAGCCGCTGGACGAGGGGCTCCAGGCCCTGCGCACCACGCTGGCCGGACCGGATCGCCCGCTGGAGGACGTCTGCGACGAGGTGCTGGGCGCACTGGAGACCCACCACGGCGAGGACGACATCGCCCTGCTGCTGGCCCGCATCCAGGGACTGCCGGCCGACGCGGTGGGCGACTGGAGGCTGCCCGCCGAGCCCCGCTCGGTCTCCCGCGCCCGCGAGCTGGCCTGCCGCCAGCTGGCCGCCTGGGACCTGGAGGAGCTGAGCGACACCACCGAGCTCCTCGTCAGCGAGCTGGTCACCAACGCGCTGCGCCACGGCAAGGGGGACATACGGCTGCGCCTGCTGCTGGACCGCACCCTGGTCTGCGAGGTCTGGGACTCGGACCTGGTCCAGCCGCGCCGCCGCCGGGCCCGCGACACCGACGAGGGCGGGCGCGGCCTCCAGCTCGTCGACCTGCTCTCGGCCGGCTGGGGCAGCCGCCGCACCCCCCGCGGCAAGACGGTCTGGTTCGAGCTCGGCCTCCCCGGGGGCGGCGAGGCCAAGCCCCCGGACACCGCGCAGGCCCTGCTGAGCCTGTTCTGATCCGCCGCGCCCGGCCGTGTCCCGGGGCGCCCGCATCCGCCCGGGCGCCCCGGGACACGGCCGGACGCGAGGAGTGCCGTGCGTCACATCCGCGCGGCCGGGACGTCCGCACGGGCCCGCGTCCGCCCGGGCGCAAGAGGACGAAACCCCCGGCCGGGGGGCCGTGCGGCGCCGCGGCGGGGCGGGCGGCGGCGGCCGCCCCGCCGCGGCGCCGCACGGGAGCGAGCCGCCGTTCCCCGCCCACCGGCGCCGGGCCCGTACCATGGAAGGACGACAGGCCGTGGCGATGATCAGCCCGGCGGGCGCGCGACGCACCGGTCGCGCCGCCATCCACGACCCCGGGAGAAGCGCCCCCAGCATGCCCACGCGCCACGACATCCGTAACGTCGCCATCGTCGCCCACGTCGACCACGGCAAGACCACCCTGGTCGACGCCATGCTCAAGCAGGCCGGCGCCTTCGCCGCCCACCAGCAGGTGGACGACCGGGTGATGGACTCCAACGACCTGGAACGCGAGAAGGGCATCACCATTCTCGCCAAGAACACCGCGGTCAAGTACCACCCCAAGGGCGGCGGCGACCCCGTCACGATCAACATCATCGACACCCCCGGCCACGCCGACTTCGGCGGTGAGGTCGAGCGCGGCCTGTCGATGGTCGACGCGGTCGTGCTGCTGGTGGACGCCTCCGAGGGCCCGCTGCCGCAGACCCGCTTCGTCCTGCGCAAGGCGCTCCAGGCCCGGCTGCCGGTCATCCTGTGCATCAACAAGACCGACCGGCCCGACGCCCGCATCGACGAGGTCGTCAACGAGACCTACGACCTCTTCCTGGACCTGGACGCGGACGAGGAGCAGATCGAGTTCCCCATCGTCTACGCCTGCGCCCGCGACGGCGTCGCCTCGCTGACCAAGCCCGAGGACGGCACCGTCCCGGCCGACAGCGACAACCTGGAGCCGTTCTTCTCCACGCTCCTGGAGTACGTCCCGGCCCCCTCCTACGAGGAGGGCGCCCCGCTCCAGGCGCACGTCACCAACCTGGACGCCGACAACTTCCTCGGCCGCATCGCGCTGCTGCGCGTCGCCCAGGGCGAGTTGCGCAAGGGCCAGACGGTGGCCTGGATGAAGCGTGACGGCTCCGTCCAGAACGTGCGCATCACCGAGCTGCTGATGACCGAGGCGCTGACCCGCAAGCCGGCCGAGAAGGCCGGCCCGGGCGACATCTGCGCCGTGGCCGGCATCCCCGACATCACCATCGGCGAGACCCTGGCCGACCCGGAGAACCCGGTCGCGCTGCCGCTGATCACCGTCGACGAGCCGGCGATCTCCATGACCATCGGCACCAACACCTCGCCGCTGGTCGGCCGGGGCGGCACCGGCAAGGGCGCGGACGCCAAGGCGGCCGTGAAGGACCGCAAGGTCACCGCCCGCCAGGTCAAGGACCGCCTGGACCGCGAGCTGATCGGCAACGTCTCGCTGCGGGTGCTGGAGACCGACCGCCCCGACGCCTGGGAGGTGCAGGGCCGCGGCGAGCTGGCGCTGGCCATCCTGGTCGAGACGATGCGCCGCGAGGGCTACGAGCTGACCGTCGGCAAGCCGCAGGTGGTGACCAAGGAGGTCGACGGCAAGGTCCACGAGCCGGTCGAGCGCCTCACCATCGACGTGCCCGAGGAGCACATGGGTGCCGTCACGCAGCTCATGGGCACCCGCAAGGGCCGCATGGACAACATGTCCAACCACGGCTCGGGCTGGGTGCGCCTGGAGTTCGTGGTGCCCTCCCGCGGTCTGATCGGCTTCCGCACGGAGTTCCTGACCCAGACCCGCGGCACCGGCATCGCCCACTCCATCCACGAGGGCCACGAGCCCTGGTTCGGCGAGCTGAAGACCCGCAACAACGGCTCGCTCGTCGCGGACCGGTCCGGGACGGTCACGGCGTTCGCGATGACCAACCTCCAGGAGCGCGGGGTGCTCTTCGTGGAGCCGGGCACCGAGGTGTACGAGGGCATGATCGTCGGCGAGAACTCGCGCTCCGACGACATGGACGTGAACATCACCAAGGAGAAGAAGCTCACCAACATGCGGTCCTCGACCGCCGACGTGGCCGAGTCCATCGTCCCGCCGCGCAAGCTGTCGCTGGAGCAGTCCCTGGAGTTCTGCCGCGACGACGAGTGCGTGGAGGTGACCCCGGAGGCCGTGCGCATCCGCAAGGTCGTGCTGGACCAGAAGGAGCGCGCCCGGGCCGCCTCCCGGGCCAAGCACGCCTGACCCCGTCCCGCCCCGCGGGCGGCGGCCACGGCCGCCGCCCGCGGGGCGGAAGCGGCAAGGACGCCCGCCCCCTCCGTCCGGGGGCGGGCGTTCCGGTGTGCTCCGCAGGGGTCCGCGCCCGGGCCGTGCCGGCGGCCGCCCCGGTCGCGCGCCTTCCGGTTCCGGCCGTGGTACCGAGCGAGGAATCGTCAACCGAGTTTGTTGCGCAGTCCGTCCGCAATGCGGACCAGGTGCACCGGAAGAAGCGTTAACAGTCCGTTTCGCGGGCGTCTGTAACGGATTATTTTGTCCGGATTTCGAGCAAGCGACCGGCTGTGATGTGACCAAACCGAGATCCCTCAGCAGTGGTTTACGCGCGCCGATTACCCAATAGTTGGGTCATTGAATCCGGATCGAGGAGCGTGCGCACTGACCGCGCTGACTCGTGACAACGGGACCCGCTGAGGTCGGCGCACAGCTGGCAGGGGAAGCGGCGGACCGTCCGTACAGACAGTGGACTCCTGAGGAGGCAAACCCATGCGCGGTGCCAAGAGCGCCAAGTGGGTCGCAAGCGCGATAGCCGTGGTCCTGGCTGCGACCGCTTGCGGTGGCGGCGACAGCGGCGAGTCGAAGTCCGGCTCGGGCGACGGCTACGTGTCGATCGAGGTCGGTGAGCCGCAGAACCCGCCGATCCCCTCGGACACCAACGAACACAACGGGTCCTACCTGGTCAAGGCGCTCTTCACCCAGCTGCTCGAGTTCGACAACAACGGTGAGATCGTCTACCTCAACGCCGAGTCGGTGGAGAGCGACGACGCCAAGGTCTGGACGGTCAAGCTGAAGGACGGCTGGACCTTCCACAACGGCGAGAAGGTCACCGCCAAGTCCTACGTGGACACCTGGAACTGGGCCGCCAACATCAAGAACAACCAGAAGAACAGCCTCTGGTTCTCCGACATCAAGGGTTACGAGGACGTCCACCCGGAGAAGGGCGAGCCGAAGGCCGAGACCATGTCCGGTCTCAAGGTCGTCGACGACCTCACCTTCACCATCGAGCTGAGCAAGCCGGTCCCGTACTTCCAGTACAAGCTCGGCTACACCACCTGGGCCCCGCTGCCCAGCGTCGCCTTCGAGGACCCGAAGGCGTTCGGCGAGAAGCCGATCGGCAACGGTCCCTACAAGTTCGAGAAGTGGGACCACAACAAGCTCTTCCAGGTCGCCGCCTACGACAAGTACAAGGGCGAGGACAAGGCCCACAACAAGGGCATCAAGTTCAAGAACTACTCGACCGTCGAGGCCGCCTACCAGGACCTCCTCTCCGGCAACGTCGACATGGTCCGCACCATCGGTGCCAAGGACCTGCCGAAGTACAAGGAGGACCTGGGCGAGCGCGCGATCGAGCAGCCCTACGCGGCGGTCCAGAGCATCGTCCCGGCCTTCTACAGCAAGCCCTTCAAGGACGTCGACCCCAAGGTCATCCAGGGCCTGTCGATGGCGATCGACCGCGAGACCATCGCCAAGACCGTCCTCAACGGCACCCGCGAGGCGGCCACCAGCTTCACCCCGCCGCAGGTCAAGGGCAACCAGGACCTCGACACCGACGTCTTCACCTTCAACCCGAAGAAGGCGAAGCAGCTGGTCGAGGAGGGCGGTGGCGTCCCGGGCAACAAGATCTGGATCCAGTTCAACGCCGACGGCGGCCACGCCGAGTGGATCACCGCGGTCTGCGAGAACATCCGCCAGAACACCGGTGTGGAGTGCATCCCGGACTCCAAGCCGGACTTCCAGACCGACCTGGACCTGCGCGACGCCAACAAGGTCAAGGGCCTGTACCGCGGCGGCTGGGTGGCCGACTACCCGCTGAACGTCAACTTCATGCGGGAGCTGTACCACAGCAAGGCCGAGGCCAACAGCGGCCGCTTCTCCAACAAGGAGATCGACGCCCTCTTCGAGAAGGGCGACAGCGCCTCCTCCCTGGAAGAGTCGATCAAGCTCTACCAGGAGGCCGAGAAGAAGCTGGTCGAGCAGATGCCCGCCATCCCGATGTTCAACTACAAGCTGAACGCCGGCTACAGCGAGCGCGTGGACAACGTGAAGGTGGACTGGCACGGCGACCTGGTCGTGAACGAGGTCACCGTCAAGTAAGTCCGCCCGCGGTCCGTCCGCATCCGGCCATCCCCCGTCGTCCGCCTGCCGGGCGGGCGACGGGGCAAGGCATCCGGGGGCCGTTCCTGCCACAGCGGGACGGCCCCTGGGCCTGTCGTAACCAATGGAGGAAAAATGGGGCGCTACGTCGCGCGGCGACTGCTCCAGATGATCCCGGTGTTCATCGGATCGACACTGCTGATCTTCCTGATGATGTACAGCCTGCCCGGCGACCCCGTGCGCGCGCTGTACGGCGAGCAGGCGATCGACGAAGCCCAGATCGCAGCGATCAAGAAGGACCTGGGACTGGACCTGCCGCTCTGGCAGCAGTACTGGAACTACCTGACAGGACTCTTCCAGGGAGACTTCGGCACCCAGATCGCCAGCGGCAGACCGGTCGCCGACGTCATCAGCGACGCCCTGCCCGTGACGATCCGGCTGGCCCTGTTCGCGTTCACCTTCGTCGTGCTGATCGGCATCTCCCTCGGGGTGATCGCCGGTCTGAAGGCCGACACGCTGCTCGACCGCGGCATGCTGATCTTCACGCTGCTGCTGATCTCGGTGCCGTCGTTCGTGCTCGGCTACGCCGCCCAGTTCTTCCTCGCGTTCAAGATGGGCATCGCCACCCCGACGGTGCGCGATTCCGAGAACCTCGGCGAGCTGCTGATGCCGGCCGTCGTGCTGGCCTCGCTCTCGCTGGCCTACGTGGTGCGGCTCACCCGTACCTCCATCGTGGAGAACATGCGCTCCGACTACATCCGCACCGCCGTCGCCAAGGGGCTGCCGCGGCGCCGGGTGGTCGGGGTCCACCTGCTGCGCAACTCCCTCATCCCCGTGGTGACCTTCCTGGGCACCGACCTCGGAGCGCTGCTGAGCGGCGCGGTCGTCACCGAGGGGATCTTCAACGTCCAGGGCATCGGCGACGCCGTCTACGAGGCGCTGATCCACCGCGAGGGCTCGACCGTGGTCGGCATCGCGACCCTGATCATCATCATCTACCTCTGCGCCAGCCTGATCGTCGACCTGCTCTACGCGGTCCTGGACCCGAGGATTCGCTATGCCTGATGTGACACAGAAGACCGGACCGGTGACGGGACCCGGCGTCCCCGCACCCTCCTCGCTCGCGGTGGAGCCCGACAAGGGGGTCGGCAGTCTGGGCGGCACGGTCGGCAAGCCCCGGAGCCTGTGGTCCGACGCCTGGCACGACCTGCGGCGCAACCCGCTGTTCGTGATATCCGCCGTCATCATCGCGTTCCTGCTGGTGATGGTCGCCTGGCCGGGCCTGTTCACCAGCGCCTCGCCGCGCCACGGCGACCTGGCGAACCACTACCTCCAGGAGCCCCAGCTCACCAAGTTCTTCTCGCCGGAGTGGCTGGGCTACGACGCGCAGGGCCGCAGCATCTACGCCCGGGTGGTCTACGGCGCCCGCGCGTCGGTGATCGTCGGCGTCGCGGTGACGCTGCTGGTCACTCTCCTCGGCGGCACGATCGGCATGCTGGCCGGCTACTTCGGCGGCATCCTCGACAGCGTCCTGTCGCGCATCATCGACACCTTCGCCGGCATCCCCTTCCTGGTCGGCGCCATGGTGGTCCTCAACGTCTTCGACGTGCGCAGCATCTGGATCGTCACGCTGGCCCTGGCCTTCCTCGGCTGGACCCAGATCGCCCGTGTCGCGCGCGGCTCGGTGATCTCGGTCAAGGGGGCCGACTACGTCCAGGCCGCCCGGGCGCTGGGCGCCGGCACCCGCCGCATCCTGATGCGCCACGTGCTGCCGAACGCCGTCGCCCCGGTGATCGTGGTCGCCACCATCGCGCTGGGCGGCTACATCGCGGCCGAGGCGACCCTGTCCTTCCTCGGCATCGGCCTGTCCGAGCCGACGGTCTCCTGGGGCGGTGACGTCTCCCGGGGCAAGGACCAGCTGAGGAACGCGCCGTTCGTCCTGCTCTCGCCGGCCGTGATGGTCTCCATCACCGTGCTGGCCTTCATCATGCTCGGCGATGCGGTGCGCAACGCCCTCGACCCCAAGCTGCGCTGAGGGAGGCGTACCACATGATCACCATCGACAAGACCGCGCCCACCCCGGACCGGGGCGCCGACGGCGACGCGCCGCTGCTGGAGGTCCGCGACCTCCACGTGGAGTTCCACACCCGCGACGGCGTCGCCAAGGCGGTCAACGGCGTCAACTACTCGGTCTCCGCCGGTGAGACGTTGGCGGTGCTGGGGGAGTCGGGGTCGGGGAAGTCCGTGACCGCGCAGGCGGTCATGGGGATCC
>NZ_JBHUFU010000023.1:0-65472 GCF_042681365.1 Streptomyces desertarenae | reverse complement strand
GCCGTGGGTGACGCCGTCCCGCTCCAGGTAGTCCAGCAGGGCGCGTTTGAGGACCGGGTTGTTGTGGCCGTAGTTCAGTGAGCCGGCGCCGGCGAAGAAGTCGAGGTAGACGTGGCCGTCCTCGTCGTACATGTGGCTGCCCTGGGCCCGGTCGAAGACGGTGGGCCAGCCACGGCAGTAGCTGCGCACCTCCGACTCCAGGGTCTCGAAGACGCTCAGGTCCGGCTGGGTGATGGTCACAGCACTCTCCTGGGAGATGTGGTCGTGGAAGGAGCGGGAAGTCTGCGTGCGGCCGCGCGCCGCCGTGCGCGCGGCGAGGGGGTCAGCCGCCGACGGGGGCGGCCGCGTGCGCGGAGGCGGAGACCAGGGCGGGGACCGGCCCGATGCGGTACAGCACCTCGGGCTTGTGCCCCTTCTCGGGGAACAGCGCGTCGTCGAAGAGGACCTCGCGCCGCACCGGCGCGCCGTGGCGCTCCGCGTAGGAGGTGAACAGTCGGTTGGAGGCGGTGTTGTCAGGGGTGATCGTCGTCTCTATCCCGTCGATGCCCAGCTCCTCGGCGACACGGATGGTCAGCCCGTCCAGCATCGCCGCGGCGAGGCCGCGCCCGCGCTGCCCGCGGTCGACGGCCACCTGCCAGACGACCAGGGTCCGCGGGTGCTGCGGCCGGACGTAGCCGGTGACGAACCCGACCGGTTCGCCGCCGTCGTCACGCGCCACCACGGAGGTGGCGGCGAAGTCGCGGCACCACAGGAGGTAGCTGTAGGAGGAGTTCAGGTCGAGCACCCGGGAGTCGCGCGCGATCCGCCAGATCGCTGCGCCGTCCTCCACGCGGGGCGCGTCGAGCTTCAGTCCTTCAGGCATTCCAACAGTCTTGCGATGGGCACGTTCTCGGTCGGCTTGTGCGGCGGTCATGCAAATCCAACTTACCCAGAGCGAAGTGAAATCACATCGAGCTGGGGGGTTACGTGGGCCGAGATCCTGTGATATCGCGCGTAGGTGCGCCCGCGCAGGAATGACGGAGCTTTTACCACCGTTTTGCCCCGAATTTTTCGGGCAAAACGGAAGCGCTGTTGCGTCCGTCACAGATCCATAACAAGGACGGAACGTGTCCGAAATAGGCGGTTCGCCGATATCGAATCTCTGTGTTTAAGCTCTTCGGGAGCGGGAATGAGAGTCTGGGAATCTATTCGGAATAAGTGCCCGTAAATTCATCTTTGATTCATGGAAGATATCTCCACGAGATCGGATCGTGAGGTTCGGCGCGCAGGTTCCGGGAAAGCCCCCGCGGACCGGAGGCGGCCGCCGCGCCGGCCGCCCCGCGCCGCCCGGTCACGTCGGTGTGGCCGGCCGCCAGCCGCTGTGCCCCGCGGGCCCGGTGCGCAGCGCCCGCACGGCCCGGCACGCGGGGTGCCCGTACGGATGCGGGCGGGAGCGCCGGCCGGGGGCCAGCAGCCGCTCCAGTTCGGCGACGCCGCGCGAGGTCTGGCTCTTCACGGTGCCGACCGAGACGCCCAGGGCGCGGGCGGTCTCCTTCTCCGACAGGTCGAAGGCGTGCCGCAGCACCACGCACGCCCGTTTGCGCAGCGGCAGCCGGGCCAGCGCGTCCCGCACGTCCAGCACGGCGGAGACGTCCGGGTCGTCGACGCGGTCGGGCCGGTGCGACCAGAACAGGGCGATCCGACGGCGCTCGCGCATGAGGCTGCGGGTCCGGACGCGCGCCATGCCGGCCACCGCGGCACGCGCGTACGCCAGCGGGTCGCCGCCGGCGCGGAGCCGGTCCCACCGCCGCCAGACCGCGACCAGCGCGTCGGCGGCGAGGTCGTCCGCGCCCTCGGCGTCCCCCAGCAGGAGGTAGGCGAGGCGGGACAGGTCGGCGTAGTGCCGGCCGAAGAAGGCGTGGAACTCTTCGGTGGGGGCGTCCACGCGGCCTCCCTGGGGCTCGATGGATGCGGCGCTGTCCGGTACCACCACCCCCAGTGGCGGCGTGAGCCTAGCAGGGGGTCCGTACAGTGCGGCATATGAGCGAGCGCGGTAATTTCCACATCAGGGGCCGGGTCCTGACCGGGCCGGACCCCGACGCGGACGTCCGGGACGAGATGTGGGTCGTGGACGGCCGGATCACCTTCGAGCGCCCCGCCGGGCCGCTGGAGACCACCACGGTCGAGGGCTGGGTGCTGCCCGGCCTGGTCGACGCCCACTGCCACGTCGGGCTCGACGCCCACGGCGCCGTCGACGCGGCCACCAGCGAGCGGCAGGCGCTCACCGACCGCGACGCCGGGACGCTGCTGATCCGGGACGCCGGCTCGGCGGCCGACACCCGCTGGATCGACGACCGCGAGGACCTGCCGCGCATCGTGCGCGCCGGCCGCCACATCGCCCGCACCAGGCGCTACATCCGCAACTACGCCCACGAGATCGAACCCGCCGACCTGGTGGCCTACGTGCGGCGCGAGGCGCGGCGCGGCGACGGCTGGGTCAAGCTCGTCGGCGACTGGATAGACAGGGAGCAGGGCGATCTGGCCGCCTGCTGGCCGCGCGACGCCGTGGAGGCCGCCATCGCCGCCGCGCACGAGGAGGGTGCGCGGGTCACCGCCCACTGCTTCGCCGAGGACTCGCTGCGCGACCTGGTGGAGGCCGGGATCGACTGCGTCGAGCACGCCACCGGGCTGACCGAGGAGACCATCCCGCTCTTCGCCGAGCGGGGCGTGGCCATCGTCCCCACCCTGGTCAACATCGCGACCTTCCCCCGGCTCGCCGAGGGCGGCCAGGAGAAGTTCCCGCGCTGGGCCGACCACATGCGGCGCCTCCACGAGCGCCGCTACGACACCGTGCGCGCGGCGTACGACGCGGGCATCCCGGTCTTCGTCGGCACGGACGCGGGCGGCTCCCTGGCGCACGGGCTGGTCGCCGAGGAGGTCGCCGAACTGGTGGCCGCGGGCATCCCGCCGGTGGCCGCCCTGGCGGCCACCACCTGGGCGGCCCGCGCCTGGCTGGGGCGCCCGGGGCTGGAGGAGGGGGCCGAGGCGGACCTGGTGGTGTACGAGGCGGACCCGCGGGCCGACGTGCGGGTGCTGTCCGCGCCGCGCCGGGTGATGCTCAGGGGGCGCGTCGTGCGGTGAGGGGGCGTGGCCGGAGCGTGGTGGCCCGGTGAAGTACCCATGGCGAGCTGGTCGAAAACTGCGGCCGATGTGACTCTTTCGGGTGAAGCAACGCTGCGTATCCACTCCCTGGCAGTACGCCAGTCAACAATGGCGTCGTCTCAGTCACCGGTGTGGGCGACGTCCCCTGTGGGCCCCCCGGTGACGCCATGCACTTCGTGGGGGTTTCACCTGTGAACAAGTCTGTCCTCGGCCTGCTCGCCGCCGCGACCCTGGTGGGAGCGGCGGCCGCGCCCGCGCGCGCCACCGGCGACGAGGGGGCCGCGAGCGCGGCCGTCCTCCGGGCCGGCCTGGAGGTGTCGCTGCTCGGGGGCGGTGCCGCCGTACCGCTGAACGCCGAGCTCAACGCGGTCCGGGCGCCGCGGAGCGCGGAGAAGAAGGCCCTGACGGTCACCGTGGACGGCGCGCACGGCGGCAGGCCGATCAGGATGCTGCACGCCGACGTCGCCACTGCGAAGGCGACGTCCGACGGGAGGAAGGCCGAGGCCCGCTCCGAGCTGTCCGGCGCCGTGGTCCGCGTCCCCGGCCTGCTGCGTCCCCTCCTGGAGACCGGCCTGGTCACCTCCCGGGCCGTGTGCGAGGCCGGGGCCGAGCCGGCCGCGGCATCGGAGATCCCCGGCACGGTGACGGTGCTGGGCAGGAAGGTCGCGGTCACGGCGAAGGGCACCACCTCGGTCGAGGTGGACGGCCTGGGCACCGTCGAGCTGAGGCTCGCCGAGACCGCGGTCGCCTCCGGCACGGCCGCCGCGACCGCGCTCGCGCTGGACATCGCGCTCGACCCGGCCGCCCTGGGCGTGGCGAAGGTCGAGGGCCGGGTGTCGCTGGTGGAGGCGTCCTGCCGGACGCCCGGCTCCGGCGGCGGCTCCACCTCCGGCGGTTCCACCACGGGCGGGGACACGAGTGGCGGGGCCACCACGGGCGGTTCCACCACGGGCGGGGACACGAGTGGCGGGGCCACCACGGGCGGTCCCACCTCCGGCGGGGCCACGGGCGGCGACGGCGGGACCGCCACCGCCGGCGGCCCGGCCGGCGGGGACTCCGCGGGCTCCACCGGATCCGCCGGCGACCCCACCGCCGGCGGCTCCACCGGCTCGGCAGGCACCTCCGGGGGCGCCAACGAGCCGGAGCCGCAGACCGGTTCGGAGGGCTCCGGCCCGAAGCCCTCCGGCAACCTCGCCGAGACGGGCGGCAGCTCCGCCACCCCGTACCTCGCGGGCGGCGCCGTGGCGCTGGTCGCCGCGGGCGGTGCGCTGGTGCTGCTCCGGCGGCGCCGCGCCGCGGGAGCGGTCGACGCCTGACACCGGCGCACCCGGCGCCGGACGCGCGGCGGGGCGGCGGGGACCCACCGGTTCCCGCCGCCCCGCGCGGTCGGCGCGCAGCTCAGCGCAGCCCGAGCCGGACCAGTGCCCGCACCAGGCGGTCGGTCGTCGCCCGGTCCCGCACGGCCATCCGCAGCCACCGGCCGTCCAGCCCGGGGAAGGTGTCGCCGCGGCGCACCGCGATGCCCTCCGCGCGCAGCCGTTCCCGCAGGACCGCCGCACCGGGGTGGGAGACCAGCACGAAGGGCGCCCGCGGCTCCGGCGTCGCCCGGCGCAGCGCACCGAACTCCGCCAGCCGGCCCTCCAGGTACGCGCGGTCCGCGGCCGTCCGCCGCGCGGCCCGCTCGGCCTCGGCCAGCGCGTCCGGGGCGCAGCACGCCTCGGCCGCGGCGAGCGCGGGGGAGGAGACCGGCCACAGCGGCTGGTGGCGCTCCAGACGCGCGACGGTGGCCGGGTCGGAGAGCACGTAGCCGATGCGCAGCCCGGCCAGGCCCCAGGTCTTGGTCAGGCTGCGCAGCACCACGGTGGTGCCGGGCAGCGCGGTCACCCGGGGGGCCAGCGACTCGCGCTCGCCGGGCACCGCGTCGATGAACGCCTCGTCCACCACCAGCGTCCGGCCCGGCCGCGCCAGCGCCTCCAGCGCGGAGGCCGGGTGGAGTACGGACGTGGGGTTCGTCGGGTTGCCGACGACCACCGCGCGGGCCCCCTCGGGCACGAGCCCGGGGTCGAGCCGGAAGCCGTCCCGCTCGGGGAGCACGACGCGCCGCACGTCGTGGCCGGCGTCGCGCAGGGCGGCCTCCGGCTCGGTGAACTGCGGGTGCACCACGACCGGGCGCCCGGCGTCGTCCTGTGCGACGGGCAGGGCGCGGGCGAGCAGGACGAACGCCTCCGCCGCGCCCGCGGTCAGCAGCACGCACTCCTCGGGCAGCCCGTGCCGGGCGGCCACCGCGCGCCGCGCCGCCCGCCCGTCGGGGTAGGCGGCCAGCGTCCCCAGCGAGGCGGCGATCCGCTCCCGCAGCCAGCCGGGGGGCGTGCCGGCGCGGACGTTGACGGCCAGGTCCAGCAGGCCCGCGCCCGCGTCCCGCACCTCCGCGTCGCCGTGGTGGCGCAGGTCGTGGTCCGGACCCGGCGGGTCCTGCGGACCGCCGGCTGCCCGCGGGTCCGCCTCCGCGGGGCCGGCCGGCTCAGTGCGCATGGGCATGGCCGCCGTGGTGGTGATGGTGGTGGCCGTCGTCGTCCGGGTGGTGGTGCGGCTGCTGCGGCATGCCGACCTTGTCCTCGAAGCCGGGCAGCGCGACGCGGTAGACGCAGGTGTCGCAGTTCATCCGCAGATCGCCCTTCACCGCCTCCTCGTACCGCTCCCAGACCAGCTCCGCCAGCTCGTCGGTGGGGCCTATGACGTCGGCGCACCGCACCTCGGTCTCCGGACGGGCCGCCGCCCACTCCTCGGCCTGCAGCCGCACCCGGTCCGGCAGGATCCCGGTGAACAGGAAGTACGGCAGCACCACGATCCGGCGGGCGCCCAGCATCCGGCAGCGCTCCAGACCGGCGGGGACGTCGGGCGCGGCGAGCGAGACGAACGCCGTCTCCACGCCCGCGTAGCCGCGCCCCTCCCACAGCAGGCGGGCGGCCTTGTGCACCTCGGCGTTGGCGTCCGGGTCGGTGGAGCCGCGCCCCACCAGCAGCACCGTCGTGTCGGCGCGGTCGGCGCGGACGTCCCCCGCCCCGGCCCCGGCCAGCGCCTCGTCCACCCGGCGCTCCAGCACCCGCAGCAGGGACGGGTGCGGCCCGAGCGGGCGGCCGTAGGCGTAGGCGGTGCCCGGGTGGCGGAGCTTCTCCCGGGCCAGGGCGGCGGGGATGTCGCCCTTGGCGTGCCCGGCCGAGACCAGCATCAGCGGCACGGCGGCGAAGTGCCGCACCCCCTGGCCGGCGAGCTCGGCGACGGCGTCCGCCAGCGGCGGCGGGGACAGCTCGATGAACCCTCCCGCCACGGGGAGGTCCGGCCGCCGCCGGCCGAGGTCGCGGACGAAGGAGCGGAACGCCTCGGCACCGGCGTCGTCACGGGTGCCGTGGCCGGCGAGGAGCAGGGCGGGCGGGGTGGTCACAGGATCTCCTTGGCGGTGACGGGGGACTGCGCCGCGGCCGGCGGCGGGGTGTCCGAGGGCGTGTACAGAAGGGCGTTGAGAGCGGCCGCGGCCACCGCGCTGCCGCCCTTCTCCGAGACGTTGCTGACGGCCGGCAGGCCGCTGGCCCGCAGCGCCTCCTTGCTCTCGGCCGCGCCGACGAACCCGACGGGCAGACCGATGACCAGGGCGGGTTCGACGCCCAGGTCGAGCAGTTCGAACAGGGCGGTGGGCGCGCAGCCGACCACCCACACCGCACCGGGGCCGACCTCCTCCCAGGCCAGCCGGACCGCGTGCGCCGAGCGGGTCAGACCGGGGCCGCCCGAGGCGTCGGGCAGCCGGCACACCGCCCTGCGGCGGGTGATCCCGGCGGCGACCATCTCGACGTCGGCCACGACCGGCGCGCCGGCGTGCAGGGCGGCGTGCGCGCCGCGCAGCGCGTCCTCGTCGGTGACCAGGTCGTCGGCGTAGGCCAGGTCGGCGCTGGAGTGGATCACCCGCTCCACCACGGCCCGGGTCAGCGGGGGCAGGTGCGAGGTGTCCAGCCGGGAGCGCAGGATGCGGTAGGACTCCTCCTCGATGGGGTGGACGGTGCGGGGCGACGGCGGCGTCACGGTTCCTCCTCGGTGGGCTTCCCCGCCCGAGCGGCACGCGGTGCGGGTGCCGTGAGCGGCGGGGCGGCCGCGGGCGGCGCCGCCCGGCGGCTCGGTGCGGTGGTCTCCTCGATGGCGTCGACGGGGCACACCTCGACGCACTCCAGGCAGCCGGTGCACGTCCGCGCCAGCACCAGCAGCGCACCGCCGGAGGGGCGGATCGCGTGGACCGGGCAGGTCAGCAGACAGGCACCGCAGCCCGCGCAGCGCGCGGTGACGGCCACGGGGGCCGCGGGGGCCGGTGCGGAGGGGGGCGTCACGACCCCTCCTGCCAGCGGTAGCCGCGCGGGGTGACCATGCGCCCCGCGACGGTGCGGGTGGCGGTGTTGCCGACGGTCACCACGGTCATCATGTCGACCGTGCCCGGGTCGAGCGCGCCGAGCGTGGTGACGGTGGCGCGCTCCCCGGGACGCGAGGCGTTGCGCACCACGCCGACGGGCGTGTGCGGGGCGCGGTGCTCCGCCAGCAGGGCGAGGGCCTTGGGCAGCTGCCAGTCGCGGCCCCGGCTGCGCGGGTTGTAGAACGTCACCACCAGGTCGGACTCGGCGGCCGCCCGCACCCGGCGCTCGATCACCTCCCAGGGCGTGTGCAGGTCCGAGAGGCTGATCGAGACGTGGTCGTGGCCCAGCGGCGCGCCCAGCAGCGCGGCGGCGGCCAGCGCGGCGGTCACGCCGGGGACGCCCACCACGTCGATGTCGCCGGGCGCCTCGGCCAGGGCGGGGGAGGCCATCGCGTACACCCCGGCGTCGCCGCTGCCGATCAGCGCCACGGCACGGCCCGCCCGGGCCTCCGCGACGGCGGTGCGGGCGCGCTCCTCCTCCGCGCCCAGCCCCGACTCCAGCACCCGGGTGCCCGGCCGCAGCAGGTCGCGGACCTGGTCCACGTACTGGTCGAGGCCGACGACGACGGAGGCGCGGCGCAGCTCCTCGCGGGCGCGCGGGGTGAGCAGGTCGCGGGCGCCGGGGCCCAGGCCGACGACCGCCAGCCGCCCGCGCGGCCGCCGCCGCGCCACGGCGCAGGTCGCCATCGCCGCCCGCCCCTGCGGCTGGGACTTCCGCTTGGGGACGACCAGTTCGGCGCCCTCGCCGCCGGAGAGCAGGGCCGCGGCCTCCGCCACGCTCGGGGTGCCCACGGCGGCCAGCGGCGCGTCGGAGGGGTGGGGGACGGGCACGGCCGCCAGCTCGTCCGCGGAGTACGTCCGCACCGGCACGCCCAGCCGCCGGGCCGCCTCGAGGATGCCGGGCTCGTCGGCCTTGGCGTCCACGGTGGCCAGCTCGGCGACGCTGCGCGGCGACAGCCCGGCGTCGGCCAGCGCCCGCTCCACCAGCCCGGCGACCTCGTCGGCGCCGACGCCCCGGCTCGCCCCGACGCCGACGGTGAGGACCGGGGGCCGCAGCACGGCCGTGCGGTCGTCCAGGGCCACGGCGCGGTCGCTGACCAGCAGCAGGTACCCGCTCCCGGCGGCGCCCCCCGCGTCCGGGCCGGCGGCCTCGGCCACGTTGGGCGGCAGGGCCGGGAGGGGGGAGGCGACGTGCCGCACCAGGCGGACGGGCTCGCCGTCCAGGACCGCCCGCGTCACGGCCGCCACGGCGCCCTCGACGGGCATGCCCAGGGTGTCCAGGCCGGGGACGCCGACGGCGTCGGTGGCGGTGGTGACGACGGGGCGGCAGCCCGGCAGCACCCCGGCCACCGCGTGCGCCAGCTCGTTGGCGCCGCCCGCGTGGCCGCCCAGCAGCGCCACGGCGTACTGCTGCGCCTCGTCGACGCAGACCACGCCCGGGTCGCTCGCCTTGTCGCCCAGCAGGGGAGCGACCAGCCGCACGGTCGCGCCGGTGGCCAGGAAGCAGACGAGCCGGTCGCACTCGGCGAAGGCGCGGGCGACGGCGTCGCGCACGCCGCCGGGCTCCGTGCCGCCGGTGTCGTAGACCCGGGTCCGGCCGGGCCAGGCGGCGGCCAGCCGGTCGCGGGCGCGCCGGCCGGCGGCGGTGGCGGAGACGAGGCCGATCAGGCCGTGGGGGGCGTTCACGAGGGAGCTCCTTCGGTGGCGGGGCGGGTGCCCCACAGGACGAAGACGGGGTTGCGGGCGGCGAGGCGGACCACGTCGCCGGGCAGGGGGGCCAGCCGGGAGGAGTGCAGCAGCACGCCGTCGCAGCGCAGCCCGGCCGAGGCGAGTGCGGCCCGCACGGCCGGCACCCGGTCCAGCGCGGCGAGCGTGACGACGACGGCCCGGCGGGCGCGGCGGGCGCAGAGCGCGACGACCGGTTCCAGCTCGCCGCCCCCGCCGCCGACGAACACCGCGTCGGGGTCGGGCAGCCGCTCCAGCGCGCCGGGCGCGGAGCCGTGCACGGTCTGGACGTCCACGCCGTGGGCCGCGGCGTTGGCCCGGCAGCGCTCGGCGCCGTCCGCGGTGCGCTCCACGGCGATCGCCGCCGCGCCCAGCCGCGCGCACTCCACCGCCACCGAGCCGGATCCGGCGCCGACGTCCCACACCAGGTCGCCCCGGCGCGGTCCGAGCCGCGCCAGGGCCAGGGCCCGCACCTCGTACTTGGTGATCATCGAGTCGCGGTGCTCGAAGGCCTCCTCCGGCAGCGCCCACTGCGCGGGCGGCCGCGGCGGTCCGGCGAGCGCGCGGGGCGCGGCGGCCAGGGCGCGGCTCTCGTCCAGGCACAGCACCACGTTCACCTCGTCCGGCCAGGCGCGCGCGGCGGCCTCGGCGGGGGAGAGCCACTCGACGCGCTCGCCGGGCGAACCCAGGGCGCTCGCCACCACCAGGGTGCGCGGCAGGCCGGTGCCGGCCAGCGCGGCGCCCAACTCGGCGGGGCCCGCGCCCGGCCCGGTCAGCACGGCGGTCTTGGGATGGGCGCGGCAGACGTTGACGGCGGTGCGCGGATCGCGTCCGTGCGCGCTGACCACGGCCGCGTCGTCCCACGGCAGCCCGGCGCGGGCGAAGGCGGCGGCGACGGACGGCACGGCGGGCCGCACCTCCAGCGCGCGGGGGCCGAAGCGCTCGGCGAGCACCCGGACGATCCCGAAGAACCCCGGGTCGCCGGAGGCGAGCACCACCACCCGGCCGCCGGAGGCGAGCTGCGCGGCCACCGCGTCCAGGGCCGGCGCCAGCGGTCCCAGCACCACGCGCCGCACCCCGGGGGGCACCCCGGCGGCCTCCAGGTGGCGGCGGGCGCCCACGGCCAGGGACACGCCCCGCCAGTCGGGCCCGTCCACCGGGGCGGCGCCCGTCCCCGCGCCCACGACGCTGATCACGGCAGCAGCCCCCCGTCGCCGGAGTGGAGGGCGATCACCGTGCGGCCGGTGAAGTCCACCAGGGCCGCCTCCGCCGTGACGCGGCGGTCGGTGAACCGCTCCAGCACGTCCGCGACCCGGTGGCACAGCTCGGCGCCGGCAGCGGGCAGCAGGCCCGCCGCGTCCCACAGCTCGTAGGCGTGGCGGGCGGTGTTGGCCACCGCGACCTCCGCCGCCACCGACTCGGGCCCGCCCACCGCGCGGGTGACGTCGGCCAGGACGGAGGTGTCCACCTTCGACCGCGTGTAGTGCGTCATCAGCACCCCGGAGGCCAGCTTGGTCAGCTTCCCCACCATGCCGACGAACACCACCCGGCCCACGCCGTGCTCCACGGCCCGCCGCAGCGCGGCGCCCGTGAAGTCCCCGACCTCGACGAAGCACACCTCCGGCAGAGCCGGCAGCAGCTCCATCGCCCCCTTCTCGGTGCGGCCCCCGGTGCACAGCACCACGGCCGGGGCGCCCTGCGCGGCGGCCACCGACACGGCCTGCTCCACGCTGGCCCGCCACGAGGCGGTGGAGAAGGGCCGCACGATCCCGGTCGTGCCCAGGATGGAGATGCCGCCGATGATGCCCAGCCTGGCGTTGGTGGTCTTGCGGGCCCGCTTCTCGCCGTCGGGCACGCTGATGGTGACGTCCACGCCGCGCGCGGCGACGTCGACGACCTCGCCCACCGCCCGGCTGATCATGGCGCGGGGCACCGGGTTGATCGCCGGGCCGCCCACCTCCAGACCGAGCCCCGGCCGGGTGACGACGCCGACGCCCACCCCGCCGTGCAGCTCGATGCCCGGCTCGTCCCGCCAGCTCACCGTGGCGGTCAGGTGCGAGCCGTGGGTGACGTCCGGGTCGTCGCCCGCGTCCTTGACCACCACGGCCTCGGTGCGGCCGGGCCGCAGCTCGGCCGAGCGCTCCACCGCGAACGTCACCCGCCGCCCCGAGGGCAGCGCGACCTCCACCCACGGCTGGGGCTCGCCGGTGACCAGGTGCAGCGCGGCGGCGCGGGCCGCCGCCGAGGCGCAGGTGCCGGTCGTCCAACCGGTGCGCAGGGCCTTGGGCCGCTGCTTGGCGGTACGCGGCAGGTCCGGCTCGCGCAGTTCCGGCCCCCGGGCCGGGCCGCCGTCCGGGGCCCGGTCCGGCCGCTCATCCACGGCCGGTCTCCCCGGCGCCGGGAGCACCCGCCGGCCGGCCCTCCCGGCGGGCGGCCCGCAGCGCCCGCCGCGCCCCGGGTTCGGCGCGGCGGTAGCCGTGGAAGTGCCCCGGGTGGTACAGGTGCGAGCGGGTGCCGGCGGCGGACAGCGCGGGGCCCACCAGGAACAGCGTGTGCTTCCACAGCCGGTGCTCCTTGACGGTCTCCTCCAGGGTGCCGACCGTGCAGCGCAGCACCAGCTCCTCCGGCCAGGTCGCCTGGTAGGCGATCACCACCGGGGTGTCGGTCGGGTAGCCGCCCTCCATCAGCTCCACCGCCAGCTGCCCCGAGCGCGCGGCGGAGAGGAAGACGGCCATGGTCGTGCCGTGCCGGGCGAACTCCCGCACCTCCTCGCCGGGCGGCATCGGGGTCTTGCCGCCGCCGAGCCGGGTGAGGATCACCGACTGGGCGACCTCCGGGACCGTCAGCTCGCGCCCCGCGATGGCCGCCACCGCCGAGAACGACGAGACCCCGGGCACGATCTCCACCTCGACGCCCAGCTCCGCGCAGCGGTCCACCTGCTCCTGGGTGCCGCCCCACAGCGACGGATCGCCGGAGTGGATGCGGGCCACCCGCAGGCCCTCGCGCCCGGCCCGCTCGTAGACGGCGACGACGTCCTCCAGGGACATCGACGCCGAGTCCAGGACCTCCGCGTCCTCGCGGGCGTGCTCCAGGACCTCCTCGCGCACGAGGCTGGCCGCCCAGATCACCACGTCCGCCTCGGCTATGGCCCGGGCGGCGCGGAAGGTGAGCAGGTCGGCGGCGCCGGGGCCGGCGCCCACGATGGTCACCTTGCCGGAGCGGGGCGTGTCGGTACCGGGAGCGGGGGTCACAGCTTGCCTCCTCGGCCCCCGCGGCGGGCGGGGGCGATCAGCGTGGACAGGTAGGGCAGTTCGGCGTCCTGCGAGGCCAGTTCGGCCTCCAGTTCCGCCGCCGGGCGGATCGACTCCTGCGGCAGGCCCAGGGACGAGCCCCACACCGCGCCCTCGGTGCGGCCCGTGGCGCGCAGCGCGGCGGCGACCTCGCGGGCGTGCCGGCCGAACTTGTAGGCGACCACCGTGCCGGGCCCCTCCAGGGCCGCCCTGAGCACCGGCGTCCCGGCCGTCACCGGCACCAGCGTCAGCGGCTCCGTGCCCTCGGTGAGCACGGCGCCGCCGCGCGCGGCCAGGTCCTGCATCGCGGTGATCCCGGGAACGGTCTCCACGACGGTCTCGGGCACCAGCGCGCCGACGGTCTGGGCGAGGTAGGTGAAGGTGGAGTACACGTTGGGGTCGCCGATGGTGGCGAAGGCCACGGTGCCGTGGGCGCGCAGCAGCGCGGCGACGCGCTCGCCCGCCGCGTCCCAGGCGGCCTCCCGGCGGGCCCTGTCGCTGCGCTCGTTGAGCGCGAAGACCACCCGCTCGACCCGCTCGCGCGCCACGTGGTGCAGCACGGTGGCCTCGGCCCGGCCCGTACCGCCGTCCTCCATCACCGGCACCACGACCACGCCGGCCGAGCGCAGCGCCTTGACCCCCTTGACGGTCACCAGGTCCGGGTCGCCCGGTCCCATCCCGACACCCACCAGCCGGGGCGCTCCGCCCTCACCGCTGCCGCTCATACCGCACACCCTTCTCCGCGTTTGCCGCGTTTACCGCGTTCTCGGCGTTCTCGGCGTTCTCGGCGCCCTCGGCGCACCTCTCGACGAACCGCCGGGCGAGGGAGGGCTCGGCGGCCCAGTGCACGTGCAGGTACGACGCGTGCACCGCACCCCGTACGAAACCCTCCAGGCGCCGCCCGGGCCGGGAGCCACCCCACGACAGCCCCCACGCGGGTGCCGCCCCCGCGTCCCCGTCCTCCCGGCCGGCCTCCGGCTCCACCGCGGTGCGGTGGAACTCGTGGCCGCGCACCCGTGTCCCGGCGGCGGCCAGCGCGCTGTCGCCGACGGCGACCGCCTCCCGGTAGCCCAGGGTGAGCCGCTCGGTCATCCGCGCGGAGACGTCCAGCACCCCGCACATCGGCGCGCCGTCCAGCTCCCGCGCCAGGTACAGCAGCCCGGCGCACTCGGCGGCGACCGGCGCCCCCGAACCGGCCAGGGCGGCGACGGCCCGGCGCAGCGGCTCGTTCGCCGACAGCTCCGGCGCGTACACCTCGGGGAAGCCCCCGCCGACGACCAGCCCGGCGGTGCCCGGCGGCAGCCCGGCGTCCCGCAGGGGGTCGAAGACGGCCACCTCCGCCCCGGCCGCCCGCAGCAGCTCGGCGTGCTCGGCGTAGGAGAAGGTGAACGCGGGGCCGCCCGCGACGGCCACCACCGGCCGCACCCGCGGCGCGGAGGCGGGCGCCGGCGGCTCCCACGGCTCCCCCGGCAGCGGCGGCGCGGAGTGCGCCAGGGCGAGCAGCGCCGTCAGGTCGCAGCCGGCGCGCACCCGCTCCGCCAGCGCCGCCACCGCCTCGGCCGCCTCCGCCCGCCGCTCGGCCACCGGTACCAGGCCCAGGTGGCGCGAGGGGGCGTGCACCTGCGGGGCGCGGCGCAGCACACCCAGCACCGGCACGCCCGAGGTCTCCAGCGCCTCGCGCAGCAGCTCCTCGTGGCGGTCGGAGGCCACCTTGTTGAGGATGACGCCCGCGAGGCGCACCTCCGGGTCCCAGGAGGCGAAGCCGTGCACCAGCGCCGCCACCGAGCGGGACTGCGAGGAGGCGTCCACCACCAGCACCACCGGGGCCCGCAGCTCCTTGGCCACCTGCGCGGTCGAGCCCGTCTCGCCCAGCCCGGCCGCGCCGTCGTACAGCCCCATCACGCCCTCGACCACGGCCAGGTCCGCGCCGGCCGCCCCGTGCAGGAACAGCGGCGCGACCAGCTCCGGGCCGCACAGGTAGGCGTCGAGGTTGCGCCCGGTGCGCCCGGTGGCCAGCGCGTGGTAGCCCGGGTCGATGTAGTCCGGGCCCACCTTGTGCGGGGAGACGGTCAGCCCGGCCGCCGTGAAGGCGGCCATCAGGCCGGTGGCGACGGTGGTCTTGCCGCTGCCCGAGGAGGGCGCGGCGATCACCAGCCGGGGAACGGTCGTGCTCATGGAAGGCCCGTCACCCGCTCACCACTCGATGCCCCGCTGGCCCTTGCGGCCGGCGTCCATCGGGTGCTTGACCTTCGTCATCTCCGTCACCAGGTCGGCGGCGCCGACCAGCGCCTCCGGCGCGTTCCGCCCGGTGATCACCACGTGCTGGGTGCCGGGGCGGGAGCGCAGCACCTCCACGACCTCGTCGGTGTCCACCCAGCCCCAGTGCATCGGATAGGTGAACTCGTCCAGCACGTACAGCCGGTACGTCTCGGCCGCCAGATCGCGCTTGACCTGCTCCCAGCCCTCGCGGGCGGCCTCCTCGCTGGAGTCGATGTCGCGCTGGACCCACGACCAGCCCTCGCCCATCTTGTGCCAGGCGACGGTGCCGCCCTCGCCGGTGGCGCCCAGCACGCGCAGCGCGCGCTCCTCGCCCACCCGCCACTTGGCGGACTTCACGAACTGGAACACCCCGATCGGCCAGCCCTGGTTCCAGGCGCGCAGCGCCAGCCCGAAGGCGGCCGTCGACTTCCCCTTGCCCGCCCCGGTGTGCACCGCCAGCAGCGGGAGGCTGCGGCGCTGGCGGGTGGTGAGCCCGTCGTCGGGCACCACGCTCGGCTGTCCCTTCGGCATTATGCGGCCCTCCTGTGGTTGTGGTGCGGTGAGCGGACGGAGCGGACGAGCGAGGTGACGGCGTCGGCGCGCAGCTCCTCCAGCGTCACCGCCGGGCCCCCCAGGTCGCCGGCGAGCGCGCCCGCCAGGCCCAGCCGCACCGGCCCCGACTCGCAGTCGACCACGACCGAGGCGGTGCCGTCGGCGGCCAGCAGCCGCGCCGCCTGCCGGGCCCGCGCCACCGGCTCCGTGCCGCCGGTGGCCCGCCCGTCGGTGACGGCGACCAGCAACGGACGCCGCGACGGGTCGCGCAGCCGCTCCACGCGCAGCACCTCGCGGGCCTTCAGCAGCCCGGCGGCCAGCGGGGTGCGGCCGCCGGTGGGCAGGGACCCCAGGCGTGCGGCGGCGGCGTCCACCGAGGAGGTGGGCGGCAGGACGACCTCGGCGCCGGAGCCGCGGAAGGTGACCAGGCCGACCTTGTCGCGGCGCTGGTAGGCGTCCAGCAGCAGCGACAGCACCGCGCCCTTGACCGCGCCCATCCGCTTGCGGGCCGCCATCGAGCCGGAGGCGTCGACGACGAACAGCACCAGGTTGGACTCCCGGCCCTCGCGCACCGCCTCGCGCAGGTCGTCCCGGCGCACGACCAGGCCCGGACCGGAGCGCCCCCGCGCCCGCTGGTGCGGGGCGGCGGCCCGCACGGTCGCGGCCAGGTGGAGCCGGCCCAGGGCGCCCTGCGGGCGGCGGGCGCCGGTGGTGCGGCCCTGCGCGGTGCGGGCCCGGGAGCGCCGTCCGGCCGCGCCCTCGCCCACGCCGGGCACGTGCAGGGCGCGGGCGCGGAACGGCTCGCTCGCGCGGGCGGGGGGCTGGTCGCCGGCGCCGCCGCCCGGCTGCTCGCGCTCCTCGTCGCCCTTCCCGGCGGGCCGCCCGCCCCGGGACTGCTCCGGGACGGACGGCTCGCCGGACCCGGCGGACTCCGCGGGCTCCGGGGCGCCCGCGGGGTCCCGGGGCCCGTCCTGCGGAGGCTGCCCGCCGCCGGGTCCGCCGCCGGGTCCGCCGTCGGGTCCGCCGTCGGGTCCGCCGTCGGGTCCGTCCGGACCGGGGTCGTCCTCCCCGTCGCCGCCGTGCTGCCGCAGCGTCTCGTCCAGCTTCTCCTCGTCCAGGCCGGGCGCGTCGAAGGGGTTGCGGCGCCGCCGGTGCGGCAGCGCCAGCAGCGCGGCCTGCCGCACGTCCTCGGCCGCGACGTCGGTGCGTCCCGCCCAGGCCGCCAGCGCGCAGGCGGTGCGCGCCATCACGATGTCGGCCCGCATGCCGTCCACCTCGAACGCCGCGCAGGTCGCGGCGATCTGCCGCAGCGCGGCGTCGCCCAGCCGCACCGCGGGCAGCAGGGCGCGGGCCGCCGCGATCCGCTCCCGCAGCGCGGTCTCCTCCCCGGCCCAGCGGGCGGCGAAGGCGGCCGGATCCTCGTCGTAGGCCAGGCGCCGCCGCACGACCTCCATCCGCTCCTCCGGCTCGCGGGAGGCGGCGACCTCCACGGTCAGCCCGAAGCGGTCCAGCAACTGCGGGCGCAGCTCGCCCTCCTCGGGGTTCATCGTCCCCACCAGCAGGAAACGGGAGGCGTGCCGCACCGAGACGCCCTCGCGCTCGACGTACGAGGCGCCCATCGCGGCGGCGTCCAGCAGCAGGTCCACCAAGTGGTCGTGGAGGAGGTTGACCTCGTCGACGTAGAGCACGCCCCGGTGCGCGGCGGCCAGCAGCCCCGGCTCGAAGGCCTTCACACCCTCCGACAGCGCCCGCTCGATGTCGAGCGCGCCCACCAGCCGGTCCTCGGAGGCGCCCACCGGCAGCTCCACCATCCGGGCGGGCCGGCTCGCGCCGGGCCCCGCCGCGTGCGGCCCGTCGGGGCAGTCGGGGTCGGGACGGCGGGGGTCGCAGGAGAAGCGGCAGCCGGGGACCACCTCGACCTCGGGCATCAGTGCGGCCAGCGCCCGCACGGCCGTGGACTTCGCCGTCCCCTTCTCACCGCGCACCAGGACACCGCCGACGGCCGGGGAGACCGCGTTGAGCAGCAGCGCCAGCCGCAGGTCGGCCATCCCCACGACCGCGGTGAACGGGTAGCCGGCGCGGGCGTGCGCGCCGCCGGCGGGACCGGTGGCGTCCGCGGGGCCGGTGGTGGTGGCGTGGGTGCTCATGCGTCGCCCTCCGTGTCGTCGTCGGATCCGCCCTCGAGGTCGCCCTCGAGTTCGAGGTAGACCTGCCGGAGCCGGTCGAGGGTCTCCTCCTCCGGCTCGGCCCACATCTCGCGGTCGGCGGCCTCCAGCAGCCGCTCGGCGATGCCGCGCAGCGCCCACGGGTTGGAGCGCCTCATGAACTCCTGGTTGGTCTCGTCGAAGACGTACTCGGCGGCCAGCCGCTCGTACATCCAGTCGTCCACGACCCCGGCGGTGGCGTCGTAGCCGAAGAGGTAGTCCACGGTGGCGGCCATCTCGAAGGCGCCCTTGTAGCCGTGGCGCCGCATCGCCGCCATCCAGCGCGGGTTGACCACCCGGGCCCGGAAGACGCGGTGGGTCTCCTCGCCCAGCGTCCGCGTCCTCACCTGGTCGGGGACGGCGGAGTCGCCGACGTACGCCTCGGGGGAGGCGCCCGTCAGGTGGCGCACCATGGCGACCATGCCGCCGTGGTACTGGAAGTAGTCGTCGGCGTCGGCGATGTCGTGCTCGCGGGTGTCGACGTTCTTGGCCGCCACCTGGATGCGGCGGAACGCCGTCTCCATGTCGCCGCGCGCCGGGCGGCCGTCCAGGCCGCGCCCGTAGGCGTAGCCGCCCCACACCGCGTACACCTCGGCCAGGTCCGCGTCCGAGCGCCAGTTGCGGGCGTCGATCAGCGGCAGCAGACCGGCCCCGTACGCGCCCGGCTTGGAGCCGAAGATCCGCGCCGTGGCCCGGCGCCGGTCGCCGTGGGCGGCGGTGTCCTCGTCGGCGTGCGCCCGCACGTAGTTGGACTCGGCCGGCTCGTCCAGTTCCGCCACCGCCCGCACCGCGTCGTCCACCAGGCCCACCACGTGCGGGAAGGCGTCCCGGAAGAAACCGGAGATGCGGACCGTGACGTCGATGCGCGGACGCCCCAGCTCCGCCAGGGGCACGATCTCGAAGCCCGTCACCCGCCGGGAGGCGTCGTCCCACACCGGGCGGCAGCCCAGCAGGGCCAGGATCTCGGCGATGTCGTCGCCCTGGGTGCGCATGCAGGAGGTGCCCCACACCGTCAGGCCGACGGACTTCGGGTACGCGCCGTGGTCGGCCAGGTGGCGGGCCAGCAGCGAGTCGGCCAGCGCGCTGCCGACCTCCCACGACAGCTGCGACGGCACCGCCTTGGGGTCCACCGAGTAGAAGTTCCGGCCCGTGGGCAGGACGTTGACCAGGCCGCGGGTCGGCGAACCGGAGGGCCCGGCCGGGACGTAGCCGCCCTCCAGCGCGTGCAGGACGTTGCCGATCTCGTCGGTGGTGCGCGCCAGCCGGGGCACCACCTCGTCCGCGGCGAACTCCAGCGCCCGCACCGCCTCCGGCACGTCGGCGCCCAGCACCTCGGCGGCCACCTCGCCGGCCGCATCGCGCGCCCAGGCGCGGGCCTCCATCCCCTCCACCAGCCGCCGCGCCAGGTGCTCCAGCAGGTCGATCGCGTCGGAGGCGGTGCGCGAGGGCCCGTCGGCGAGGGAGGTGAGCGCCTTGGGCACCTCGATGCGGGCGCCCGGCTCGGCCAGCAGCGCGGCCTCCTCCAGGCCCACGTGCTCGGCCAGCACCGCCCGCAGCCCCGGCAGCGCGCCGCCGACCCCGCCCCACATCTGCGCCGAACGCAGCACGGCCAGCACCAGGTTGACGCGCGGCTCGCCCACCGGGCCGCCGCCCAGGACGTGCAGGCCGTCGCGGATCTGCACGTCCTTGATCTCGCACAGCCAGCCGTCGATGTGCATGACGAACTCGTCGAACTCGTCCTCGTCCGGCTGCTCGTCCACGTGCAGGTCGTGGTGGAGCTCGGCGGCCCGCACCAGCGTCCAGATCCGGCTGCGCACCGCCGGCGCCTTGTCCGGGTCCAGGTCGCTCACCAGCGCGTACTCGTCCAGCAACTGCTCCAGCTTCGCCAGGTCGCCGTAGGAGTCGGCCCGCGCCATCGGCGGCACCAGGTGGTCCACGACCGTGGCGTGGCCGCGGCGCTTGGCCTGCGTGCCCTCGCCGGGGTCGTTGACGATGAACGGGTAGACCAGCGGCAGGTCGCCGAGGACGGCGTCCGGGGCGCACCCGGCCGACAGGCCCAGCCCCTTGCCCGGCAGCCACTCCATCGTGCCGTGCTTGCCCATGTGGACCACCGCGTCGGCGCCGAAGGTGTGCTCCAGCCACCGGTAGGCCGCCAGGTAGTGGTGGGAGGGCGGCATGTCCGGGTCGTGGTAGATCGCGATGGGGTTCTCGCCGAAGCCGCGCGGCGGCTGGATCATCACCACCACGTTGCCGAACCGCAGCGAGGCCAGCACGATCTCGGCGCCGGGGCCCTCGCCGTCCACGTACAGCGAGCCCGGCGGCTCGCCCCAGTGCTCGCGCATGGCGTCGCGCAGCTCGGGGTCGAGCGTGGCGAACCACGCGCGGTAGTCCTCCAGCGGCACCCGGGCCGGCGCGGCGGCCAGCTGCTCCTCCGTCAGCCACTCCACGTCGTGGCCGCCGGCGGCGATCAGGCGGTGGATCAGCTCGTCCCCGGTGGCGGGGAGCTCGCCGGTGTCGTAGCCGGCGGCCTTCAGCGCCCGCAGCAGCTCCACCGCGGAGGCGGGGGTGTCCAGGCCGACCGCGTTGCCCACCCGCGCGTGCTTGGTGGGGTAGGCGGTGAAGACCAGGGCGAGCCGCTTGTCGGCGTTCGGCTTGTGCCGCAGGGCGGCGTGCCGCACCGCGATCCCGGCCACGCGCCGGGCCCGCTCGGGGTCGGCGACGTAGACGGGCACCCCGTCGGGACCCTCCTCCTTGAAGGAGAACGGCACGGTGATCAGCCGACCGTCGAACTCCGGGATCGCCACCTGCATCGCGGCGTCCATCGGGGACAGTGCCGCGTCCGAGGCCTCCCAGGCGGCGCGGGAGCCGGTCAGGCACAGGCCCTGGAGCACCGGCACGTCCAGCGCGGCCAGGGCGCCCACGTCCCACGCCTCGTCGTCGCCACCGGCGCTCGCGTCCGCCGCGCGGGTGCCGCCCGCCGCCAGCACGGTGGCCACCAGGGCGTCGGCCCGGCCCAGCAGCTCGTACAGGCCGGGCTCGGCGCCCCGCAGCGAACCGCAGTACACCGGCAGCGCGTTGGCGCCGCGCTCCTCGATCGCGTCGCACAGGACGTCGACGAAGGAGGTGTTCCCCGACAGCTCGTGGGCCCGGTAGAACAGCACGCCCACCGTCGGCCGGGCGGGGTCGTGGGCGCGGGAGCCGCGCACCCCGTACTCGGGCATCGGCTGCGGCGGGGCGAAGCCGTGGCCGGTCAGCAGCACGGTGTCGGACAGGAAGCGCACCAGCTCCGCCAGGTTGCCCGGACCGCCCGCCACCAGGTACTTCAGCGCCTCGGCCACCACGCCCGCCGGCACGGTGGACAGCGCCATCAGCTCGGCGTCCGGGACGGACTCCCCGCCCAGCAGCACGGTGGGGACACCGGAGGCCCGCAGCACCTCCAGCCCCTCCTCCCAGGCGCGCCGGCCGCCCAGGAGGCGTACGACGGCGATGTCCGCGCCCTCGATCAGCCCCGGCAGCTCCCCGGCCGCGTCGACGCGGGTGGGGTTGGCGATGCGGAACGGAGCGCCGGAGGCGCGGGCCGCCAGCAGATCGGTGTCGGCGGTGGACAGCAGCAGTACCGTGCTCATCGAACCCCCATCGGCGCGTACGCCCTTCGCTTCGGTCGTCTCGGTCGTCCTGTCCGCCGTGCTCACGGCGGCCGTTCGGTTCGCCCCGCCCGCGGGGGGCGGTGCGTTCGCTCCGCTCACGGCGGCCGGTGCGTTCGCTCCGCTCACGGCGCCCCCGGCGGCACGAACGGCAGCCCCCGCGGGGCCCCGCCCTCGATCAGCCGCAGCAGCGCCGCGGTGTCGGCGTGCTCCTCCACCAGGTCGCCCAACCGGTCGAGCTGCTCCTCGCGCAGCGCGGCGAACGACGTGTCCGGCGCGGGGACGAACGCCCGCCCGGCGTCGGCGGCCACCCGCCGCAGGAAGGCCCGCCGGAAACCGTCGCTCTCCAGCGACCCGTGCCAGTGCGTGCCCCACACCGAGCCGCTGCGGCAGCCGTCCAGGAACGGCTCGTCCCCGCCGGCCACCTCGGCCACGCCGTGGTGGATCTCGTAGCCCTCCACGCGCTCGCCCAGCGCCTCGCCGGCCGGCCGGGCCAGGGTCTTCTCCGCGGCGAAGCGCACCCGCACCGGCAGCAGGCCCAGGCCCTCGACCGTCCCGGCCCGGGACTCCACCTCGTCCTCGATCCGCTCGCCCAGCATCTGGAAGCCGCCGCAGATCCCCAGGACCGGACGCCCCTCGGCGGCCCGGCGCACCAGCGCGCCGGCCAGTCCGCGCTCGCGCAGCCAGGCCAGCGCCCTGACGGTGCCGCGGGTGCCGGGCAGCACCACCAGGTCGGCGTCGGCCAGCTCCTCGGGCCGGTCGGTGAAGCGCACCGCCACCCCCGGCTCGGCCGCCAGCGCGTCCACGTCCGTGAAGTTCGACATCAGCGGCACGGGCACCACCGCCACCCGCAGCACGTCGCGGCCGTGCGGCGGCGCCACGGACGCCTCGCGGACCGTGCCGCGCAGCGACAGCCGCAGCCCGTCCTCCTCGTCGATGCCGAGCCCGTGCGCGTAGGGCAGGACGCCCAGCACCGGCCGCCCGGTCAGACCGCGCAGCATCTCCAGGCCGGGCTCCAGCAGCGTCACGTCACCGCGGAACTTGTTGACGACGTACCCCGCCACCAGCGCCTGGTCCTCGGGCGACAGCAGCGCGGTGGTGCCGAAGAGCGAGGCGAAGACGCCGCCCCGGTCGATGTCGCCGACCACCACCACCGGGAGGGAGGCGGCGCGCGCCAGGCCCATGTTGACGATGTCGCTGCGCCGCAGGTTGATCTCGGCCGGACTGCCGGCGCCCTCGCAGATCACCGCGTCGTGGGTGCGGCGCAGCTCCGCCAGGCACTCGGTGACCGTCCCCAGCAGGGCCTCCTGCCGCCCGGCGTGGTAGCCGCGGGCGCTCAGCTCGCCCACCGGCCTGCCCAGCAGCACCACCTGGCTGGTGCGGTCGCCGCCGGGCTTGAGCAGCACCGGGTTCATCAGCGCGCTCGGCTCCACCCCGGCCGCGGCGGCCTGCATGGCCTGGGCGCGGCCGATCTCGGCGCCGTCGCGCGTGACGAAGGAGTTCAGCGACATGTTCTGGGCCTTGAACGGCGCCACCTTCACGCCCCGGCGGGCCAGCCAGCGGCAGATCCCCGCCGTGACCACGCTCTTGCCCGCATCCGAGGTCGTCCCCGCCACCAGCAGGCCGCCGCCCGCCGCGACGCCTCCCGCACCAGCCGCCGTGGAATCCGTCACCGGTCCCTCCTCCGGGCCGCCGCACGGGCGGCCCTCCGCTCCCGCAGCGCACCGGCACCGGCGCACAGCACCAGCGCCAGAGCGCTCACCCGGCGCGACAACCGCACCGTGCGCTCGATGTCGGCCACGCGCACCGGGCGACCGGAGGGGTTCAGCACCGGGCGGTGCTCGACGCGGCCGCCGTACGACAGCGTCCCGCCCAGCCGTACGCCCAGCGCGCCCGCGAACGCCGCCTCCACCACACCGGCGTTGGGGCTGGGGTGGCGGCGGGCGTCCGCGCGCCAGGCCTCCAGCGCGCCGCGGGGGTCCGGGCCGGCGAGGACGGCCAGCAGCGCGGTCAGCCGGGCGCCGGGCCACCCGGCGGCGTCGTCCAGGCGGGCGGAGGCCCAGCCGAAGCGCAGGTGGCGCGGCGAGCGGTGGCCGACCATCGCGTCCAGGGTGTTGACGGCCCGGAAGCCGGCCAGTCCGGGCACGCCCGCGGCCGCCCCCCACACCAGGGCGCCCACCACGGCGTCGGAGGTGTTCTCGGCGACGGACTCCACCACCGCGCGGGCGATGCCGTCGGCGTCCAGTGCCTGGGGATCCCGGCCGCACAGGTGCGGCAGCCGGGCGCGCGCGGCCCCGACGTCGCCGGCCTCCAGGGCGGCGGCGATCGTGCGGGCCTCGCGGGCCAGGCTGCTGCCGCCGGTCACCGACCAGGCGGCGGCGGCCGTCAGCGCGGTGCGGGCGGCGGGGGAGCGGCGCACGGCGCGGTCCAGCGCCGCCGCGGCCGCCGCGGTCCCGCCCGCGCACACGGCGGCGTACAGGGCGCCCGCGCCGCGGTGGTCGCGCCACAGCAGCCGCTCGGCGGCCGCGGCGGCACGCCCGAAGGCGGCGACGGGGTGGCCGCGGCGCGGGTCGCCGGCGACGAGGTCGATCAGGTGTCCCAGCACCGCTCCGCAGGCGTAGGCGCAGGCCGCGCCGGACGCGGCCGGGGCGGCAGGGGACGCGGCGGGATCCGCGGGAGCGGTCGCCGTGCGGTGGGCACGCATCGCGTCAGCGGGCCGTCACGCCTCGTGCTGACCTGTGCGCGGGGGGAAGCGGCGGTGCGGACGCGGGCAGGGTGCCGTGCATGGCGGTATGTCCTCACTCAGGGTCCTCGCCCTGGCTCGACGTGACCGGCGGTGAGAGTCTCCTGGCTCCCGGATCGGCGCTTCCCCCGGCCTTCCAGCCCGATGTGCGGGCCGTGACGCTGGGTGGGGGAGCGCTCCCCGGTGACAGTGGCGGGACCGCGCCGGATTCGCACCGGCTTCCTCTCCTGCCGCCGTTGGGCAACGGGAAGTCCACCACGCCCGGGAGGGCGCGTCAACTCGGCCGTGACCTGCGGCGGCGCACTGTGCGGAAGCGCACACGGGCCCGCCGCGCGCGGCGGACGCCCACCGGTGCGCGGCGCGGGGCGTCCGCCCGGAACACCGAGCGGGCGCCCGGCGCGGTGTGCCGGACGCCCGCTCGGCTCTCGTGCCGGGGGTACTGGCGGCCGGCCGTCCCGCCGCCGGGGCGCCGGTGGCGGGACGGACGGCCGGCTCAGGCCGCGATGATGTAGATGCCGTAGGCCACGGCCGCCGCGCACAGGGCGTAGCAGGCGTAGGAGCCGAGGCGGGCCGGGGAGGCGGGGCCGCCCTTCCCGCGTCCGCCGGCCGAGCCGACGATGCCGAGGGTGAACATGCCCACCAGGCCGACCGTCATCACGAGGCTGACCCCGAAGACCTGGCCGAGAGCGGCCCAGTCGATGTCCATGGTGCTTCTTCCTTCGTGTCTGCGACCCGTGCGGAGACCGCGTGGGTGCGGGGGATCGGGTTCCCGGGAGGGGCAGGGCGCGGAGCGGCGCCTCAGGAGGCGGAGACGGCGGTCTTCCCGCTCCGGGCGGCGGCCTCGGCCTCCTCCAGGGCGGCGGCGGTCGGCGGCGGGGCGACGGCCTGCAGGGCGGCGGTGACCACGCCCGCCTCCTCGGCGGTGTCCGCCTCGACGTCGTTGACGTTGGTGTGGTCCACCGGCTCGCGGCGGGAGGCGAACCAGATGGCGGCGATGGCGGCCACGGCCAGGACCGCGACCGTGGTGACGCCCCAGTCGCCCTGGGTGGCCAGCAGGGCGGAGCCCGCGGCGACCAGGCCGGCGGCCGGGAGCGTCAGGCCCCAGGCGGCGACCATGCGGCCCGCGGTGCTCCAGCGCACCGCACCGCCCTTGCGGCCCAGGCCGCAGCCCATGATCGAGCCGGAGCAGACCTGGGTGGTGGAGAGGGCGAAGCCCAGGTGGGAGGAGGCCAGGATGGTGACGGCCGAGCTGGTCTGCGCGGCGAAGCCCTGCGCCGGACGGATGTCGGTGAGGCCCTTGCCCATGGTGCGGATGATGCGCCAGCCGCCCAGGTAGGTGCCCAGCGCGATGGCGATGCCCGCGGAGGCGATGACCCACAGCGGCGGGTCGGCGTCGGCGCCGAGCGCGCCGCCCGAGATCAGGGCCAGGGTGATGACGCCCATCGTCTTCTGGGCGTCGTTGGTGCCGTGGGCGAGGGAGACCAGGGCGGCCGAGGCGATCTGCCCGGCCCGGTAGCCCTTGGCGACCTCCTGCTCGTCGCTGCTCCGGCTGAGCCGGTAGGTGAGGCGGGTGGCGAGCATCGCGGCGACGCCGGCGACCAGGGGGGCGACCACGGCCGGGATCAGGACCTTCATCACGACCGCGTCGAAGGAGACGGCGCCGACGCCGACCGAGGCGATGGTCGCGCCGATCAGGCCGCCCATGAGGGCGTGCGAGGAGCTGGAGGGAAGTCCGGCCAGCCAGGTCAGCAGGTTCCAGATGATGGCGCCGACCAGCCCCGCGAAGATCACCGCCGGTTCGATGCCGGAGTCCTCGTTGATGAGGCCCTTGGAAATGGTCGCGGCGACCTCGACCGACACGAAGGCGCCGACGAGGTTGAGGACCGCCGACATCGCCACCGCCGTCTTGGGCCTGAGAGCCCCGGTGGAAATGGTGGTGGCCATGGCGTTGGCCGTGTCGTGGAAGCCGTTGGTGAAGTCGAACACCAAGGCTGTGACGATCACGATCCCGATGAGAAGCGTGATGTTTTCCATCTCACCCAGGCAATCAGTCGGAGGGGCGGTACTCGGTGAACGTAGGGATCGAGGGTGAACGCAAGGTGAACTGGGGACGGATTCACGGTGTCTCAGGGATCCTGTGTGCGCAGGAGGCGCGTGATGATGTACACAGACCCATCCTGCGCGCTTGCGACGCCCGGAGGACCCGGCGCGCCGTGCCACCGCGCTACAGTCCTCCGCCGGAGGTGGGTGCTGATGCGGTCGGCCTGGGCGGACGCCTGGAGCGAGCTGGTGGAGACGGCCCGCAGGACGGTGGCCGACGGGTTGGTCGTCGGCACCTCGGGCAACGTCTCGGTACGGGTGGACGGCGACACCGTCCTCGTCACGCCCAGCGGCGTCCCCTACGACGAGCTCGGACCGGGGGAGCTGTGCGCCGTCGACCTGGCGGGCCGGCGGGTGGCCGGGGAACTGGTGCCCACCAGCGAGCTGCCCATGCACCTGGCGGTCTACCGCACCACCGGCGCGGGGGCCGTCGTCCACACCCACGCGGTGCACGCCACCGCGGTCTCCACCCTCGTCGACGAACTCCCCGCCGTCCACTACATGGCCGCCGCGCTGGGCGGCCCGGTGCGCGTCGCCCCGTACGCCGCCTACGGCAGCGAGGAGCTGGCCGCCGGAGCCCTGGAGGCCCTGCGCGGCCGCAGCGGCTGCCTGCTGCGCAACCACGGCACGCTGGTGCACGCCGACACCCTGCGCCGGGCCTACGACCACACCGCGCAGCTGGAGTGGATGTGCCGCGTCTGGCTCGCCGCCTCCTCCGTACCCGGCCGCACCCCCTCCCTCCTGCCGCCCGGGGAACTGGACCGCGTCGCCGAGCGGCTGCGCGGCTACGGCCAACCCGGCGGCTGACCGGCCCGGCCCGCCCGGACCGGCGCCCCCACCGCGCGGCACCGGCAGGCGCGCCCGCGGCCCCCCGGGCGCGGCCCACTGGCCCGATCGCCTCCGTCCCGCCATCCTGGGCAGGATGAGCCTGCGCAAAACGGCGGCACTGACCGCCACCACCCTGCTCGGTGCCGGCGCGGCCGCGGTCGCAGCCGGCCGGTACGCGGCCGCCTCCGCCCTCAGGCCGCCCACGGGCCGCGCCCTGCCCGCCGGCTTCCAGGGCCCGCCGCTGACGGTGCACGCCACGGCCGCGGGGCAGATCGCCCTGACCCGCTCGCTGGTCTCACAGCTGCCGGGCACCTACGCGCTCACCGGGCCGGGCCGGCACGCCGTCGTCGGCCCCGTGCTCGACCTGCCCGCCGCGGCCGACACCGTGGTGCGGCGGCTGGAGCGCGTCGACCGCGGCCGGTTCACCGCCGGCGACCGGGTGCGGCTCACCCCGCAGCTGTACACCGGCAACCCGCGCGACGCCCTCGGCCTGGAGCACGAGGACGTGGGGATCCCCGGCGAGCTCGGCACCCTGCCCGCCTGGTTCCTGCCCGCCCCCCGCGACATCTGGGTGATCGCCGCGCACGGCCTGGGCGCCACGCGCGAGCACCCGATGAACGTCCTGCCGTTCCTCCACGACCTGGGCGTCCCGGTGCTCGTCCCGGCCTACCGCGGCGATCCGGGGGCGCCCCGGTCCCCCGACGGCACCGGCCGCCTGGGCGACGCCGAGTGGCGCGACCTGGACGCCGCGATCCGCCACGCCGTCGGCCGCGGCGCGCGGGGCGTCGTCCTGTACGGCTGGTCCACCGGGGGCACCATGGCGCTGCGCGCCGCGGCGGACTCCCCGGTCCGCGACCGCGTCAGGGGCCTGATCCTGGACTCGCCCGTGCTCGACTGGCGGGCCACCCTGCGCTCCCTGGCCGCCGGCCGCCGCGTCCCCGGGCCGCTGCTGCCGCTGGCGGTGCGCGCCGCGCAGGGCCGCGCCCGGCTGGACCACCGGCCCCGCCCGGAGGTGGCCGATCCGGCGGTGCTGGAACTCCCCACCCTCCTCCTGCACGGTCCCGACGACGCCATCGCGCCCTGGGACCTCTCCCGCGAACTGGCCGCGCGCAGGCCCGACCTGGTGTCGTTGCACATCGTGCGGCAGGCTCCGCACGCCGCCATGTGGAACGCCGACCCGGGCCGCTACGAGGAGGCGCTGCGCCGCTTCCTGACCCCGCTCATGTGAGGTCGGGCCGGGGGCGTTTGGGCTTTCGGGCCGTCATCAACAACACTGCTCCCGTGACGTCCCGTACTCCGCGAGACACCCGGCTGCGCCTCGTTTCCCGACAGCCTCTCGCCGCCGCGCGCCGAGCCGTGGGCCCGCGCCGCCGGCGGAGTGCGCCACGGCCCCCCGAAGGGGTGCCTCCCCGCGACCAACTGGCCCGCCAGGCGCGGGCCTGCCTCAGCGAGGCCGTGCGCCTCGCCCGCTGGGCGGAGGGCACCGGGCTGTCGCCGGTGTCGGACGCCGAACGGGCCGCGGCCGAGCTGCGCATACCGGTGGAGCAGGTGCCCCTCCACTGGGACCGAGCCCGCCTCGCCGGCCTCATAGAGCTGCACGGCGGCACGGCCGTGCCCGGCTGGCGGCTGCGCGCCTGGGACCGCGACGACTCCGCCGTGCTGCGCGGCTGGGTCGCCCTCTTCGACGCCTGGTCGCTGGCCCACCCGGCCCCGGCCGGTGCCGACCCGGTGGCGGTGGGCGAGGTCGTCGTGGCGGCGCCGCAGTTCCTGTCGGTGATGCACCTGTCCTCCGGGCCGGTGACCGTGCCGGCCCTGCTCGACCTGCTGCGGCGGCGCATCGAGGAGATCCGCGCCGAGCGCGGCGGTCCCGCGGCGGACGGCGCCGGCGCCGTGCGCGACCTGCCCGTGCTGCTGGACTGGGCCCTGGACGGCCTGGCCTCCGTCGGCGCGCTCACCCGCTGCGCCGAGGAGGAGGGGGGCCACCCCGGGCAGGCGGTGCTCACCCCCCTGGGCAACTGGGCGGTGTGGGTGAAGCTGGAGCAGATCTGCGTCGCCGCCCAGAGCCCCGCCGGGAACATCGAGCACCCCGCCGAGGACATGCTGCGCGGCTGCGCCCGGCTCTCCCCCGGGGAGGCCCGCGCCGAGTACCGCGCCTGGCTCGCCGCCCGGCCCACCGGCCCGGCCGTCGCCGAGCTCCTGGAGGCCGCGCGCGGCGAGGACGCCCTCATCCGCGGCCTGGCCTTCGAGGCGCTGCGCGTCGTGGGGGCACCGGCCGAGCCGTCCGTGCGGGAGGCGGCCGGTGAGCCCACGCTGCGGCCCTACGCCCTGCTCTGGCTCGCCGAGCACGACGGGGCCGACCCCGCCGACCTGGCGGACGGGGCGCCGGGGGTGCTCACCCGGCAGGAGGCCACCTGGCTGTGGGTGGACACCGCCGCGGCCGTCGCCGACCACGGCGAGGGGCGGGTGCTGGTGGAACACCTGGAGTCGGCGGTGCAGGGCAGCGTCCCCGAACTCCTGGAGGAGGTCCGCGCCACCGGCCACCCCCGCACCGTCCAGGTCCTGGTCGCGCTCGCCGCGGCCCATCCGGACCCGGTGCTGGCCCGCGCGGTGCGCCGGGCCGCCTTCCAGGTCCACACCGGGCAGACGTGACCGGCGCGCCCGGCCCGCCGGCCCGTGCGGTGCCCCGTCCGCACCGGGCGGGGCACCGCGCGGAGCGGGCGGGCCGGGCGGCCCGGGGCGGGAAACCGGTTGCGCTCCGCCGTTAGACTGGCGTCATGGCGTATCTCCTCGTGCATTAGCGGCGTACGACCGTCTCCCAGCCACCGACCGATGACGTACGTGCGTCCCCCCTGCCCTGGAGTGTTTCCGTGATCACCGCCACCGGACTCGAGCTGCGCGCCGGCGCCCGGGTCCTCATCGAGTCCGCCTCCTTCCGCGTCGCCCGGGGCGACCGCATCGGCCTGGTCGGCCGCAACGGCGCCGGCAAGACCACCCTCACCCGCTGCCTGGCCGGCGAGGGCATCCCCGCCGCCGGGACCATCACCCGCAGCGGCGAGGTCGGCTACCTCCCCCAGGACCCGCGCACCGGGGACCTCGACGCCCTCGCCCGCGACCGCATCCTCTCCGCCCGCGGCCTGGACACCGTGCTGCGCAGGATGCGCGAGAACGAGGACCGCATGGCCAACGGCCAGGGCGCCACCCGCGAGCGGGCCATGAAGAAGTACGAGCGGCTGGAGACGGAGTTCCTCACCAAGGGCGGCTACGCCGCCGAGGCCGAGGCCGCCACGATCGCCGCCAGCCTGGGACTGCCCGACCGCGTGCTCGGCCAGCCGCTCCACACCCTCTCCGGCGGCCAGCGGCGCCGCGTGGAACTGGCCCGGATCCTCTTCTCGGACGCCGACACCCTGCTGCTGGACGAGCCCACCAACCACCTGGACGCCGACTCGATCGTCTGGCTGCGCGACTTCCTGAAGACCTACCGGGGCGGCTTCATCGTCATCTCCCACGACGTCGACCTCGTCGAGACGGTCGTCAACAAGGTCTTCTACCTGGACGCCAACCGGGCCCGCATCGACGTCTACAACATGGGCTGGAAGCAGTACCTGGCCCAGCGCGAGGCGGACGAGAAGCGGCGCAGGCGCGAGCGGGCCAACGCCGAGAAGAAGGCCGCCGCGCTCAACGCCCAGGCCGACAAGATGCGCGCCAAGGCCACCAAGACCGTCGCCGCGCAGAACATGGCCCGCCGCGCCGAGCGGCTGCTGGCCGGCCTGGAGGAGGAGCGGCAGACGGACAAGGTCGCCCGGCTGCGCTTCCCCGACCCGGCGCCCTGCGGGAAGACGCCGCTGATGGCGGAGGGGCTGTCCAAGTCCTACGGTTCGCTGGAGATCTTCACCGATCTGTCGCTGGCCGTCGACAAGGGCTCCCGGGTGGTCATCCTCGGCCTCAACGGCGCCGGCAAGACCACCCTGCTGCGGCTGCTGGCCGGGGTGGAGGAGCCCGACACCGGCCGGGTCGTCGCCGGGCACGGACTGAAGCTGGGCTACTACGCCCAGGAGCACGAGACGCTCGACCCGGACCGCACGGTGCTGGAGAACATGCGCTCGGCCGCGCCCGACATGGACATGGTCGAGGTCCGGAAGGTGCTCGGCTCCTTCCTGTTCTCCGGCGACGACGTGGACAAGCCGGCGGGCGTGCTCTCCGGCGGCGAGAAGACCCGGCTGGCACTGGCCACCCTGGTGGTCTCCTCGGCCAACGTGCTGCTGCTGGACGAGCCCACCAACAACCTCGACCCGGCCAGCCGCGAGGAGATCCTCGGCGCCCTGCGCACCTTCACCGGCGCGGTGGTCCTGGTCACGCACGACGAGGGCGCGGTGGACGCGCTCCAGCCCGAGCGGATCATCCTGCTGCCGGACGGCGTGGAGGACCTGTGGGGCGAGGACTACGCCGACCTCGTGGCGCTCGCCTGAGGCGGTGCGGCCCGTCCGCCGCGCCGCGGCCGCGTCGGCCACACCGTTCCGGATCATTCGGCCGACGGACGCTTGATCCGTCATCTGAGTGAGATCGCCTGGTACCTCGGCGCGGTCGCGCGTCGAGGGCGCGCGCGGTGTGGCACAAGCCTCCCGCGGTGTGGGTTTGAACCGCCGGGAAGCCTTTGACCTGCGCTTTCCGTCGACGGCTTCCTCGCGCGCCGCGCCGGGCCCCGGCGCGGCGCCGCGTGGACCCGCCCCGGTCCCGGCGTCCGGCGGCCGAGGTCGCCCCACGGACCTTGTCGAATGGGTGGCCAGAAAACCGGCAAGGGGTGATCATGAGAGTCCAGAGCGCACTTCCCATGAGGAGGCACGGGTGGCCGAGACTCTGAAGAAGGGCAGCCGGGTGACCGGCGCCGCGCGCGAGAAGCTCGCGGCTGACCTCAAGAAGAAATACGACTCCGGTGCGAGCATCAGGGCGCTGGCCGAGGAAACCGGCCGCTCCTACGGCTTCGTGCACCGGATGCTCAGTGAGTCCGGCGTGACCCTGCGCGGTCGCGGCGGTGCGACACGGGGCAAGAAGAGCACGCCGTCCTGACGGGCGGGGGTGGTCCCGAGCAGACCACCCGGTCGGACACCTGCCCGGCCGGGTGGCTACTCTTCAGTCACTTCTTGACTGCGGAGAGCCCCGGGAGACCTCATGACCCTGCTCGACAAGGACGGCGTACGGCTGGCCGTGGACGGCGCCGTGGCGACGGTCACACTCGTCCGCCCGGACAAGCGCAACGCCCAGACCTTCGCCATGTGGCGCGCCCTGGCCGAGGCCGGACGCCTGCTGCCCGGCGACGTCCGCGTCGCCGTGCTGCGCGGCGAGGGGCCGTCCTTCTCCGCCGGGCTGGACCGGCAGGCCCTCACGCCCCAGGGGTTCGAGGGCGAGCCGTCCTTCGCGGACCTGGCGCGCGGCTCCGACGCCGACCTGGACGCCGCCATCGCCGGCTACCAGGAGGCCTTCACCTGGTGGCGCCGGAACGACGTGGTGAGCATCGCCGCCGTCCAGGGCCACGCCGTGGGCGCCGGATTCCAGCTCGCCCTCGCCTGCGACCTGCGGGTCTGCGCCGACGACGCGCAGTTCGCGATGCGCGAGACCAGCCTCGGGCTCGTCCCCGACCTCACCGGGACGCACCCGCTCGTCTCCCTGGTCGGCTACGCCCGCGCGCTGGAGATCTGCGCGACGGGCCGCTTCGTGCGCGCCGAGGAGGCCGAGCGGATCGGCCTGGCCAACCTGGTGGTACCCGCCGCCGACCTGGAGGCCGCCACCGCCGACCTGGCCGCCGCCCTGCTCGCCGCCCCGCGCGACGCGGTGGTCGAGACCAAGGCGCTGCTGCGGGGCGCGGCGGAGCGCACCTACGACGAGCAGCGCGCGGCCGAGCGCGCGGCACAGGCGCGCAGGCTGCGCGACCTGGCCGGCATCGGCGAGTAGCCCCCGGCCCGGAGCCGTCCGGCCCCGGGCCCCTCCGCTCCCGCCGCGCCGGGCACGGGAGCGGACGGCCGCCCGGCCGGAGGCTCAGAAGCCGTGGCGGGCGCCGCCGTCGACCGGGAGCATCACGCCCGTGACGTAGGAGGCGGCGGGGGAGAGCAGGAACGCCGCCGCCCTGCCGAACTCCTCCGGGGTGCCGTAGCGGCGCAGCGGGATCGCGGCCGAGCTGCGCTCGCGGGCGGCGTCGGCGTCGCCCGACAGGGCGTCCAAGGTGCGCACCCGGTCGGTGTCGATGCGGCCCGGCAGCAGCCCGACGACCCGGATGCCGCGCGGTCCCAGCTCGTTCGCCAGCGACTTGGCGAAGCCGGCCAGCCCCGGCCGCAGCCCGTTGGAGACCGTCAGTCCGGCGATCGGCTCGTGCACCGAACCGGAGAGCACGAAGCCGATGACCCCGCCCTCCGGCAGCCGGGCGGCCGCGGCGCGGGCCAGCCGCACCGCGCCGAGGAAGACCGACTCGAACGACGACTGCCACTGGTCGTCGGTGATGTCCTCGTAGGAGCCGGCCGGCGGACCGCCGACGCTGATCAGGATCCCGTCCAGGCGCCCGTACCGGTCGAGGGCCGCCGCGACCAGGCGGTCGGCCGCGGTCGGATCGGCGTTGTCCGCGGCGATCCCCAGCACGTCCCCGCCCAGCCGGGCGGCGGCCTCGGCCGCCGCCTCCTCGCCGCGGCCGGTGACGACCGCCTTCGCGCCGTCGGCCACCAGCGCGCGGGCGGCGGCGAAGCCCAGCCCCCGGGTGGCGCCGGTGACGATGTACACCCTGTCCTGCAGTCCGAGATCCATGGTGATCAGTGTGCCGGGTGATCGCCCCGGCCGGCAGCCGGGGCGGCCGGAACGGCGGATCCGGCTGCTCCCGCCGCGGTCGCCGCGCCCCCGGCGTCCTCCGCCCCGCCTCCGCCGTCCGCCCGCCCGGCCGCCTCCGCCCGCTCCCGGCGCTCCCGCCGCACCAGGACGGCCCAGCCGACGGGGACGGCCGCGGCGAACAGCCACCACTGGAAGGCGTAGGCCAGGTGTGCGCCGATGCCGCTGTGGTCCGGTTCGGGGAGGGGTTCGGGCTGCTCGCCCGAGGGGCGGGGGGCGGTCTCCTCCAGCGCGACGTAACCGCCGAGGACCGGGCGGCCCAGCTCCTCGGCCATCCGGTCGCTGTCGATGAGCATCACCTGGCGCGGCGGCAGCCCCTCCTTCTCCCGGACGCCGCTGCCCTCGCTCTCGTCGGCCATCAGCCGGCCGGTCACGGTGACCTCGCCCGAGGGGGGCGCGGGCACCTCGGGGAACCGTGTCAGGTCCTCTCCGGCGGGGACCCAGCCGCGGTTGACCAGCACGGCCGTGCCGTCCTCGCGCACCAGCGGGGTGATCACGTGGTAGCCGATGCGCCGGCTGTCGGCGCCGGTCCGCTGGCGCACGACGACCTCCTCATCGGTGTCGTAGACGCCCGTGGCCCGCACGGTGCGGTAGCGGTCGCCGTCGTCCGGGCCGCGGCCGGGAGCGGTCAGCTCGCCCACGGGCACGGCGGGGGCGTCCAGGCTCCGGGCGATCAGCTCGTTGCGGGCCACCCGGTCCTCGTGCCGGTGCAGCTGCCAGAAGCCCAGCCGCACCATCGCCGGGATCAGCAGGAGCATGACGAGGGTGAGGGCCACCCACTGCCGGGAGAGCAGGAAGCGATACGCGGACGGTACGAACGGCACGCTTCGACGGTACCCCGCCGCCCGTCACCGCTCGGGCGCGGGGGCCACGTCCCTCAGCAGCTGGGTGAAGGCCGCCTCGTCGACCACCGGGGTGCCGTAGGCGCGCGCCCTGGCGACCTTGGAGGTGCCGGAGTCGGGGTCGTTGGTGACCAGGAGGCTGGTGAGGCGCGAGACGCTGCCGGAGACGTGGAGGCCGGCCTCGACCGCCCGGTCCTCCAGCAGCTCCCGGTCGATGGAGGTGTCGCCGGAGATCGCCACCCGCATCCCCTGGACCAGGGGACCGCCCGGCTCGTACCGCCCGGGGTTGGGGTACGGGCACGCCGGCCGCCTGCGCGAGGGGCGCCAGCCGGCGGAGCGGGCCCGGGAGCCGCCCGCCGGCCCCGCGGGGGTGACGCTGTCGGTCCACTCGGTGAGCGGCGTGCAGGCCAGCAGGGGCAGGCGTATGCCGCCCCGCGCGGCCAGGTGGAGGCTGGGGCGGAACGCCTCGGCCAGGACCCGGGCGTCGTCCAGCGCGTGGTGCGCCCGGCGCTGCACGACGCCGTAGTGCGCGGCGAGGGACTCCAGCCGGTGGTTGGGCAGGGGCAGCTCCAGCTCCTTGGACAGGGCGATGGTGCACAGCCGCTGCCGCACGGGGGCCACCAGGCGCGCGCGGGCGTACTCGCGCGCGATCATCGACCAGTCGAAGACGGCGTTGTGCGCGACCAGCACCCTGCCCTCCAGCCGCTCGGCGAACTCCCCGGCGATCTCCGGGAAGAGCGGGGCGTCGGCCAGCATCTCGCTCGTCAGCCCGTGTATCCAGGTCGGGCCCGGATCCCGCTGCGGATTGACCGGGGTGTACCAGTGGTCGATCACATCACCCCGGGCGTCCAGCCGGTACACGGCCGCGGAGACGATCCGGTCGTCCCGGGCGAGCCCCGTGGTCTCCACGTCGACCACGGCGTAGCCGTCGGGGTATTCGGTGGGCCATGCCGGGCCGCTGGAGTGCGCTGGGGGCAGCGTTTCGGCCGCCGACTGGTCATCGAGCATGGTTCCAGAGAATACGGGCCCTCACTGACAGCCACACACCGCCGCAGGTCGCCACGGACGCCGCGACTGCTGACGAACCGTCTCGCATACTTGTCGGTAACAGACTCTGGCGGCCCGCTCCGCGCGGCCCTACGGTGCACGCATGCCGAGCGTGCCGAACCTCCCCGACGTCGTGCTGTGGTCCATACCGGCCTTCCTGCTGCTGACGGTACTGGAGGCCGTCGGCCACCGCCTCCACCCCGAGGAGCCCGGCAGCCCCGCGGCCGGGTACGAGGCCAGGGACTCCGCCACCAGCCTCGCCATGGGACTGGGCAGCCTCGCCTTCGACGCCCTGTGGAAGATCCCCGCCGTGGCGGCCTACTCCGCGGTCCACGCGCTGACCCCGCTGCGGATCCCGGTGGAGTGGTGGACGCTGCCGCTGATGCTGCTGGCCCAGGACTTCTTCTACTACTGGTCCCACCGCGGCCACCACGTCGTCCGCATCCTGTGGGCCTGCCACGTGGTGCACCACTCCAGCCGGAAGTTCAACTTCACCACCGCGCTGCGCCAGCCCTGGACGTCCCTGACCACCTGGCCGTTCTACCTGCCGCTGGTCGCCTGCGGCGTGCACCCGGCCGCGCTCGCCTTCTGCTCCTCGGCCAACCTGGTCTACCAGTTCTGGATCCACACCGAGCGCATCGGACGGCTGCCCCGGCCCGTCGAGCTCGTCCTCAACACGCCCTCGCACCACCGCGTCCACCACGCCTCGCAGGGCACCTACCTGGACCGCAACTTCGGCGGCATCCTCATCGTCTGGGACCGGCTCTTCGGGAGCTTCGAGCCCGAGGCCGAGCCGTGCGTCTACGGCCTGACCAAGAACATCGACACCTACAACCCGCTGCGCGTGGCCACCCACGAGTACGTGGCCATCGCCCGGGACCTGCGGGCCGCCCGCGACTGGCGGGAGGGGGCCGGACGGCTGTTCAGGGGCCCCGGCTGGCAGCCCGCGGCAGCCCCGCCCGCCGCGGACCCGGCGGCGCCCTCCTCGCCGGCGGCGCGGGGGACGGGCGGGGCGCAGACGGCGGAAGGGGCCGGACCCGCCGGGCCCGGCCCCTCCGCGTCACCCGCCTCCTGACGGCCGGTCACGCCCTCCGCCCCGCAGGCACCCGGGGCGGGAGGACGTCACTTGACGGCGTCCAGGGCGTCCACGATGCCGTGGCCGTAGAAGCCGTTGACGTTCCGTCCGCCCACGCAGGTGGAGTCCTCGACGCCGTTGCCGTCCGGGTCGTAGGTCTCGGGGCAGCCCGGGTTGTCCGCCTGCGCCTTGAGCATCGCCTGGATCGCCGCCGGGCTCGCCCAGGGGTGCTCGCTCTTCAGCAGCGCGGCCACGCCCGCGACGTGCGGGCTGGCCATCGAGGTGCCCTGCAGGAAGGCGTACGAGTCGTTGGGCATGGTCGACAGGATCCGGCCGTTGCCCGAGGGGGTGTCCGGGATCTGGTAGCGGTCGCCGCCCGGCGCCGCGACGTCGGCGACCCGGTGGCCGTAGCTGGAGTAGTACGACTTCAGGTCCTGCACGCCGGTCGCCGTGACCGTCACCACGCCCGGCAGCTGGGTGGGCAGGTCCAGGCACTCGGCCGGGTCGACGACCCGCTCCACCGGGGTGGTGTCGTTCGGGCTGGAGCCGTCCAGGATCTCGTCGGCGGCGAGGTCGTGGTTGGAGTTGCCCGCCGAGGCGATGTGCAGGGTTCCCTTGCGCTCGGCGTAGCGGGCGGCGCGGCCGACCGCCTCCACGACCGCGCCCTGGTCGGCGTCGTCCTTGCAGTTGTACAGGTACGGGTCGACGTAGTAGCTGTTGTTGGTGATCTCCACGCCCTTGTCGGCCGCGAAGACGAAGGCGCAGACGACGGCCTCCGGGTAGAAGAGGCTGGTGTCCGGCTCGCTCACCTTGATGGAGGCGACCTTGACGCCCGGCGCGACGCCCGCCACACCGACTCCGTTGCGCGCCGCGGCGATGGTGCCCGCGACGTGCGTGCCGTGGTAGTCGCCCTCGGTGTAGGGGCGCCAGGCGCCCTCGCTGGTGTCGGCGACGCCGCCGACGCAGTTCGCCGACTGGCCGGCGGAGAAGTTGGGGGCCAGGTCCGGGTGGGTGTCGTCGACGCCGGTGTCGATGACCGCCACCGTGACCTTGTCGCTGCCCGGGTTGACCTTGGCCGCCTCGTCGGCGCGGATGGCCCGCAGGCCCCACAGGTCGGCCTCCATGGGCTCGGTCCCGTCGGCGGTGGCGGCGGCCGCGGCGGCCTTCTCCGCCACGTACTGCGGCGCTCCGACCTCGGTGGTGCCCGCGGCCCGCAGCGGCGCGGTGCGGGTGGCGCCGGCGGACTCCACGCCGCGCACCTGGCGCATCCGCTCGGCGAAGCCCGGGTCGGCCGAATGGGCGACGATCACGCCGATCCTCTGGTGCGCGACGACGACGGTGCCGCCGGCCCTGGCTATCTCCTTCTTCACCCGGTTGATCGTGCCGGGGTTGGTGGAGGAGGTGTTGACCACGTAGGACAGCTTCTCGCCGTCCGCGGCGGCCCGCGTGACCGCCGGTGCGTCGGTCTGCTGTGCCAGCGCCGTACCGGCACCGGGCAGCAGGGCGAGGGAGGCGGTCAGCGCCAGCCCTGCCGGCACCGCCACGGCGCGGCGTCGGCTGGTGGGTCTCGATGCCATGGGAGCTCCATGTCTGTGTGAACGCAAGGGGTTCCGCAACATCCCGTCCGGTTATCGGTCTCGGCCGTACGGATGTATGACGTGGGAAGCTATCGCTCCTGGCGGCGCGGAGCAACGGCAGGAGACGCCGAGATGAACGGGACGCCCGCACCGGGCCGTGCCCCCGCGGCCCGCCGCCGTCCTCGCGTAGGCTGCCCGGGAGATGTCCATCCGCGGGAGGGCCTTCGGCATGCTTCTGGACACCTACGGCCGGATCGCCACCGATCTGCGCGTATCGCTCACCGACCGCTGCAATCTGCGGTGCACGTACTGCATGCCCGAGGAAGGGCTCCAGTGGCTCGCCAAGCCGGACCTGCTCACGGACGACGAGATCGTCCGCCTGGTGCGGATCGCGGTGACGCTGCTCGGCGTGGAGGAGGTCCGCTTCACCGGGGGCGAGCCCCTGCTGCGCCCCGGACTGGTGGGCATCGTGGAGCGCTGCGCGGCCCTGGAGCCCCGCCCCCGGCTGTCGCTGACCACCAACGGCATCGGGCTGGAGCGCACCGCCGGCGCCCTGCGCGGGGCCGGGCTGGACCGGGTCAACGTCTCCCTCGACACCCTCGACCCGCAGGTGTTCGCACGGATGACCCGCCGCAAGCGGCACGCCGACGTCCTGCGGGGGCTGGCGGCCGCCCGCGAGGCCGGCCTCGCCCCGGTCAAGGTCAACGCCGTGCTGATGCCCGGGCTCAACGACACCGAGGCCCCGGATCTGCTGGCCTGGGCCGTCGAGAACGGCTACGAGCTGCGGTTCATCGAGCAGATGCCGCTCGACGCCCAGCACGGCTGGCGGCGCGAGGGGATGATCACCGCGGGGGACGTCCTGGCCTCGCTGCGCACCCGCTTCACCCTCACCCCCGAGGACGAGGGCAGCCGCGGCTCCGCCCCCGCCGAGCGGTGGCTCGTCGACGGCGGACCGCACCGCGTCGGCGTGATCGCCTCGGTCACCCGGCCCTTCTGCCGCACCTGCGACCGCACCCGGCTCACCGCCGACGGCCAGGTCCGCACCTGCCTGTTCGCCCGCGAGGAGACGGACCTGCGCGGGGCGCTGCGCTCGGGGGCCGGCGACGAGGAGATCGCCGGGCTGTGGAAGGCGGCGATGCTGGGCAAGAAGGCGGGCTCGGGACTGGACGACCCGGCCTTCCTCCAGCCCGACCGCCCGATGTCAGCGATCGGGGGCTGAACCGCGGGGCTCCTGCGCGCCGCCCGGTCCGCCGTCCCCCCGGCCGGGGCCGCGCTGCCGGTCCTCCCACTCGGCCAGGGCCACCACCTCCTTGAGGAAGCCGCGCACCCCCAGGAACTGCGACAGGTGCTCGCGGTGCTCCTCGCAGGCCAGCCAGGTCTTACGGCGCTCGGGGGTGTGCAGCTTGGGATTGTTCCAGGCCAGCACCCACACGGCGGCCGTACGGCAGCCCTTGGCGGAGCAGACGGGCGCGGGACGGGCGGGGGAGTCGGTCACGGGATCGGTCACGGCCCCATCCAAACACGACGACGCCGGGCAGCCACGGGGGGAGCTGCCCGGCGTCGGTCCACCGCTCCGACGGGGGATGCGGAGCGTGTAGGCAGTATGGCACGCACACCCGGTCCCGGGGCACCGAACAGTGCGATTGGCCGCAGGTTTTCCCGCCCCGGCCACCGGGGCGGGCGGGTCACAGGACGGGGCGGCGGGCGACCGGCGGCAGCCGGCCGCGCGGAGGGGTCAGATCCGGTGCCTGTGCCCCGGCCGGGCGCCCTCGCCTCCGTGCTCCGGACCGGCGGTTTCCGCGTCCGGCCCGGGCCCGGTGCCGTCCGGGGCCCGGGGGTCCTGCCGGATCGTGCGCGCACCGGGCGCCGCCGCCCCGTCCCCGGGCTCCCCGGTCCCGCCGGCGGGGCCCAGGGCGTTCCGGGGCGGTGCGGAGAGGCGGGAGTCCGGGGGCGCGGGGGCGTTCTCCCGCCCGGCGTTGGCGATCACCACCGCCACGTACGGCAGGACCGCGCCGAGCACCAGCATCACCACCGCGAGCGGCCGCTGCACGTTCCACAGCACCACCGTGAGCAGGACGGACACGGTACGTACCAGCATCGAGAACACATAGCGGCGCTCCCGGCCGCGGACGTCCTCGGCCAGGCCCTGACGGGCCCCGGTGATCCGGAAGACCTCCGGACCGTGCTGCTTGCGCCTCAACTCCACCACCTGCTCGTACGGCCGGTGCCCGGGGCGTCTCCGCCGGCCTCCCGGCCTTTTCCACAGTACGCCCGGGCTCCGCCGCATACGACGCCGGGTAGAGGGCACCCGGAGCGCCAGGGACGCCTCCCACCCGGACGGGCCACCGGCCGTACGGCGTGGACGTCCCCCGCACCAACCGAACGCGCAGCGCACAACGCGCGCCGCACGAGGAGGCGACATGAGCTGGTTGTGGGCGATCGTCGTGGGTCTGGTCCTGGGTGTCCTGGCCCGCGGCCTGCTCCCCGGCAGGCAGAACATCCCCCTGTGGCTGACGGCCATCTTCGGAATCCTCGGGGCCATGCTGGGCAACACCGCGGCAGGGTGGTTCGGGGTGGAGGACACCGCGGGCATCGACTGGGCCCGGCATCTGCTCCAGCTCGCCGGAGCGATCCTGATCGTCGCGGTGGGCACCCCGCTGTACGCGGCGATCAGGGGCCGGGGCAGGAGGACCGCCTGACAGACGTCCGGCACGGCCCGGCGGAACGGCCGCCGGCGACACGGCGCCGGGACCGGAGCGCACCGGGCCCGGCGCCGCCGGCGGCGCCCCGAACCGGGTCAGACCCCCCTGACCTCGGCGACCTTGCGGCCGGCCTTGAGGTAGACGGTGCCGGAGGCCCCGGCCTCGGCCAGCTTCTCCGGAACCACCTCGCCCAGCGGGCGCAGCGCCTCCGCCTCGGAGAGCACGACCGTCTCCTGGCCCTGTCCGGTCTCCACCACCAGCCGCAGCCCGTTCTGCTTGGCGACGCGGCGGGCGGCGGAGGCCGACGGGGTGAACTCCAGCACCGTCGCCAGGACGGCGGCGATGCCCTTCCCGCCGTGCTCGGCGGCGTCCACCACCGGCAGGCTCCCCACGTCGGCGAAGGACTTCCTCGAGAACTGCGCGGTGAAGCCCGCGCGGGCCGCCATCGCCGCCTCCACCCCGTGGAGCGCGGCGACCACCTCGCCGGCCAGGACCTTCTTCAGGTCCATCGGGTGCAGCGTGCCCTTCTCGATCCGCTCGGCGACCAGGTCGATCTCGGTGTCGGTCCACTCCGTCCAGGCCCGCAGGTACGGCGCCATCAGACGGTCCGGAATCGACATGATCTTGCCGAAGACATCGTCGGCCGAGGCGTTCAGCGCGATGTAGTTCCCCTTGGACTTGGACATCTTCGCGCCCGAGCCGTCCGTGCCCTCGATCAGCGGCATGGTGACGATCATCTGCGGCCGCTGGCCGTAGATCTCCATCACCTTCCGGCCCGTCTGCATGTTCAGCAGCTGGTCCACGCCGCCCAGCTCGACGTCGGCCTCGATCTCGGCGGAGTCGATGGCCATCGCCACCGGGTAGATCAGCTCCGACATCGTCAGGCCGTGCCCGGCCGCCAGCCGGTTGCGGAAGTCCTCCCGCTGGAGCAGCGACGAGGCCGGGACCTGGGCCAGGATGCCGATCAGCTTCGGCAGGGCGATGCGGGCCAGCCACTCGCTGTTGTGCCGGAAGCGCACCCGCTCGAAGTCGAAAAACGGCCTGACCTGGTCCCGGTAGCCGGCCAGGTTGCGGGCGATGTCCTCGTCCGTCAGCGGCGGACGCTCCGAGGAGCGCCCCGAGGGGTCGCCGATCTTCGCCGTGATGTCACCGATGATCAGGGTGACGTCGTGGCCCATCCGCTGGAAGCGGCTCAGGACGATCATCGGGACCGTGTGGCCCAGGTGCACGTCCGCCGCCGTCGGGTCGATGCCCAGCTTGACGGTGAGCCCGCGCCCGGCCTCCCGGGCGGCGCCGATCCGCTCGGCCAGCTCCTCCACCGACGGCAGCACGTCCACCGCCCGCCCGGCGATCAGCTCCGCCTGCTCCCGCGCGGACAGGTCCGTCAGGTCCAGATAGCGGCGGGCGCCCGTCTCCACGAGCAGCCGCTCGACGGTCTCGTCGGAGGAGAGGTCCTGGGCCAGCAGTTCGCCGGCCCGCTGCACGGAGTCGCCGAGGCGTGTCACGTTCGTTCCCGGTGATCGAATCGGATGGTTGGCTGATGTCGGGGTCGGGGTCGGGGTCGGGGCCTGTTCCGGGAAGAGTCTATGCCGCTCACACCCCCCGGCTGACGGAGCTCATGTTGAAGTCCGGCACCCGCAGCGGCGGCATCGCCGCCCGCGTGAACCAGTCCGACCACTCGCGCGGCAGCGTGCGCTCGGTGCGCCCGGCCTCCGCGGCCCGCGACAGCAGGTCCACCGGCGACTCGTTGAACCGGAAGTTGTTCACCGCGCCGGTGACCTCGCCCTTCTCCACCAGGTAGACCCCGTCCCGGGTCAGCCCGGTCAGCAGCAGCGTCGCCGGGTCCACCTCGCGGATGTACCACAGGCAGGTCAGCAGCAGGGCCGGACCGTCGTGGCCGGCGCCCGCGACCATCTCCTCCAGCGAGGCGGTGCCGCCCGCGTCCAGGATCAGGTTGTCGATCCCCGGCGCCACCGGCAGACCCGTCAGCTCCGCCGAGTGCCGTGTGGTCAGCAGGTGCCGCAGCTCTCCGTCGCGCACCCAGTCGGTGGCCGCCAGCGGCAGCCCGTTGTCGAAGACCGAGGCGTCGTCGCCGGAGGAGTGGGCGATCACGAACGGCGCCGCCTCCAGACCGGGCGCGTGCGGATCGCTGCGCAGCGTCAGCGGCAGCCGCGACAGCCGCTCGCCCACCCGGGTGCCGCCGCCGGGCCTGCTGAAGACCGTGCGCCCCTCGGCCGCGTCCCGCCCGGCGGACGACCACAGCTGGTAGATCAGCAGGTCCGCCACGGCGCTCGGCGGCAGCAGCGTCTCGTACCGCCCCGCCGGCAGCTCCACCTGCCGCTCGGCCCACGCCAGGCGCGGCGCCAGCTCGGCGTCCAGCTCCCGCGGGTCGACGTCCGTGAAGTCGCGGGTCGCCCGGCCGGCCCAGGCGGACCGCGTGCCGTCCGGGGACTTGGCGTTGACCTCCAGGGTGCCGGTGGGCTGGTCGTGGCGGAGCCGCAGCCCGGTGGACGTCCCCAGATAGGTGGAGACCGTCTGGTGGTGGGCGAAGCCGTACAGCTCGCGGCCCTCGGCACGGGCCCGGGCGAAGGCCTCGCCCAGCGCCGGGGCGAAGGAGGCGAAGACCGCCGAGGAGGTCTCGGCCGGCGCCTCGGCGAAGTCGGGGGAGGCGGGCACCCCCTCCACCAGGGGCCGGGCGTCCTCGGCCGGGCCGGCGCTGCGCGCCGCCTCCTCGGCGGCCCGCACCAGCGGCTCGACGTCCGCGGCGGTGACGGCCGAGCGGGAGACCACTCCGGACGCCGTCCCCCGGGCACCGCCGACGGTGGCGATGACGGTGAGGGTGCGGCCGCGGGTGACGCCGTTGGTCGTCAGTGTGTTGCCAGCCCACCGCAGGTTGGCGGTGGACTCCTCGTCGGCGATGGCCACGCAGCCGTCGGCCCGCGACAGTTCCAGGGCACGCTCGACGATCTCGTGGGGTGCGGTGGAGCGGGTCATCGGCCGGCCTCCTGGGCGGTGTTGAGGATGGTGACGCCGCGGAAGAGCGCGGAGGGGCAGCCGTGCGAGACGGCCGCGACCTGGCCCGGCTGGGCCTTGCCGCAGTTGAACGCGCCGCCGAGCACGTACGTCTGCGGCCCGCCGACGGCCTCCATCGAGCCCCAGAAGTCGGTGGTGGTCGCCTGGTAGGCCACGTCCCGCAGCTGCCCGGCGAGCCGCCCGCCCTCGATCCGGAAGAACCGCTGGCCGGTGAACTGGAAGTTGTGGCGCTGCATGTCGATCGACCACGAGCGGTCGCCGACCACGTAGATCCCCCGCTCCACGCGCGAGATCAGCTCCTCGGTGGACGGCCCGTCCGGGGCCGGCTGCAGGGAGACGTTCGCCATGCGCTGCACGGGCACGTGGGCGGGGGAGTCGGCGAAGGCGCAGCCGTTGGAGCGGCCCAGCCCGGTCAGCTTCGCGATCCGCCGGTCGAGCTGGTAGCCGACCAGGACGCCGTCCCTGATCAGGTCCCAGGACTGGGCCGCCACACCCTCGTCGTCGTAGCCGACCGTCGCCAGACCGTGCTCGACGGTGCGGTCGCCGGTGACGTTCATGACCGGCGAGCCGTACCGCAGCGTGCCCAGCTTGTCGAAGGTGGCGAAGGAGGTGCCCGCGTACGCCGCCTCGTAGCCCAGGGCCCGGTCCAGCTCGGTGGCGTGGCCGATGGACTCGTGGATGGTCAGCCACAGGTTGGACGGGTCGATCACCAGGTCGTAACCGCCCGGCTCGACACCGGGGGCGCGCATCTTCTCGGCCAGCAGCCCGGGGATGCGCTCCAGCTCGCCGTCCCAGTCCCAGCCGGTGCCCGTCAGGTACTCCCAGCCCCGCCCGACCGGCGGCGCCAGGGTGCGCATCGAGTCGAACTCGCCGGAGTCGGCGACCGACACGGCCGTCAGCTCCGGGTGCAGCCGCACCCGCTGCTGGGTGGTGACGGTGCCCGCGGTGTCGGCGTAGAACTTGTTCTCCCGCACGGCCAGCAGCGAGGCGTCCACATGCGACACCCCGTCGGCGGCCAGCAGCCGCTCGCTCCACTGCGCCAGCAGCCCCGTCTTCTCGGCGTCCGGGACGGAGAACGGGTCGACCTCGTAGGACGAGACCCAGGTGCGCTCGCCGTGCACCGGCTCCTCGGCCAGCTCCACCCGCTCGTCGGAGCCGGCCGCCTCCATCACCTTCGCCGACAGCTTCGCCATCTCCACGGCCCGGCTCGCCACCTTCGCGGCGGCGTCCATCGTCAGGTCCACCCCGGAGGCGAAGCCCCAGGCACCGCCGTGCACCACCCGTACCGCGTACCCGGCGTCGGTGGTGTCCGAGGACCCGGACGGCCTGGCGTCCCGCAGCCGCCACGAGGCGCTGCGGATCCGCTCCAGGCGGAAGTCGGCGTGCTCGGCCCCCAGCGCCCTGGCCCGCGCGAGCGCCGCGTCGGCCAGCGCGCGCAGCGGCAGCGCCAGGAAGGACTCGTCGATCCGGTGCGCCACGGACGCTCCTCCTTGTCGATGCATGACGCGAAGTCAACCACGTCCCGCCGACGGGACGGGGTACGCCTTCCACAGGCGGACGCGGCCCGCCCGGCGGGGCCGCGGGACACCGGTCGGTCCGAGGGGGCGGGAAGCGGGCGACGCGGACCGGCCGGGTTTCCCCTGGCCCTGGCTGCTGCCGTCCCTGGCCCTCCTGCTGCGCCTGGCGGCCTGGGGGACCGGGGTCCACCCGCATCCGCCCGGGCGGGTCGCACCCGCCCGGGCGGGTGCCGCAGCACCTGGGGGCGGACGGCGCCGACGCCTGGACGGACAAGTCCGCCGGGGCCGTCTTCCTGCCGGTGCTCCTGCACGCCGGGACCACCGCACTGACGGCGGGCGCCGCCGCGATGACGCTGCGGATGCGCCCTGCCGCCGAGCTCGCCCCGCAGGAGAGGGGCCCCAGCCCGGTCAACCGGCCCGCCACCCGAGCGTCGGCGCTGCGGATCGCCAGGGCGACGCTGCTGCTCGGCTTCTGCATCGGCCTGAGCGCCGCCGCGACCTGCACCGTGATGTTGGAGTACCGATCCCGCCCCCCCCGTCCCCGGCCGGCTGCTGCCCGCCTCCCCGGCGCCCACCGCCGCCGGCACGGCGGCGGGAAGCGGGCGGGGTGACCGGACGGCCGGTCCCGCCGGGGCGTTCCGGGCGCTCCGGGTGTTCCCCGGGCGGGACGGGGTACCCGTGCTCCGCCGGTTTCCGCGGCTCCCTGCGGCCCCCGCGGCCGAGCCGCCGGCGCGAAGGAGGACGACGGACATGAGCGACTACTCCGGTCCCTACGGCGTCGACCACGACCCGTCCGAGATGGCGACCGGCGCAGACCGGGCGAAGGAGCGGAAGGGCGAGGACGACCGGAAGCGGGCCGCGGACGAGGAGCGGGCCGCGCAGGCGGGGCGCGAGCGTCCCGGAGACGAGGGGGAGGGCGAGGACAGCGGCGAGCAGGGCAGGTTCCGGGGCGCCGGCGGCGCGCCCGTCACCGAGACGCCGGACTGAGGCGCCGGAGCCGGGGTGAGGCGGCCGGGAGGAGCGGCCGGCCGGGAGGCGTGACCGGCCCGGCCGGCCGCCCGCCGCGCACCCGTCCGCGCCCGGTGGCGGGCGCGGGCCTGTAGGAATCCCACAGCGCCGCGGCAGAGCCCCTGTCGGTGCCCCGTTCCCCGGGGCGGGCCGCCGGGCGATAGTTTCTCCGGGAGTACCCGCTCCCTACGAAAGGGATTCCCCCTTGAGCCGCTCGGTTCTCGTCACCGGAGGCAACCGCGGCATCGGCCTCGCCATCGCCCGCGCTTTCGCCGACGCAGGAGACAAGGTCGCCGTCACCTACCGCTCCGGCGAGCCCCCGGAGGGCTTCTCCGCCGTCAAGTGCGACATCACCGACCCGGAGCAGGTGGAGCAGGCCTACAAGGAGGTCGAGGAGCGGCAGGGCCCGGTCCAGGTGCTGGTCGCCAACGCCGGCGTCACCCGCGACCAGCTGCTGCTGCGGATGTCGGAGGAGGACTTCACCTCCGTCCTGGAGACCAACCTCACCGGCACCTTCCGGGTCGTCAAGCGCGCCGCCAAGGGCATGCTCCGCGCCCGCGCGGGCCGCATCGTGCTGATCTCCTCCGTCGTCGGGCTGCTGGGTTCGGCGGGCCAGGCCAACTACGCCGCCTCCAAGGCGGGCCTGGTGGGCTTCGCCCGCTCGCTCGCCCGGGAGCTGGGTTCCCGCAACATCACCTGCAACGTGGTCGCGCCGGGGTTCGTGGACACCGACATGACGCGCGCGCTCAGCGACGAGCAGCGCGAGAAGATCGTCGGGCAGGTCCCGCTGGGCCGGTACGCCTCCCCCGAGGAGATCGCCTCCTCGGTGCGTTTCCTGGCCTCGGAGGAGGCCGCGTACATCACCGGAGCCGTCATTCCCGTGGACGGCGGATTGGGTATGGGTCACTGAACGCCATGAGTGGACTTCTCGCCGGAAAGCGCATCCTCGTCACCGGGGTGCTCACCGACTCCTCCATCGCCTTCCACGTCGCCAGGCTCGCCCAGGAGGAGGGCGCCGAGGTCGTCCTCACCGGCTTCGGGCGGCTGACGCTGGTGCAGCGGATCGCCAGGCGGCTGCCGAAGGAGGCGCCGGTGATCGAACTGGACGTGCAGAACCAGGAGCACCTGGACACCCTGGCCGGCAAGGTCGCCGAGCACCTCGGCGAGGGCGTCGGGCTGGACGGCGTGGTGCACTCCATCGGCTTCGCGCCGCAGGACGCGCTCGGCGGAAACTTCCTCAACACCGGCTGGGAGTCGGTCGCCACGGCGGTCGAGGTCTCCGCGTACTCGCTGAAGTCCCTGACGATGGCCCTGCTGCCGCTGTTGGAGAAGCGCGGCGGCTCGGTGGTGGGCATGGACTTCGACGCGCAGGTGGCCTGGCCCAAGTACGACTGGATGGGCGTGGCCAAGGCCGCCCTGGAGGCCACGTCCCGCTACCTCGCCCGCGACCTGGGGCACAAGGGCATCCGCTGCAACCTGGTCTCCGCCGGGCCCATCAAGTCCATGGCGGCCAAGTCCATCCCGGGCTTCGAGGAGCTGGCGGACGTGTGGAACACCCGCGCCCCCATCGGCTGGGACCTCACCGACCCCGAGCCCGCCGCGCGCGGTGTGGTGGCCCTGCTCTCGGACTGGTTCCCCAAGACGACGGGCGAGATCGTCCACGTGGACGGCGGCGTCCACATGATGGGCGCCTGAGCGTCCGCCGCCTCCGCGCCGCGGCCCCCGGCTCCGTCCGCACGGAGCCGGGGGCCGCGGCGTTCCGCCGGCGCGGGCGGCTCAGCCGGTGCTCCCGCCGCGGTCCCCGCCCGCCGTGGAGCCGCCGCGGCAGGTCCGGGCGTAGGAGCCGGCCTCGTGCGCCGCCGCCTCCGCGTCGCGGGCGGCGATCGCCGCCACCAGGCGCCCGTGGTCCATGTACTCCTCGGGGCGCAGCTCCTCGCCGACGCCGTGGCGGAGGAAGGCGCGCAGGACCGCGCCCAGGTCCGCGTAGAGCGCTGTGAGCACCTCGTTGTGGGAGGCCCGCACGATCGCCAGGTGCAGCGTGGCGTCCGCCTCCACGAACCGCTCCACCTCGCCGGTCCCCCAGGCGGCCTCGCGCCGCCGCAGCAGGGTCCGCAGCTGGCGCAGGTCCTGCTCGGTGCGGCGGTGCGCGGCCAGCCGGGCGGCCTCCGCCTCCAGCACCGAGCGCAGCTCGGCGACGTGCTGTGGGTCGGCGTCCGCGAAGCGCCGGTGCATCACCCCGGCCAGTTCGCTGGTGGCCACGACGTAGGTGCCCGAGCCCTGCCGGATGTCCAGCAGCCCGTTGTGGGCGAGGGCGCGCACGGCCTCGCGCACGGTGTTGCGGGCCACGCCGAGCTGCTCCACCAGCTCCGGCTCGGTCGGGATGCGGGAGCCCACCGGCCACTCGCCGGAGGTGATCTGGTCGCGCAGCGCCTCGATCACCTGGTCGGCCAGGGCGGAACGGCGGGGCGAGGTCAGGGGCATGGCACTTCCCTGTTCGGCTTCGGCGGACACCGCGGGTGCGGTGGTGCGGGCGGTACGGAGGACATGGTGGTACGGCGGGCGCGGTGCGCGGGACGGAAGGCGGGAGGAGGCACCCGAGTCGGCCCCGATTCATCCAATGATTCTATGATGTTCCCCATGGCTGACGACCTCACTGCCGCCACCACCGTCCGGCGGACCGGCGAGAACGCCCCGGACAGCGTAGGCACCGCCCCCGGCGGGACCGCGGCCCCGGCGGTCCCCCGCCGGCTGTGGTGGCTGCCGGCCCTGGGCCTGGTCCTGGTCGCCTTCAACCTCCGCCCCGCCATCACCGGGCTCGGGCCGCTGCTGGCCGAGGTCCGCTCGGCCCTGGGCATGAGCGGCACCGTCGCCGGACTGCTGACCTCGGCCCCGGCCCTGTGCTTCGCCGTCTTCGGCAGCGCCGCGCCCCGGCTGGCCCGCAGGTGGGGCGCGGCCGCCGTCGTGCTGGCCGGGACGGCCGCCGTCACCGCCGGCCTGGCCCTGCGCCCCCTGGCGGGCGGCACCGGGGGGTTCCTGGCCGCCAGCGCCCTGGCCCTGGCGGGTATCGCGGCCTGCAACGTCCTGCTGCCCGTGATCGTCAGGCAGCGCTTCCCGGGCCGCACCGGGACGATGACCGGCCTGTACTCCATGGCCCTCTCCCTGGGTACCGCGTCCGCCGCCGCCCTCACCGTCCCGGTGACCGAGGCGCTGGGCGGCGACTGGCGGCCGGGGCTGGGGATGTGGGCGCTGCCCGGGGCGCTGGCGCTGCTGGTGTGGCTGCCCGCCGTGCGCGGGACCCGCCGCGCCGCCTCCCCCGGAGCGGGAGGTCCGGGCCGCTCCGGGAAGCGCGGGGGCCGCGGCGGGTACGGCGGACGCGCCGGCGACGAGGCGGAGCCCGGCATCCGCATCACCCGCTCCGCCACCGCCTGGACGCTCGGGATCTTCTTCGGCTTCCAGTCCACCGCCGCCTACATCACCATGGGCTGGCTGCCGCAGATCTTCCGCGACGCCGGCGTCCCCGCCTCCACCGCCGGACTGCTCCTCGCCGTGACCATGGGCCTGAGCATCCCCCTCTCCTTCCTCCTGCCGCGGATCGCCGCCCGGCTCGGCCACCAGGGGCCCCTCGCCGCCGTCCTCGCCCTGTGCGGGCTGGGCGGGTACGCCGGGCTGTGGTTCGCCCCGGCGCAGGGCGCCTGGGTCTGGGTCGTGCTGCTGGGCGTCTCCAACGGGGCCTTCCCCCTCGCCCTCACCCTGATCGGCATGCGGGCGCGCACCGGCGCCGGGGTCGTCAGGCTCTCCGCCTTCGCCCAGGGCACCGGCTACCTCATCTCCGTCCCCGGGCCGCTGCTGGTCGGCTCCCTCCACCAGCACACCGGAGGCTGGCACGCGCCGCTGGCCCTGATGGCGGCCCTGATGGCCGCCCAGCTCGCGGTCGGGCTGCTGGCGGGCCGGAACCGGTACGTCGAGGACGGGGGCTGAGTGCGACACTGGGCGCATGCCAGTGCTCGAACCCGACCCGCCCAACGGCCAGAAGAAGCTGCTCATCGTCCTCGGGGCGATGCTCGGTGTCACGATCGTCATCGGAATCTTCGCCTCCGTCATCGCTCCCTGACCGCCGTCTGACCGCCGTCCCCTGACCGCCGTCCCGCCGGGCGGCGACCCCGCCCGGCCCGTGGTGGGGTTGTCCCCACCGTCCCCTAGGGGGCGGGGCTCAGGGAGCAATGGGTGGATCACCGGATGGGAACGCCGCCTCCGGCCCCGTAGCGTCACAGGCGACAGGCCAGGAGCTGCGGAAGACGACGGAGGCGAGCCCGATGACGGCCCACGCACCCACCCGGTCCCCCCGGTCCGCCAGGCGGGCGGCGGGCGGCGGTGCCGACGCCCGGCTCCCCTGGTGGGCGGTGGCGCTGCCCGCGGTCGTCTTCGCCGTGCTGCTCTCCCTGCTCGTCGGCGGCGGCGAGGCGCAGGCCGCCGGGTCGCCGCACCACCTCGGCCGGCTCCTGGAGTACCTCCGGCAACTGCTGTCCGGGTGACCCGCCCACCGGCCCGCGCCCCGGGCCGCAGGCGTGTACGGCCCCCGCGTCACCCGGTGGGGGAGGGTCCCCAACTCCCCGAGCCGCAGGCCGCCATTCGTGCGAAGCTGGACGCATGAGCGTCGATGTGCCCCGCAGGATCGTCATCCTCCGACACGCCAAAGCCGACTGGCCCCCCCAGGTGGCGGACCACGACAGGCCGCTCGCGGAACGGGGACGCAAGGACGCCCCGGTCGCCGGCCGCTGGCTCGCCGCGAGCGGCATCCTCCCCCAGCTCGCCCTCTGCTCCACCGCCACCCGCACCCGCGAGACCTGGAAGCTGGTCGCCCACGAGCTCCCGGAGCGGCCGAGGACGGTGTACGAGGAGCGGCTCTACGAAGCCGTGCCCGGCCAGTTGATCGAGGTGGTCAACGAGGCCCCGGACGACGTGCGGGACCTGGTGCTCATCGGCCACAACCCCGGGATGCACGCGCTGGCCGACGCCCTGGCGGGCGAGGCCGAGCAGGAGGCCAGGAGCCGTCTGGACCGCGTCGGGTTCCCCACCTCGGCCATAGCCGTGGTCTCCTTCACCGGCTCCTGGAAGTCCGTCGAACTCGGCGCCGGCCGCCTGGAGGCGCACTGGGCGCCGCACGACGAGTAGCGGGGCGGGCGGAACCGCCGCGCACGGGCGGGACGGGCCGCGGCGGGTGCCCCGGCCCGTGCGCGCGGGCCGGTCACGGCCGGTCGGCGTCGGCCGCCTCGACCTCCTCGCGCGTGATGCCCAGCAGGTAGAGCACGGTGTCCAGGAACGGCACGTTCACCGCCGTGTGCGCCGCCTCCTGGACCACCGGCTTGGCGTTGAACGCCACACCGAGCCCGGCGGTGTTGAGCATGTCCAGGTCGTTGGCGCCGTCGCCGATCGCCACGGTCTGCGCGAGCGGCACCCCGGCCTCCTCGGCGAAGCGGCGCAGCAGCCGCGCCTTGCCCGCCCGGTCCACGACGTCGCCCACGACCCGGCCGGTCAGCCTGCCGTCGACGATCTCCAGGGTGTTGGCCGAGGCGAAGTCCAGTCCCAGCCTCTCCCTCAGGTCGTCGGTGACCTGCGTGAACCCGCCCGAGACCACGCCCACCTGGTAGCCCAGGCGCTTGAGGGTGCGGATCAGGGTGCGGGCGCCGGGCGTGAGCCGGACCTCGGAGCGCACCTTGTCCACGACCGACTCGTCCAATCCCTCCAGCAGCGCCACCCGGGCGTGCAGGGACTGCTCGAAGTCCAGCTCGCCGCGCATCGCGGCGGCGGTCACCTCGGCGACCTGCTCCTCGCAGCCCGCGTGCGCCGCGAACAGCTCGATCACCTCGTCCTGGATGAGGGTGGAGTCCACGTCCATCACCACCAGGCGCTGCGCCCTGCGGTGCAGCCCGGCGGAGACCACGGCGACATCCACGCCCAGGGCCGCGGCCTCGGGCGCCAGGGCGGTGCGCAGCGCCTCGGTCTCCGTGCCCGAGACGGCGAACTCCACCGCCGTCACCGGGTACTTCGCCAGCCGGAAGATCCGGTCGATGTTGCCGCCCACCCCGGTGATCCGGGAGGCGACGGCGGACGTCGCCTCGGCCGTCAGCGGGTTGCCCAGCACGGTGACGTGGGAGCGGCCGGTGCCGCGCGGCCGGTTGTCGCCCCGGCCGGAGATGATCTCGGCCTGGAGCCGCAGGGACTCCGCCCAGGAGTGCACGGTCGCCCGCAGCTCCCCCTCGGCGCCGCTCCCGGAGGGGGTGGTGACCAGGGCGCACAGGGTGATCCGGCCCCGGGTGACGACCTGCTCGATGTCTATGACGTCCAGGGAGTAGGCGGCCAGCGTCTCGAAGAGACCTGCGGTGAGCCCCGGCCGGTCCTTGCCGAAGATCTTCACCAGGAGGGTGGGGGCGTCCTCGCCGGCGGTGGCGCCGGGGACGGGCGTCGGGGTCTGCGAAGCGCTCATGATGATCCCTACGGTATCGAGCACCGGGGCGGTCCCGTACGCACGTCCGTACCCCGGACAGGCCCCTCCAGACCGGCGCGGGCCACCGGGCCGGTCCGCGCGCCCGCCCCCCTCGCACGGGCCCGCCGCCGCAGGCGGGCGGAGCGTAGCGGTTCCGCAACCATCGGCCGGGGGCGGCTTTCTGCGCGGGCCGGTGGCCTGGAATAGTTCCCCCACGATCGTTCGCCATCCCTAGATCTCCCGCGGGCCCCTCCGGCCGCCGGGAGAGAGCTCGGGGGACAACTTTGTGGGGCATGGAGTGCCGGAACTCGTACTGGAACTGAACGGACGGACCTGGACGCTCGACCCGTCCAGGCCCTACACCCTGGGGCGTGATCCGCAGGGTGACCTCGTGGTGGAGGACGCCAGGGTCTCCTGGCGGCACGCCACGCTGAGCTGGAGCGGCGGCGCCTGGATCCTGGAGGACCACGGCAGCACCAACGGCACGTACGTGCAGGGGCAGCGGGTCCGGCGGCTGGAGGTGGGCACGGGTTCGGTCGTCCACCTGGGCAACGCCACCGACGGCCCCCGGCTGGCCTTCTCCGGCCGGGCCGCACCGGCCGCGTCCGCCGCCGGGGCCGGAGCCGCTCACGGGGCGCGGGCCGCGGCCGTGTCGCAGGCGTCCGCCGGGCAGCCGGCGGCGCAGCAGCCGCAGCCGTCCCACCAGCAGCCCCAGCCCCAGCAGCCCGACTGGCAGCAGCCGCAGGCGCCCGCCGGGCAGCCGGCGGCGCAGCCGCCGCAGGCCGGGGTGCCCCGGCAGGGCGGCGCCCCCGTCCAGGGCGACCACCGCAGCCCGACGACCTTCCACCAGTTCTCGCTGGGCCGGGTGATGCGGATCGGCCGCGCGCTGGAGAACGACCTGGTCGTCTCCGACCTCCAGGTCTCCCGGCACCACGCCGAGTTCCGTTCCACGCCCGACGGCCGCTTCGAGATCCGCGACCTCGGCAGCCACAACGGCACGTACGTCAACGGCCAGCCGCTGCCCAAGTCCGGCTCGGCGCTCATCGGGCCCCACGACACCGTCGGCGTCGGCCACTCCGCCTTCCGGGTGGTGGGCGACCGGCTCGAGGAGTTCGTCGACACCGGTGAGGTGTCCTTCTCCGCCCGCCATCTGACGGTGAAGGTCGACGGCGGCAAGGTGATCCTCAACGACGTCACCTTCGGCGTGCCCGAGAAGTCGCTGGTCGCGGTGATCGGCCCGTCCGGCTCCGGGAAGTCCACGCTGCTGCGCGCCCTCACCGGCTACCGTCCGGCCGACGTCGGCGAGGTGCTCTACGACAACCGGGACCTCTACAAGCAGTTCGCCGAACTGCGCCAGCGCATCGGCCTGGTCCCGCAGGACGACATCCTGCACAAGGAACTGACCATCCGCACCGCCCTGCGCTACGCGGCCAAGCTGCGCTTCCCCGGCGACGTCGCCGAGGCCGAGCGCAACGCGCGGATCGAGGAGGTGCTGGCCGAGCTCAAGCTGGACATCCACGCGAGCAAGAAGATCACCTCCCTCTCCGGCGGCCAGCGCAAGCGCGTCTCGGTCGCCCTGGAGCTGCTCACCAAGCCGTCGCTGATCTTCCTGGACGAGCCGACCTCCGGCCTGGACCCGGGCATGGACCGCGATGTGATGAAGCTCCTGCGGGAGCTGGCCGACGACGGCCGCACCGTGCTGGTGGTCACCCACTCGGTGGCCGAACTGGGCCTGTGCGACCGGGTCCTGGTGATGGCGCCCGGCGGCGGCGTGGCCTACTTCGGCCCGCCGGAGGAGGCCCTGAACTTTTTCGGCTACGAGAGCTGGGCGGACGTCTTCTCGGCCTTCGAGAACTACCGCGACTACGACTGGATGGGCCGCTGGCGCGGCTCGCAGCACTACCAGCTCTACGCCGCCGACGCCGAGACCGCCCCGCCGGCGCAGCCCCACCTCCAGCAGCAGGTCGCCCCGCCGGTGTCCAGGCCGCCCAAGCCGCAGAGCTGGGGCTCGCAGCTGTGGACCCTCACCCGGCGCTACACGTCGGTCATCGCCTCCGACGTGGGCTTCCTGGCGCTGATGGTGATCCTGCCGGTGATCCTGGGCGTGGTCAGCATCGTGATCCCCACCGAGCACGGCCTGCGGGCCAACCCCGAGGGCTTCAACCAGCACGCGGGCACGATCCTGCTGATCCTCGCGGTCGGCATGTGCCTGTCCGGCGCGGCCAACTCCGTCCGCGAGCTGGTCAAGGAACGGGTCATCTACGAGCGCGAGCGGGCCACCGGGCTGTCCCGGTCCGCGTACCTGATGTCCAAGGTGATCGTCCTGGGGCTGATCACCGCGTTCCAGGGCGTGATCATCTGCGCCATCGGCTTCTCGGCGCGCGAACTGCCCGACGAGGGCCTGTTCCTGCCCACGGCCGTCGAACTGTGCCTGGGGATCATCGCCTTCGGCTTCACCTCGATGATGTTCGGCCTGGTGATCTCCTCGCTGGTGAAGACCTCCGAGATGACCATGCCGCTGCTGGTGGGCTTCGCGATCGTCCAGCTGGTCTTCACCGGTGTGCTCTTCCAGATCTTCGACTCGCCCGGCATCGAGCAGATCGCCTGGCTGATGCCCGCGCGCTGGGCCGTCGGCGCGCTCGGCGCCACCGTCGACCTGGCCCACACCATGGCCCCCTGGGACCGCGAGAACCCCACCAGCCTCGACCCGCTGTGGGAGCACAGCATGGGCGTGTGGGTCCTGGACATGACGGTCCTGCTCGCGATCGGGGTCGTCTGCGGCATCGCGGTGGCCAGGTTCCTGCGCCGCCACGAGCCGGAGGTCATGCGCAAGTGACGGCGTCCGCGCCGTGCGGCCCGTGACCGCGTCCGCCCGCCCGCACCGCCCCGCCGGACCCCGTCCGGCGGGGCGGCCGCGTCCGGGGCGCGGGAGCGGGCGGAGGGGGCCCGGGCCCCGGGCCCTAGGGCCACCGGCCGGTGCCGGCGGGCCCGGCCGGCCGATCCGGGCCGCCCGCGCCCGCCGGTACCGTGACCGCATGCGTTCCCGAACCGGGCTGGCGGCCGTCAGCGCCGCGCTGCTGGCCATGAACCGGCAGCTCCAGGTGCGCGACGTCCTGCAGACCATCGTCGCCTCCGCCCGCGACCTCCTGGACGCCGAGTACGCCGCGCTCGGCGTCTCCGACGACCGCGGCGGCTTCGCGCGGTTCGTCGTCGCCGGGGTCGACGACGAGCAGTGGAAGGCGATCGGTCCGCTGCCCCGCCAGCACGGCATCCTCGCCGCCATGCTGCGCGACGCCGCCCCGCAGCGGCTCGCCGACGTCCGCCGGGACCCCCGCTTCCAGGGCTGGCCGGCGGCCCACCCGGAGCTGGCCGACTTCCTCGGCATGCCGGTGGCCGACGGCGAGGAGGTGCTCGGAGCCCTCTTCCTCGCCAACAAGCGCGGCCCCGCCGAACGGGGCGGATGCGGCTTCACCGGCGAGGACGAGGAGCTGCTGCGCGTCCTGGCCGAGCACGCCGCCATCGCGCTGACCAACGCCCGCCTCCACGAGCGCAGCCGCGAGCTGACCATCGCCGGGGAGCGCGCCCGCATCGCCCACGAGCTGCACGACGCCGTCTCCCAGAAGCTGTTCTCGCTGCGGCTGACCGCCCAGGCCGCCGCCGCGCTGGTCGACCGCGACCCCGCCCGCGCCAGGGAGGAGCTGCGCCAGGTCGCGGCGCTGGCCGCCGAGGCCGCCGACGAGCTGCGGGCCACCGTCGTCGAGCTGCGCCCGGCGGCCCTGGAGGACGACGGCCTGGTCGCCGCCCTGCGCTCCCAGGTGCAGGTCCTGGACCGGGCGCACGGCGCCTCCCTCACCTTCGACACCCAGGGCGTGAAGGCGCTGCCCGCCGACCGGGAGGAGGCGCTGCTGCGCGTGGCCCAGGAAGCCCTGCACAACGCCCTGCGGCACTCCGGCGCCGGACGCGTCGAGGTGTCCCTCACCCGCCGCGGCGCCGCCGTCGTGCTGCGGGTGTCCGACGACGGGAGCGGCTTCGACCCCACGGCGGTCCGCCGCGCCGGACGGCACCTGGGCCTGGTGTCGATGCGCGACCGGGCGGCCGCGGTGGGCGGCACCCTGACGGTGGAGTCGGAGCCCGGCAAGGGCACCGCGGTGGAGATGGAGGTTCCCGGTGGCTGACACGATCAGGGTCCTGCTGGTGGACGACCACCAGGTCGTGCGCCGGGGCCTGCGCACCTTCCTGGAGGTCCAGGGCGACATCGAGGTGGTGGGCGAGGCCGCCGACGGGGCCGAGGGCGTGGCCCGCGCCGAGGAGCTGCGGCCCGACGTCGTCCTGATGGACGTGAAGATGCCCGGCACCGACGGCGTCGAGGCGCTGCGCACGCTGCGCGGGACCGGCAGCCCGGCCCGGGTGCTGGTCGTCACCAGCTTCACCGAGCGGCGCACGGTCGTGCCCGCCCTGCGCGCCGGTGCGGCCGGCTACGTCCACAAGGACATCGACCCCGACGCGCTGGCCGCGGCGATCCGCTCCGTGCACGCCGGGCACGTGCTGCTCCAGGAGGAGGTCGCCCGGGCCCTGCTCGCCCAGGAGGAGACGGCGGGCGGCGGGCCGGGACGCGGCACGCTGACCGAGCGGGAGCGCCAGGTGCTCGCCCTCATCGCCGACGGCCGCTCCAACCGGGAGATCGCACGCCGGCTGGTGCTGTCGGAGAAGACCGTCAAGACGCACGTGTCCAACATCCTGATGAAACTGGACCTCGCCGACCGCACCCAGGCGGCGCTGTGGGCGGTCAGGCACGGTGTGGCCGGCTGACCGGACCGGCACCCGGCGCCCGCCCGGTCCCGCCCTCAGCGCCGTTCGCGCTCCTCCACGTACGCGTTGTACGCCGCCACCTTCGCCCGCCGAGCCGTCCGCTCCACCGGGCGCAGCGCCTCCGTCCGCGCGGCCATCGCCGCGGCGCTCACCGCGCCGCCGTGCTCCGGCCCGTGCGCGATCTCCACCAGCGCGGCCACCCGCTGCGCCAGCTCCAGCACCCGCACCGCACGCGGCGGGTACCCCGGCGCCAGCACCCGGCGGCCCGCCTCCGCACGCGCCCGGTACGCGGCCAGCGCGGCGTCGGCCACCGGCCCGGAGCCGGCCACGTCCAGCCGCGTCAGCGTCCCGGTCGCCTCACGCAGCGCCTCCGCCAGCTCCCGCTCCGCCTCGCCCAGCGACGGCACGTCCACGGGCGGTGCCTCCCGCACCGGCAGGCAGTGCCAGAGCACCTCGCGGTGCACGTCCCCCTCCGGGCCGGCCTCGGCCACCTCCGGCACCAGCCCCAGCGCCGCCCCCGAGACCACCACCGCCTCCCCGGCGTCCAGCGCGCGGGCGTTGAACTCCGGCGGCCCGCTCAGCCCCAGCGGGTGCCCCGGGGCGGGCAGGGCCAGCCGCAGCCCGGTGGCGCCCAGGGCGCGCAGCCGGCCGAGCGCGAGGGTGAGCCCGACCTCCCCGGTCTCGCCCGGCAGACCCGTCACCCGGTGCGCTTCGTCACCGCCCGCGATGCGCGGCACGGCGTCGTCGGGCGGCACCAGTCCGGCGAAAAGGGCATTTCCCCAGGCGGTCAGCCGCCCGGAACGAGGTTCCTCCAGCATGCCCCCAGCCTAAGGACAGCGAGGCGCCGGACGTGGCGTAGGTTTTCCCTGGGGACTGTGCCCACAGGCACGAACGACAGCCGCGACTGCATTTGGGAGACGACACGCCATGAGCGATGTGCTGGAGCTGGTGGACGTATCCGTGGTCCGCGAGGGCCGGGCTCTGGTGGAGGACGTCTCCTGGTCGGTGAAGGAGGGCGAGCGCTGGGTGATCCTCGGCCCCAACGGCGCCGGCAAGACCACCCTCCTCAACGTCGCCTCCAGCTACCTCTTCCCGTCCTCCGGCACCGTCACCGTCCTCGGTGAGCGGCTCGGCACCGTCGACGTCTTCGAGCTGCGCCCCCGCATCGGCATGGCGGGCAGCGCGCTCGCCGACAAGCTGCCGCGCAACCAGACCGTCCTGCAGACCGTCCTCACCGCCGCCTACGGCATGACCGCCGGGTGGCGCGAGCACTACGACGCCGTCGACCAGAACCGCGCCCTGGCCTTCCTCGACCGGCTCGGGATGAGCGCCTACCTCGACCGGAAGTTCGGCACCCTCTCCGAGGGCGAGCGCAAGCGCACCCAGATCGCCCGCGCGATGATGACCGACCCCGAACTGCTCCTCCTGGACGAGCCCGCCGCCGGACTCGACCTGGGCGGCCGCGAGGACCTGGTCCGCAGACTGGGGCGCCTCGCCCGCGACCCCTACGCCCCCTCGATGATCATGGTGACCCACCACGTCGAGGAGATCCCCCCGGGCTTCACCCACGTGCTGATGATCCGGCAGGGCCGGGTGCTCACCGCCGGCCCGGTCGAGACGGAGCTGACCTCCGCCAACCTCTCGCGCTGCTTCGGCCTGCCGCTGGTCGTGGAGCACAACGCCGGCCGCTGGACGGCCCAGGGACTCCCGCTCGGGTGACCGCCGCCCTACCATGGCCGTGTGGACGCATGGGTGTGGTGGCTCGTGGCCGCGGTGGGGCTGGGGATTCCGCTCGTACTGACGGCCATGCCCGAGTTCGGCATGTTCGCGGTGGGCGCCGTCGCCGCCGCGGTCGTCGCGGGACTGGGCGGTGGACTGGTGGCCCAGATGGTGGTCTTCGCCGTGGTGTCGACCGCACTCGTCCTCGTTGTGCGTCCCATGGCCAGAGGCTCGCAGCGCCAGAGGCCCGAGCACCGCACGGGCGTCGAGGCCCTGAGAGGCCGCCAGGCCGTCGTCCTGGAGAGGGTCGACGGGAACGGCGGGCGCATCAAGCTCGCGGGCGAGGTCTGGTCCGCGCGCGCCCTCGACGCCGGGGCCTCCTTCGAACCGGGACAGCAGGTCGACGTGGTCGAGATCGACGGGGCGACCGCCGTCGTGATGTGATAGTCGGTAACCGCGCGGTCACGCGGAGGGCCGTACGGCAGGCCGGTGACAGCGCCCAGTCAGCGTGAAATCCTAGGGACGCAGGGGGAGCCACGATGAACGCCATCATCATCGTGCTGATCATCCTGGTGGTGCTGGTATTCATCGCACTCATCAAGACGATCCAGGTCATTCCACAGGCGAGCGCCGCGATCGTCGAGCGCTTCGGCCGCTACACCCGGACGCTGAACGCCGGCCTCAACATCGTGGTCCCGTTCATCGACACCATCCGCAACCGCGTCGACCTGCGCGAGCAGGTCGTCCCCTTCCCGCCGCAGCCGGTGATCACCCAGGACAACCTGGTGGTCAACATCGACACGGTCATCTACTACCAGGTCACCGACGCCCGGGCCGCGACCTACGAGGTCGCCAGCTACATCCAGGCCATCGAGCAGCTCACCGTCACCACGCTGCGCAACATCATCGGCGGCATGGACCTGGAGCGCACCCTGACCTCCCGCGAGGAGATCAACGCCGCGCTCCGCGGGGTCCTGGACGAGGCCACCGGCAAGTGGGGCATCCGCGTCAACCGCGTCGAACTCAAGGCGATCGAGCCCCCCACCTCCATCCAGGACTCGATGGAGAAGCAGATGCGGGCCGACCGCGACAAGCGGGCCGCGATCCTCCAGGCCGAGGGCGTGCGGCAGTCCCAGATCCTCACCGCCGAGGGCGAGAAGCAGTCCTCCATCCTGCGCGCCGAGGGCGAGGCCAAGGCGGCCGCGCTGCGCGCCGAGGGCGAGGCCCAGGCCATCCGCACCGTCTTCGAGTCCATCCACGCCGGCGACCCCGACCAGAAGCTCCTGGCCTACCAGTACCTCCAGATGCTCCCGAAGATCGCCGAGGGCGACGCCAACAAGCTCTGGATCGTGCCCAGCGAGATCGGCGACGCCCTCAAGGGGCTCGGCGGCGCGTTCGGCAACCTCGGCAACATCCCCACCGCTCCCGCGGCCTCCCCGGGCGACGGCCCGGCGGGACGCTCGGACCTGACCAAGCGCCGCGAGCAGCCCCCGATCGACTGACGCGCCGCTCCCCGGCCGCACCACGCCGCACCCGGCCGCACACAGCCGACGCCCCTCGGGCATGATCGGTGCACTGGACACCGATCGGCCGAGGGGCGTCGCGCGTGAACTTCTGGGAAGCGGTGGCCGTCTGCGCAGCGGGCATAGGCGCGGGCACCATCAACACGATCGTCGGATCGGGGACCCTGATCACCTTCCCGGTCCTCCTGGCCGTCGGGCTGCCCCCGGTGACCGCGAACGTCTCCAACGCGCTGGGCCTGGTGCCCGGCTCCATCAGCGGCGCCATCGGCTACCGGCGCGAGCTGCGCGGCCAGCGCGACCGCGTGCTGCGGCTGAGCGGCGCGGCCCTCGTCGGGGCGCTGGCCGGCGCCGCCCTGCTGATCATGCTGCCCTCCGAGGCGTTCGACATGATCGTCCCCGTGCTCATCGGGCTGGCCCTGGTGCTCGTCGTCGCCCAGCCCCGCCTCTCCCGGGCCGTCCAGCGCCGCCGCGAGCGCGACGGAAGCACCGGGCACCCCCACGGCGGCCCCGTCCTCCTCGGCGGGATGACGCTGGCCAGCGCCTACGGCGGCTACTTCGGCGCCGCCCAGGGAGTGATCTACCTGGCGCTGATGGGACTGCTCATCGACGACGACCTCCAGCGCATGAACGCCGTCAAGAACATCCTCGGCGCGGTCGTCAACGGCACCGCAGCCGTGTTCTTCCTCTTCGTCGCCGACTTCGACTGGACGGCCGTCCTGCTCATCGCCGCCGGTTCGGCGGCCGGCGGCCAACTCGGCGCCCGGCTGGGGCGCAGACTGCCGCCGGCCGCCCTCCGTGCGGCCATCGTGGCCGTCGGGGCGGTGGCGATCCTCCAGCTCGTGCTGAGCTGAGGCGGCCGGCGGGACCCCGCCGGCCCGCCGGTGCGGCCACGAGCCGGTGTCCGCACCGGCCCGGCTCAGGCCACGGCGGGGACCGGCGCGCCCGGAACCGCCCGGGGCCCCGGAAGGGCCGGCGAGAGCCACTCCGGCAGCGCCTCGCCGTCCCGCAGCCCCAGCGCCAGCACCAGCGCGTCGGCCGGGGTCGGCTCGAACGGCTGCGCCAGCAGCCGCATCCCCGCCTGGGCGGGCGTGCGGTCGGCCTTGCGGTGGTTGTCCTCCGCGCACGCCGCGACGGTGTTCAGCCAGGTGTCGCCGCCGCCGTGCGAACGCGGCACGATGTGGTCCACCGTGGTCGCGCGCCGCCCGCAGTAGGCGCACCGGTACCTGTCCCGGACGAGGACACCGCGCCGCGACCACGGCGCCCGTTGTCGGAAGGGCACCCGCACGTACCTGCGGAGCCTGACCACCTGGGGCACGGGCAGTTCGAGGTGCGCCGCCCGCACGCGCAGTCCGGGGTGCGACTGCTCGACGACGGCCTTGTCCTGCATGACCAGCACCACCGCACGCCGCAGCGACACCGTCGACAGCGGCTCGAAACTGGCGTTGAGCACCAGCGTCTGACGCATCTCGCCCACCTCCGGACCCGGTCCCGCCCCCGCGGCGGGGTGGCACCACTGTGCCGCCGCCGGACGGGGTGAACAACGCAATTTCCCCGCTCTGTACGGGAGGTTCCGGGCGGGGGGCGGGAGGGTGACGGCCCGCGGAAAGTCCCGCGAACCGGATGCGGGGCGGAGCAGGGGCAGCGGGCCGCGGAGGACGGGGGCGGCCCGCAGGCGCCGACGGGAGGCGGGGAGGGCGGCGCGGTGGGGTCCGGTACCTGCGGGCGGCTCCGGGGGCGGGACCCGCTCCCCGGAGCCGCCGGCGGAACGCGGCGGGCCCGCCCGTGCCGGCCCCGCTCAGCCCTGCGCCGGCACCTCGTACTCGCCGATCAGCCGGGCGCGCGCCAGCGTGTGGAAGCGCAGGTTGAAGCCGACGACGGCGGGCGACGCGTCCGGGTCCACCCCCAGCTTCTCGGTGTCCACGGCGTACACGGTGAAGACGTAGCGGTGCGGCCCGTCCCCGGGAGGCGGCGCGGCCCCGCCGAAGTCCCGGGTGCCGTAGTCGTTGCGCACGTGCACCGCGCCCTCGGGCAGGCCCTTCATCTCGCCCGTGCCGGCGCCCGCGGGCAGCTCCGTCACGTCCGCCGGGATGTCGAACACCGACCAGTGCCAGAAGCCGCTGCCGGTCGGCGCGTCCGGGTCGAAGCAGGTGACGGCGAAGCTCTTCGTCTCCTCCGGGAAGCCCTCCCAGCGCAGGTGCGGGGAGGTGTTGCCCTCCGCGTGCACCTGGTCGGGCTTGAGCCGGGCGCCTTCGGCCACGTCATCGCTGACGACCGTGAAGGACGGCACCGGCGGGTGGAAGTCGTGGGGGAGGGGCGGCCGCTTCTGCTCGGTCACGTCGGAAAACCTCCTCGGTAGCGCGACATCGCTGCGCCGGCCAGCCTAACGAGGAGGGCGCCGCGGACGGACGCGGGGACGGACGAGGCACGGGCCGCGCCCTCCCCGCCTCGTCCGTCTCCGCGGGGAGCGGGGGTCAGAACCAGTTCCGCTTGCCGCCGACCTCGGCCAGCCACTGGTTGAGGTAGGCGGCCCAGTCGGTCTGCCGGAAGTCCGACAGCCCCACCGTGAAGGACCGGTAGGTGTCGCTGCCCTCGGAGAACAGCCCCGGCCTCTTGTCCATCTCCAGCACGACGTCCATCCCGTGCTCGTCCGCGACGAAGCTCAGCTCCACCTGGCTGAGCCCGCGGTACTGCTGCGGCGCGAAGAACTCGATCTCCTGGTAGAAGGGCAGCTTCTGCCGGGTGCCGCGGATGTGCCCCTGCTCCAGGTCCGCGCTCTTGAAGCGGAACCCGAGGGCCCCGAAGGCGTCGAGGATCGCCTGCTGCGCGGGCAGCGGGTGGACGTTCACCGGGTCGAGGTCGCCGGAGTCCACGGCCCTGGCGATCGCCAGCTCCGTCGTCACGCCGACGTTCATGCCGGTCAGGTGCCGCCCCGTGAACATCGTGACCGGGGTCTCCCAGGGGACCTCCAGCCCGAACGGGACGGTGTGCACCGCGCCCGGCTGGAGCTCGAAGGCGCCGCCGAGCTGCATGCGGTGGAACTCGACGTTGCGGCTGTGCTCCTGCTCGCCGCCCTCGACCTCGACCCTGGCCTGGAGGCCGACCGACAGGCCCTGGACCTCCTGGGCCACCGACCCGCCCTGGATCCGCACCTCGCCCTGGACGACGCCGCCCGGCACCACGTTCGGCTCGGTCAGCACCGTCTCCACGGACGCGCCGCCGATGCCCACGCTCGCGAAGAGCTTCTTGAAGCCCATGTTCTTCCTCCCCCAGGCCCAGCCGCGGCCTGTGTGTGACGTCGGTGTCTAGAAACGCATGCAGTCTGCCGGACGGTTCCGCGGGCGGAGCCCGCAGCCGCCGGTCGCCGCCCGGCGGCTGCACTACCCTCGACCGACGTGATGGCCGACCGGAACCGCAAGCCCCTGCCACGTGACTTCTTCGCCCGGCCCGTCCTGGAGGTCGCCCCCGACCTGCTGGGACGCATCCTGGTCCGCACGACCGACGACGGGCCGATCGAACTGCGCCTGACCGAGGTCGAGGCGTACGCGGGACGGATCGACCCCGGGTCGCACGCCTACCGGGGCCGCACCGAGCGCAACGCGGTGATGTTCGGTCCGCCCGGCCACGCCTACGTCTACTTCACCTACGGCATGTGGCACTGCCTGAACATGGTCTGCGAGGAGGAGGGCACCGCCGGCGGTGTGCTGCTGCGCGCCGGCGAGGTGCTGGACGGCCACGAGCAGGCACGCCGGCGGCGCCCCACGGCGCGCAAGGACAGCGAGCTGGCCAAGGGGCCCGCCCGCCTGGCCACCGCCCTGGCTGTGGACCGGGCCCTCAACGGCACCGACGTGTGCGGGGACGACCCCGGGGCCCCGCTCCGGATCCTGGAGGGCACACCGGTGCCGGCGGAGCGGGTGAGCGCCGGACCGCGCACGGGTGTGGGGGGCGAGGGCGCGCTCCACCCGTGGCGCTACTGGATCACGGGCGACCCCTCCGTGAGCCCGTACCGAGCACACCAGCCGCGTCGCCGCAAGAGGGCACTTGACGCGGGGGCGACCGAGGTCTAACGTAGACCGAGTCGTTGGAACGGGACGAAGGCCACGGCGACCCCATAGGTCGCGTGTGCGAGGCCCGGAGACGAACAACCACCACACCACGGACTCCCGGTTGGGAGCTGTTTCCGTTGCGCGGAAGCTGCTCGGAAACAACTCGAATGGCTCGATTATGAACCGCCGGAAACATCCGCTAAAGTGGTGGACACACCGAAGGGAAGCGCCCGGAGGGGCCCTGGGAAGGGGTTCCGAAGGAAGCGTCCGTTCCTTGAGAACTCAACAGC
>NZ_JBHUFU010000022.1:0-67543 GCF_042681365.1 Streptomyces desertarenae | reverse complement strand
GGCGGCCGGCGCCCGTCCGGCCGCCGGCGGTGGAACACAGCCCTACCGCTGGCGCAGCGTCGCCATGGGCGGCACCGGCTTCGTCCCCGGCATCCTCTTCCACCCCGCCGTGCGCGGGCTGGTCTACGCCCGCACCGACATCGGCGGCGCCTACCGCTGGGACGACCGCGCCGCCCGCTGGACCCCGCTGACCGACCACATCGGCTGGGACGACTGGAACCTGCTGGGCGTCGAGGCGATCGCCGTCGACCCCGCCCACCCCGACCGCCTCTACCTGGCGCTGGGCACCTACGCGCAGCCCTGGGCGTCGCACGGGGCGGTGCTGCGCTCCGACGACCGGGGCGCCACCTGGGACCGCACCGACCTGCCCGTCCGGCTCGGCGCCAACGAGGACGGCCGCGGCACCGGCGAACGCCTCCTGGTCGACCCCCGCGACAGCGACACCCTGTGGCTGGGCACCCGCCACGACGGGCTGTGGAGGTCCACCGACCGGGGCGCCACCTGGGAGCGCGACACCTCCTTCCCCGCCTCCCCGCTCCCCGCCGGGCAGGGCGTCACCGTCCTGGCCGCCGCCGGGCGCACCCTCTACGCCGGCTGGGGCGACGGCGGCGGCACGGCGCCCGCCCTGTACCGCACCAGCGGTTCCGGCGGCTGGGAGCCCGTACCCGGGCAGCCCGCCGGCCCCGCCACCGCCGTCCCCCAGCGCATCGCCCACGCCCACGGCACCCTCTGGGTCACCTACGCGAACGCCCCCGGACCCAACGGGCAGACCGACGGCGCCGTCCACCGCCTCGACACCGCCACCGGCACCTGGCACGACGCCACCCCCCGGCGCCCCGGCGGCGACGACACCTTCGGCTACGCGGGCCTGGCCGTCTCCCCGCGCCGGCCCGGCACCGTGGTGGTCTCCACCAACAACCGCTGGTCGAAGGTCGACACCGTGTACCGCTCCACCGACGGCGGAACCACCTGGACGTCGCTGCGCGAGCGGGCCGTCCTGGACGTCTCCGAGACCCCCTACCTCACCTGGGGCGAGGAGGAGCCGAAGTTCGGCTGGTGGATCCAGGCCCTGGCCATGGACCCGTTCGACGACCGCCACCTGCTGTACGGCACCGGCGCCACGATCTACGGCACCCGCGACCTGACGCACTGGGCCCCGCGCATCCGCGGCCTGGAGGAGGCGTCGGTGCGCAAACTGGTCAGCCCGCCCGCCGGCCGCGCCCACCTGCTCTCCGCCCTCGGCGACGTCGGGGGCTTCCACCACGACACCCTCACCGCGTCCCCCGCCCGCGGCTTCTACACCGGCCCCGTCTTCGGCACCGCCACCGGCCTGGACCTGGCCGCCCGCAACCCCTCCCACGTGGTGCGCACCGGCTGGGGCGACCACGGCAACGGCGCCCTCTCCCGCGACGGCGGCCGCACCTGGGCCCCCTTCGCCTCCCAGCCGCCCGGAGCGAAGGACGCCCCCGGCCCGATCGCGATCACCGCCGACGCCGGCGCCCTGGTCTGGGCCCTGGTGCACTGGGACGGCACGCCCCACCCCGGCTGGTGGTCCGGCGACGGCGGTGCCACCTGGAGCGAGATCCCCGGCTACCCGGCCGGCGCCACCCCGCTCGCCGACCCCGTGGACCCGCGCACGGTCTACGCCTACGACACCGCCGGCGGCACCCTGGCCGTCTCCCGCGACGCGGGCCGCACCTTCGCCACCGCCGCCACCGGCCTGCCCGCCGGGGACCGCGAGTACCAGCTCGCCGCCACCCCCGGCCGCACCGGCGAGCTGTGGCTGTCGGCCAAGGACGGCGGACTGCTGCGCTCCGGCGACGGCGGCCGCACCTTCACCCGGGACCCGGGCATCGCCGCCTCCCACACCCTCGGCTTCGGCAAGGCCGCCCCCGGCTCCCGCCACCCGGCCGTCTACCACGTGGCGAGGCTCGCCGGCTCGGGCCTCACCGCCGTGTACCGCTCCGACGACGGCGGCCGCACCTGGATCCGCATCAACGACGACGCCCACCAGTGGGGTTGGACCGGCCAGACCGTCACCGGGGACCCCCGCCGCTTCGGCCGCGTCTACCTCGGCACCAACGGCCGCGGCGTGCAGTACGGAGACCCCGCCCGATGACCGGACACCGCCCCGCCCTGGCCGACGTCACCCGCGGACGCCTGCTGTACGGCGGCGACTACAACCCCGAGCAGTGGCCCGAGCACGTCTGGCGCGAGGACGTGGAGCTGATGCGGGAGGCCGGGGTCAACCTCGCCACCGTCGGCGTCTTCTCCTGGGCCCGCATCGAACCCCGCCCCGGGGAGCGCGACTTCGGCTGGCTCGACCGCGTCCTGGACCTCCTCCACGCCGGCGGGATCGGCGTCTGCCTGGCCACCCCGACCGCCTCCCCGCCCCCCTGGATGGGCGCCCGCCACCCCCAGACCCTGCCGCGCGACCCGGCGGGCGCGACCGTCTGGTACGGGTCGCGCAACCACTTCTGCGCCTCCTCGCCCGTCTACCGCGAACACGCCCTGCGCATCACCGCGGACCTCGCCGACCGCTACGGGGACCACCCCGCGCTGCGGCTGTGGCACGTCAACAACGAGTACGGCACCTTCTGCTGGTGCGACACCACGGCCCGCCACTTCCGCCGCTGGCTGAGGGATCGCTACGGCGGCCTGGCGGAGCTCAACGAGGCCTGGGGCACGTCCTTCTGGAGCCAGCGCTACGGGGACTGGGAGGAGATCCTGCCCCCGCGCCGCACCCAGTACCTGGCCAACCCCGCGCAGGAGCTGGACTTCCGCCGCTTCACCAGCGACGCCCTGCTGGAGTGCTTCACCGCCGAGCGCGACGTGCTGGCGGAGCGCACCCCGCACGTCCCGGTCACCACCAACTTCATGCCGCTCTTCGTCGGCCTGGACGGCTGGACCTGGGCCGAGCGGGAGGACGTGGTCTCCGTCGACCTCTACCCCGACCCCGCCGACCCCTCCGGCCCCGACGGCGCCGCGCTGGGCGCCCTGGTGCAGGACCTCACCCGCTCCCAGGCGGGAGGTCCCTGGCTGCTGATGGAGCAGGCCGCCGGAGCCGTCAACTGGCGCGGCGTCAACCACCCCCGGCCCCGGGGGCTGACGCGGCTGTGGTCGCTCCAGGCGGTGGCGCGCGGGGCGGACGGCGTCTGCTTCTTCCAGTGGCGCCAGTCCCGGCAGGGCAGCGAGAAGTTCCACTCCGCGATGCTGCCCCACGCCGGGCGGCGCAGCCGCACCTTCCGGCAGGTGTGCGAGCTGGGCGCCGACCTGGGCGCGCTGGCCGGGGCCACCGGCGCGCCCGTCCCGGCGCGGGCGGCCGTCCTGCACGACTGGAACTCCTGGTGGGCCGGCCTCCAGCAGGGCCGCCCCTCGGCCCGGCTCACCTACGAGGCACCGCTGCGCGCCTGGCACCGCGCCCTGTGGGAGCGGAACCTGGTCTGCGACCTGGCCCACCCCGAGGCCGACCTGAGCGGCTACGCCCTGGTCGCCGTGCCCCACCTGTACCTGCTCACCGACGCCGCCCTGGACAACCTCGCCGCCTACGTGCGCGGCGGCGGCACCCTGGTGTGCGGCTTCCACACCGGTGTCGCCGACGCCGACGACCGCATCCGCGAGGGCGGCATGGACGCCCGGCTGCGCGAGGTGCTGGGCATCGACCTGGTCCACGAGTGGTGGCCGATGGACGAGGACGGCGTCCAGCCCCTTGCCTTCTGCACCGACGGCCTCGACGGCCTCGACGGCGCCACCGCGGCGCTGTGGCGCGAGGACGTCGAGACCGGCGGCGCCGAGACCGTCGCCGCCTACCGGGGCGGCGAACTCGACGGCCGGCCGGCCGTCACCCGCCACACCTTCGGCGCCGGCACCGCCTGGTACCTGACCACCCTCCCCGACCCCGCCACGCTGGGCGCCCTGCTGGGCCGCGCGGCCGACGAGGCGGGCGTACGGCCGACCCTGCCCGGACTGCCGAGCGGGGTGGAGGCCGTCCGCCGCGGCGAGCTGCTGTTCGTCCTCAACCACCGGGGGGAGCCGGTCACGGTCCCCCTGCCCGCTCCCGCCACCGACCTCCTCACCGGTCGTCGGCACGGGCACCGGCTGCCGCTCGACCGCCACGGTGCGGCCGCCCTGCGCCAGGACCCGGACGCGGGAGGCGGCGGCTGAGGACCGTCCCGCCACAGCGGGCCCGGAGGCCGGGACACGGCCCCCGGGGGGATCGGACCCGGGCCGGGGCGCCGTCCAGGCGCCCCGGCCCGCTGCGCCGCTGGAGCGGCGTCCCCGTGGCCGCACGCGGGCGGGGCCGGCGGGAACACCCCGCCGGCCCCGCCCGCGCGGACCGCCCGCCCTCAGTCCTCCCGGACCGGCAGCTCCGCGCCGTCCCGCAGGAAGAGCGGGATCCGCTCCAGCGGCGCGGGCACGGTCACCGGCCCGCCGCCCGGGTACGTCTCGCCCGTCCAGGCGTCCGTCCACGCGGCGCCCGCCGGCAGGTGCACGGTGCGCTGCCGGGCGCCGGCCTCCAGCACGGGCGCCACCAGCAGGTCGGGGCCGAAGAGGAAGGCGTCGTCGACCTCCCAGGCCGCCGGGTCGCCGGGGAACTCCAGGAACAGCGGCCGCATCGGCGGCAGCCCCTCGGTGTGGGCGGTGCGCATCTGCTCCAGCACGTACGGCTTGAGGCGCTCGCGCAGCCGCAGGTAGGACTCCAGGATCGCGCCGGCCTCCTCGCCGTAGGACCACACCTCGTTGGGCCCGCCGGTCATCTCCGGGCCCAGCGGCATCCCCGGCTCGCGGAAGCCGTGCAGCCGCATCAGCGGGGAGAGGGCGCCGAACTGGAACCAGCGCACTATCACCTCGCGGTAGTCCGGGTCGTCCGGGTCGCCGCCGTGGAAGCCGCCGATGTCGGTGTTCCACCACGGGATGCCCGACAGCGCGGTGTTGAGCCCGGCCGCGATCTGGCGGCGCAGCGTGGCGAAGTCGGTGCCGATGTCACCGGACCACAGGGCGGCGCCGTAGCGCTGGGAGCCCGCCCACGCCGAGCGGTTGAGGGAGACGATCTCGCTCTCGCCCTCGGCGGCCAGACCGTCGTGCACGGTCCGGGCGTTCTCGCGCGGGTAGAGGTTGGCCACCTCCAGGCCCGGGCCGGCGTGGTAGCGCAGGTTGGCGGAGAAGCCGGGCTTCAACTCCGGCTCGCCGGCGTCCAGCCAGAAGGCCGTGATGCCGTACGAGGTGTAGTTCTCCCGGATGCGGGACCACACGAAGGCGCGGGCGTCGGGGTTGGTGGCGTCGTAGAAGGCGACCTGGACGGGCTCGGCGACGCCCTTGTCGGGCCAGTCGGCGTGCGCCATCGGGCCGTACTCGGTGCCGATGAACAGGCCCTGGTGCTCCATCGGCTGGTGGTTCTCGCTCAGCGGCGAGACCGACGGCCACACCGAGACGACCAGCTTCACGCCCAGCTCGTCCAGCTCCTTGACCATCGCCGCCGGGTCGGGCCACTCCGCCGGGTCGAACTTCCACTCGCCCAGGTGGGTCCAGTGGAAGAAGTCGCAGACGATGGCGGACAGGGGAAGCCCGCGCCGCTTGTACTCGCGGGCCACCGACAGCAGCTCCTCCTGCGTGCGGTAGCGCAGCTTGCACTGCCAGAAGCCGGCCGCCCACTCGGGCAGCATGGGGCTGCGGCCGGTGGCGGCGGAGTAGCGGCGCTGGGCGTCGGCCGGGTCCCCGGCGGTGATCCAGTAGTCGATCTGCCGGGCGGAGTCGGCGACCCAGCGGGTGCCGTTGTGGGCCAGCTCCACACGCCCGACGGCCGGGTTGTTCCACAGCAGGGTGTAGCCGCGGCTGGAGGTGAGGACGGGGATGGACACCTCGGCGTTGCGCTGCACGAGGTCGACCACCGTCCCCTTCTGGTCCAGCAGCCCGTGCTGGTGCTGGCCCAGGCCGTACAGCCGCTCGCCCGCGTAGGCGGTGAAGCGCTGCTCCAGGCGGTGGTAGCCGTTGCCGGTGGCGGTGTGCAGCCGTGAGCCGGGCCACCAGAAGTGGGCGCGGTCCTCGGCCAGCAGCTCGGAGCCGTCGGCGGTGCGGACGAAGCGCAGCATGCCGTCGCCGCTGACCACGGCGGTGATCGTGCCGCTGGTCACCACGGCGTACCCGTCGGCGATCCGGACCTCGGCCGCGCAGCCCTGCGCGGGCGGCGGCTCCTCCAGCAGCGCGCCGGGCAGCCCGTCGAGGACCGGGCCGCCGAGGCGGGACCGGACCCGGACGGCGTCCGGCCCCCACGGCTCGACGCGGACGGTCTCCTGCCGTCCGTGCCACTCCAGCGCGCCGTCGCGCACCCGGAAGGTGCCGCGGGTGGGGGAGGGCTGGGCGAGGGAGGAGGGCGGAGGGGAGAAGAGGGCGGGTGTGGACACGGTACTCCCGGTGTTCGGCGGGCGGACGGTGGAAGGACGGAACGGGATGGGGCAGGGCGGGGGGAGCGGAGGCGCCGCGGGGGGGGGCGGAGGGAGCCGGCCGTCAGCGGGGGAGGGCGGGAGCCGGCCCGGAACTGGTGCGCACGGTGAGCCGGGGCGGCAGCAGGTCGAGCCGGTCCTCCCGCTCGCCGCGCACCTTGGCCATCACCAGCTCCACCGCCCGGCGCCCCATCTCGTGGGCGGGGATGGCCACGGAGGTCAGCCGCACGGATGCCTGGACGGCCACCTGGTCGGGGCAGATGGCCACCACCGACACGTCCTCGGGGACGGCCTTGCCCAGTCGGCGCAGCAGGCTCAGCAGCGGCTCGATGGCGGCCTCGTTCTGCACGATGAAGCCGGTGGTGCCCGGGCGTTCGTCGAGGATCCGGGTGAGTGTCCCGGCCATCGCCGCGTAGTCGCCCTCGCAGGGCCGGTGCAGCAGCCGCACCCCCAGCTCGGCGGCGCGGGCGCGCAGCCCGTCGCGGGTCCGCTCGGCGAAACCGGTGTGCCGCTCGTAGACGGCGGCGGCCTCGCCGACGACCGCGACGTCCCGGTGGCCCAGTTCGGCCAGGTGCTCCACGCACAGCGCGCCGGTGGCGCCGAAGTCCAGATCGACGCAGGTCAGCCCGGTGGGGTCGGCGGGGATGCCGATCAGCACGGACGGACGCCCGGCCTCGCGCAGCAACGGCAGCCGGGCGTCGTCCAGCTCGACGTCCATCAGGATCATGGCGTCGGCCAGTCCGCTGCCCACCACCCGGCGCACCGCCGCGGGCCCCTCCTGGCCGGTCAGCAGCAGCACGTCGTGGTCGTGGGAGCGGGCGGTGGTGGCGACGGCCAGGGCGATCTCCATCATCACCGGCACGTACATGTCGGTGCGCAGCGGCATCATCAGCGCGATGATGTTCGAGCGGCTGCTGGCCAGCGCCCGGGCCCCGGCGTTGGGGTGGTAGCCCAGCTCGCGGATGCTCTGCTCCACGCGCTCCCGGGTGGTGGCGGAGATGGAGCGCTTGCCGCTGAGGACGTAGCTCACGGTGCTGGCGGAGACTCCGGCGTGCCGGGCGACCTCGGCGAGGGTGACCATGGGCTCTCCAGGGCGGTGAGGGAAGCTGCTGAGGTGAAGCGCTTCGACAACGGTTCTGCGCCACGACCCTAAACCCGTGCTGACAAGCTGTCCAGATGCTGTGCAGTGGGTTATCGAAGCGCTTCGACATACGCTCGCACACGGGTGCACAACGGCTCAAAGTCGGTACATAGCGATTGAAATGGGTACATACGGTTGAGTAACACCCGTCAGTAGAGCGAGGTGAGCCCCCGATGTCCGTCTCCGAGCGCGAAGCACGCCAGGTCGCCGAGGCCGCGAGGGAGAGCGAGTGGCGCAGGCCCAGCTTCGCGAAGGAACTCTTCCTCGGCCGCCTCCGCCTCGACCTGGTCCACCCCCACCCCCGCCCGGACGCCGAGGAGGTCCGGCGCGGCGAGGAGTTCCTCGCCGCGCTCGGGGAGTTCTGCGCGGCGGAGGTGGACGGCATCGCGATCGACCGGGAGGGCCGCGTCCCCGACGGCGTGGTAAAGGGCCTCAAGGAGCTCGGCGCCCTCGGGATGAAGATCGACCCCGAGTACGGAGGCCTGGGTCTGAGCCAGCTGTACTACAACCGGGCGCTGGCCCTGGCCGGTTCCGCCAGCCCCGCCGTCGGCGCGCTGCTCTCGGCCCACCAGTCCATCGGCGTCCCCCAGCCGCTGAAGATGTTCGGCACCGAGGAGCAGAGGCGGGCCTTCCTGCCGCGCTGCGCCCGCACCGACGTCTCGGCGTTCCTGCTCACCGAGCCCGACGTGGGCTCCGACCCGGCCCGGCTGGCCACCACCGCCGTCCCCGACGGCGACGACTACGTGCTGGACGGCGTGAAGCTGTGGACCACCAACGGCGTCATCGCCGACCTGCTCGTCGTCATGGCCCGCGTCCCGGCCTCCGAGGGCCACCCCGGCGGCATCACCGCCTTCGTCGTCGAGGCCGACTCCGAAGGCGTCACCGTGGAGAACCGCAACGCCTTCATGGGCCTGCGCGGCATCGAGAACGGCGTCACCCGCCTCCACCGCGTCCGCGTCCCGGCCGCCCACCGCATCGGCCCCGAGGGCGCCGGGCTGAAGATCGCCCTGACCACCCTCAACACCGGGCGCCTCTCCCTGCCGGCGATGTGCGCGGGTGCGGGCAAGTGGTGCCTGAAGATCGCCCGCGAGTGGTCCGCGGCCCGCGAGCAGTGGGGCAAGCCGATCGCGTACCACGAGGCCGTCGGCTCCAAGGTCTCCTTCATCGCCGCGACCACCTTCGCCCTGGAAGCCGTCCTGGACCTGGCCTCCCGGATGGCCGACGAGGGCCGCCACGACATCCGCATCGAGGCCGCCCTCGCCAAGCTCTACGGCTCGGAGATGGCGTACCGGATGGCCGACGAACTGGTCCAGATCCGCGGCGGCCGCGGCTTCGAGACCGCCGACTCCCTCGCCGCCCGCGGCGAACGCGGCGTCCCGGCCGAGCAGATGCTGCGCGACCTGCGCATCAACCGCATCTTCGAGGGATCGACGGAGATCATGCACCTGCTCATCGCCCGCGAGGCCGTCGACGCCCACCTGTCGGCCGCGGGCGACCTGGTCGATCCCGACACCACCCTGGCCGACAAGGGGAGGGCGGCCGTCCGAGCCGGCGGCTTCTACGCCCGCTGGCTGCCGAAACTGGTCACCGGGCCCGGGCAGCTCCCCGGCACCTACCGGGAGTTCCATCCGGCCGGCCACCCGGACCTGGCCGTCCACCTGCGCTACGTCGAGCGCACCTGCCGGCGCCTGGCCCGCGCCACCTTCTACGGCATGTCCCGCTGGCAGGCGAAACTGGAGGGCAAGCAGGGCTTCCTGGGGCGGATCGTGGACATCGGCGCCGAGCTGTTCGCCATGAGCGCCGCCTGTGTGCGGGCCGAGATGCTGCGCTCCGACGGTGAGCACGGCCGCGCCGCCTACCAGCTCGCCGACGCCTTCTGCCGCCAGGCCCGCGTCCGCGTCGAGGAGCTCTTCGGCCGGCTGTGGACCAACACCGACGCCATCGACCGCACGGTCGCCCGCGGCGTCCTGGGCGGTGTCTACACCTGGCTGGAGGAGGGCGTGGTCGACCCCTCCACCCCCGGCCCCTGGATCGCCCCGGCCGCCCCCGGCCCCTCCACCCGCGCGGACGTCCACCGCAGCCTCGGCTGACGGGGCCGGTTCCGTCCGCTCCCGGCCGGACGCGCGAACGTGGAGGCCGTGTCCGCCGCAGCCCCGGACGGCCGCGGCGGACACCACGCCCCGTCCCGGTCGTGCGCCACCGGCCCATCCCCCTGGCCCCGGCGGGTCTGGAGTTCCTGTTTGCCCTCCACACCTTGCTGCTGTCGGCGCCGGGGCACGGAATCGGTCCGTCACGGCCCGGACCGTCGGCCACCGGACCCCGGCCCTTACCACGGGTGACCTCTCCCACGGCTGCTCCGGCCCCGCTTCCGGCGCCCCCCGCCGGGAATCGGGGCATCGGATCGAGCCAGTACGCCTTTGCCTCGGAGCGTCGGACACGACAGGATGCCGCCGCAGCCGTTCGCCCGGGCGGGTACGGGACCGCCTGCGGTCGCGAACGGTCCCGAGCGTGTGCGCCGATGGGGGGAGAGGCATGTCGTTCGACGAGGAGTGGAACCGGCTCGTGGCGGAGGCGAGCCGCAAGCGCGATGAGGCCCGCATGCGGCCTGCGTCCGCCGGAGACGGCGGCCGGAGCGGAACCGGGCTGGAGGAGGCGGACTTCGGTCTGCAGGCCGGGCCGGTCCGCTCGAAGGCCTCGGGCATCCGCACGGTGAACACGGAGTCCCGTTCCAAGTCGAAACTGTCCGACGCGCGGGCGGCGGGTCGGAGCCACTCCGGCTGGCTCGTCGGTGCTGCCAGCAACGACTGTGTGGACGCATGGCAGAGACGCCTTCGCGGTCTCGGCGATCTCGTCGAGGACGCGGCTGACGCCCTGACGAGGGCGATGGACCAGCAGATCGGCGAGGACCGTTCCATCGCGGCGGAACTGCGCGCCTCCGCCCGCTGGCTGGAGGGGGCCTGATGGTCTCCGTCAGCGAACTCGACACCGCCCGGCCCCAGAAGTGGCGGGAGGCCGCCGATGACGCGGTGAGAGCGGCGAAACAGTGCGACGGCCTCGCCTCCTACGCCCGCGACGAGGTCGCCGCGACGCTTCGGACCTGCTGGGTGGGCGACACCGGGGAGGCGGCCCGTCGTCGTTTCGTCAAACACGCGGACGACTACGAGGCGGCGGCCGTCGCGTTACGCGCTCTGGCACGCACCTACGACGATCTCGCCGATGACATCGCCGACGCCCAACGGGATCTGCGCAGCGCTCTCGACTACGCGCGCAGACACGATCTGACGGTGGACGACAGCGGCCGTGTACGGCAGAACCAGTCCGTCATGGGGCCCAAGGGCGGTGACGGTCACCTGGAGCCGGTGAGGCACACCCGCGACATCGTCTCCGGCGCCCTGGCCAAGGCCACTCGTGCGGACATCGGAACCGCCCGGGTGCTCCGGACGATCGAGGGACTCGCGACCATGGGCGATCCGAAGCTGGTGAGGGAAGCCCTCAAGGACAACAGCCCACTGGCCATCGCGCTGCGCCTGTCGGGTGGCCTGGACGGGCTGCACCCGGTCAACGTCCCCCCGGCGGTCCTCGCCGCGGTCGACCGGGCGGCGCAGGAGACCAACATCAGCAGGAAGCTCCTCCTGGCCATCCTGTGGCAGGAGCAGCAGTGGTACCAGAACCACAACCCGAGTCTGCGCGGACCGCTGACGGAATTCGGCCGGTTCTTCGACTGGAGCCTCGCCGTGGGGCCCTACCCGGGCAAGTCACTGGGGATCACGCACATGAAGCTGGAAACGGCACGGGACGTTCTCGAGAAGTACCGCGAGACGTTCGTCCTGACGGACGGCAGGTACATGAGTGAGCTCAGTGACGCTGAACTCGCCGCAGAAATCGAGGCCAACCCAGAACTGGACGTAAGACTCAGCGCCTACCACCTGAAGGACCTCCAAGAGAACCCGTATGGCGCCAGGACAGAAAAAGATCTGTTTGTGCTGTACGCCGCCGACACCCCGGACGTGCGGGAGCTGAACGAGCAGCACGGTACCGAATCCGGCCGGCGTGGAGGAGACATCAGGCCCCGGGGGGAGAACTGGGACAGGATCGAACCGCACCTTGAGGACGCCATGGCCTGGGAGGCTCTCAGTGAGGAGGAGCGCGCGCTGGCTGTCGCGCAGTTGGAGTCACAGACTCCCGCAGGACACCATGTCTCCGTCGACCCGATCTACAGAGCGGGTGGCCCCACCAGTGGCACCGGCACCGGTGAACCCGAGCCCGGCACCCCGTCCCCGAGCCCGGGCCCGTCGCCCGTTCCGCCGAAGGGTGGTTGAGCCGTGAAGAAGACCGTGACGGTGCTGCTCTCGTGTCTGCTGGTGATGGTGCTCACCGCCTGCGACGCGTTCACGCGGAACAGTTCGGAACCGCTCACGCCGATGCCGGACAATGTTCCCACAGGGCCGGTGTTCAAGACGGCAGACGATGTGGTCACGGCACTTGAGCGAGGCGGCATCGAATGTGTGGTTCTGCGGCGAAGGGCCAATGGTTCCGGTCTCGACTGCATGACCGAGGTCGACGGGGAGAAGGTCGAGAACGAAGTACATGTTCTGGATCCCAAGACGTTCAGCCGCGACGAGATCGGAGACTCCATCGCCAGTTGGCGTACGCCTCCGCGTCCCCGCACCCTGGTCGCTGCCGGGAACTGGTACATCCGGGTGTTGAACCCCCTCTACGCCCCGGAGATCGCCGAGGCCCTCGACGCGGTCGTCCTGCCACCGCTCTTTCCGCTGCCCGACATCCCCGGCGAGCCCCGGTACGCGGACCTCGACGCTCTGGCCGGTGCCTTGGAGGCGTCGGTGGGATGCGCGGACCGGAAGCCGGAGGAGGGGACCGAGAACGTGGTGACGTGTGTGACGGAGGGAGCGGAGGAGGCCTGCGCCCGTCTCGAACTGCACGCCACGCCGGCCGCCCGTGACGAGGCGATCCGCCTGGCCATCAGCGTTCCGGAGCTCCCCCGGTACATCGTCACCGCGGCCAACTGGTCCGTCCAGTTCTGCGACCACTCGACGGGGCGTACCGCGGCCCGTGAGCTGGGAGCGGCAGTGGTGGACCACCGCGGAGGCCCAAGGGCACCGGCCCCGTAACCGCCCTCCGGAACCGATGCTCCCCGGCGAGCACGGGAAAGGCGGCCGATCACGCGGGCAGGTCCTGAACCCGCCGATCGCCGGAACCGACCGCTCCCCGGCCGCTCTTCACCCCTCAACGCGCGCGGTCGTTCACCGCGGCTTCGACTGACGGGGCCGGCTCCGCCCATCGGGGGAGGGAAGGTCCTCGCCCCGGCGGGCGCCCCACCGGCCCGTCACCGGTACGCGGGGACCGGGGACGCGGCCACAGCCCGAGCGGGGTTTCCTTGCCGGCGAGCACAACCCGGTCGCCCGCGTGCCGGACTCAGAGCTGCTGCTGTGTCGCACCGGGCGGAAGCAGGCAGGGAGTGCTGATGGAGAAAAGAAGCTCGTCCTGAGGAGCGTGCCCTTCGGCCGACACAGTGAAACCCTTTTCCGGATGTGCCGCATCCAATAGGACGGAAGGCTTGCCGCCCCCTGTCTCCTGATACCCGTTTATCGTGTATCCACGTTTTTCCAGGTCTGCTCGAACTTTCTTTACGGCTTTCGCGTGTTCCGAAACCGGAAGGGAGGCCCGTGCGTAGTAGTCGAGGAGGAACCTTCCGTCCTCGGCCACCTCGTCGTTCTCCCCTACGCAGTCATGGAAGGCGGGCTTGACTGTTCCCTCCTTGATTTTCACCCCGGCCGATCTGGCCATGGATTCGGTGAAGTGGCGGGCCCAGTCTTCCGCGCCTTTCTTGCTCATTCGGGGAAGGGGCTCGTTCTTTTCGCTCGACATGCAACCCCCCAACATCAGTGCCGCCGTGAAAATGGCGATCAATCTTGTGGTAATTTTGAGTTCCAAGGGGTCCTATCCTGGAATTAGCAGGGGTGTTCCATCTGGTCCCACCGGGTTGATCTCGCTTTCCTTGCCGTGGTAGTACTCGCCTGTATTCGGCCGATGGCCGACTATTATTCGGCCCTGGTTTCTCAGGCTCTCCTTCCCTGAATCCCAGTAACTGCTGTGCCCTCCGTCGTTCACGGCAATGGGTTGAGCGCCGAACCCCTCCCTGGCGGGATTGATTCCGAGCGTGAGGTTCGATGCATGCTTGACGATCGGGTCCTGTTGGGTGGCGCCGACCCATACGTGGTCGGGGTCCACTTGCAGATCGGCGGCTTTGTCGACGCCCATACCGGGACTGCCCAAAGCGATGATGTCGTCCGCTTCCAATCCGCGGCCCCCGCTGGCTGCCACTCCCACCATGGTGGTTCCGTAGCTGTGGCCTGTCACGGTAAGGTGGCCGCGCCCGCCCTCGTGTGCGGCTCTGGTGCCCTCGGTGAAACCGCGCAGGTCGGCGGCGCCTTCCTCGGCTCGCCCCTTGGAGGCCACGCTGCCGTCGATCTCCGGGGCGTCGTAGCCGAGCCAGCTGATGACGGCGACGTCTTCGTTGGGGCTTTGCGCCAGGGCGGCGTCCTGGAGGCGGTCGATCCGCGAGATCTGACCGGGCATGCTGCCCAGATCGGTGTCCGTGCCCGGGACGAGAACGGCGGTGTGGTCGGCCTTGTCGGGATTTCCCATGGCCACGATGGCCTTGCCGTCGCCTTCCGTGCCGATCCCCAGAACATAGAGCTTTTTGTGTTCGGGGGACGCTTCGGTCTCGTCCAGGCGGTCCTTGAGTTTCTGGAGCGAGGCGTAAGTGGAGCGCTCGTGTATGCCGAGTGAGTTCTCCCGCAGGGCGTAGTCGTTCAGGTGGTTGTCGATCACGGTGCGGTTGGCCTGGTCGCGCACCGTGGCGGGCAGGCCGTCCAGTGCGCCGATCCGGTCGGGTAAGGCTGCAAGGTAGACGCGCTTCTCGCTGTCATCCAAGCCGTTCCACCACTCGGCGTTCTTCCCGGGCCGCTCGCTGTCCGGGACCGAGCCCTCTTCGAGTCCCATGAAATCGGCAACCCGCTGCGCGTCCTCGCGGGCTTTCTCGCCGCCGTAGCGTTTGTCGAGATCGAACGGATCGATCTGGCGCAGCGCCTCGGCTGCCTGTGAACTGGCGGTCAACGCATCGGAGATCGCGTCGCCGATGCGTGAGCGGTACATCCCGAGGTCGCGGTTCGCCTCCTGCTGAATATTCTCGTAGTCGGGATCGTTGTGATACCTCGGATCAACGGCCTTTTTTGGTTCGACCCACCCGTCGGCGGTCACGGTGTGTCCGGCTTCTTCGGCGTCGCGGACGGCGTTGCGCAGTTTCCGCTGAGCCGCCTGCATCCTGCCACTGAGTGTCTCCAGTACCGAGGCTATGAGACCCACATTCGTGCTGGCGGTTCCGAGCTTGCTCTCGGTCGCTTCCAGGGCTGCAAATCCGAAGTGAGCGCTTTCGCCTTCCCATCCTGCGGCGTGCAGTGGTCCGGAGACTTTCCCCCCGGAACCATTTTGCGCGTCGGAGAACTTTTCGACCAGGTTCTTCCATGACTTGGCGGCAGCATCGAGGTCGGAAAAATCCTGACGGAAGAGTTCGGCGTAATGCTCCGGCATGGTGAGGCGTCACCATCCCTTGAGCCGGCTCAGGACGTTCTCTTCGTTGACGTCGTGCCCATCGGCCACCATGCGCAGGCCGTCGGCGTGCTCACCCAATCGGCCGCGCAGCTTTCCCAGCGCGTCACCCCAGCCTTCTCCGGTCGATTTGAGTTGGGCTCCGACGGACCAGTGGCGCAGGGACTCTCCGGCGGCTGCGATGTCCCCCAATGCCTTGGACAGAGGTTTCCCTAAATCCTTGGAGATGGTGTCCGCCGCATGAGCCGATGCGCGCAGCTCGCCTGGTGAAATGTTGAGCTTTTCCCCCTGAAGGTTCCCCCACTGGTATCCGATCGGGTGGTGGAAGTGACTCTCCTCCAGTGAATCCGGAGGTGGGGGAGATGTTATCGGGCTCCGAGCGGGCCTGTCCCGGCCGACGGTGCCGAAGCCGCGACGGTCAGCCCGGAGCCGGCAGTCCGGCGGCGCGGGCCAGGACGCGGGCGGTGGTGCGTCCGGCCGCCAGGGCGGACGCGTTCCGGGTCGGGACGCAGCGTCCCCGCCCCGGGGCGTACTCGGCCCCCAGTACGCCCGCGTGGTCGGCGTCGGTCTCGGTGAGGTCGACCGGCCACCCCCACCGGTCGAGGACGGGCACGAAGTCCCGCGAGTGATGGACGGCCGCGATGTCGTCGGCGGTGCCGTGCACCAGGTGGACGGGGACCGGGTCGACGGACGTGGCGGCCAACTCGTCGCGCAGGTCGCGCAGTCCCGACTCCGGGCGCTCCCAGAGGTACTTGCCCGCGATTCCGACGACGGCCGTCGGCCGCACCCCGTCCAGCAGTTCGGGCCGGACGGCCGCGCTCATCGCCACGTACGCCCCCAGCGACCAACCCGCCGACACGATCCGGTCGGCGTCGCCGCCGAGTTCGCCCGCCCGCTCCCGCGCGAACCGCGCCGACGCCCGCAGGTGGCGCAGGCCGCCGTCGGCCGCGTCCGGGCGCCAGTCGGGCACCACGACCACCAGCCCCAGGCCGGCGGCCTCCCGCGCGAGCGGTGCGAGCACGTCCCGCTCGTCCGGCCCCCTGCCGTGCCACAGCAGGACGATCGGGGCGCCGCCGGCCGGCGGCCGGGCGGGCCGGTGGACGTCCGACAGTTTGCCGTCGGCCTCGTCGTAGACGACGCCGCGCTCCTCGGTCACCTCGGTTCCGTTCACACGCGGTCGAACGGTTCGGCGTAGGCGAAGGTGCCGCGCGGGCCGGGGCTGCCGGGTCCGTACGCGGAGAGCGTACGGACCTGGAAGTACCTCCCCCAGGCGGGATCGGGCGGGGTGACGCCGTACTCCGCCGAGGCGCGGAAGCCGAAGCGTCCGTAGTAGGCGGGCTCGCCGAGCAGGGCCACCAGCGGCTCGCCGAGGGCGTCGGCCGCACCCAGCACGGTGTGCACCAGCGCCGATCCGGTGCCGCGCCCCTGGTGGTCCGGGTGCACGCTCAGTGGGCCCAGCCCCAGCGCGGGGGTGTCCCCGACCCGTCCGCGGGTGCACACCACGTGCCCGACGATCCCGCCGTCCGGCGCCAGGGCCACCAGCGACAGCGCGGGCAACCACGCCGCGCAGTCGCGCAGTTCGTCCAGCAGGGTGACTTCGATCGGGACGGCCGTCCGCGACCGGGCGGCGAAGGCGGCCCCGGTGACGGCGCGTACGGCGGGGACGTCGGCGGGGGTCTCGCGTCGGATCAGCACCGGGGCATTCTCATCCCCGCCCGGGGCGCGGACAACGGGATTGCGCAGGCCCGGTCGTCCCCTGCGCGGCGCACGTGCTCCGGAAGTGCGTCCCACGGCTCGCTGCCGTAGGTGAACGCCGACCACCTGGGCGGGGGAGCGACTTGACGGCGACTATTCTCTCAGGGAATAGTCGCCGTCATGTCCACCGCAGCCCACGTCCTGCTCGCCCTGCTGGCCGCCGGGCCGCAGCACGGCTACGACCTGAAGAAGGCGCACGACCAGCGCTTCCCCCAGGCCAAACCGATCGCCTTCGGCCAGGTCTACGGCACGCTCGGCCGGCTGGAGCGCGACGGGCTGGTCGAGAAGCGGGGCCAGAGCCGCGAAGGGGGCCCGGACCGCACCGAGTTCGCCGTCACCGAGGCCGGCCGCGAGAAGCTGCGCGCCTGGATGGCGGAGATCGAGACGCCCGCCCCCTACGTCGGCAGCGTGCTGCTGGCCAAGGTCGTCGTCGCCCTGCTCGTCGACGGAGCCGACCAGGCCCGTGACTACCTCGCCGCCCAGCGCCGGGCCCACACCGCACGGCTGCGGGAGCTGACCGCCGTCAAGACCGACCCGGCCTCCTCTCTCGGCGACGTGGTCGCCGCGGACTTCGCCATCGCCCACCTCGACGCCGACCTGCGCTGGCTGCGCACCACGCTGGAGCGCGTCGCCGACCTGCACCGGGAGGTGCGCTCATGACGCTTCTGCAAGCCCGCGGGCTGGTGAGGTCCTACGGACCCACGCCCGCGCTCCGCGGCGTCGACCTGGAGGTGGCCGAGGGGGAGATCCTCGCCGTCACCGGGCCCAGCGGCTGCGGCAAGTCCACCCTGCTGCACTGCCTGGCCGGGATCCTCCGTCCCGACGAAGGCGAGGTGCTGTACGGGGGTCAGCGCCTCGGCACCCTCTCGGAGGCGGACCGCTCCCGGCTGCGGCGCACCGCGTTCGGGGTCCTCTTCCAGTTCGGGCAGCTCGTCGCGGAGCTGTCGGCGGCCGAGAACGTCGCCCTGCCGCTGCTGCTGGCCGGGAAGGGGCGGCGCGAGGCCCGGGCGGCCGCGCTGGAGTGGCTGGAGCGGCTGGACGCCGCCGACGTGGCCGACGCCCGGCCCGGCGAGATGTCCGGGGGCCAGCAGCAGCGGTGCGCCGCCGCACGCGCCCTGGTCACCGGCCCGAAGGTGCTCTTCGCCGACGAGCCCACCGGCGCGCTGGACGCGCTCGCCGGGGAGCGGCTGCTCGGGCAGCTGACACGGGTCGCCCACGAGCGGCGCACCAGCGTCGTGCTCGTCACCCACGACGCGTCCGTCGCCGCCTACGCCGACCGCGAGGTCGCCCTGCGGGACGGGGCCGTGGATCCGTCCGGCCTCGGCCTCGACATGCCGACGACGGTGCACGGCGGTGGCCGGTGAGACCCTCCGCGCTCCTCGGGCTGGCCCTCGCCGGGACCCGTACCGACGCCCTGCGGGTGGTGCTCACCGCCCTCAGCGCCCTCCTCGCCGCCCTGGCGGTGCTCGCCGCGCTGACCGTGCTGGCCGTCGAGGCGCCCGCCGGGCTCGGCCCGGGCGACGGCAGCGCCGCCTGGTCCGACCAGTACACCAACGCGCTGCTGCGTGAACCCGGGCTGCGGCCCGGCGTGGCCGCCGCCCTGCTGATGCTCGGCATCCCGGTGCTGGCCCTGGCCGGACAGTGCGCCCGGCTCGGCGCCCCCGCCCGCGACCGGCGGCTCGCCGCGATCCGGCTGGCCGGCGCCACCCCGCGCCAGACCACGGCCGTCGTCGCCGCCGAGACCGCGGTGGCGAGCCTGCTGGGCACCCTGGGCGGGCTCGCGGTCTACCTGATCGGACACGAGGTGCTGCACCGGCCGGACGCCGAGGGCAGGTTGCGCCTTCCCACCGACGTCCTGCCGTCCGTGCCCGCAACGGCCGCCACCGTGCTGGGCCTGCCGCTGCTCGCGGCGGCGACGGCCGCGGTGATGCTGCGCCGGGTGGCGGTGGATCCGCTCGGCGTGGCGCGCCGCACGCGTCCGAAGGGGACGCCGAAGCCGTGGCCGGGCGTCCTGCTGGCCCTCGGGGCCGGCGCGTTCCTCGCCTACGAGGGGCTGTGGACGTGGTACGACGAGACCCGCGACGCCTCCTTCACTTTCCCCCTGCCGCTCGTCCTGCTCCTCGGGGGCGGGCTCCTGGCCGCCCTCGGCGTCGTGCTCGGGACGGGCTGGATCTCCCACACCGCCGGCCGGGTGCTGCACCGCTTCGCCCGGCGCCCCGCACCGCTGCTGGCCGCCCGGCGGCTGCTCGCCGACCCCTGGCACGGCAGCCGCACCCTCGCCGCGCTGCTGGTGGCCGTGGTCTTCGGCGCCGGCGCCCTGACCGGGCGCTCCTACTTCACCGCGATGGACGAGGCCCGGCGGGAGGTGTGGCGGCTCCACGCCGAGGCGGCCGGCGGAACGGGGGCGGACGTGTACCGGGCCGACCCCTTCTACCTGAGGAGCATGGACCTGGTGGACACGGCCGTGACCGTGGCGCTGGTGATCGCGGCCGGCGGAATGCTGGTGGCCGTCGCCGAGGCCGTCGTCGCCCGCCGCCGCACCCACGCCGCCCTGGCGGCCTGCGGAGTGCCCCGCCCGGTGCTGGCCCGGGCGCTGCTGTGGCAGACGTTCACACCCCTGGTCCCGGCCGTGCTGTCGGCCATGGCCGTGGGCACCCTGATGGGCCGGGGCTACTTCGGCCCGGAGGTGCGGGAGTACGGCGGCCAGGCGCAGGTCTGCGACGCGGATCCCGCCTTGTGCGAGGGGAACTTCGAGAAGCACAGCCGCTTCGTCGAGGTACCCGACGTCGTGCGCGCCGTCCCCGTGCCCCTGGACGACCTGGCGCTCCACGGGCTGGGCGTCCTGGCCCTCGTCGCGGTCGCCACCGGTATCGGCCTGCTGTTCCTGCGCTCCGGCACGGCGGTGGAGGAACTGCGCACCGGGTGACGGCCGGGCGGCGCGGTGCGACGCGGTGTCCGGTCCGTCTCGCGGACCGGACAGAATGGGGGGATGACCGACAGTCCCGCCCCTCTCGCCGACCCGCACCTGAGCCACCCGGCCGGCGCCGCCGACGCCCCCGCCGACGGACCGCGCGACATCGTGATCCTGGGCTCCACCGGATCGATCGGCACCCAGGCCGTCGACGTGGTGCTCGGCAACCCCGACCGCTTCCGGGTGACCGCGCTGTCCGCCGCGGGCGGACGGGTGGAGCTGCTGGCCGAGCAGGCCCACCGGCTGCGGGTCCGCGCCGTCGCGGTCTCCCGCGCGGACAAGGCCGGCGAGCTGCGCGAGGCGCTGCGCGCCCGCTACGGCCCGGCCGAGCCCCTGCCCGAGGTGCTGGCCGGGCCGAACGCGGCCTGCGAGCTGGCCGCGTCCGAGTGCCACACCGTCCTCAACGGCATCACCGGCTCCATCGGGCTGCGCCCCACCCTCGCCGCGCTGGAGGCGGGCCGCACCCTGGCCCTGGCCAACAAGGAGTCCCTGATCGTCGGCGGTCCGCTGGTGAAGGCCCTGGCGAAGCCCGGCCAGATCGTCCCCGTCGACTCCGAGCACTCCGCCCTCTTCCAGGCCCTGCTGGGCGGCACCCGGGCCGAGGTGCGCAAGCTGCTGGTCACCGCCTCCGGCGGCCCCTTCCGGGGACGCAGCCGCGCGGAGCTTCGGAACGTCACGCCCGCCGACGCCCTGGCCCACCCCACCTGGGCCATGGGCCCGGTCATCACGATCAACTCCGCGACCCTGGTCAACAAGGGGCTGGAGGTCATCGAGGCCCACCTGCTGTACGACATCCCCTTCGACCGCATCGAGGTCGTCGTCCATCCGCAGTCCTACATTCACTCGATGGTGGAGTTCACCGACGGGTCCACCCTCGCCCAGTGCGGGCCGCCCGACATGCGGCTGCCCATCGCGCTCGGTCTGGGCTGGCCGCACCGGGTGCCCGACGCCGGTCCCGTCTTCGACTGGTCCACGGCGATGAGCTGGGAGTTCCTCCCCCTGGACGAGGAGGCGTTCCCGTCCGTGGCGCTGGCCCGCCACGTCGGTGCCCTCGGCGGCACCGCCCCGGCGGTCTTCAACGCGGCCAACGAGGAGTGCGTCGAGGCGTTCCTGTCCGGCGGGCTGTCCTTCACCGGCATAGTGGATACCGTCGCCGCGGTGGTCGAGGAGCACGGCACCCCCCGGGGAGGCGGGCTGACCCTGGAGGACGTCCTCGACGCCGAGGAGTGGGCGCGCGCCCGCGCCCGGGAACTGGCGGCGCGTACGGTACGTACCACTGGTGCGACGACAGCGGAGGCACGCGCATGACGACGGTGATGACCATCCTCGGCATAGTCGTCTTCGTCGTCGGGCTGCTGTTCTCCATCGCCTGGCACGAGCTGGGCCACCTGTCGACGGCCAAGATGTTCGGCGTCCGGGTGCCGCAGTACATGGTCGGCTTCGGGCCCACCCTGTGGTCGAGGAAGGTCGGCGAGACCGAGTACGGCATCAAGGCGATCCCGCTCGGCGGCTACATCCGCATGATCGGCATGTTCCCGCCCGGCGAGGACGGCGCCCTGCGCAAGCGCTCCACCTCGCCCTTCCGGGGCATGATCGAGGACGCTCGCGCCGCCGCCTTCGAGGAGCTCCAGCCGGGCGACGAGAAGCGGCTGTTCTACACGCGCAAGCCCTGGAAGCGCGTGATCGTGATGTTCGCCGGGCCCTTCATGAACCTGGTGCTGGCCGTGGTGGTCTTCGTCACCACGCTGATGGCCTTCGGCATCAGCACGCAGACCACCACCGTCGCCACCGTCTCCGACTGCGTCATCAAGGTCTCGGAGCGGACCGACACCTGCCCCGAGGGCGCCCCGGACTCCCCGGCCAAGGCGGCCGGCCTCAGGCCCGGCGACACCATCGTCGCCTTCGACGGGAAGGAGGTCGCCGAGTGGGGCGACCTCCAGCAGCGCATCCGCGACACCATCGGCCCGGCCACCGTCACCGTCGAGCGCGACGGCGAGCGCAAGGTCCTCCACGCCAACCTGGTGAAGAACGAGGTCGCCAAGTCCGACGGGCGCGGCGGCTACGTCGAGGGCGAGTACGTCACCACCGGCTTCCTGGGGTTCTCCCCGGCCACCGGCGTGGTCGAGCAGACCTTCCCGCAGGCCGTGGACCGCATGGGCGACATGATGGTCAGCGGCGTCGACGCCCTGCTCAGCCTCCCGGAGAAGATCCCCGGGCTGTGGGACGCCGCCTTCAACGGCGCCGAGCGCGAGCAGGACTCGCCCATGGGCGTGGTCGGCGCGGCCCGCGTCGGCGGTGACGTCTTCGCCCTGGAGATCCCCGCCGAACAACGGGTGGCGGTGATGCTCTTCCTGGTGGCGGGCTTCAACCTGTCGCTGTTCCTGTTCAACATGCTGCCGCTGCTGCCGCTGGACGGCGGCCACATCGCGGGCGCGCTGTGGGAGTCGGTGCGCCGGGGCGTCGCCCGGGTCCTGCGCCGTCCCGACCCCGGGCCGTTCGACGTGGCCAAGCTGATGCCGGTGGCCTACGTGGTGGCGGGTGTCTTCGTCTGCTTCACCCTGCTGGTCCTCATCGCGGACATCGTCAACCCGGTGCGCCTGACGGGGTGAGGCCAGGGCGCGTGCGGAGCGGAGGGCGCGCGGACCCGGCGCGTCCTCCGCTCCGCACGCGGGCACCGGCCCCGCGATGTGCCCGGGGCGGTGGACGTACCGTAATCTCGGATGCCTGAGACCGCCGCCGAACGGGGCACTGAACCACAGCTTGGGGTCGCACCACATGACAGCCATTTCACTCGGAATGCCGTCCGTACCAGCCAAACTGGCCGACAGACGGATCAGCCGGAAGATCCAGGTCGGTTCGGTGGCCGTCGGCGGCGACGCCCCGGTCTCCGTGCAGTCGATGACCACCACCGTCACCGCGGACGTCGGCGCCACGCTCCAGCAGATCGCCGAGCTGACCGCCGCCGGCTGCGAGATCGTCCGCGTGGCGTGCCCGTCCCAGGACGACGCCGAGGCCCTGCCGGCCATCGCGAAGAAGTCCCAGATCCCGGTGATCGCGGACATCCACTTCCAGCCCAAGTACGTCTTCGCCGCCATCGACGCCGGCTGCGCCGCCGTCCGTGTCAACCCGGGCAACATCCGGCAGTTCGACGACAAGGTCAAGGAGATCGCCAAGGCGGCCTCCGACGCCGGCGTCCCGATCCGCATCGGCGTCAACGCCGGATCCCTGGACAAGCGGCTGCTGGCCAAGTACGGCAAGGCCACCCCCGAGGCGCTGGTGGAGTCCGCGCTGTGGGAGTGCTCCCTGTTCGAGGAGCACGGCTTCCGCGACATCAAGATCTCGGTCAAGCACAACGACCCGGTCGTGATGGTCAACGCCTACCGGCTGCTGGCCCGGAAGTGCGACTACCCCCTGCACCTGGGCGTCACCGAGGCCGGGCCGGCCTTCCAGGGCACCATCAAGTCCGCCGTCGCCTTCGGCGCCCTGCTGTCCGAGGGCATCGGCGACACCATCCGCGTCTCCCTGTCGGCGCCCCCGGTGGAGGAGGTCAAGGTCGGCCTCCAGATCCTGGAGTCCCTCGGTCTGCGCCAGCGCCGCCTGGAGATCGTCTCCTGCCCCTCCTGCGGCCGGGCCCAGGTGGACGTCTACAAGCTCGCCGACGAGGTCACCGCCGGTCTCGAGGGCATGGAGGTGCCGCTGCGGGTGGCCGTCATGGGCTGTGTCGTCAACGGCCCCGGCGAGGCCCGCGAGGCCGACCTCGGCGTCGCCTCCGGCAACGGCAAGGGCCAGATCTTCGTCAAGGGCGAGGTCATCAAGACCGTGCCCGAGTCCAAGATCGTCGAGACCCTCATCGACGAGGCCATGAAGATCGCCGAGCAGATGGAGAAGGACGGCGTGGCGTCCGGCGAGCCGCAGGTCTCCGTCAGCTGACCCGAGGCCCGGTCCGGCACCGCCCGTGCCGCGGCCGCACCGCACCCGCCGGCACCGCGCCCCCGCGGCCCGAGAGGTAGAGTCGGGAGACCGCACCCCCATCTCGGCACCCCCGACCCCCCTCGGGCCGCACGGTGAGGCATTTCCACGTGTTGACGACCACCACCACCCGCGTCGTGGAACCGCACGAGTTCGACGACGCCCTCGCGGTGCTCGACCGCGAGCCCGTCGCCAACGCCTTCGTCGCCTCCCGGGTCCGCGTCTCCGGGCTGGACCCGTGGCGGCTGGGCGGTGAGATGTGGGGCTGGTACCACCGGGGGCGCCTGGAGTCCCTGTGCTACTCCGGCGCCAACCTCGTGCCCGTCTGCGCCGGGCCGGAGGCGGTGCGCGCCTTCGCCGAGCGGGCCCGCCGCCAGGGGCGCCGCTGCTCCTCCGTCGTCGGCCCCGCCGGACCCACCGCCGACCTGTGGGCCCGTCTGGAGCCGCACTGGGGGCCCGCGCGGGACGTCCGCCGCCATCAGCCGCTGATGGCCACCGACACCCTCCCCGAGGGCATACGGCCCGACCCGTACGTGCGGCGCGTCCGCAAGGACGAGATGGACGTGCTGATGCCCGCCTGCGTGGCGATGTTCACCGAGGAGGTCGGCGTCTCGCCGCTGGCCGGCGACGGTGGGCTGGTCTACCAGGCCCGGGTCGCCGAACTGGTCGGCACCGGCCGCTCCTTCGCCCGCATCGAGGACGGCCGGGTGGTCTTCAAGGCCGAGATCGGCGCCGTCACCCCGCACGCCTGCCAGATCCAGGGGGTGTGGGTCGCCCCCGAGCGCCGCGGCCGGGGCCTGTCCGTGACCGGCATGGCGGCGGTGCTGCGCTACGCCCTGACCGAGGTCGCCCCGGTCGCCAGCCTCTACGTCAACGACTACAACGCCGCCGCCCGCGCGACCTACCGGAAGGTGGGCTTCCGTGAGGTCGGCGCGTTCATGAGCGTACTGTTCTGAGCCGCCCGGTGCCGGTGAAGTAGGGTCGGCGGTCATGAAGGACGTCGTGGTCGGTCCACTGGACCTGGCAGCCCGGGTGGACGAGGCGCTCGCGGTGCAGGCCGTCGCCTTCGGGCTGACCGACGACGAGGTGGGGGTGCGCCGCCACATCGTGCTGCGGCACGCGGCCGTCCCCGGCGCCCGCGCCCTGGGCGCCACCACCCCGGAGGGCCGGCTGGTGGGCTTCGTCTACGGTATGCCCAACGACCGCGCCCAGTGGTGGTCCACGGTCGTCGAGCCCTACCTGCGGCGCGAGGGCAACGCCGAGTGGCTCGACAACGCCTTCGTCATCACCGAACTGCACGTCCACCCGGCGTACCAGAAGCGCGGCATCGGCCGGGAGCTGATCACGGCGATCACCGACACCGCCGAGGAGCCCCGCTCGATCCTCTCGGCGATCGACACCGAGAGCCCCGCCCGTGCCCTCTACCGCTCCCTGGGCTACCGCGATCTGGCCCGCAACGTGCTGTTCCCCAGCGCGCCCAGCCCGTACGCGGTGATGGGGGCGCCGCTGCCGCTGCGGCGGTGAGGGGGTGAGGCGCCCCGGCGGAGCCGGGCGCACCGCCCCCGCCGCGTCGCCGGTAGTCTCCTGCGCGGGGCGCGGCACGCCGCCCGCCCGCACCACCGCACACCACACAGCCCGCAGGAGTACCCCATGGCAGCCCGCGTCCAGCGCATGTCCCGTCTGATGGTCAAGACACTGCGCGAGGACCCGGCCGACGCCGAGACCCTCAGCCACCGGCTCCTGGTCCGCGCCGGTTACGTCCGCCGCACCGCCGCCGGGATCTGGACCTGGCTGCCGCTGGGCAAGCAGGTGCTGGAGAACGTCGCCCGGATCGTCCGCGAGGAGATGGACGCCATCGGCGCCCAGGAGGTGCTGCTGCCGGCCCTGCTGCCCAAGGAGCCGTACGAGGAGACCGGGCGCTGGGAGGAGTACGGCGACCTGCTGTTCCGGCTGAAGGACCGCAAGGGCGCCGACTACCTGCTCGGCCCCACCCACGAGGAGATCTTCACCCAGGTCGTCAAGGACCAGTGCGCGTCCTACAAGGACCTGCCGGTGATGCTCTACCAGATCCAGACCAAGTACCGGGACGAGGCCCGGCCGCGCTCGGGCATCCTGCGGGGCCGGGAGTTCCTGATGAAGGACTCCTACTCCTTCGACACCTCCGACGAGGAGCTGGCCGAGTCCTACCGGCTGCACCGCGAGGCGTACGTGCGGATCTTCACCCGGCTCGGCCTGGACCACCGGATCGTCTCCGCGATCTCCGGCGCGATGGGCGGCTCGGCCTCCGAGGAGTTCCTCGCCCCGGCCGCCGCAGGCGAGGACACCTTCGCCGACTGCCCCTCCTGCGGCTACGCGGCCAACACCGAGGCCGTCACCTTCCCCCTGAACCCCGCCGGCGACCCCCTGGGCCACCCGCCGCTCGAGGAGCTGGACACCCCCGACACCCCCACCATCGAGACCCTCGCCGAGCACCTGGGCGTGCCCGCCTCCGCCACCCTGAAGAACCTCCTGGTCAAGGTGGACGGCGAGATCTGGGCCGTGGGCGTGCCCGGCGACCGCGAGGTGGACCTGGGCAAGCTCGCCGAGCACCTGGCGCCCGCCACCGTCGAACTGGTCACCGCCGAGGACTTCACCGGCCGCCCCGCCCTGGTGCGCGGCTACGTCGGCCCGCAGGGCCTGGCCGGCACCGCCTTCCGCTACGTCGCCGACCCGCGCGTGGCCCCCGGCACCTCCTGGATCACCGGTGCCAACAAGCCCGACACCCACGCCCGCAACGTGGTGTGCGGCCGGGACTTCGAGGTCGACGAGTACCTGGACGTGGTCACCGTCGAGCCCGGTGACCCCTGCCCGTCCTGCGGCGCCGGACTGAAGCTGGACCGGGCCATCGAGATCGGCCACATCTTCCAGCTCGGCCGCAAGTACGCCGACGCCTTCGGGCTGGACGTGCTGGGGAAGGACGGCAAGCCCGTCCGCGTCACCATGGGCTCCTACGGCATCGGCGTCTCGCGCGCCGTGGCCGCGCTGGCGGAGCAGACCGCCGACGCCCAGGGCCTGTGCTGGCCGCGGGAGGTGGCCCCGGCGGACGTCCACGTCGTCGCCGCGGGCAAGGGCACCCAGATCGAGCTGGCCCTGGAGCTGGCCGGCCGGCTGGCCGCTGCCGGGGTGCGGGTCCTGGTCGACGACCGGGCCGGGGTCTCGCCCGGGGTGAAGTTCACCGACGCGGAGCTGATCGGCGTCCCCGAGATCCTGGTGGTGGGCCGCGGCGCGGCCAAGGGCCTGGTGGAGCTGAAGGACCGGCGCACCGGCGAGCGCGAGGAGCTGCCGGTGGAGGAGGCCGTGGAGCGGCTGGCCGCCCGCGCCTGATCCGCTCCGGCCCGGGGCCCGCGTCCGGTCCGCGACCCGCCGGACGCGGCGCCCCGCGCCGCAGCCCCGCGCCCCCGCCGTCCGCGCGCACGCCGCGGCCGGCCGCCGGTCAGAGCCAGCCCGCGAACTCCAGGAGCATCTCGCCGTCCGCGCCCGCGCCGGCGGCGAAGTGCCGGGAGGCCGACTCCACCGCCCGGTACAGGCTCCAGCCGCGCAGCCGCTCCCGGTCCACCTCCAGGGCGTCCGCCAGCTTGCGCACCCGGCGCCGGGTCAGGGAGGAGGCACCGGAGGTGGCCCCCAGGTCGTGCAGCCGGTCGCGCACCAGCCGGGCCAGGTCGTAGGCGCGCTCGCCGACCAGGGGATCGGGGCCGACGGCCAGCCAGTGCGCCCGCCCGGGACCGGCCGAGAGCACGGCGCCCTGCCGGAAGTCGCCGTGCAGCAGCAGTTCCTCGGGGGCGTCGGCGAGCAGCGCCGAGCACAGCTCCAGCGCCTCGTCGGCCAGCGCGCGGGCCTCCGCCGGCAGGTGCCGCCGGATCCGCTCCGCGGCCCGCGCGGTGTGCTCGGCCACGGTGGTGAAGGGGTGTCCCCCGCCGCCGGGCGCCGGGGGCACCCACAGCCGGCGCAGCGACGAGACCGCCTCCAGGTTGGCCTTGGCCTCCGGCAGGGAGCGCAGCGAGACCTCGGCGTGCAGCCGCTCCAGCAGCAGCGCCCCCGTCTTCGGATCCGCCTCCAGCAGCCGCACCGCGCCGTGCCCGCCCCAGCGGTCCAGGGCCGCCGCCTCCGCCGCGGCGCCGTCCGCGCGCAGCTTCAGCGCGGCCGGGGCGCCGTCCGCCCGGCGCACCAGGACCACCAGGCTGCCGCGCCCGCCGGGCGCCACCACCCGCTCGGCCGACAGGTCCCAGCGGGCCAGTGCGCCCGCCAGCAGCTCGGGGAGGCGCGCCAGCCAGGGGGAGTCCGCTCCCAGGGAGCGCACCAGCCGCTGCGGCGGGCCGACGTGGGGGGCGGATGCCATGCGCGAGCGGTTCCCTTCCGTCGTCCTGTCCGTCCGTGGGCCCGTGCCGTCCGCCCCGCCGGATCCCCGCAGGAGCTCAGAAGGTCTCCGGGGGCGCCGTGGCGGAGCGCTCGGCGAGCCCAGGGAAGGGTACGCCCGTACCGCGCCAGCGCACCGCGCGGACCGCCGCCTCCCGCAGCGCGTCCGCCGCCTCCCGCCGCAGCTCGCCCTCGCCGGCGCGGACCAGGTCGGCGTAGACGGCGGCCACCCGGTCCTCCAGCTCGGCGGCCAGCCGCACCGCGGCGGCGCCGTCCGGGACCGCGAAGGGGAGCGAGTAGGCCGCTGCGGCGGGCCGGGGCGTGCCGCCCAGCCTCCGCACAGTGCGGCGCAGGGCGTCGCGGCGCGCGCGGTGCGCGTCGTAGGCCTGGCGTGCCTCGTCGCGCCGCTCCCCGGCGATCCGCCCGCCCACGACGCCGTAGCCGTAGACGGCGGCGTGCTCGGCGGCGAGCGCGGCCTGGAGGGCGGTGAGCGCGGCGGACTCCCCGGCCTGTCCGGACCGTCCGGGCGCCGCGGCCGGAGCGGAGGCCGGGGCGAGCGCGGCGGCGTCCGCCGTCCGGCCGGTCCGTGCCGTTCGGGATGTCCGGGTCATCTCCCACCGCCGTCCGTGAGCAGGTACGCGTGCGCCGCGCCCGCCGCCGCGACGGACGCCAGCAGCCGGGCCAGTTCGGGCGGAGCGCCCTCGAGGGACCTGAGCAGCGCGTCGGCCCTGGCGCGCTCGGCGTCCACCAGGGCGGTCAGCGCCCGCCCGCCGTCCGCGGGCACCGCCGGCGCGGAGGGGCCCGCCGAGGGCGAGGGGCTTCCCGGCACGTCCTTCCGCGCCGTGCCGCCGAACGCCTTCACGTGCCGCGCCACGTCCGCCCGCAGCGGCTCCAGCCGCCCGGCGAGGGAGGGGTGCGCGGCGAGGGTGCGGTCGTAGCGGCCCAGCAGTTCGGCGCTGCGCCGCGCCGCGTCGCGCCGCAACCGCTCCGCGCGGGTGAGGAGTTCGCGCTCGGCGGCCTCGGGACCCCCGCCGGAGCACCCCGCCAGAAGCAGGGCTGCGGCCCCCGTGACCCCGGTGGCCAGCAGGCTCCGCCGGTGCGGACGCGAGTCGATCGGCACGGGTGCTCCCTGGGGAGGTGGTTCGAACGGCACGCCGGGGAGGCCGCGGGAACCCGCGGTGATCAGCGCCCTGCGAGCGTACCCGTGTTCGCACCGTCCCCCGCGGCGGGTCACCTCCGCGCCCGCGGCATGCCCCCTGCGGGGGACGGCCGCCCGGCGCAGTCGTCCGGATCATCTGGTCGGCGCGGCTCGCCGCAGACGATAGGCTTGACCCCCGAACCCCCAGGACTGGATGTTTCCACAACAGCACACGCGGCCGAGGAGTCACCCGGATGAGCACCACCCAGAGCGAGAGGCTGCGAGGACTGCTGGAGCCGCTTGCGGTCAGCAGAGGTCTGGATCTGGAAGAGGTCACCGTGACCCCGGCGGGCAGAAGGCGCGTGCTGCGCGTGGTGGTGGACTCCGACGAGGGCGTGCAGCTGGACACCTGCGCCGAGCTGAGCCGCGCCGCGTCCGAGGTGTTGGACTCCACGGACGTGATGGGCGGGGCCCCCTACGTCCTGGAGGTCACCTCGCCCGGTACCGACCGCCCGCTGACCGAGCCGCGGCACTACCGCCGCGCCGTCGGCAGGCTGGTCAAGGCGCAGCTGACCGAGGAGGCGGGCGGCGGCGAGCTGCTCGCCCGGATCACCGCGGCGGACGAGGAGGGGCTGGACCTGGAGGTCCCCGGCGTCAAGGGCCGCAGGCCCACCGCCCGCCGGCTCGCCTTCGGCGAGATCGCCAGGGCCAGGGTGGAGATCGAGTTCAACCGCAAGGCCGCCGGCAGGACCGACGGTGCACGTCAGGCTGCGGCCTCTGACGACGAGAGCCAGGAGGAGGCGTAGCCGTGGACATCGACATGAGTGCCCTGCGGGGCCTGGTCAGGGAGAAGGAGATCTCCTTCGACCTGCTGGTGGAGGCGATCGAGGCGGCGCTGCTGATCGCCTACCACCGCACCGAGGGCAGCCGCCGCCACGCCCGCGTGGAGCTGGACCGCTCCACCGGCCACGTGACGGTGTGGGCCAAGGAGGACCCGGCGGACCTGCCGGAGGGCGCCGAGCCGCGCGAGTTCGACGACACTCCCTCCGGCTTCGGCCGGATCGCCGCGACGACCGCCAAGCAGGTCATCCTGCAGCGGCTGCGGGACGCCGAGGAGGAGGTCACCTTCGGCGAGTACGCCGGACGCGAGGGCGACATCGTCGCGGGAGTCGTCCAGCAGGGGAAGGACCCGCGCAGCGTCCTCGTCGACATCGGGAAGCTCGAGGCGATCCTGCCCCCGCAGGAGCAGGTGCCCGGCGAGGACTACTCGCACGGCACCCGGCTGCGCACCTACGTCGTGCGGGTGGTCAAGGGCGTCCGGGGGCCGTCGGTGACGCTCTCGCGGACCCACCCCAACCTGGTGAAGAAGCTCTTCGCCCTGGAGGTGCCGGAGATCGCCGACGGCTCGGTGGAGATCGCCGCCATCGCCCGCGAGGCCGGCCACCGGACCAAGATCGCGGTGCGGTCCACCCGTCCGGGTCTGAACGCCAAGGGCGCGTGCATCGGCCCGATGGGCGGCCGGGTGCGCAACGTCATGGCCGAGCTCAACGGTGAGAAGATCGACATCGTGGACTGGTCGGACGACCCGGCCGAGATGGTGGCCAACGCCCTCTCGCCCGCCCGGGTGAGCAGGGTGGACGTCGTCGACGCCGCCGCCCGGTCGGCCCGGGTGACCGTGCCCGACTACCAGCTGTCGCTGGCGATCGGCAAGGAGGGGCAGAACGCCCGGCTCGCCGCCCGGCTCACCGGCTGGCGGATCGACATCCGCCCGGACACCGAGCAGGGCGGGGAACGCTGAGACGGGCCGGAGCGGGGGTGCGGAACAGGGCGTCCGGACGGGCGGTCACCGTCCGTACCCCGCCGACGACCCCCCACCAACGGCGCAATCGGCGCGGGGAGGTAGACTGGAAGGTGTCTGACCGGACGCGCACCCGCGCATGCCCTGAACGCACCTGCGTGGGTTGCCGGGAGCGGTCGGGCAAGGGCGAAATGCTGCGTGTGGTGCTGGTCGAGGGCGGATGCGTTCCCGATCATCGCGGTACGCTGCCCGGCCGGGGTGCGTACGTGCACCCCACACCGACCTGTGTCGATCTGGCGGTCCGCCGCCGGGCGTTCCAGCGGGCCTTCCGGGTCCCTGGGCCGCTTGATACCGCGGAGCTGCACACCGCAGTGCCGCGGGAGACACCGTAAGACAGCAAGCACGCACGACGCCCGTACGGCACCCCGCCGTACGGGAGAGGTACCTCGCGAGTTGGAAGTAGGTCGAGATTGCGATGAGCACTCGATGAGTACGCGATGAGTACGCCCATGCAGTAGCGAAGGTCCGGCGGACGACCCCCCCGGACCGTAAGGAGCGAAGTGGCTAAGGTCCGGGTATACGAGCTCGCCAAGGAGCTTGGAGTCGAAAGCAAGGTCGTCATGGCCAAGCTCCAGGAACTCGGTGAATTCGTCCGTTCGGCGTCCTCGACCATCGAGGCGCCGGTCGTACGCAAACTGACTGACGCATTCGACGCGGGCAATGGCGCAGGCGGCGCCAAGAAGTCCGCCGCGAAGCCCGCCGCGCCGCGCAAGGCGGCGCCCAAGCCCGGCGCCCCGAAGCCGGGCGCCTCCGCACCCAGGCCGGGTGCGCCCAAGCCCGGTGCGCCCCGGCCGTCGGCCTCTCCGGCCGACGCCTCCAAGAGCGCACCCCAGAAGAACGTCCCGGGTCCCGGGCCGGCCGCCAGGCCCGGTCCGACCCCCGGTCCGCGCCCGGCTCCGGCCAAGCCCGGTCCGGCGCAGCCTCCGGCCAAGCCGGAGTTCACCGCACCGCCGGCGGCTCCCGCCGGCCCCCGTCCGGGTGCCCCGAGGCCGGGCGCCCGTCCCGGCGCGCCCGCGCAGGGCCAGGGCGGCCGTCCGGGCGGTGCCAAGCCGGGCGGCCCCAAGCCCGGTGCCCGCCCCGCGGGTCCGCGCCCGGGCAACAACCCCTTCACCTCCGGTGGCTCCACCGGGATGGCGCGCCCGCAGGCGCCCCGTCCGGGCGGTGCCCCGCGTCCCGGCGGCCCCGGTGCCCCGGGCGGTCCGCGTCCCGGTGCCGGCCAGGGCGGTCCCCGCCCGCAGGCGCCCGGCGGCTCGCGTCCCAGCCCCGGCAACATGCCGCGTCCGCAGGGCGGCGCCGCGGGTCCGCGTCCGGGCGGCAACCGCCCGAACCCGGGCATGATGCCGCAGCGTCCGGCCGCGGGCCCGCGTCCGGGCCCCGGTGGCCGCGGTCCCGGCGGCGGTGGCCGTCCGGGTGGTGCCGGTCGTCCGGGTGGCGGCGGCGGTTTCGCCGGCCGTCCCGGTGGCGGCGGCGGTCGTCCCGGCGGCGGTGGCGGCGGTTTCGCCGGCCGTCCCGGTGGCGGCGGCGGTGGCGGCGGTTTCGCCGGCCGTCCCGGCTTCGGCGGTCGTCCCGGCGGCCCCGGCGGCCGCGGCGGTACCCAGGGCGCCTTCGGCCGCCCCGGCGGTCCGGCGCGCCGCGGCCGCAAGTCGAAGCGGCAGAGGCGCCAGGAGTACGAGGCCATGCAGGCCCCCTCCATCGGCGGCGTGATGCTGCCGCGCGGCAAGGGCGAGACCGTCCGGCTGTCGCGCGGTGCGTCGCTGACCGACTTCGCGGAGAAGATCAACGCCAACCCGGCGTCGCTGGTCCAGGTGATGTTCAACCTGGGCGAGATGGTCACCGCGACCCAGTCGGTCTCCGACGAGACGCTCCAGCTCCTCGGCGAGGAGATGAACTACGTCGTCCAGATCGTCAGCCCGGAGGAGGAGGACCGCGAGCTGCTCGAGTCCTTCGACATCGAGTTCGGCGAGGACGAGGGCGGTGACGAGGCCCTGGTGGCGCGTCCGCCGGTGGTGACCGTCATGGGTCACGTCGACCACGGCAAGACGCGCCTGCTGGACGCGATCCGCAAGACCAACGTCATCGAGGGCGAGGCCGGCGGCATCACCCAGCACATCGGTGCGTACCAGGTCGCCACCGAGGTCAACGACGAAGAGCGCAAGATCACCTTCATCGACACCCCCGGTCACGAGGCGTTCACCGCCATGCGTGCCCGTGGTGCGAAGTCGACCGACATCGCGATCCTCGTGGTGGCGGCCAACGACGGTGTGATGCCCCAGACGGTCGAGGCGCTGAACCACGCCAAGGCGGCCGACGTGCCGATCGTGGTGGCGGTCAACAAGATCGACGTCGAGGGCGCGGACCCGACCAAGGTGCGCGGCCAGCTCACCGAGTACGGGCTGGTGGCCGAGGAGTACGGCGGCGACACCATGTTCGTCGACATCTCCGCCAAGCAGGGCCTGAACATCGACAAGCTGCTGGAGGCCGTGGTCCTGACCGCGGACGCCGCGCTCGACCTGCGGGCCAACCCGCACCAGGACGCCCAGGGCATCGCGATCGAGGCCCACCTCGACCGCGGCCGCGGCGCCGTGGCCACCGTCCTGGTCCAGCGCGGCACGCTGCGGGTCGGCGACACCATGGTCGTCGGCGACGCCTACGGCCGCGTCCGGGCGATGCTCGACGACAAGGGCAACAACCTGGAGGAGGCGACCCCGTCGACTCCGGCCCTGGTGCTGGGTCTGACCAGCGTCCCGGGCGCGGGCGACAACTTCCTGGTGGTCGACGAGGACCGCACGGCCCGCCAGATCGCCGAGAAGCGCGCCGCCCGCGAGCGCAACGCCGCGTTCGCCAAGCGCACCCGCCGGGTCTCCCTGGAGGACCTGGACAAGGTGCTCAAGGCCGGCGAGGTGCAGCAGCTCAACCTCATCCTCAAGGGCGACGCGTCCGGTTCGGTCGAGGCCCTGGAGTCGTCGCTGCTCCAGCTCGACGTCGGCGAGGACGTGGACCTGCGCATCCTGCACCGGGGCGTGGGTGCGGTCACCGAGACCGACATCGACCTGGCGACCGGCTCCGACGCCATCGTCATCGGCTTCAACGTGCGCGCCGAGGGGCGTGCCACGCAGATGGCCGAGCGCGAGGGCGTGGACGTCCGCTACTACTCGGTCATCTACCAGGCGATCGAGGAGATCGAGGCGGCCCTCAAGGGCATGCTCAAGCCGGAGTACGAGGAGGTCGAGCTGGGCACGGCGGAGATCCGCGAGGTCTTCCGCTCCTCCAAGCTCGGCAACATCGCGGGTGTCATCATCCGCTCCGGCGAGGTCAGGCGGAACACCAAGGCCCGGCTCATCCGCGACGGCAAGGTCGTGGCGGAGAACCTCACCATCGAGGGCCTGCGCCGCTTCAAGGACGACGTCACCGAGATCCGCGAGGGCTTCGAGGGTGGTATCAACCTCGGGAACTTCAACGACATCAAGGTCGACGACGTCATCGCGACGTACGAGATGCGGGAGAAGCCCCGCGCCTGACGCCCTCCGGTGGGCACACCGGTGAACGGCCACGGAGCCTCCCGCCCCGGCGGGAGGCTCCCGGCCGTTAATCGCGTCGATCGGCGGGAACCGGACGTGTACGGTTCCTGAACGCCCCCTCCGGACGTCGGCGGGGATCCACTCACGAGGCCTCACGGGTCGGCTGGACCCGCAGCGCATGTACGTAGGCACACTCTCCTTCGACCTGCTGCTCGGCGACGTACGGTCGCTGAAGGAGAAGCGGTCGGTCATCCGCCCGATCATCGCCGAGCTCCAGCGCAAGTACGCGGTGAGCGCGGCGGAGGTCGGGGACCAGAACCTCCACCGCAGGGCCCTGATCGGCCTGGCGATGGTCTCCGGGGACGCGGGGCACGTCTCCGACGTGCTCGACCGGTGCGAACGGCTGGTGGCCGCGCGGCCGGAGGTGGAACTGCTGTCGGTGCGGCGGCGGTTCCACGGCGACGACGACTGACCGGGCGGCGGGCCGGCCGGTGTCCGGCCCGGCCCGCCGCCCCGGGACCGCACGCGCATCCCAACCGAACCATCCGAAACAGAAGGAAGCAGACACATGACCGACACCGCGCGGGCACGCAAGCTGGCCGACCGCATCCGGGTCGTGGTCGCGGAGACCCTCCAGCGGCGGATCAAGGACCCGCGGCTCGGCTATGTGACGATCACCGACACCCGGGTCACCGGTGACCTGCGGGAGGCGACCGTCTTCTACACGGTCTACGGCGACGACGAGGAGCGCGCGGCCTCCGCGGCCGCCCTGGAGAGCGCCAAGGGCGTGCTCCGCTCCGAGGTCGGACGGCAGACCGGCGTGCGCTTCACGCCGTCGCTGACGTTCGTCCCGGACGCCCTCCCGGAGAACGCCCGGACCATCGACGACCTGCTGGAGAAGGCCAGGGCCTCGGACGCCCAGGTCCGGCAGGTGTCCTCCGGCGCCACCTACGCGGGCGACGCCGACCCGTACCGCAAGCCCGTGCGCGAGGAGGGGCCGGACGAGGGGACCGGCGCCGCGGACGGCGGCACGGACGGCGAGGACGCCTGACCCGTGGCACGCAGCAGAGGCACCCAGGAGCCCGGCGGGCTGGTCATCGTCGACAAGCCGGCCGGGTTCACCTCCCACGACGTCGTCGCCAAGATGCGCGGCATCGCCCGTACCCGGCGGGTCGGGCACGCCGGCACGCTGGACCCGATGGCCACCGGCGTCCTCGTCCTGGGCATCGAGCGGGCGACCCGGCTGCTGGGCCACCTGGCGCTGACGGAGAAGGAGTACGTCGGCACCGTCCGGCTCGGCCAGACCACGGTCACCGACGACGCCGAGGGCGAGGTCACCGCGTCCGTCCCGGCCGCCGGCCTGCCGCGCGAGGCCGTCGACGCCGGGATCGCCAAACTGACCGGGGACATCCTCCAGGTGCCCTCCAAGGTCAGCGCCGTCAAGATCGACGGCAAGCGGGCCTACGCCCGGGTGCGCGAGGGCGAGGAGGTGGAACTGGCCGCCCGGCCGGTCACCGTCTCCTCCTTCACCGTGCACGACATCCGCGAGGAGACCGCCGAGGACGGCACGCCCGTCACCGACCTGCTGGTCTCGGTCGTCTGCTCCTCCGGCACCTACATCCGGGCGCTCGCCCGCGACCTGGGCGCCGACCTGGGCGTCGGCGGCCACCTCACCGCGCTGCGGCGCACCCGGGTGGGCCCCTACGGCCTGGACGCGGCGCGCACCCTCGAACAGCACCAGGAGTCGCTGACCGTCCTGCCCCTCGGCGAGGCCGCGGCCGCGGCCTTCCCCCGCTGGGATGTGGACGAGCGGCAGGCACGGCTGCTGACCAACGGCGCGCGGATCGCCATGCCGCCGGCCGGACGCCCCGGCCCGGTGGCCGTCTTCGGCCCCGGCGACCGCTTCCTCGCCCTCGTCGAGGAGCGCGGCGGCAAGGCCAGGAGCCTGGCCGTCTTCGCCTGAGGCCGCACCGTGGGACGGGCGCCGGAACCGGTGCCCGCCCCACGATCCCCCTCCTGTGTGCATCTGTTCCCTATCCACGGGAACGCCCGGACTCACTCTTTGCGGGGCGGGCGCGCGGAGTGAATCATGGCGCGCACCGGGGCGTGTCCGCGCCGCGCCGTTGCGACCCCCGTGCCCGGCGCCCCGCGGCGGACGTCACGCGCGGGTCCCCGTGCGGGTGCGGCGGGGGGCCATGGCACCCTTGGACCGGCACCATCCACTGGCATTCGGCGAGGAGCGGGCACTGTGCAGCGCTGGCGTGGCTTGGAGGACATCCCCGAGGACTGGGGGCGCAGCGTCGTCACCATCGGCTCCTACGACGGGGTGCACCGCGGGCACCAGTTGATCATCGGCAGGGCGGTCGGACGCGCCCGTGAGCTGGGCCTGCCGGCCGTCGTCGTCACCTTCGACCCGCACCCCAGCGAGGTCGTGCGCCCCGGCAGCCATCCGCCCCTGCTCGCCCCGCACCACCGGCGCGCGGAGCTGATGGCGGAACTCGGCGTGGACGCGGTCCTGGTCCTCCCGTTCACCGAGGAGTTCTCCCGGCTCTCGCCGGCCGAGTTCGTGGTGAAGGTACTGGTCGACCGGCTCCGGGCCCGCACCGTCGTGGAGGGGCCCAACTTCCGCTTCGGGCACAGGGCCGCCGGCACCGTGGAGACCCTGGTGGAGCTGGGCCGGACCTACGACTACGACGTGATGGTCGTCGACCTGTTCGAGCGCGGGGAGGCGGGCGGCGGGGAGCCGTTCTCCTCCACCCTCACCCGCAGGCTGGTCGCCGAGGGCGACGTGCGGGGCGCGGCCGAGGTGCTGGGCCGCCCGCACCGGGTGGAGGGCGTGGTCGTCCGCGGCGCCCAGCGCGGACGCGAGCTGGGCTATCCCACGGCGAACGTGGAGACCCTGCCGCACACCGCGGTCCCCGCGGACGGCGTCTACGCGGGGTGGCTGGTCGTGGCGGGCGAGTCGATGCCCGCGGCGATCTCCGTCGGCACCAACCCGCAGTTCGACGGCACCGAGCGGACCGTGGAGGCGTACGCCATCGACCGGGTCGGCCTCGACCTGTACGGACTCCACGCCGCCGTCGACTTCCTGGCCTACATCCGGGGCCAGGAGAAGTTCGCCACGCTGGAGGAGCTGCTGGAGCGGATGGCCGAGGACGTGCGGATCGCCAGGGAGATGCTGGACTGAGCGCGGGCGGGGACGCTCCGGACCGCCGTCCGCGCCCCCGCCGGACACCGGACGGGCCCGGCCCCGGTCGCAGGGACCGGGGCCGGGCCCGTCACATCGGCCCGGTGGCGGCGGTGCGCGCCGCCGCGCTCACTGCTCCGGGGGCGGCTGCGGCTGCCACTGCCGGCCGGGCGCGGGCGGCGCCGGATGCGGCGGGTTCCCGCCGGGGGGCGGCTGCTGCCAGCCGGGGGGCGGGCCGGCGTGCCGGGCCTGTCCGGGACCGCCGGGCTGTCCGGGCTGCGGCTGGGGGCCCGGCTGCGGCTGCGCGTACGGCTGCTGCGGCCCGGGATGAGGCTGGGGCTGGGGCTGCCCGGGATGGGGCTGCGCGTACGGCTGCGGGCCGCCCGGCTGCCCGGGATGGGGCTGCTGGTACTGGGGATGGGGCTGCGCGGACTGGTACGGCTGCCCCGGCATCGGCGGCGCCACGTGCGGCGGGTTCCCACCGGGCGACCACAGGCCCTGCTCCTGCTGGTGACGGGAGAAGTCCTCGGCGATCAGCGCGGCCAGGTTGAAGTACGCCTCGCGCGTCCTGGGCCGCATCATGTCCAGGTCCAGCTCCGCGCCCGCCGCCAGGTGCTCGTCGAAGGGGACGACCACCACGTCGCGGCAGCGCGTCCTGAAGTGCGCCACGATGTCGTCCACCTTGATCATCTTCCCGGTCTCGCGGACTCCGGAGATGACCGTGATGCTGCGCTGCACCAGGTCGCCGTAGCCGTGGGCGGAGAGCCAGTCCAGGGTCGTGCTGGCACTGCTGGCGCCGTCCACGGACGGGGTGGAGATGACGATGAGCTGGTCGGCCAGGTCGAGGACCCCGCGCATCGCGCTGTAGAGCAGACCGGTGCCCGAGTCGGTGAGGATGATCGGGTACTGCTGGCCGAGGACGTCGATGACGCGGCGGTAGTCCTCGTCGTTGAAGGTGGTGGAGATCGCCGGGTCCACGTCGTTGGCGAGGATCTCCAGGCCCGAGGGGGCCTGCGAGGTGAACCGGCGGATGTCCATGTAGCTGTTGAGGTACGGGATCGCGGTCACCAGGTCGCGGATGGTGGCGCCCGTCTCGCGCCGCACCCGCCGGCCGAGCGTGCCCGCGTCCGGGTTGGCGTCGATCGCGATGACCTTGTCCTGCCGCTCGCTGGCGAGCGTCGCGCCGAGGGCGGTGGTGGTCGTGGTCTTGCCGACGCCGCCCTTGAGGCTGATCACCGCGATGCGGTAGCAGGACAGCACGGGGGTGCGGATGAGGTCGAGCTTGCGCTGCCGCTCCGCCTCCTCCTTCTTGCCGCCGAAGCGGAACCGGGAGCTTCCGCCACGGCTGCTCTGCGGGCGCGGCTTCTTCTTCTGGTTCAGCAGGCGGTCGGAGGACAGCTCGACCGACGCGGTGTAGCCGAGCGCACCGGGCTGGCTCGTCGGCTGCTGGCGCGGGTCTGCGGGCCAGGAGGTACCGGCGCGGGGGTCCTGCGGCGCGGCGGGCTGCTGGGGGAACGGCTGCGGCTGCGGCTGCTGCTGCGCGGGCGGCAGGGGCTGGGACCGGGGCGCGTCCGGCTGCTGCTGCGCCGGAGGGCCGGGTTGCTGCTGGGGGAAGCCGTAACCGCCCTGTGGTGCGGGGGTGTTCGGGGCGGCCGGGGGCTGCTGGGGGAAGCCGTAGCCGCTCTGGGGCTGTTGCGGTGCGGGGGCGGGGGGCTGCGGCTCGGCGCTCCACCCCGCCGCCGGAGCCGGCGCACCGGCCTGCGGCGCGGCGGGCTGGAAGTGCGGGGGCAGCGGCGGGAGTCCGGCGGGAGCACCGCCCTCGGGCGCAGGCTGCCACGGCGGGGGAGCGGCGGCCTGCGGCGCGGTCGGTGGCTGTCCCGGCACCGCAGGCGGCGCCTGCGGTGCCGGGCCCTGCGGCGCGCCGCCGGTCCCCGCTCCGGTGTCCTCCGGTTCTCCGGGTGCCTCGAAGTCGCCGGGGGCGTCGTCGCGTTCGGCCGTCGCCTCCGGCTCCGCGCCCGGCCCGTCACCGCCCTCCTCCGCGGGCGCCTCCGGCGTCCCCTCCTCCGCGGGCGCCGGGGCGGCCTCTCCGGACGAGGGGCCCTCGGGACCGCCGTCCGCGTCCCCGGGACGGGGGCCGGCGGCATCCGCCCGTGCGGGCTCCACCCCGGCCGGCTCCTCCTCCGCGGCCCTCCGCCCGTCGGCCTCCCGGCGCAGGGCGGCCGCGGAGAAGAGCATGGTGGCACCGTCGGCGGCGCCGTCCTCGCCCGACCGCCCGGCGCCCGCAGCGTCCGGAACGCCCTGGGGCCCGCCGGAGCCCTGTGCGGCGGGAGCGGTGGACTCCCCGTGGCCGCCGGCCGCGGGCGGGGCGGCCGGAGGCGGCGGCGCCGCCCCGGGGAAGGCGGGCGGCTGCGGCGGCGGGGGCGCGGCGGGTTGCTGCGCGGGCTCGGCGTTCCGCGTGTACCAGGCAGGCGGTGTGTAGTCGATGGTGAACTCGCCCGTGGTCTCGGTGTCGTCCTCGGGCAGGTCGTCGCCGGGTGCGATCCCGTCGACGCGGATCTCGTCCCGGTCGCTGCTCACAATGCCTCCTGCTGATCTGGTCGGGCACCCGGTCGGGCCGCACGGTCCGCCCCTCGCCGGCGGGCGGTTCCGGCGGACCCTCCGTCACCACGGCCCCGGCCGGTTCCCCGGGCCGTCCTGCCGTGCGCAGGACCACACTAATCGCCGCGGACGCGGATACGGCATGCCGGACCCGTCGCACTCCGGCAACGGACCGGTGACGGCGCGGAACCGCCCGCCGCGAGCCGGATCAGTCCAGCCGCCGGGCGGTGCCCAGCAGCCCCGCCTCCGCGTCGGTGGGTCTGGTCAGCACGAACCGCCGGTCCTGCCCGGAACACCACAGCGTCACACCGTCGGCGAGCGTGGACAGCGCCTCGACCTCCTGCTGAGACAGGGAGAGGATCCGGCCCACCTGCCGCGCCTCCTCGGGGGAGACCTGCTGGATGCCGGCGAGCGACGCACCCCTCAGCAGCCGGGGGGCCACCGGGCTCAGGTACGGAAGCAGGGTCAGCACCGACTGCCAGGGCCCGGGAGAGACCCGGCCCCGCGGCGGCTTCATCCCGCAGTCCCGGACCACGACCACCGGCGAGACCGCCGTGGCGCCCATCGGCGGCACCCGTCCCACGTCGTGGAGCGTCATGCACTGCTGGTCGCCGCCCGCGGCCCGGGCCAGGTTCGTCCACGCCTGCGGACGGCCGGTCTCCACGGCCACCCGGGCCCCCGTGCCGGCCGCGCGCAGCGCCAGCACCTGAGCCGTCCACAGACCGCCGACCAGCACCACGTCGTGGGGGACGGGGTGGTGGAGGCCGAGGACGGCGGGGCGGTCCCGGACGTCCACGCCGGCCACCACACCGTCGTCACCCACCGGCAGGGCGAGCGCGTCCATCTGCTCGGCGGGCAGGACCTGACGGGCCGTCCGGGGGCCGCGCAGCCCGAACCCCAGCCGGGGCCGTGCGGCCGCGCGCGTCGAGTCGGCGGATCCGGGCATCAGCGCGTCCCTCCCAGCGGCAGCGTCGCCAGCACCCCGGGCACCTGCTCGCGGTCCAGCCGTACGATCCCGACCCCGTGCTCCCGCGACAGCCGCTCCAGCGTGTGCCGGGCGGAGACCAGGTCGCCGTCGCTGCGGGCGGTGATCCGCAGGTGGCCGCGGAGCGCCACGGAGCGGCGCTCGCCCCGGCTCAGGGTCAGGCTGAAGGTGGTGGCCAGCGCGGGCAGGCCGGTCAGCGCCGCCACCAGCGACGGCAGCGGAGCGGCGCCCGGCCCCAGTTCGGGCCAGCGGGCCACCGCGTACGTGGTGTGCCAGCGGTCGTCGCACCGCCAGGCGCGCGTCCTCTCCTCGGTGCGCCGGGCCGGCGCGGAGTCGGGGCGGCCGGCCCGCGCCGTGGCCATCGGGCTCGCCCCGGCCGACGTCGCGAGCGCCGTGACCAGCTCCTGCTCCGACAGCAGCGTCGCGCGGAACCCGGCCCCGGCCAGTCGGCTGGCCAGCTGGTCCGCGGCCCGCACCAGGCACCGCTGCGCGCCCTCCAGGCCGTCGCCGCGGGCCTGGACGGCCTCACGGCACAGCTCCGGATCGAGTTTGAGCGCCACCCAGGTCACCCGTACGGCCGGGGCGCCGCACGAAGCCTGCAGCGGGCCGTAGCTGGCGGCGGCCACCGACTGCGCGGGCAGGTGCGGCGCCGGGGCGGGCTGGGTGTACTGCACGGCCTGCACCGACTCCAGCCGGATGCCGTCCACCTCCAGGACGTCGGAGAGCAGCCGCAGCGGCAGGGGGCGCTCGGCGGGTCCGGAGCGCAGGGCGGAGGGACGCGGCTCGACGCGCAGCACGGCGGTCAGGAACGTGCCGTCCCCCACCATGCCGATGCCGCGCCGGTCGCGGTCGGTGTAGGTCAGGCTGCGCAGGGCCGGGTCGCACTCGACGGCCGGGGCCAGTCCGGGATCGGTCTCGGGGGGGAGCACCTCGCCCGCGGCCCGCCGCCTGCGGCGGCGCAGCGCCATGACGGTGCCCAGCCACTCCGGGAGCGGACGGCCGCGCCGCCGCATCACCACCACGAGCAGCAGGAGGACGGCCACCACGGCGGCGGGGATCACCAGGACCTCGTGGACGGCGGCGGCCGCCAGCACTCCCGCCGCGGCCAGCTCGGCCAGCACCAACTGGTGCAGCCGCAGCGGCCCCAGAGCGCGGTGGCGCGCCTCGACGCGCGGGGTGACCGCCCGCACCGAGTGCGGGCGCGCGGGCTCGGGGCGTGCGCCGTCCGGCGCCGGGTTGTCGGGCGCGGACGTGGTGGTCCGGGCCCGCGTGGCGGTCCCCATCCCCAGAAAATCCCCTTGTGTCCGTAATCGCCCTGACCCTCCAGGGCGCTGGTCGGGCGATCACCCTACCGGAGCAGCGGGGGCCGATCGCCAACCGGCATAGTAGGGGCCCGGTCCGACAAACGGCAGCAGTGGCGGTGCTCCGGATTCCCGGGGGACACTGGGCCCACCAGTGGGGAGAAGCAGCGAGAGATGGCATCACGGCGGGACGAGCTCAACGCCTACACCTTCGCCAAGAAGCGGTTGGTCTCGGCATTCCTCCAGCCCTCGCCGACCGGAACGGAAGAGGGGGCGCCGCGTCCGCTGCGGGCCGTGCTGCCCGGGCTGATCATCGGGGTCGTCGTCCTGGCGGGCTTCGGCGCCTGGGGCATGTTCAAACCCAAGGCCCCCAAGGGCTGGGACAACCCGGGCGAGAAGGTCGTCATCGGCAGCAAGTCCACGACCCGCTACGTCGTCCTGGAGACCAAGGGCAAGAAGCAGCTCCACCCGGTGCTCAACCTGGCCTCCGCCAAACTCCTCCTGGACCCCAGCAAGTTCGGGATCGTCGAGGTCGACGAGAAGGTGCTCGACAGCGGGAGGATCCCGCACGGCGCCACCCTGGGCATCCCCTACGCCCCCGACCGGCTGCCCGACAAGGGCGAGGCGACCAGGGCCAAGCGGTGGGCCGTGTGCGTCCAGCCCGGCGACGACGGCGTGCAGGAGGCGGTCTTCGTCCTCGCCGACCGGGACGAGGGGCGGGTCGAGGGGGAGAACCGGCTGCGCGGCGGCGAGGTGATGTACGTCAGGGACCCCGACGGGAAGCTCCACATCATCGACGCGCAGGGCACCGCCTACCCCATCGCCCGGGACGACACGCTGCTGCGCACCGTCGTCGGCGCCGCGCGGCCGCAGGACGTCAGCGCCGACTGGCTGAAGACCTTCCGGCGGGGCGACGAGATCCGGTTCCCGCAGGCGATCCAGGGCGTGAACACCCCGGCCGGCGCCCCCGGCAGCCTGGACGCCGAGGCCAACCGGGTCGGCATGGTGCTGCGCGCCCCGTCCGGCACCGGCCACCAGCACTACGTGGTGCTCAGGGGCCGGATCATGCAGGTCACCGACTTCATGGCCAAACTGCTGCTCAACAGCCCGGCCTCCATCGCGCTCGGCCAGCAGGGGAAGGCCAGGGAGGTCAGCGCCGGAGCCATCCGGCCCGAGGCCGCCTTCTACGGACACGACCTGAACTGGCCCCGGGCGGAGGCGAGGACGGCCAACCGGCCGGGCAGCGGCCGGGACGCCCTGTGCAACGTGCTGCGCGACGTGGACGAGAAGAAGGGCACCACCACGCTCAGCACCTGGGCCGGGAAGAACTACCCCGCCCCCCTGCCCAACGGCGCCACCAGCGCGTACGTGACCCCCGGCTCGGGCCTGCTCTTCCGCCAGGTCACGGGGCGGGACACCGGCTCCGGCGGCGTGTTCCTGGTGACCGACACCGGTCTGCGCTACGCGGTGCAGGCGAACGCCGACAGCGGCCAGGACGAGTCCGAGATCGGGACGGACGGCAGGAGGAAGGACCCGCAGGAGAGCGTGCAGGACGGCAACCAGGCGCAGATCAGGCTCGGTTACGACGGCGTGCAGCCGGCCCTGGTGCCCGCCGACTGGTCGAGCTTCCTGCCGACCGGACCGAGGCTGAGCACCAACGCGGCGAAGCAGCCGCAGGGCTCCTGAGCGCAGGGAGGAGCAGGAGATGACGGACACGACGACCACCACCGCGGGCGCGTCCGGCCCGGCTCCCGCCCGCGGGCTGCGCCGCTGGGCTGCGCTCCCGACGGCCGCGGCGATCGGCCTGTCGGCCCTGGGCGCCGTCACCGGATCCCTGGCCTGGGCGCCGCCGGCGGCCGCCGACACCGGGCAGTGCACCTACCCGGCCGAGCCCTTCGAGGGCAGACCCTGGTCGCTCAAGCGGGTGCTCCTGGACCAGTTGTGGGAGAAGACCAGGGGAGAGGGCGTCAGGGTCGCGGTCATCGACACCGGGGTCGACGACGACCACCCGCAACTGAAGGGCGCGGTCGACACCCGGCGGGGCAAGAGGTTCCTGGAGCCGCCGAAGAAGGACGAGTACGGCGGCGCCGTCAAGCCCCCCGCGGCGAACGGCACGGACGACACCGTCGGCCACGGCACCAAGGTGGCCGGCATCATCGCCGCGCGCCCGGCCGACAACACCGGCTTCGTGGGCATCGCGCCCGGGGCGACCATCATCCCGATCCAGCAGAACGACGCCCAGGGCAGCGGCGACACCGACAGCATGGCCGACTCGATCGCGTACGCGGTCAGCGTCGGAGCGAAGGTCATCAACATCTCGCAGGACACCGCGGAGCCCCTCAGGCCCAACTCCCGGCTGGAGCGGGCGGTGAACGACGCGCTGGACAAGGGCGTCGTCATCGTGGCGTCGGCCGGCAACGACGGCCTGGGCGGCAACGTCAAGGAGACCTACCCGGCCTCCTACGAGGGCGTCATCGCCGTCGCCTCCTCCGACCGCAACAACGAGCGGGCGCCCTTCTCCCAGTCGGGGGACTTCGTGGACGTCGCGGCCCCCGGCGTCGACATGATCTCCACGGTTCCCGGCGGCGGCCACTGCGCCGACAACGGCACCAGCTTCTCGGCGCCGTACGTGGCGGGCGTCGCCGCCCTGCTCGTGGCCGAGCACCCGGACTGGGAGCCGCACCACGTCGCCGCCCAGATCGCGCAGACCGCCGAGCGCTCCGTCCCCGGGCACGACCGGCACGTGGGCTGGGGCGTCGTCGATCCCGTCCGGGCGCTCACCGAGGACGACCGGCGGATCGAGGAGCCGGTGGCCCGCGAGGGCGTCGACCGGGCGGAGCCGCCCACCCCGGCCAGACTCCACCTGGGCGAGACCGCGCAGGAGCGCAACGAGCGCCTGGGCACGTACGCGGTGGTCGGCGGCGGTGTCCTGGTCTCCGTGATCGCGGGGAGTTCGCTGGTGTACCGGGACTGGCGGCGCAGGCGCGCGGCCGGCTAGCCCGCACCCGCCGCGCCGCGGGGACGCGACGGATCGGCACAGGATCTTCACGCCGGTCGGCGGAAACGGGTACTTCACCCATCCGGCGCACACGGGCGGTGGCGGCGGTGCCAGATGGTTCGATCCTGTTGCAGAAGGCGGGTTGACACCGTGACGGACCGCCGTCCGGCGCCCCCGTTCCGGCCCGCGGGCGAACCGGCCGCCGTCGATTGCTGTTTGTGCTGTCCCACCCGATGGCTACAGTGGTGGGGCACGGGACGGACATGTGCGTTCAACAGGTGGAGGGGGAGCCTGATGGGGGTGCCGACCGGGAAGCTCAAGGGCGAACTCGAGTCCCTCAAGGACTTCAAGAAGCGGGTCGACGACATCCTCCGCGACCTGGAGAGCTCTCCGGCCTCGCCCACCAGGGTCGGGCAGCAGGAGGTGAAGCGCTCCTCCTTCGGCGGCGAGTTCGCCGAGGCCGACGGCGTCTACTCCCAGTACGCCCGGGTCCACACCCAGCTCACCCGGCTCTCCCAGGTCCTCGGCGACCAGATCGAGGCCATGCGCATCGCCGTCCACGGCGCCGACGTCGGCTTCGGCAACCTGGAGGACGACCTGAAGCGGCGCTTCTGGGAGCTCCAGACCCGGGCCCACCAGTACCAGTTGGAGCAGGCCGCGGGCAAGCAGCCGCCCAAGGACGAGGCCACCGGAGTCACCTACTGACGGGGGAGGTACGACCGTGACCGACGAGAACAGGCAGGACAGGCCCGAGGAGCCGGTCGTCACCGGCCAGCTCTTCATGACCGACCTCAAACGGAGCGGCGCCTTCGTCCCGTTCGACCCGTTCGGCGGTGTGGCCGCGCGCAACAGCGTCATGGGCTCCACGGACTTCGAGGACAAGGAACTCGAAGAGATGCTCTCCCTGGTCGACGACGGGAAGCCGGGTGAGATCGGGGAGGCCGCCGACGAGCTGTGGAAGGCCGGCGGGAAGATCAGGGAAGTCGGCGAGGACATCAGGAAGCACATCGACAAGGTCGACTGGGAGGGCGAGTTCGGCGACAGCTTCCGCGACTGGGGCCGGAAGCTGAGCAAGAACACCCTGCTCCTCGCCGACTTCACGGAGAAGGCCAGCACCCAGCTGAAGGCGGCCGGAGTCGGCCTGGCCAACGTGCAGAGCAGCATGCCCAAGCGCGACGCCGCCGTCATGGCCGCACCGCGTCTGGAGAGCATTCCCCCCGAGGAGCGGAACGAGTCCAACGAGAAGTACAAGCTGGCCAAGAAGAAGGAGGACGACCGCCAGGAGGCCATCAACCAGATGAACCGCCTGGCGTCCTACTACAAGGTCTCGCACGACAACATGCAGGGCCTGGAGGAGCCGGAGTTCGGCCCGATGCCGAACGTCGGCATGCCCCCGGCGCCGCCGCCCGAATCCGGGGACGGCCCCGTGCCGGGAGGCGGGGGTGGTTCCGCGTCCCCCGGCTTCGGGGGCGGCGGGATCGTGAGCGGTGCGACCGCGAGCGGCTCGCCGGCCGCCGGGGCGGGGGCGTCGCCGTCCGGTGCGGGCGCGCCCGGTTCCGTCGACGGCATGCCCGCTCCCCGGGAGCCCGTGCGCACCGACCTCAACACCGCCGGCCCCGTGGCGCCCCCCGCGCCCGCCGACACCGGTCCGCGCGCCCCGGTCGCTCCGTCGGGCGGCGGGCCCGCCACGCCCGGCCCCGTCCTGCCCGGCCCCGTGCCCGCTCCCGTCCACCGGGGAGGGGGGAACCTCAAGCAGACGGGCGCCTCCAGGGTTCCGGCCGCGCACGCCCCCGGCCAGTCCGGCGCGGGGCGAGCGGGCGGTTCCTCCACTGTTCCGCCGGCGAACGGCCAGGCCGTGCGTCCCGTGACAGGCGGGGGCGGTTCCTCCACTGTTCCGCCGGCGAACGGCCAGGCCGTGCGTCCCGTGACAGGCGGGGGCGGTCCCGGCGGCGGCTCCCAGGGCACCCCGCCCATGGGAAGGGGCGGCGGCATCATCGGTGGGACCCCGCAGCAGGGCGGAGGGACACCCGCAGGCTCGCGCATTCCGCGCGGGACCGTCGTCGGGGCGGAACACGGCATGGCGGGGCGCCCCCTCGCGGGGGCCGCGGGTGCGGGGGCGATCGGTGCCGGCACGGGCGGCACCTCCGGCGGACACAGGCCGGGCGCGGGCACCGCGGGCGGCGCCGTCGGCACCCCCCGGAGCGCCCCGGGCCAGGGAGGCGTGGCCCGCCCCTTCACGCCCGGCGGCACCGGGCTGACGAGAGACGGTGCCACCGGAGGCGGCCGGGCCCCGGCGGGCGCGGTGCCACGCGGCGGGACCACGAGCCCCCGTGAGGAGAACCGGAGCGACTCCCGCCGACCGGACTACCTCACCGAGGACGAAGAGACATGGCGGACGGGGCGCAACGGAACCGCCCCTCCCGTCATCGATTGAAACCCCCACAGTAGAGAGCGGCGATGACGGCAGGACACGACCACGGCCGGAACAGGTTGCCGTCGCGGCGCACGCGGCGGCGCCTGCTCTCCGCGCTGGCGGCAACCAGCGCATGGACCACGTGCCTCGTCGGGCTGGCCCCGACGGCCCACGCGGACGACATCCGTTCGCAGCAGTGGTACCTGGACGCCATGCAGGCCGAGAAGATGTGGAAGGTCAGCACCGGTGAGGGCGTCAAGGTGGCGGTCATCGACAGCGGTGTCAACGCCTCCACCGACGCTCTCCGAGGCCGGGTCCTGCCCGGAGAGGACATGACCGGTGCCCCGGGAGAGGCCACCGACGACTACCTCGGCCACGGGACGAACATGGCCGAGCTCATCGCCGGTTCGGGCGTGAACGGAAGCGTCAGGGGCCTGGCCCCCGGTGCGGAGATCGTCCCTTACCGCATCCCGTTGAAGGGCCTCGACGGCAAGCTCGATTCCGATGGCTACGCGAAGGCGATCCGAGCGGCTGCGGACAGCGATGCGAAGATCATCAGCATGTCCTTCGGAGGTCCGTACTACCGTGAGGACGGGGAGAAGGCGATCGAGTACGCCCTCGGCAAGGGGAAGCTGCTCTTCGCGAGTGTCGGGAACGACGCCCGGAAGGAGAACAAACCGAGATATCCCGCCTCGTACGCCGGCGTGGTCGGTGTCGGCGCCACCGACCAGCAGGGGGAAGTGACGGGCTTCTCCCAGCACGGCATGAACGTGGATCTGTCCGCCCCGGGAAGCGAGATGCCCGGCTGGTGCGACAAGAGCTTCCAGAAGTACTGCGTCCGCGACGGAGGCACCAGCGCCGCCACCGCCCTCGCCTCCGCCTCGGCCGCCCTGATCTGGGCCAAGAACCCCGAGTGGACGGCCAACCAGGTCCTCCGCGTGCTGGTCGACACCGCCGGACGCAAGGACGACAAAAAGGGAGCCTCCAGCGTCTACGTCGGGTACGGTGCCGTCCGGCCCCGCATCCACCTCCTCGAGGGCAGGGGCGATCCGGGGGACCCCGGCAAGAACCCGATCGAGGCCACGGAACCGACCCCTTCGGCACCGGCGTCCCCCTCCTGGGGGGAGAGCGACGGCAAGAGCCGCACAAACGACGCCGGGGGGACGGACGAGGGCCGCAAGGACCGGGTGGAGAACACGGCCGCCGAGTCCGAGGACGACGGCGACCTGTGGATCCACCTGGGAGCGGGTGCCGCGGCGGCCATCGTGGTTGCCGGCGCATTCGTTCTCGTGCGGAGGACGATCCGCAAGACATGACGGGGGCCCGCACGTGGAGCGCCCACGACGACCGGCCCGCAAGCACCACCAACCCAATCCAAGGAGAACGGTATGTCCGGAGAAGGCGGCGGCAACTTCCAGTCAAGCGATGCCGATCTCAAGTCCCTGATCGACCAGGTCCAGAACATGCAGGCCAAGCTCAAGAGCAAGATCTCCAACCTGAACGCCGTGGTCGACACGATCCAGGGCGCCTGGAAGGGTGACGCCGCGAGCTCCTACGACAGGCTCCAGCGGCAGACGAACGAGTACGCCCAGAAGCTGGACGGCAGGCTCCAGATGATCGAGGAAGCCCTCCAGGCGAGCAAGGACGGCTTCACCGCCAACGAGATCGACCAGATGGAGAAGTTCAACCAGCTGGCGAAGGCGAGCCCGATCAGCGACTTCACCGGCGTGGGCGTCACCCCGACCGTCAAGTAACGAAAACACCACAGAAGGGAGGGGCGGACCATGACCATCAAGATCACTTACGGCACCGTCACCGCCGCGGCCAGTGACATCCGCAGCGCCGCCAAGGAGCTGACGAACGAGCTCAACGCGCTCGAGGACCGCGTGATGAAGGTCGTCAACACCTGGAACGGTGAGGCCAGGGACGCCTTCAAGGCCAAGCACGACGGCTGGGGCCGGGACGTCACCGGCCTGAACACCACGCTCAACGCCATCGCGGACAAGCTGGACGAGTCGACCAGCGGTTACCAGCAGACGGACCGCAAGGCGGCCCAGCAGTTCGAGTTCTGATCCCCTCCGGATCCGTCACCGAACGCTTCAGGCGGGTGTCCGGCGTCCACGACGCCGGACACCCGCCTGCCGTCTCTGCCGGCGGACGATCCGGGGCTCAGGGTTCGAGGTCGAACTCCCCGTCGCGCACGCCGAGCACGAAGGCCCGCCACTCCGCGGCGGTGTAGCGCAGCACCGTGCCGGGATCCTTGGAGTTGCGCATGGCCACGGCGCCGCCCGGCAGGTACGCGATCTCCACCTTCTCGTCCTCCGGGCCGCCGGGCGCGCTCTCCCACACGGCGCCGGAGATGTCCATCGCGTACAGCTCGTCCTTCTCCTGCTGAGTCCCCATCAGCGTCCTTCCTCGACAGGCGGCGGGAGCGTCCCTCCGCACCGCGCCGTGCGCGGCGGGCCCGGGGTGCGGTGGCGGTGGTGAACCGAGGGGTACGGCGCGGCGTTCCGCGGCTCACGGACCTCCGGGCAAGATAACAGCCCGGTCCGTGCGCCGAGGGGCGTCCGCCCAACCTCCAAACCATCGGGGGAAGCACCGGCCGCCTCCCGGCAGCGGGCCCCCGGGGCCGTCCGCGCGGGGACGGCGCGAGGGCCCTCCGGGGGAACCCGGGCCCTGAGGGGGCGCCCTGGCGTCCCGCGGGCGGCACGGCCGGTGGGGGCCGGGGGCCGGCCGTGCCGCCCGCGGCGGGTCAGTGCGTCGGCAGCCAGCCGACCTGGACCAGCGGGGTGCCGCGCTTGCGGGAGACGAAGTGGCCCCGGCCGGGCGGCATCGGCCGGCCGCGGACGTTGCCGAGGAGCTCCCCCTCGCCGGGGTCGGCGGAGAGGACCACGCCCTGGGCGCCGAGCTCCTTCATGCGCTGCATGAACGGCTCGTAGAAGGCGCGGGAGGCACCGGCGGAACTGCGGGCGATGATGAAGCAGACGCCGATGTCACGGGCGAAGGGCAGCAGTTCGGTGAGGACCGCCAGCGGGTTGCCGCTGGAGGTGGAGACCAGCTCGTAGTCGTCGATGATCATGAACATCTTCGGGCCGTGCCACCAGCTGCGGTCGCGCAGCTGCTGCGGCGTGACGTCCTCCGGCGGAGTGCGCTTCTCCATCAGGTCCCGCATCGCGGCCATGTGCGTGTCCATGGCGTTGGACATCGCGGCGTACACGATGAGGTGCGATTCGGGGATGTCGCCCAGCAGCGAGCGCCGGTAGTCGGCGACGATGATGCGCGCCTCGTCGGGCGTGTAGCGCTCGCAGATCTGCTTGGCCAGCAGGCGCAGCAGCGCCGTCTTGCCCGACTCGCTCTCACCGAAGACCAGGAAGAACGGGTCGGTCTCGAAGTCGACGAAGACCGGCTGAAGGGTGTTCTCGTCGATGCCGAAGGCCACGCCGTACTGCGGGTGGTCGCCGCCTGCGGGCAGCCGGCCGGCGGGCAGCTCGCGCGGCAGCAGCCGCACCGGCGGGGCCGGCGGGCCCTGCCAGGCCTGCGTCACCGCGCGGCCCAGCGCAGCGGTGGCCTCGGAGAGCTCCTCGTCGGAGGCCACGCCGTCGATGCGGGGAACGGCGGTCATGAAGTGCAGCTTCTCCGGCGTCTGGCCGCGGCCGGGGACACCGGTGGGCACGTTCGCGGCGACCTTGCGGTCGAACTCCGAGTCCATGGTGTCGCCCAGCCGCAGCTCCAGCCGGTTCAGCAACTGGTCCTTCAGCGCCGGACGCACCTCCATGTAGCGGGAGGCGGCCACCACCACGTGGATGCCGTAGCCCAGACCGCGGGAGGCGATGTCGGTGACGACGGCCTCCAGCATCTCGTACTCCTGCTTGAAGGCTCCCCAGCCGTCGACGACGAGGAACACGTCGCCCCACGGCTGGTCGGTGATCTCCCCACGGGCCCGGCGGCGCCGGAAGGTGGCGATGGAGTCGATGCCGTTCGCGCGGAAGTACTCCTCGCGCTGGTTGAGCACGCCGGCGACCTCCGCCACGGTCCGCCGGACCCGCTCGGGGTCCAGCCGGGAGGCGACGCCGCCCACGTGCGGCAGCCCGGAGACGGCCGACAGGCCGCCGCCGCCGAAGTCCAGCCCGTAGAACTGGACCTCCTGCGGGGTGTGGGTGAGCGCGAAGGAGGCGACCAGGGTGCGCAGCAGGGTGGACTTGCCCGACTGCGGGCCGCCGACGACCAGCATGTGGCCCGCGGCGCCGGAGAAGTCGCGCACCAGCACCTCGCGCCGCTGCTCGAAGGGCTTGTCCACCAGACCCAGCGGCACCGCGAGCCGGCCCGCGTGCGGGCAGTCGGGCTGGGTCAGGCCGCGCCCGGCGACGGTCGTCAGACCCGGCAGCAGCTCGTCCAGCGGCGGCGCCTGGTCCAGCGGCGGCAGCCACACCTGGTGGGCGGCCGGCCCCTGGTTCTCCAGGCGCCGCACGATGACGTCCAGGACGGTGTCGGCCAGCGCGTCGTCGTCCGCCGGCGCGGCGGGCACGGGGGCCGGCGCGGGCTCGGCGCGCCGCGGCGCGGGCACCGGGACCGGCCTGGCGGTGAAGAGCACCGGCCGGCGCTCGGCGGGCAGCGGCCCCCCGGCGGCGCCGTCGCCGGCGGAGGTGCCGGTGCGGTAGGTGCCCGAGACGTAGGCGGCCTTGAAGCGGACCATCTCGTCGGTGCCGAACTTCAGGTAGCCCGAACCGGGCACCGACGGCAGGTGGTACGCGTCGGGCACACCGAGCGCGGCGCGCGACTCGGCGGCTGAGAAGGTGCGCAGACCGATCCGGTACGACAGGTACGTCTCCAGACCGCGCAGCCGGCCCTCCTCCAGGCGCTGCGAGGCCAGCAGCAGGTGCACGCCCAGCGAACGGCCGATGCGGCCGATCTGGATGAACATGTCGATGAAGTCGGGCTTGGCCGTCAGCAGCTCGCTGAACTCGTCGATGACCAGCACCAGCGAGGGCAGCGGGATCAGCGGGGCGCCCGCCGCCCGGGCCCGCTCGTAGTCGTGGATGTTGGCGTAGTTGCCGGCGTCGCGCAGCAGCTCCTGGCGCCGGTTGAGCTCGCCGCGGATGGAGTCGCCCATGCGGTCGACCAGCGACAGGTCGTCGGCCAGGTTGGTGATGACGGCCGCCACGTGCGGCATCTGGGACATCCCGGCGAAGGTCGCGCCGCCCTTGAAGTCCGCCAGGACGAAGTTCAGCGTCTCCGAGGAGTGCGTGACCGCCAGGCCCAGCACGAGGGTGCGCAGCAGCTCCGACTTGCCGGAACCGGTCGCGCCGACGCACAGGCCGTGCGGGCCCATGCCGTCCTGCGCGGCCTCCTTCAGGTCCAGCATGACCGGCTGGCCGGCCTCGCCCACGCCGATCGGGACGCGCAGCCGCTCGGCCGTCGACCGCGGACGCCAGGTGCGCCGCACGTCCACCGAGGCGGCGTCGCCCAGGCTCAGCAGGTCGGTGAACTCCAGGTTGGCCAGCAGCGGTTCGTCGTCGTCACCGCCCGTGCCCATGCGCAGCGGGGCGAGCTGGCGGGCCAGCGCCTCGGCGGCCTCGGGGGAGAGAGAGTCCGGCCGCCCCTCGTACACCGCCCCGTGCGCCGACTCCAGCCGCAGTTCGCCGGGGCGCACGACGACCGACAGACCGCCGCGCGGGCTGCCGATGTCACCGGGCACCACCTCGATGACCGTGACGCCCTGCAGGCCCTCGGCGGAGGCCAGCATCGCGTTCGGGGGCACCGCGGCGCCGCCGTCCAGCACGACCACCACGTGCGGCTGCTCCAGCAGCGGCTGCCCGGAGGAGTTGAAGCGCGGACGGCCCTCCAGCTTCGCGCCCAGCAGGTGCTCCAGCTCCGCCAGGTCGCCCGTGATCAGCCGCCTGCTGCCCGCGCCGTCGGTGACGCCGGGGGCCTGCACGTGGGGCAGCCACTTGGCCCACTCCCAGCGTTCGGTCCCGTCCCGCCCGGTCACGACCCCGACCACCAGGTCCTCGGGGGAGTGGAGGGAGACCAGCGAGGCGACCATGGCGCGGACGGCGCCGTGCACCGACTCCGGGTCCCCGCTCACCGTCAGGTGGTAGAAGGCCCGCAGGGAGACGGCCATCGGCAGGTTCCCGACGGTGCCGTGCGTCTGCAGGAACTGGTGCATCGCCCCCGCCGTCAGGGGCTCCAGCTCGTCCACCGGCGCCGTCTCCGGCGCCACCAGCGGGGTGGCGAGGCGCTGGTCGCCCAGGCCGACGCGCACGTGCACGAAGTCGTCGTCGCTCGCACGCCGTTCCCACACCCGGCTGCCCTCGGCGACCAGGGCCCACAGCTGCTCCGGGGAGGGGTGCAGGTAGTACTGCGCGTCGCGCTGCTTCTGCGCCGTCCTGCGGACCTTGCGCCGGGTCTGCGCCAGGTACTTGAGGTAGTCCCGGCGCATCTGCGCCATCTCGCCCTGGGTGCCCCGCCGGAACCGCACGATGGTGGCGATGAGCATGGCCAGCGTGGACGCGATCATGATCACGCCCATGATGCGCATGAAGGGGTGCGCGTTCGGCATGAAGAAGAAGACGACCGAGCCGCCCATGCCGAGCATCGGCAGGAGCTGGAACAGCACGCCCTCCTGCTGCCCGCGCGGGAGTTCGGGGGGCGGCTCCAGCCTCAGATCCTCGCTGGGCACGCTGGGCGGGAGCACCCGTGGCGGACGCTTGACGACGATCTGACTCACGGAAGCATCAATCCCTCGGGCAGAGCGGGACGGTGTTCCTCCCGACGCCCCCGTGGCGACGGACCCCGTCCGCGCGGGGCGATCCTACTGGCAGTGCGCGCCGGCGGAGAGCGGTAGGGTGGCGCGCGACATATGCGCAGCGTGAGCGGCCGGCCGACGGTGGGGAGCCGCGGGAGGACACGGGGTTCCCGTGGAGGGGCCGTGCGCATCGTGTGGAGCCAGTGAGAGCCAGTGAGCAGCCCACGAGGGGGATCTCTGAGGTGAGTACGACTGCACCGGCAGCCGCCACCGGCTTCTGCCGGGTCACCATCGTCGCGCCCGACAGCCGCATCGACGTCGCGCTCCCCGAGGACGTTCCGGTCGCCGACCTCTACCCCGAGGTCCTCCGCCTCAGCGGCCAGTCCCCCGAGGAGGGCGCCCCGGTCGGCTACCACCTGGTGCGCCGCGACGGCAGCGTGCTGGACGCCTCCCGCTCCTTCGGGGCCCAGCGCGTCCTGGACGGCGAGGTCCTCAGCCTCCGCCCGTTCGCCGAGTCGCTGCCGCCGGCCGTCTTCGACGACGTCTCCGACGCGGTCGCCTCCGCGGTGAGCCGGGACCGCAGGATGTGGAGCGACGACCTGATGCGCGGCGCCGGCCTGGTCGGCGGCGTGGTGCTGCTGGCGCTCATGGCCTTCGTGCTGTGGTTCGCCGACCCGGTCCGCCACGACATGCACAGCCTGCCGGGCGTCCTCGCCGCCGTGACCGGGGTGCTGCTGATCGCCTTCGCGGGCGTGCGCGCCCGCGTCTACGACGACCGCTCCTCCGCCGTCGCGCTCGGGCTCGCGTCCCTGCCGCACGTGATGATCGCCGGCTCCGGTCTGCTGCCGCCGGCGGACGGCGCCGGTGTCGGCCGGCTGCAGTTCCTGCTGGGGTGCGTGGCCGTCCTGGTCGCCTCCGTGGCCCTGATCGCCGTCACGCCCAGCGGGGACGGCCCGTTCGTCGCCGCCGCCTTCGCCTCGACCGTGGGCACCCTCGTCACCTTCGTGGCCATCCTCACCGAGCTGCGCCCGGTGGAGGCCGCCGCCGTGTGCGTGCCGGTGGCCGTCGGAGCCATCGCCTTCCTGCCCGGCCTGTCCGCCCGCTTCGCCCGGCTGCCCATCGGCTACCACCCGCCCCGCACCGGCGCCATGCGCTACGACGAGGATCCGGACGCCGCCCCCGACACCGCCGGCCCCGTCGACGCCGACCGCATCGCCGCCCAGGCCCGCCGCGGGCACGAGATGCTCCTCGGCCTCGTCGGCGGCTGCGCGGCCGTCGCCGTCGGCGCCTGCGCCGTGCTGGGCTTCTCCGACTCCGGCTGGGGCCAGCTCCTGGCCCTGGCCACCGGGCTCGGCCTGCTGGCGCGCGCCCGCCTGTTCCGCTACACCGCCCAGGTGGCCTGCACGCTGGCCGCCGGCCTGGTCTCGCTGGCCCTGCTCTCCCTGGGCCTGGCGCTCAACCCGCCCGCCGACCTGGTGCAGAAGCTGCTGACGGGGGACGGCGGCGCCCTGGACCTGCGGACGATCTGGCTGTCGGCCGCCCTCGCCGCCGCGGCCGCCCTGCTCACGGCCATCGGGCTGGTCGTGCCGCGGCGCGGCGTCACCCCCTTCTGGGGCCGCTTCCTCGACATCGCCGAGGGCTTCGTCCTGCTGACGCTGGTCCCGCTCTGCCTGGCGGTGCTGGACGCCTACTCCGCGGCCCGGAGCATGACCGGCTGAACCGCTCCACGCCCCGCGAACGGGCCGGTCACCGCGGCGTCGGCGCCGCTCCCGCGGTGATCGGCCCGTCGTACGGCTGGTAAGGTGGTCCGCGGCCGTGTGCGTACGCGCCTCCGGGAGAGCCTGGGGGCAGCGCCCAGCGGACCCCGCCTCCCGAGTCCCGGAAGATCCCCTGTGCACAGGACCAGGGGCACTCGGTGGCCTCACGAAGAACCCCGAGGAGTATCGCGTGTCGCTCGACGCCGCTACGAAGAAGCAGATCATGGCCGAGTTCGCCACCAAGGAGGGCGACACCGGCTCCCCCGAGGTGCAGGTCGCGCTGCTCACCCGCCGCATCTCCGACCTCACCGAGCACCTCAAGACCCACAAGCACGACCACCACTCCCGCCGCGGTCTGCTGCTGCTGGTCGGCCAGCGCCGCCGCCTGCTGCAGTACCTGGCGAAGAAGGACATCCAGCGCTTCCGCGCCCTGGTGGAGCGCCTGGGCATCCGCCGCGGCGCCGCGGGCGCCCGGTAGCACGCGCAGAAGGGAGCGGTTCCCCCGGCGGGGGCCGCTCCCTTCGCCGTACGCGCGGAAGACCTTCGCGGCGTACGGGACCTCACGGGGAGCAGAAGCTTTGTAGTCTGGTCCCACAACGACATACCGAATGAGGCGGAGCGTTCTCACGCCGCCGGTCCTCGGTAGTGGCCCCCGGGCACCGATCCCGGGAGCTTCGATCGAAGACCGGCCCGTACGGGAAGACGCTCCACCATCACGGTCCCCGCCACCCGGGCGGAGACACAGACGAGGAGAATTTCCTGGTGGAGAACGAGACCCACTACGCCGAAGCCGTCATCGACAACGGTTCCTTCGGCACCCGCACGATCCGCTTCGAGACGGGCCGGCTCGCCCGGCAGGCCGCCGGCTCCGCCGTGGCCTACCTGGACGACGACACCATGGTGCTGTCGGCCACCACCGCCTCGAAGCAGCCGAAGGACCAGCTGGACTTCTTCCCCCTGACGGTCGACGTCGAGGAGCGGATGTACGCCGCGGGCAAGGTCCCCGGCTCCTTCTTCCGCCGTGAGGGCCGTCCCAGCGAGGACGCGATCCTCACCTGCCGCCTGATCGACCGCCCGCTGCGCCCCTCCTTCAAGAAGGGCCTGCGCAACGAGATCCAGGTCGTCGAGACGATCATGGCGCTCAACCCCGACCACCTGTACGACGTCGTCGCGATCAACGCCGCGTCCTGCTCCACGCAGCTGGCCGGCCTGCCCTTCTCCGGCCCGATCGGCGGCACCCGCGTCGCCCTGATCCGCGGCCAGTGGGTGGCCTTCCCCACCCACAGCGAGCTGGAGGAGGCCGTCTTCGACATGGTCGTCGCCGGCCGCGTCCTGCCCGACGGCGACGTCGCGATCATGATGGTCGAGGCCGAGGCCACCGAGAGGACCGTCGAGCTGGTCAAGGGCGGTGCCGAGGCGCCGGCCGAGGAGGTCGTCGCCGCCGGCCTGGAGGCCGCCAAGCCCTTCATCAAGACCCTGTGCAAGGCCCAGTCCGACCTGGCCGCCAAGGCCGCCAAGCCGGTCGGCGAGTTCCCGATCTTCCTGGACTACCAGGACGACGTGTACGAGGCGCTGGAGCAGGCCGTCCGCGACGAGCTGGCCCAGGCCCTCACCATCGCGGCCAAGCAGGAGCGCGAGAGCGAGCTGGACCGCGTCAAGGCGCTGGCCGCCGAGAAGCTGCTGCCGCAGTTCGAGGGCCGCGAGAAGGAGATCTCCGCGGCCTACCGGGCGCTGACCAAGGCCCTGGTCCGCGAGCGCGTCATCAAGGAGAAGAAGCGCATCGACGGCCGCGGTCTCACCGAGATCCGCACCCTGGCCGCCGAGGTGGAGGCGATCCCGCGGGTGCACGGCTCGGCCCTGTTCGAGCGCGGCGAGACCCAGATCCTGGGCGTCACCACCCTCAACATGCTCCGCATGGAGCAGCAGCTCGACACCCTCTCGCCGGTGACGCGCAAGCGCTACATGCACCACTACAACTTCCCGCCGTACTCCACCGGTGAGACCGGCCGCGTCGGCTCCCCCAAGCGCCGCGAGATCGGCCACGGCGCGCTGGCCGAGCGGGCCATCGTCCCGGTGCTGCCCTCGCGCGAGGAGTTCCCCTACGCCATCCGCCAGGTCTCCGAGGCGCTGGGCTCCAACGGCTCGACGTCCATGGGCGCGGTCTGCGCCTCCACCATGTCGCTGCTGAACGCCGGTGTGCCCCTCAAGGCCCCGGTCGCCGGCATCGCCATGGGCCTGATCTCCCAGGAGGTCGAGGGCGAGACCCACTACGTCACCCTCACCGACATCCTCGGTGCGGAGGACGCCTTCGGCGACATGGACTTCAAGGTCGCCGGCACCCGCCAGTTCGTCACCGCCCTCCAGCTCGACACCAAGCTGGACGGCATCCCGGCCTCCGTGCTGGCCGCGGCCCTCAAGCAGGCCCGCGACGCCCGCCTGCACATCCTGGACGTGATGAGCGAGGCCATCGACGTCCCCGACGAGATGTCCCCCAACGCGCCGCGGATCATCACCGTGAAGATCCCGGTGGACAAGATCGGCGAGGTCATCGGCCCCAAGGGCAAGATGATCAACCAGATCCAGGAGGACACCGGCGCCGACATCACCATCGAGGACGACGGCACCATCTACATCGGTGCCGCCGACGGACCGGCCGCCGAGGCCGCCCGCACCGCCATCAACGGCATCGCCAACCCGACGATGCCCGAGGTCGGCGAGCGCTACCTGGGCACGGTCGTGAAGACCACCACCTTCGGCGCCTTCGTCTCGCTCCTGCCGGGCAAGGACGGCCTGCTGCACATCTCGCAGATCCGCAAGCTCGCCGGCGGCAAGCGCGTGGAGAACGTCGAGGACGTGCTCGGGGTCGGCCAGAAGGTCCAGGTCGAGATCGCCGAGATCGACCAGCGCGGCAAGCTGTCGCTGATCCCGGTCCTGGACGAGGAAGACGGCGCGGACAGCGCCGAGGGCGCCGACGACGAGAAGGACACCGCCGCCAAGTGACGCGCACGCCCCGTACGACGGCCCGCCCCGCCTCCCCGGCGGGGCGGGCCGTCGCCCATGCCCACTCCTCCCGCTCCCTCCCGCTCCCCGCCGCCCACCGCGGCTCCAGGGCCGCCGCAGGCGGGGACCCGGGGGGAGCCGTCCGCAAGACCGTGCTCCCCGGCGGGCTGCGCGTGGTGACGCAGTCCGTGCCGGACGTCCGCTCCGCGACCTTCGGCATCTGGGCGCGGGTCGGCTCCCGCGACGAGACGCCCGCCCTCAACGGCGCCACCCACTACCTTGAGCACCTGCTCTTCAAGGGCACCAGGCGCCGCAGCGCCCTGGACATCTCCGCGGAGATCGACGCGGTCGGCGGCGAGATGAACGCCTTCACGGCGAAGGAGTTCACCTGCTACTACGCCCGGGTCCTGGACACCGACCTGCCGCTGGCGATCGACGTCGTCTGCGACATGCTCACCGGTTCGCTGATCCGCTCCGAGGACGTCGAGGCCGAGCGCGGCGTCGTCCTGGAGGAGATCGCCATGACCGAGGACGACCCCGGCGACTGCGTCCACGACCTGTTCGCCAGGACCATGCTCGGCGACACCCCGCTGGGCCGCCCGGTCCTGGGCACCAACGAGACGATCAACGCCCTGACCCGCGACCGCATCGCCCGCTTCTACCGCCGGCACTACGACCCCACCCACCTGGTCGTCGCCGCCGCGGGCAACCTCGACCACGACACGGTCGTGCGCCAGGTGCGGGAGGCGTTCGAGGCGGCGGGTGCGCTGGCGGACGCCGGCGCCGAACCCGTCGGGCCGCGCACCGGAGCGCGCCGCATCCGCACCGCCGGCCGCGTGGAGGTGCTCGACCGCGGCACCGAGCAGGCCCACGTGGTCCTGGGCGTGCCCGGTCTGTCCCGCACCGACGAGCGCCGCTGGGCGCTGGGCGTGCTCAGCGCGGCCCTGGGCGGCGGCATGAGCTCGCGGCTCTTCCAGGAGGTCCGGGAGAAGCGCGGTCTGGCCTACAGCGTCTACTCCTACACGTCCGGGTTCGCCGACTGCGGCCTGTTCGGCGTCTACGTCGGGTGCCGCCCGAACCTGGTCCACGACGTGCTGAAGATCTGCCGCGACGAGCTCGACCACGTCGCCGAGCACGGGCTGGACGACGAGGAGCTGCGGCGCGCCGTCGGGCAGCTGGCCGGCTCCACGGTGCTGGGCATGGAGGACACCGGTGCCCTGATGAACCACATCGGCAAGGGCGAGCTGTGCTGGGGCCGGCAGATGTCGGTCGACGACATGCTCGGGCGGATCTCCGCCGTCACCCCCGACGACGTCCGCTCGGTGGCCCGCGAGATCCTGGGCCAGAGGCCCTCGCTCTCGGTCATCGGACCGCTGACCGACCGGCAGAGCGCCCGCCTGGACGAAGCCGTCGCCTGACCCGCCCCCGACCCGCGGGGGCGCCACGGCAGGCGCACCCGCTCCGCGCCGTCCCCGCGGCGGCGCCCGCGACCCGAAGGAAGACATACGCACATGAGCAAGCTCCGCGTGGCAGTCCTCGGAGCCAGGGGCCGGATCGGCTCCGAGGCCGTGCGCGCCGTGGAGGGCGCCGACGACATGGAACTCGTCGCGGCCCTCGACCGCGACGACAGCCTGGAGGCCCTCACCGGGGCAGGCGCCCAGGTCGCGGTGGACCTGACCCACCCCGAGGCGGTGATGGGCAACCTCGAGTACTGCGTCGGCCACGGCATCCACGGCGTCGTCGGCACCACCGGCTGGACCGACGAGCGCTTCGGGCGGCTCCGCGGCTGGCTGGACGCCTCACCGGGCACCGGGGTGCTGGTCGCGCCGAACTTCTCCATCGGCGCCGTCCTCACCATGCGCTTCGCCCAGCAGGCCGCCCGCTTCTTCGAGTCCGTCGAGGTCGTCGAGCTCCACCACCCGAACAAGGCCGACGCTCCCTCCGGCACCGCGACCCGCACCGCCCAGCTCATCGCAGCCGCCCGTGCCGAGGCCGGCTGCCCCCCGCAGCCGGACGCCACCACCTCCGCCCTCGACGGCGCCCGCGGGGCCGACGTGGACGGGGTCCCGGTGCACGCGGTGCGCCTGCGGGGCCTGCTGGCCCACCAGGAGGTGCTGCTCGGCGACACCGGCGAGACCCTCACCATCCGCCACGACTCGCTCCACCACAGCTGCTTCATGCCGGGCATCCTGCTGGGCGTGCGCCGGGTGGTGGACGCCCCCGGGCTTACCGTGGGGCTGGAGAACTTCCTGGACCTGGACTGAGGGCCGTGGGCGGAAAGATCACCTACGCCTTCCTCGCCACCGCGCTGGTCGTCGTCTTCGCGGTGGTGGCGCTGGAGGGCGTGCTGCTGCTGCGCACGGGCGAGCCCGCCGCGATGGGGATGGGCGCCGTGGCCTTCGTGCTGCCGTGTGTCGGCGTCTGGTTCCTGTGGCACAACACCCGCTTCGCGCGGAACGCGGGCCGGCTGGCGCGGGAGCTGGAGGCCGAGGGCGGGCTGCCGCAGGACGGGCCGGAGCGGACCCCGGGCGGCCGGGTGGACCGGGCCTCGGCCGACGAGGTCTTCGCCCGCCGCAAGGCCGAGGCGGAAGCCGCACCGGACGACTGGCGCTGCTGGTTCCGGCTGGCCGTCGCGTACCACGACGCCAGGGACACTCCTCGGGCCCGCAAGGCGATGCAGCGGGCCATCGCCCTGCACGACGGCAAGCCCGTCCGCGGCGACGGCCGCTGACAGGCCCCCGCCGCCCTGCCTCCGGCGCCGTCCGCCGCCCCCGCTCGGACGGGAGACGGCGCCGGACGGCGCCGGGGGGGGGCGGAGCGGCGCGCTCACGGGTGGCGGCGGTACTCCGCGGCCCAGGCCTCGACCATGTCCGCAGCCCGGTCGAAGGCCTCCGGACGCGCCAGGAAGTCGGCGTCGTGGTCGGTGAGGAGCGTCTGTGCGGCCCCGCTCTCGCGCGATCCGGCGAGCAGCGCCTGGCCCTGCACGGTGCGCGGCAGACCGAGCCACCGAACCGGCTGCTGCGCGGTCCGCACCGACGTGACGTTTCGCCACGCCAGCGTCACCGTCCTGAACAGCGAGACCCGGCGTATCCCGTGGGAACTGACCCACACCCCCACGCGGAGCATCCGCAGCGCGTAGGCGATCACCAGCGCCGCCGCGGCCAGGCACGCCCCGGCCTCCGCCGCGGTGCCCGCCATGGCGATGATCAGGGTGGACAGCAGCAGGTAGGAGGCGATCAGCAGCGCCACGGCCGACGCGGCGACACGCCACGGGCCGGGCCGGTACGGACGCCGCCACCGTTCACGCTCCTCGTACGGCAGCGGAGCTTCCGAGAGGGCGGCGTCCGGTTCGCCGTCGGCCGTCAGGAAGTGCAGGGGCACGGGATCCTCGCTCACAGGCACGTTCGGTGGGGAGTCTGTGAGCGAGGAGATTATCAGCGGCCCTCGGCGGCGGTCGGCCCGTCCGGCCGGCCTCCCGGCGCGTCCGGAGTCTCCAGGGCGGGTATGCCCAGCAGCAGGGAGCCGATCAGCCCGGCCACGACGACCAGACCCAGCAGGACGCGGCCGGCGATCTGCGATCCCGTCGGGCGCACGCGCGGGGGCGTGACGTTGCTGCGGAACCGCTCGGACTCGGCGGTGAAGGCGAAGGGAACGGACTCTTCGCGGCGGTCCATGGGGTTCGGGCTCCTCGTACGACGGTCTGCGCTGTCGTACGGAGAACGTCCACCCGTTCGACGGTGTGCCCGTTTTCGGTAACAAACGGGGAAACATCACCGCCGTGCCCGCCGTGCGGCCCCCGGCGCCGCCGCCCGGTCCCGGCTCCGTCCGGCGGCGCGGCCCCCGTAGGCTGGTCGCGCCCCGCAGCGACGAGACCGGAAGGACCTCCCAGGTGCCCGATCCCTCCACCCCCCGCTTCCGCAGTGACATGACCGTCGAGCTGGTCAAGCACACCGCCGCAGACACCGACGTGCTGTGGGCGGCGCGGGTCTCCACGGCGGGCGAGCAGTCCCTGGACGAGCTGGAGAAGGACCCGGAGCGCTCCAAGGGACTGATCAACTACCTGATGCGCGACCGGCACGGCAGCCCGTTCGAGCACAACTCGATGACCTTCTTCATCAGCGCGCCGCTGTTCGTCTTCCGGGAGTTCCACCGCCACCGGGTCGGCTGGAGCTACAACGAGGAGTCCGGCCGCTACCGGGAGCTGGAGCCGGTCTTCTACGTCCCCGACGCCTCCCGCAGGCTGGTGCAGGAGGGCCGCCCGGGCAAGTACCGGTTCGTCGAGGGGACCGCGGAGCAGCACAAGCTCGTCACCGAGGCGCTGGAGGAGTCCTACCGCCGTTCCTACGAGGCCTACCGGGAGATGCTGGCCGCCGGCATCGCCCGCGAGGTGGCCCGCGCGGCCCTGCCGGTCGGCCTGTACTCGTCGATGTACGCGACCTGCAACGCCCGCTCGCTGATGCACTTCCTGGGACTGCGCACGCAGCACGAGCTGGCGAAGGTGCCCTCCTTCCCGCAGCGGGAGATCGAGATGGTCGCCGAGCGGATGGAGGAGCACTGGGCGCGGCTCATGCCGCTGACCCACGCGGCGTTCAACGCCAACGGGCGGGTGGCGCCGTAGCGGCTCCGGGTGGGAGGCGGACCCTCGGGAACGGTGTCCGGATTGCGGCTTTTGGCGATGTTCGTCTACGCTCTTTCCACGGACCCGGCACTGTCTGAACCCCCGAGCGGACAGTGTCGGGCTCCGCAACCGGCCTCCCGAGGGAGCATCGCACCACAGGCTGCGAGTAGCGTGGGACCCATGGCTCCGACCTCCACACCGCAGACGCCCTTCGGGCGGGTCCTGACCGCGATGGTCACGCCGTTCACCGAAGACGGTGAACTCGACCTCGACGGCGCGCAGCGGCTCGCCGCCCACCTGGTGGACGCCGGCAACGACGGCCTGATCGTCAACGGCACCACCGGCGAGTCCCCGACCACCGGCGACGAGGAGAAAGCCCGGCTCGTGCGCGCCGTGGTCGAGGCGGTCGGAGACCGGGCCCACGTCGTCGCCGGAGCCGGCACCAACGACACCCGGCACAGTCTGGAGCTGGCCCGGGCCGCCGAGCGGGCGGGCGCCCACGGTCTGCTGGCCGTCACGCCGTACTACAGCAAGCCTCCGCAGGAGGGGCTGTACCGGCACTTCACGGCCATCGCCGACGCCACCGACCTGCCGGTGATGCTCTACGACATCCCCGGCCGCAGCGGCGTCCCGATCAACACCGAGACCATCGTCCGGCTGGCCGAGCACCCCAGGATCGTCGCCAACAAGGACGCCAAGGGCGACCTGGGCCGCGCGAGCTGGGCCATCGCCGCCAGCGGGCTCGCCTGGTACAGCGGTGACGACATGCTCAACCTGCCGCTGCTCTCCGTCGGCGCCGTCGGTTTCGTCTCGGTCGTCGGCCACGTGGTCGCCCCCGAACTGCGTGCGATGCTCGAGGCCCACCTCGGCGGCGACGTCGCCAAGGCGACGGAGATCCACCAGAAGCTGCTGCCGGTCTTCACCGGCATGTTCCGCACCCAGGGCGTGATCACCACCAAGGCCGCGCTCGCCCTCCAGGGCCTGCCCGCCGGCCCCCTGCGCCTGCCGCTCGTCGAGCTGTCCCCGGAGGAGACCGAGCAGCTCAAGCGCGATCTCGCAGCCGGTGGGGTACAGCTCTGACACAGGCTTCACAACTTCATACGGAACGACAACCGCACGTGCACGACGATCGCGCGCCACGTGCCCCGCGGGGGCGCGTGGCGTGCGTGATGAGGAGAGACTTTTGAGCCATCCGCATCCCGAACTCGGCCCGCCGCCGGCGCTCCCCGAGGGCGGCCTGCGCGTCACCCCGCTGGGCGGCCTGGGCGAGATCGGCCGCAACATGACCGTCTTCGAATACGGCGGGCGGTTGCTCGTCATCGACTGCGGCGTCCTGTTCCCGGAGGAGGAGCAGCCCGGCGTGGACCTGATCCTGCCGGACTTCAGCTCCGTGCGGGACCGGCTGGACGACATCGACGGCATCGTCCTGACCCACGGGCACGAGGACCACATCGGCGGTGTCCCGTACCTCCTGAGGGAGAAGCCGGACATCCCGCTGATCGGCTCCAAGCTCACCCTGGCCCTCATCGAGGCCAAGCTCCAGGAGCACCGCATCCGGCCGTACACCCTGGAGGTGGCGGAGGGGCACCGCGAGCGCATCGGCCCCTTCGACTGCGAGTTCGTGGCGGTCAACCACTCCATCCCGGACGCCCTCGCCGTCGCCGTCCGCACTCCGGCCGGCATGGTGGTCCACACCGGCGACTTCAAGATGGACCAGCTCCCGCTGGACCGCCGCCTCACCGACCTGCGGACCTTCGCCCGCCTGGGCGAGGAGGGCATCGACCTGCTGCTGTCGGACTCCACCAACGCCGAGGTGCCGGGCTTCACCCCGCACGAGCGCGACATCTCCCAGGTGCTGCGCCAGGTCTTCGCCGGAGCGCAGAAGCGCATCATCGTGGCGAGCTTCGCCAGTCACGTCCACCGCATCCAGCAGATCCTCGACGCCGCCCACGAGCACGGCCGCCGCGTCGCGTTCGTCGGCCGGTCGATGGTCCGCAACATGGGCATCGCCCGGGACCTCGGCTACCTCAGGGTCCCCGCCGGCCTGGTCGTGGACGTCAAGGCGCTGGACGACCTGCCGGACGACGAGGTGGTCCTCGTCTGCACCGGGTCGCAGGGCGAGCCGATGGCCGCGCTGTCGCGCATGGCCAACCGCGACCACCAGATCCGCATCGTCCCGGGTGACACGGTGATCCTCGCCTCGTCCCTGATCCCGGGCAACGAGAACGCGGTCTACCGCGTGATCAACGGGCTGACCCGGTGGGGCGCCGACGTCGTCCACAAGGGCAACGCCAAGGTCCACGTCTCGGGCCACGCCTCGGCCGGCGAGCTGCTGTACTTCTACAACATCTGCCGGCCGAAGAACCTGATGCCGGTCCACGGCGAGTGGCGCCACCTGCGCGCCAACGCGGAGCTGGGCGCCCTCACGGGTGTCCCCAAGGACCACATCGTCATCGCCGAGGACGGCGTGGTGGTCGACCTGGTCGACGGCAGGGCGAAGATCGTCGGCAAGGTCCAGGCGGGGTACGTCTACGTCGACGGCCTCTCCGTCGGGGACGTCACCGAGACCTCGCTGAAGGACCGCCGCATCCTCGGAGAGGAGGGCATCATCTCGGTCTTCGTGGTGGTGGACAGCAGCACCGGGAAGATCACCGCTGGTCCGCACATCCACTCCAGGGGCTCCGGCATCGACGACAGCGACTTCGGTTCCGTGGTCCCCAAGATCGACGAGGCCCTGGCCAAGGCCGCTCAGGACGGGGTCTCCGAGCCCCACCAGATTCAGCAGCTGATCCGCCGCACGGTGGGCCGGTGGGTGTCGGACAACTACCGCCGGCGTCCCATGATCCTTCCGGTGGTGGTCGAGGTCTGAGGCCCCGGTCCCAGGACCAACAGAGAGCGGGGCGCCCGGATTTGCATCCGGGCGCCCCGCTCCAGTACGTTTGGGGAACCGCCGAACGGGAACCGGAAGCAATCGCGCTTCGACAGGATCCCGGGAGCCGGAACCGGAGAACGGGACGGAAACGGACCGGAAAAAGGTTCTGGTAAGGTGGAAAACACCGAAGGGAAGCGCCCGGAGGGGCCCTGGGAAGGGGTTCCGAAGGAAGCGTCCGTTCCTTGAGAACTCAACAGC